>JBKPSH010000135.1:0-37352 GCA_046734955.1 Acidobacteriota bacterium
CTTGTCGTCGATGTAGAAGCGAACGGGCCCGAGCTCCGCACCTCGCGCGCTTTGGATCTGCGCGACGATCCGGATGCTGCCGGGCGTGCCGGTCCGTCCGAGCGGCGACGTGATCCGCACCGACGTTTCGGTCGGCGCCGGAGCCACCGCGCTGGACACCGTCGCGCTGCGAGATGGCGCGACGCCCATGCCGGCCTGCATGACGAACACGAGAAGTTCAGCGCCAGTCAGCATGAACATCAGGCGTAGACGGGCGAGACCTCGCGGTCATTCACGAAGTAGCTGTTGCAGGCTGCTTCCAGCAGGTCAGGAGTCAGGTGCGCAGGTCGGCCCCGATACGATGCGAGCGAGAGTGCCTGCTTGATCAGATCTCGCGGGTGGCAGCCGCGCAGGGGAATGTTTCGCGGGCGGTAGTAACCTTCGAGCAATCCTTCGACCAGGCCAGGTTCCACGGTGGCGCCGAGGTCGCGGCAGCAGCTCGCAAAAATCGTTTTGAAATCCTGAACGGTCGGACTCTCAGCGAAAATCTTGTATTGAATGCGGCGCAGAAACGCTTCATCAACGAGTTCGGCCGGTCGAATGTTCGTCGCGAAGACGATCATGGTCATGAAAGGAACCTCGAACTTCAGTCCGCTCTGCAGCGTGAGGAAGTCCACCCGGCTCTCGAGCGGCACGATCCAGCGGTTCAAGAGTTCGCGCGGCGAGCATTGCTGTCGTCCGAAGTCGTCGATCACCAGCACACCGCCGTTCGCTACCGCCTGCACGGGAGCGCGGTAGAACCCGGTCGTCGGGCTGTAGCTCAGTTCGAGCGATGACAGCGTGAGCTCTCCACCGACCATGACCATCGGGCGCCGGCAGCGGACCCATCGGCGGTCGCCGGCGTGAAGAGACGTCAGGCTGTTTGCGTCATGGTCGGTCGGCACGACTTCGTGATTGACGGGATCGAAAAGCCGGACGATTTGGCCTTCGATCTCCAGCGCATGCGGAATCGCGATCTCCCCTTCGAGCAGTTTGTGGATGGCCTGCGAAATGACGGTCTTGCCGTTTCCCGGCGGACCGTAAACGAACATCGAATGGCCGGCATTGATCGCGGGCCCGAGTTGGTCGAGCACCGCATCGCTGATGACCAGATGTGAGAAGGCCTGGCGAACCCGTTCCTGCGTCGCTCCTTGCGGCGCGGCTGCGCGGTAGGCATGCATGTAGGCCTGGTACTGTGCGAGTGGCACTGGCGCGACGCCGACGTAGTGACTGGTTTCGAGGAAGAGCGCCGCACGCGTACGCCCGCTGTCGGTAATGCGGTAGCGGTACGATGCGCCGCCGACGAAGCCACCGCCAACGATCGAAATCTGCTGCTGGACCTTCAACAGCTCGAGCGCGGGCTGGATGACTTGAAACTCGAGCCCGAGCCGCCGAGACAGTTCCGTGCCGGACAGCTCGCCCGAGAAGTGCAGCGATTTCAGTGTCAGCTGCAAAATCAGGTCGAGCGGGATTCCTGCCTCTTCGAGGCTCTGAGGCGACGCCGGAAATGGAACGACGTCGGCTACGGCAGTGAGAGTCTTCATAAGTAAGATTCCTATTGTCCAGAGCGGTCGGAAAGGCGTTCAGCCGCGGCGGCGCGCGCAAGCCGTGCGCGAATCAGTTCCGCACGTTCTCGTGAGATCGCAAACGTCGGTCTTGCCTTACTCGCCGCATCGAACGCTGCCAGAGCGTTCCGCTCGTCGCCGGCCGCGAGATAAGTGATACCGGTGTTATAGAGACCGCTGGCGTGATCTCCGGCATCGAGAAATTGCGCGCGCGCGACGTCCATGCGGCCCGAAGCGGCAAATGCGAGCGCGAGATTGTTGCGTGCCGCAGCGAGAGACGGATCCATGCGCAGGGCAGCGCTGCATCGGTCGATTGCATCGTTGATGTGGCCGGTGACGAATGCGAGATAACAGAGGTTGTTGACGGCGTATGCGGCCTTCGGATCGAGCCACGACGCTAGTTCATATGACGCCTTCGCATCGGAATATTGCCCGAGTGCCTGCATGATTGTTCCGAACGTGTTGCGTGCGGACGCAGACTGCGGTGCATAGAAAGTGGCACGATGCGCGTCGCCGACGGCAAGCTGGGGCAGCCCCCAGTCCCGCCATACGCGTGCCAGACCTTCATAGGCCGCGGCGTCGCGAGGATTCAAGGCGAGCGCGTCGTTGAAGTGTTGATACGCGAGGTCCAGGACCCCGCGATCACGGTAGTGTTCCGCGATCTGCCGGTGATTCTCGGCTGTCGGCGCCGAGCGCAGCAGCAAGAGCTCGGCCGCGAGGCCAGGATCGCGAGTCTCGAGCGTCTCGGCGGCGTCTTTCGACGTCACCGGTTTCGCGTTGGCGCTCAAGTGCCGCACCTTCTGGATGTACTCGGAGAGTGATCCAGCGATTGAAAGATCCGCCGCGTCCACGGCGGCGGATGGCGGCGCCGCCGCACGCGGCCCGCGGGCAGCGCACCCGGCGAGCAGCGTGACAGCGAGCGCAACCGACATTCTCTTCACGAGAATTCTCACGACGATTAGTCTTCCTGGCTGAGGCGGCGATTGCGGCGCGCGACGTACAGAAACAGAAGGACTCCGAGCACTGCAAGCAGAACGACTGTAGTGGTGTTCATTTCACTTCTCTCCTTGGTTAAGCGACTATTTCCCGATCTGTGAAAACACGCGGACAAAACTAATGACCGCCGGTCCGAGAATGACGATGTACAGAGCCGGAAACAGGAAGAGCACCAGCGGGAACACCAGTTTCACGCCGATTTTCCCCGCCTTCTCTTCAGCCGTCTGGCGACGCTTGGTTCTAGACGTTTCGGCATGGATGCGAAGCGCCTGTGCGATGCTGGTGCCGAACTTGTCGGTCTGCACCAGCAGCGCGACCAGCGACTGCACGTCGTCGACGAGTGTCCTGGCCGCGAAATTCTTGAACGCCTCCATGCGCGGTTTGCCAGCGCGGATTTCCGTCGTGATCAGCCGGAGCTCGTAGGCGAGCGCCGGATACGTGAGTCCGAGCTCGTCGGAAGCCTTGACAATCGCCTGATCGAGGCCGCATCCCGCTTCGACGCAGACGATGAACAGATCGAGCGCATCGGGAAGTCCGTCACGGATCTCGCGTTTTCGCCGCTCGGTGAGCCGTCCTAAGGCCAGACCGGGAAGCAGATAA
This sequence comes from Acidobacteriota bacterium, assembly GCA_046734955.1. Lineage (GTDB taxonomy): Bacteria > Acidobacteriota > Vicinamibacteria > Vicinamibacterales > 2-12-FULL-66-21 > JALZOC01. Next base: position 3,180 of record JBKPSH010000135.1, read on the forward strand.
CCAATCGCCGCTCCAATCAGGGCGAGGACCAATCCCTTGCCAACGCCAACGAGTGACACTGCGGCGACCGCAAATACGATGGGCGTGACGATCGTCGCTCCGGTGTAGATGAGCACCGCCGTGATACTCGTGTACCCGGCCCGTGCGAGCCGGCGGCGCAGCCGTCCCAATTCTTTCGGCGACTTTGGCACGCCAGGAATGTGCTTCAGCCTCGGATCGACAGTGTCGACGAGCGTGACCTGGGCGTCGACAACGCCAGAAGGACCGCCGACCGCCAACAGACGAAGCCGGCGGCGCTCCGGAGACAGTGCGGAAAAGAACGTCGACATCCCGTAGCCGGCGACGAGGGCCACGAACAGGAACGCGGCGACGAGTGTGACCAGCAGGTCGAGTGGCATCAGTCGCTCCTAATAGCGAATGTTGACAAGTTTGCGGATGATGACGGTGCCGATAGCCTGCATCGTGCCGCCAACCACGAGCATCTTGATGCCCAGTGGATCGGTGACCATCGTTTTCATGTGCTCAGGCGACACGAAACAGAGAATCACCGCCAGGGCGGGAGGCAACCCCGACAGGATCCAGCCAGTGATACGCCCGTGCGCCGTGACGACGCGCACCTGGCGCTTCACCTTGAACCGCTCACGAATGACGTTTGCAAGGTTGTCGAGTACTTCCGACAAGTTGCCGCCGGTCTCGCGTTGCGTGAGCACGGCAGTCACGAAGAACTTCGCATCGAGAATCGGTACCCGGTCCGCGAGACCTTTCAGCGCATCGTTGATCGACATACCGAAGTTCTGCCGGTCGTAAACCAGCTTGAACTCGACTCCGACTGGAGCGGGAATTTCCTCGGCGACCATCTGCAGGCCGGTGGGAAAGGCATGACCGGCCCGCAGCGCACGCGCAATCAGCTCGATCGACTCAGGAAATTGTTCTTCGAATAATTCGAGACGCTTGTTCCTCGCGTAGCGGACCAGCAAGTACGGAATCGCGCCGAACAGCGGTGCGGCGACAAGGCCTAGTGCGGTGTAGTACGTCAACCACTTCACCAGTCCGTAGCCAACGATGGCCAGGAGGACCGAGGCCATGATCAGCGTGCCGACCGTGATCTTTAGACCGGATTGCGTGATCAGGCGATCAAGTGGTCCGGACACGCCCTTCGCACGCGACAACATCGCCTGCACGGCTCGGACATCGCTGAGCCGTTCTGCCTTGCGCTCGAGCGCGAGGGCCTTCGCGATTCCGCCGCCGTTCTTCGCTCCGAGCCGGCTGAGCAACTTCGAGCGTTCGAATGATTCCGGGCGAACGACCAGCGCGAAATACGCGCCGAGCACGATGCCGAGAACAACGATAAATGTGAGCGCGACGATCACCATATGTCCTTCTCGCTTTACTGAATGACCTTCACGTGCTCGAACAGGTCTGCCGGCAACTGAACCCCTGCCGATGCCAGTCGGTCGGCGCACTTCGGCCGGATCCCAGTCGCTCTGAACCGTCCCCGGACCCTGCCATCAGGGCCCACGCCAGAACGCTCGAACAGGAAGATGTCCTGCATCGTGATGACCTCACCCTCCATGCCGGTGAGCTCGGAGATCGCCATCACCTTCCTGGTGCCATCCGCCATGCGGCTCACCTGCACGATCAGATTGACCGCCGACGCGATCTGCTGCCGAATCGCCTTCTCCGGGATGTTGAGGTTCGCCATTGCGACCATCGTGTCGAGACGGTACAGCGCATCGCGCGGAGTGTTGGCGTGGATCGTCGTCAAGCTGCCGTCATGACCGGTGTTCATGGCCTGGAGCATGTCGAGCGCTTCCTCGCTCCGGACCTCGCCGACGATGATGCGGTCCGGGCGCATACGCAGGGCATTCACCACCAGGTCGCGCTGCCGGACAGCACCTTTACCTTCGATATTTGCCGGCCGCGTTTCCAGTCGCACGACGTGCCGCTGTCGCAGCTTCAGTTCCGCCGCGTCCTCAATCGTGACCACCCGCTCGTGGTCGTTGATGAAGCTGGAAAGAATGTTCAGCAGCGTCGTCTTGCCAGCGCCGGTGCCGCCGGAAACGACGACGTTGAGTCGGCACGCGACGGCCGCATTGAGGAACTGCTTCATCGGTTCGGTCCAGGACTCCCGGCCGACGAGGTCGTCGGCACCGAGTTTGTCCGTGCGAAAACGTCTGATTGACAACGCGGCGCCGTCCAGAGCCAGCGGCGGGATGATCGCGTTGACACGCGAACCGTCGGCGAGACGAGCATCGACCATCGGGCTGGATTCGTCGATGCGCCGTCCCATCGAACTGACGATACGTTCGATGATCTGCTGCAGGTGCCGCTCGTCCTTGAAGGTGATGTCGGTCGGCTCGAGCCGTCCGTTCCGCTCCACATAGATCTGATCGAAGCGGTTCACCAGGATGTCGGACACCGACGGGTCATGCAGCAACAGTTCGAGCGGTCCGAGACCGAACAGCTCGTGAAGCACGTCATTGACCATGCTCTCGCGTTCGTACAGGCTGAGCGGTGTCGTATCGCGTTCGCGATCCAGCATGTTGCCGATCAACGACCGGATTTCCGGTTCAGCGTCTTCGCGCCGGACGCGCGTGAGGCGGTCGAGATTGAGCCGGTTCAGCAGATCCTGATGGATGCGGCTTTTGAGTTCCTGATAGCCGACATTCCGGGTGTCGCTCGAGAATGGCGACCGTGTATCGAGAGCAGCGAGAGGAGTCATAGTTGTCGAGGTCCTTTATATGCCTGCGTTACCGCCGCCCGGACAGCAATCCAATAAAGCTGCTTGATGGGCGGTCAGACTTCTTCGTCTCGACGCCTGCGAGATCGCGAGCAAGCGCGGTGAACGACGCCGAGAGCTGATTGTGGTTGTCGAGCGCGAGCGGGCGGCCTTTGTGCATTGCCGTCAGCGCACGACGATAGTCGCTGGGGACCTGGTGCGCGATCGTGCTCCCGACGACCTTTTCAACATCCTGCTGATTGATTTCCGAGCGACCGTCGGTACGATTGATGACGGTCGTGACGTTCGTCTTGGGATATCGCGCCCGCATCGCCGCAGCCAGGCGCCCGGCGTTGCGAACGGTTGCGAGCTCCTGGTTTGCAACGACGACGATGTTCGTGGCATCGTCCAGGCTGTCGAGCACCGTCAGGTCCGAGCGCGGCACGTCCAGTACGGTGTAGGCGTATTGCGAGGCCGCGAGTTGGATGACCGAGCCGAGGCGTCGCACGTCGAGAAGCCGGGTGGCTGGTCGATCCGCCGACGCCAGCAGATCGAGTCCTGAAACGGTGCGCGAGACGAGGCTCTTGAGGAATTGCGCGTCCAGGCGATGCAAGTTTTCGAGCGCATCGAGGAGCGAGAATCGCGCATCAGCACCAAGGAAGACCGCGGCATCGCCGTACGCGAGGTGCAGATCGATCAGTAACGCACCGGCACGCGAGAGCTTCGTGAGCGTCGTGGCGACGTTCACCGCAGTGGTTGTCGTTCCGACGCCCCCCTTGGCGCCGACGAACGCGAAGATCGGGCCCGCAACTCCCTTCGTCTGCTGCCCGAGCAGGCGAGCGAGGGCGGCATCAATATCTGACTGCTGAAGCGGTTCGGCGATGCACTCGTTGACCCCGGCGCGCATCCCTTCGAGCATCACGGCCGGGTCGAGCGTTGACGCCAGCAGGATGACGTTGGTTCCCGGATGCTGACGCTTGAGCGTGGCGAGCTGCGACGGAACTGCGGACGCGCCGCGGATGTCGATCAGCACCACGTCTGGTTGTGAAGCCTTCGGGTCGAGAAGCGAAGTCAGATCGCCCAGCCAGATGACCGTCGTCACCCGGCCGGATGCGCGAACGAGCCCTTCGAGCTTCGGATCGCGCTGGCCAACAACTGTCAATACACTAGTCACGGTGTCCTCTTCTAACGAACGAGTCTGACGGTTACGAGAAACGAGGCGTTTCCAGGCAGCGTCGAATTACCAGACGCCGTGGCTGGAATCGTCATGATTCGGCCAATCACTGACTGGCCATTGGCGGCGAGCGTGATTGCGCCCGTGTTCCGATCGACGTCGCCCATTCCCTCGATGAAAAAGCCGAAGATATTGACCATCCGCAGAACGCCGTTGTTGCCCGTCGGGTCCTGGCTGAGATACCAGTCGATATCCATGACACCAACCGGAACGACTCTGGGGCTGCTCGACGGCGGGTCGTAGTTACTGCTCACGATGTCGCCGTTCGACCAGCGCGCGTTCGCGTCCTGGGCAATCAGCGCTTCGATCGAGTTGCGTGTAGAACCAACGGTCGCGCCGGTCTGCACGCGATAACATCCGCGCGCTGCCCAGTACGCCGTGTCTTCCCAGTTGTTGGGGATCGACGCCGGACAAACGGTCGCCGGATTCGCAAAGCTTGCGGGCATTCCGTTGCAGGTCAGAATGTTGTTCTGGACCGTGTTGTTGCCTAATTGCGTCGTGTCGGCGCGAGGCAGATCTAGAGTCCTGAACCAGCCCGAGGAAATCTCGTTTCCGCCACTCGGTCCCATCTTGATCCCGAACTGCCGCCCACGGTCTGCAGGCAGCGAGTACCCTGTGCCGGCAGTCGACGGACCCGGTGGAATGTAGACATCGTTCTCCTGCGGCGGCGTGTTTCCCTGCCCAGTTGAGTACTTGTCGTAGGTTGAGGTCGGCAGTGGTATTGGTCCCTCGGCCCCGAACTCGTTCCATCGATCGACGACAGCCCACGGCCTCAGGCACGCGGTCGTATCGCCGGTCACGACTTGCGCGGTCGCGGTGGCGACCACGCCCTGATTCGGCACCCCACTCAGCTTTGCAAAGAACGTCGGCAATGGATTGCCGCGAGCCTGGTTACGAAACACGTTGACCTTCACGCACTGATCCTGCGGCCCCGGTATTCCCGGCGGGCACGCCGGGAACGTCACATCTGCAGCCGTGACACTGGGCGCCTGGTTCCACACGTTGTTGGCCTGAGCCACCGCAATAGCCCGCGCCCGCGCCGCCGCTTGATCGGTCGGACTGTTGAATGCGAGCGAGAGTGCGCCGGACAGCGCTCCCGCATCGGCAGAGTTCTGCGCCTGACCCCGGCTGGCCCACATCACTCCGTAGTCAAAGACGAAGGATGCGAGTGCGAGCAGGGCCAGCATCGCCACCGCCACTTGAATCAGCACGGCACCGCGCTGATTGACGAGACGTGATGAAGCGCCGGCGTTCGTCTTCACTGCTCTTTCCTTCCTGCAGGTGCCGACTCCTTGCTCTTGCGCGGCGCATCCACGACGCCGCCAGCGCCGTCCAGCTGCTGACCGATGTCACCCTTCTTGATGAAGGGACGAATGCTGGTCGGCAGGGGCGGTACTTCGTCCGGATTCAACGCGCGGATCAGACGCGGGGTGATGAGCACCATCAATTCCGTCTCTTCGGCACGCTCGGCCTTGCTCTTGAAAATCGCGCCGAGGATCGGGATCTGGCTCAAAATCGGAATCGCTGCCGTGTCGTTCTGCCGGATGTTGTCGAGCAGCCCGGCGATCGCGAACGACTGACCGTCGCGCAGTTCGACGTCCGTCTCCGCACGGCGGCTCGTGAGCGCTGGGATTCGGAAGCCCTGGAGGGTCACGCCATTGGCGAAGTCGAGCGTGCTGACCTCGGGCCGTACTTTCAGTCGGATCAGGTCGCCGGCAATCGTCGGTTTGAAATTCAGCCGAATGCCGAACTCCTTGAAGACAATCGTGACCGCGTTGGTGTTTCCCGCCTGCACCACCGGCACCGGGAATTCACCACCCGCGAGGAAGCTTGCCTCCTGCCCGTTATAGGCAATGAGGTTCGGCTCTGCGAGACTCTGAAAGCCGCCGCGCTGTTGAAGCGCCCGCATCACGCCGCCAATGCCTTCTTTCTTGTCGAAGAACATCAGGTTGAGAAAGTCGCTGAAGACAAGACCGTTGGGCTTTTCATCGTCGAAGTTCGGCGCGGCAAACTGTTGCGTCGTCGAGCGCGCGGCAAACCGTTCGCGGTTGACGAAGAGGTTCAGCCCGAGCTCGGTGAGGGCGCGTCGATTGACTTCGGCGAAGCGGACCTGCAACATCACCTGCTGGCTCTCGGACCCGCCTGGCACCTGCAGCAAGTTGATGATCTTCGCCTTCGACGTTGACGCCGTTGCGATCTCAGCGGCGCGCAGCATGATGCTCGTGCTCGAGACGTGACCCGAGAGCACGATCGCTTCGTCGCTGACGCTGACCACAATGTCTTCACCCGGGAACAGCGCCTGCAGCTGCTGCTCGAGGCCGGTGATCGCCGGTTCGACGACGATGTCGTACTGCTTGCGCTGAGTGGATGACCAGAGGATCAGGCTCACGGTGCCTGGCTTTTTGCCATCGACCAGGACCTCACGCGGCTGCACGACCACCGCGTCGGCGATGTCCGGGTTGGTGACGGCGATGCGTGTGACATCGAAATCAGTCGGCACCACAGTGGACCGGCCTGCGGTCACGAGGACGCGATCGAACTGCGGGCGTGCCGGGGTGACGTTGGTTTGCGCCGGCGGCGCCGCTGCGGGTGCCTGCTGTGCCGACATCGGGAGCTGGCACTGCCCGGCGAAAATCAACGTGAGTGCGACCACACCCGCGCGTGCGGGGCGCATCTGCCTTTTCAAAATGCTCATCGAACAATCTCCTGGGATCGCTTCGCCCCTCGGAACGCCTCAACCGTGTACGCGGCGGGTGTTGGATTTGTGGCAACGACGGGTGCTGGTGGTTTCGCCGGACCGCGGCGCACGGCTGGCGCCTTAGCGGGCGCCGGTGCAGGCTGACCAAACAGACCCGTGGTCCGCACTCCGGCGGTCGCGGTCTTATCCTGATCGAGCGGGTTACGAAGCGTCAGCATGATCTGTCCTGCCGATGCGGCGAGTGCGACGCGCTCGCCATCCTCGGGCGTCACGAGCAAGGTCACCACTGTTGAGGGAATCGGCGCGCCATCCTTGGCCTTCTCCTGGTCGTAGCGCGTGCCGGCCGTGAGCACTTGCACGTTGCTGACGACGACTCGTGTCGTGCTGTCCTCGTCGCGGACCTTGCCGGCGAGCGTGACCATCACGTCGACGCGCGTTCCTGGCACGACGAATCCCGCCACGCCCACGACTTCGTTCACCTTCACCGAGACGGCGCGCATGCCTGGCGGAATTGAAGGTGGCAGGCCGGCGCCTGCCTCCAGTGCCGCGAGCTTTGCGTTCGTCAGCGGCTCGTTCTCCTCAACCGCGCTAATCAATCCGCGATTGAGCACGTCCTCGACTTTCGAGAACGAATTTGCCACCGGCGCATCTGCCGGCCACCGCACGACCTTCACGTGATCGCCGGTGATGCGCGTCCCAAGTGTCAGCGGATGCGCCGCCACGACGACCGCGACGGTCTTCACTTCAGTGGTCTTCGCGGGCATGCGCGAAACGATCCGATACATGCCGAGACTCGCCACCGCGGCCAGAATGACCGCGACCCCGACGACCACGGCTGTGCGTTTGTTGCGATCCATGGATCAACTCTCCTTATGTGATCTAACTACCGGCTTCCTTGCGCATTTCCGCAACCGCCGTGAGCGGAATGGTTGTATACGTCGTGCCAAACAACGAGCCGATGTTCGGCAAGAAGCTGTAGGTGTACGTATAGGTGACGACGACTCGCTTCGCGTTGATCGGGGGCAGCCCCGCACCAACGGGAATCGTGACGTTGGTGATAGCAATGTTTGGATTGGTGGCCGTGGTCGTTACCCGTCCCTGCGTCACATAGGTGCGCACGCGGGCGATGACATCAGCATTGGTGTAGCCGGGGAGCACTGCCATCCGGGCGCCTTCGCGTGCCGCGTTGGTCACGACTTCGTAGCGTTGAAAGATGAAGCCGAACTCTACGATGCCAAGCACCACGAGCAGCAACATCGGAAGAACGAGTGCGAACTCGACGAGTTGCGCGGCGTCCTCCCCACAGAGTCGTCTGAGCAGTTGTTTTACTTGAGCCATAACGTCACCACTGTTCCGATTGCGATTGGAACCGCATAGGCGAGCCTGGGGCCGCTCGCCTGGGCGAGCGTCACGGTCGGTAGCGGCCGGACACCGGCGATTCGCCAGTGCATTAGGACGAGATAGAGATTGGCCAGCGCTTTCCGCAGATATCCGTGCGCCAGCGCGACGACGATGGCGATCGCTCCTCCGACAATGCTGGTCGCGAGAGCGACGGTCGCGACTTGTCCGGGACCGAGCCACGCGCCGATGGCGGCCAGCAGCTTGATGTCACCAGCGCCCATGCCGCGCAACGCGAAGATCGGAAAGAAAAGCACGGCACCTACCAAGAAGCCGGCGAGGCTCCAGCCGGCGGCCGACCAACCACCGGTCGCGAGGTGGAACAGCACCGCGCCAGCTGCGGCTGAAAAGGTCAGCACATTCGGGATGCGTCGCGTGCGCAGATCGGTCAGGCACGCGAGCGTCAGGAGGATGCCGACGAAAATGTTGAGAACGGTCATTACGAACAACCTCCGCCAGCGGCGATTGGATTCGGCGTGCAGGCCGATGTGGCTTGAACGCCCGCGTCGGCCGCGCCGTAGACATTTCCCACTGTCACCACGAGCGCCTGCCAGATAAGAATTGATGCGACGCCGATGAGTGCGCCGAGCAGGGCGTATTCGACGATGTCCTGTCCGGATTCGTCTGACCTGAACCTGGCCCACGTGGCTGCCGCGTTATCGTTATTGACCATTACCTTCGACTCCTCGCGTGACCTATCTGCCGGCTGATCTGAGAGCCCGACCTGCCGCGGCGAAGAATTCCTCGATGCGAGTGAGCTGAAGGATTCCGGTAATACAGGCGACACCCAGGAGAGAGGAAAGCAGCGCGTACTCGATCAGGTCCTGCCCGTTCTCATCACGAAACAGTTGTTCGGCTGTGCTCTTCATACACTCTCCTGCGCGGCACTCTTCTTCACTCTTCAAGGCGTGTTTGGCGATCCGAAACGCACCAGGGCGTACACCCTGGTGCGTTTCCGTTGTTGCAACTACTGAGCGGCGTCTTGGAGCTTCCCGCCGATAAAGGTGAAGATGTTGTTGATGTCGCCCGCGAGCGCCGTCATCGTTGCGATGCAAGCAACTGCGATCAACGCTGCCAGCAACGAGTACTCGATCAGGTCCTGTCCCTCTTCCTCACGAACGAAGCGATTCACCAGGTTCTTCATTTCTGTCTCTCCTCAAATCACCTAATCACTGAACTGCAGGGACCCCCCTGCCGGGTTGCTCGATTTCGGTCCGTTGTCGAAGCCCTCTCGTTGTCGCGCAACGACTTTTCACCAGTTGTGGTGAGTGGCTCGTGGAACCGATCGAGCGTGGCGCAGTCTCCCCGCCGCCTCGAATCCGCTGCGCCGCCGGATTCGAGTGGAACCGCCAGTCCTTCTCTGGCGGAATGTGTAAGCCTTCAATTTTTATGTGCCAGCCGCATGTATCCGACCGAGTCCGGCTGCCGCCGAAACAGAAATCGCAGTGACTCAATCGACGGCGCCGCAGTGGTGAGGAACGTCGCGCCGAGGTGAAAGGTCGTGCCGGCGCCGGTGATCTCCTGGCAGCGCACGATCTGGACCGTGTCCTCGAATTCGCTGCCCGCGACGTTGATTCGTAACGTCGCCACACTGCCTATCTCGAGCGCGCGCCTGGTCTCGATAAGACAGCCGGCGCCGTTGACGTTGAGTACGCGAACTCGGATATCTGTGCTGACCGACGCGACTTCGTGTCGTTCGCCGGTTGCCCGTGCGTCAAACGTGCGATTCATTCCGCCTCCCGGCCGCCGCCGCCCGTCGTGTCGTATGAACCAGGACTGTCGAGCGGGCTGAGACGGAGCTGGTGTTGCACCGAACCGTCACGAATGATCAGTTGGCTATTAACGACGCGAACCGGAATGGGTCGCTGCTGGCCGCCGGCGAAATACACGGTGAGACGTTCTCCCTTGACTGCCGCTTCGTGGCTGATGACGAGGTAGTCGCCGGTATCGGTGCGATGTCCGACGACATCTCGCCACACGCGAAGCACTCCCTCTGCGTTCACAACCTGCACTCTCGAACTCCGCCGTCGCAACGACATCAAAACCTCGCAGTTGGAATTCACTCGACTCATACGGCTGCGAATCCTCACTGCGAACTCAATCTCAGACTCGCCTCACGCGCCGCGCTACGCATGACATCAAGGCAAGCGCGATGCCGCATCGAGCTCGCCGGCGATTTGTGCCGTCTTTTACTGAGTGAAGTGCGGCGAAAGACGCGCTCGATCGACGAAGCGCGTGTCGACGCGACGGATGCGAAGTTCTTGTCGGGACCAGAACAAGGTCGCGGTGAGGGAGCCTCCCGCCTTCGCGCCCTCAAGGCTCCTAGTCTGCAGGGTTCCCTGTCGAACTGAAACGCACCGACGGTTACGGTCGGTACGTTTCAGCCGCCCTCGCCGAAGGCTACGGCGGGCAAGCGTGGCGCTGAAAGGTGTGCGTTAGTAATGACTTCATATTCTTGCGGCGGGTTGGCGTTTATCTGGTCGGGTCCAGAATCTCGCGCCTCGCAGGAACGACCATGCGGAGAACGGTCAACCGACTAAGCGCCGACATTCACGCAGCTTAGCGGGAGCGGTGCGTGCGGCATCGGCCGCGGCGTCTTCCTTGCTCTTCCACACCGCAGAACCCATGGCCACCTTACCCTACTTCGTTTTTAGTCCGAGTACGGTTCTGAGCCTCGGTGGGCTGCTGCGCGGTCCCGATCAGACGGCGCCGACTCCCGCGGAGAACTGGCGGCTCGCGACGGTTGACGTCGTTATTCCTGCGTTGAACGAGGCGGAGAACATCGTCAACTGTCTCGCCTCGGTCGCTCGGCAGACGTTCCGCCCAAGGCGGATCATTCTCGTCGACGACGGAAGCAGTGACGGCACGGTCGTTCGCGCCAGACTCTTTTGTGACTTGCAGCAGATCGAGCTGACGATCATTCAGCGTCGATCGCCAATTGGGAAAACACCGACCATTAAGCGGCAGGCGCGCGAGTTCGACTCCGATGTCGAATTCATTCTCGACGCCGACACGGTGCTTGAATCCGACAACTATATTGAGCGAACCGTCCAGGAGCTGTATCAGGCCGTCGGCATCGCAAGCGCGTGCGGAGTGATCCTTCCGCAACGCCGCCGTGATCGGCAACAGATCCAGAACAGCCCTGAGATTGCTGCGTTCAACGCGAGCTACCCACTGCCGCGTCCGACCGAACGCGGCCGGATCTCCACCTTCCGCCGGGGCATTACCAATGCGTACCGCGAAGTCCTGTATCTCTTTCTTCAGCGCGTCGTCTATCGCGGGCAGATGGCGTTCTTCGGCACGATGACCAATCCTGTCGGCTGCGCCGTGGCGTATCGCAGGAAGTATGTGCGCGCCCTGTTCGACTACATCTCGCCAATCCTTGGAGATGACCTGACGAATTCGGAGGACATTTTCATCGGCTTCTCGATGCTCAATGAGGGATATCGGAACATTCAGCTGATCGACGTGCAGGCCCGAACGGTCGAGCCCGAAGTCCACAGGCTGCCGCGCCAGGTTTATCTCTGGTCGTCATCGTTTCTTCAGTCCTGCTACTACTTCGATCCGCTCGTGCGCAGCCCGTTCCGAGCGATCAAGCGATGGTTGAACGGCAGCGGCGGCAAAGCCTCTCGTGATTCTGGAGTGCCAGTGCCGCAAACCGTCCCGGCAGGCGCGCGATCGACGAGCTTTCTTCGAGCGATTCCGGCTACCGGAGGCCTAGGACCCGGCATCGGCACGAATCTCCATCTCGGCCCGACCGAACTCACGCCGCGACTCGCTGGATCCGTGGAGTATCGAAGCGGACTGCGTGGATCAGGCCCGTCGGACCGACGCGGCGACCGTCGTCTCGTGAGCGAACCCTATCGCCAGGGCTTCGGCCGCGCACGCACCGAAGCCTATGGCCGCCCGGCGGGTTGGATTCTGCTGATGTCGGCGGCGGAGAAAGTGTTCTTCCCGACGTCGCTGCTGATCATGCTGATTCTGCGCTGGTGGGAAGCGCTGGCCGTGACCGTCGCGTGCGAAACGGCAATTTGTATCGCCGCACTTGCGTTCGTGATGAAGGGGCGACGGATCGAATACATCTTGAAGGCAATCGCCGTCACCCCCATTCGTTACGCGCTCCTCGGTTCGGAAGTGATCACGATCGGCCGGTTTGCATCCGACCTGTGGGTTACCAACAACAGAAAGTGGCGCAAATGACTCTTCGCACATTGGTGCTGGGCGCGCTGATCCTGTCCGTACCGGGTCCGCTTGCGGGGCAACCCGCCGCTCAGGGTGATGTTTCGCAGACAAGGCCGTCCGCCCAGGCAGAAGCCGCTATTCGTGCGCTGGGCGAGGCAATTACCGCGTCTCCGGGGGATGCCGATCTTTACGCTCGACTCTCGCAAACCTATGCGAGCGTCGGATCCGCCGAGGCGGCCCTGCACGCCATCGAAGCCGCGTTGGCGCTCGAGCCCCATCGAGCCGATTACATCCGGGCCAAGGCAACACTGGCAACATGGACGGGCGACTATCGCGGGGCGCGCGACAGCTATCTGCAGCTCGAAGCTGTGTATCCGAATGATCTCGAGATCGCGCTCGCGCTGGCTCGCGTCAGTGCCTGGTCCGGCGATACCGACCGCGCGGTCAACCAATACAAGCGATATCTGCGCAAGAACGCATCGAATGCAGCGGTGTGGGTTGAACTGGCGAGGGCCGAATCCTGGCGCGGCAATTATCCTGGCGCACTCGACGCGTTGGAGGCGTACAAGACACACGCCGGGGGGACACAGATTTACGTGACGGAGTTAGCCGCCGTACTTTCGGCAAGCGGCCGGCCGGGCAAGGCCGAAGATCTCCTCGCGCCCCTATTGGCCCAGTCGCCCCTCGATTACGACCTGAACCTGACACACACGCTTGCGTTGGGCCGGCAGCAGCGCGCGAGGGCCGCGTTCGAGTCGCTCGACACTGTTCGCCAGCTCTCGCCCGATGGTCCCCAGACGCGCACGGCCGAACGTGTGCTCAGGAATCTGCTCGGATCCTCGGCTGAGGCGCCGTTCACTTCGTATACGGATTCTGACGCGCTGAACGTGCAGCGAATCTCGCCACGCGCGATTGTGGCGCTCAACAGCGGTACTCGATTGTCCGCCGGCTACGAACGCACCAGGCTCGACGCTCGTTCGGGAAGCGGCCTCGACGCTATCGATGGACAGACAATTGCGAATTACGAACACCTGTGGGCGGGCGCGGCGCAACGGGTGGGCGCAATCACGCTCGATGGGCAGGTAGGTTATGCCACAGCCAATGAGCGCACGAATAATACGTATGGTGTCGGCATCGATGTGCGTGTGGCCGACAGCCTTCGCTTGTCGCTGTCGCATGCGTCCGCGCCGTTTGTCATCTCGCCCAGAACCGTCGATCTCGGATTGACGGCCGTCAGCCAGCGGGCGCAAGTCGATTGGACACCGTCGCTCCGCTATCAAGTAGTGATTGACGCGTCCTTCCAGGATCTGTCGGACGGAAACAGCCGGTGGGAGGTCACGCTTTCACCGCGTCGTACGATGGCTCGCCGGGCCGGCTTCAATCTCGATCTCGGTGCGACCGCATACCGTCTCGAGACGTCGCACGATTTCAATCATGGGTATTACGACCCGCGTTTCTACGAGTATTACGCGGCCGGGATTTATCCGTACATCAAGGTTCGCGAGAACGTCGGCCTCGCGTTGACCGCCGCACTGGGCGTGCAACGCGACAACACGGAGCCATCCTTTCACTTCGGCGGGAATGTCAGCGGTGAGGCGACGTTTGGGATTTATCGGCCGTGGGTTCTGACAGTCAATGGCAGCGCCACGCTCAACGGTCGGCTCGAGAGCGGCGCGTTTCGCGCCCTCGGCGTCGGGGCGGCACTGGTCCGCCGGTTCTAATCACATTAAGGAGAACCTGGGAATGCGAGTATTGATCACCGGCGGTGCGGGGTTTATCGGATCGCACCTGGCCGAACGGCTTCTGGAGCAGGGCCATCACGTCGCGATTCTCGATAATCTGTCGACCGGGCGGCTGGAGAATATTGAGCATCTCGTTGGTCATGATCGCTTCTCGGCCACGATCGGATCAGTGCTGGACGAAGCAGGGCTCGGACGTCTCGTCGACGAGTGCGACACCGTTTTTCATCTCGCCGCCGCGCTCGGCGTCAAGTTCGTGGTCGAGCAGCCAATCCACACGATTCACACGAACGTGCACGGCACTGAAACGGTGCTTCGCCACGCCAACCGCGGGAAGAAAAACGTGCTGGTGGTGTCGACGTCAGAAGTCTACGGCAAGAGCAATGTGCTGCCGTTTCGCGAAGACGCCGACCTCGTTGTCGGGCCGCCACATAAACCGCGCGGGAACTATGCGACCAGCAAGCTGCTCGATGAGTTCCTTGCGCTGGGGTATTGGAAGGAACAACGGCTCCCGGTCCGCGTCGTACGGCTGTTCAATACTGTCGGACCGCGTCAAAACCCACAGTACGGCATGGTGTTGCCAAACTTCGTGCGGCGCGCGCTGGCCGGCGAACCAATCATCGTGCACGGCGATGGCGGCCAGACCCGCAGCTTCACCTGGGTCGGCGACGTCGTATCTGCGCTCATCGGACTCGTCGAAGATCCCAGCACCTGCGGTGAAGTTTTCAATATCGGCAACCCCGCGGAAATCAGCATTCGCGACCTGGCGTTGAAGGTCAAGGCTCGGACGGGAAGCCGGTCGTGGATCGAATTCGTTCCCTACGACCAGGTGTTCGATGACGGATTCGAAGATATGCGCCGGCGCGTGCCCGACATCACCAAGATTGCGAAGTTCATCGGCTACCAGCCGACGGTCCATCTCGATGAAATCATCGATCACGTCGTCGATTTCTACGGCGAGACGATTCCGTCGCCCGCGAAGAACGTTCGCAGCAAGGAGGTGACGGCGCTGATGGTTTAATGTTTCTTCGATGTCGGGATCCGGGATCCGGGATCCGGGATCCGATCGAAGCACGCTTGTGCAGTGACGCTAGTGCCTCGCGTTTCTCGTGGCCCTCGGCGTCGTTCTTCCGAGCCGATCGATCTCTGCCGGAATGCGATCGGCGGGTGTGCGTCCTTCGAGTCTCAGGAGGTTCGCCGCCGTCGCCGTATCTCCCTCCACCGCGAGGCTCCAGGCCGCTGCTCGGAGGTGCCCGGACTGCCGGACTATGTCGCCCATTGGCATATCCCGTCGCAATCGTACATGAGCTCTCCCGTGCTGGTTGGGCCTAATCGATTTCTACGCCGGCACGATTCCTTGCTTTGGATCAGCCGCACCGCGAGGCGACCGCTACGTTGATGGGCGTGCTAACGTTGGCGATCGCTTTGGGTTCTCCGTCTATGCTGCGGGTCCAGTTGAGTCGCTAGCGCCCGTCAGCACGGGCGTGTATTGGACGTGGGTCGCGGGATGCGTCGAATCCGTGCGAAAGGAACAGGACCATGGGATCGGGGCAGGTGAGTCGTATCCGCCTAGTGAAGTTCGTCTCGTTCACATTCGCTTTCGTTGTGCTGCGTGGCGGCGCGCCGCATCGGCAAGTGGCGGCTGCAGACGATACGGTCGTGGTCAGATGGAATCAGGCGCTGTTGCAGGCGGTTCACAAACGGTTCTTCGACTATGTGCGGCCCATTACCGCCATCCGGTTTCTGTATGGCGGCAAACCCATTCGCGCGTGGGCTGGTCCGGGGCTGGGCTACAGGCTGATGGATGGCAATCAGTTCCGTAGCTACATCTCTACGCCACCGTTCGCTGAGTACGTGTCGGGTCACAGCGCGTTCAGTGCGGCAAGTGCCGAGATTCTGGCATCGTTCACCGGCAGCGATCGCTTCGGGTCCTCCGTTAGGTTCGCGCCAGGCAGTTCGACTATCGAGGCCGGGATTACGCCGGCGACAACGATCGCGCTGTCGTGGGCAACATTCTCGGAGGCCGCCGACGAGGCCGCGTTGTCGCGCCGATTGGGAGGCATTCACTTCGAAAGTGGTGACCTGTTCGCGCGGGCGCTCGGACGCGACGTGGGGGAATTGGTGTGGAATCAGAGCAGCCGATTCTTCGACGGTACTGCCGGGCCATGGTGACGGTCGTCCGAGGTGAATGCTGAAAAATGCTGAATTCTGATTGCTGAATGCTGATTGTGGGATAGTCAATCAGCATTCAGAACTCAGCAATCAGCAATTACAGCATTCACCGTGGCTTGCGATCAGCTAACGTTCACCGATGTCAGCCGCCGATTAAGGGCGATCTTCATCGGATCGATCGGCAACCTGGTCGAGTGGTATGACTTCTACGCCTATACCGCCTTTGCCCTGTACTTCGCGCATTCCTTCTTTCCCGGCAACGATCCGGTTGTCCAGCAGCTGAACGCCGCGATTCTGTTTGCGATCGGGTTCATCATGCGACCGATCGGCGGGTTGGTGTTTGGCTATCTCGCCGACCATCACGGCCGCCGGCTTGCGCTCATGTTGTCGGTGGCGCTGATGTGTTTCGGATCACTGATCATCGCCGTGACGCCGACATACGCCTCCATTGGCGCAGCTGCGCCGGCGATCCTCGGCGTCGCCCGCATCATTCAAGGACTGAGCCTCGGCGGCGAGTATGGCGCAAGCGCGACGTACCTGACCGAAGTCGCCGACGAAAAGCATCGCGGCTTCTACGTGAGTTTTCATTACGTCACACTGATCGGCGGACAGTTGTGCGCGATCCTGGTGTTGCTCCTGCTCCAGCAGGTATTCCTCACCGCCGACCAGATGCGCGCCTGGGGATGGCGCATTCCGTTCGTCATCGGCGCCTCGCTAGCAGTTACCGCGCTAATGATGCGGAAGAACTTGCATGAGACCGACGCGTTCGTCGAAGCCAGGACACCGGTGAAACGCGAAAGCTCGATTCGCGCGCTTTTCAAATATCCGCGCGAAGTTCTCATCGTCGTCGGGCTGACTGCCGGCGGTACGACGTGCTTTTATACCTACACGACGTACATGCAGAAATTCCTGAAGCTCTCGGTAGGGCTGACCGATAACCAGACCACGCTCGTCAGTGCCGCGTCGCTCGTCTTTGCGCTCTGCCTCCAGCCTGTCTACGGAGCGATCTCCGACAAAGTCGGCCGCAAGCCTCTGCTCGTCTGGTTCGGCTTGATGGGAACCGTGTTCACGATTCCGCTGCTTCGGACGCTTCAAGCCACGACGACGGCGTTCGGCGCTTTTCTCTTGATCGCGGCGGCCTGGATGATCGTGGCGGGTTACACGTCGGTCAATGCGCTCGTGAAGGCGGAGTTGTTTCCGACCGTAGTTCGAGCTACGGGAGTCGGGGTTCCTTACGCAATCACGACGTCGATTTTCGGCGGACCGGCTGAATCAATTGCACTCTGGTTCAAGTCTATCGGCCACGAGGCGTGGTTCTCGTACTATCTCACCACCGTCATCGCCATTTCGCTCCTAGTGTCGCTCTTAATGCGCGACACCAAACGGTATTCCGCCATCAATCGGCAAAGTAATGCCCCGAATAGTCATACCCGACGATGAGCCCGCTGTGATGGCGCCGAGCGTCGCTTTCGGCACGCTCGCCGGCCACGATGTGCGAACGTATGCCGATCGTCCATCGAGTGCTGACGACCTCGTCGCCCGCGTCAGCGATGCCGAGATCGTGATCAATATTCGATCGACTTCGAAATTCACCGCCGACGTACTCGACAGATGTCCACAGCTGCGGCTGATTTCCATCTGGGGAACGGGAACCGACAACGTCGATCTCGGGGCCGCAAAGGCGCGCGGCGTTTGTGTCACGAATACGCCGGGTGTGTCCGCGGTCGCTGTCGCGGAACACACGCTCGCGCTGATCATGGCGGTTGCGAAACAGATCGTGACCGTTGATCGACAGGTACGCGAAGGCAAATGGCCGCGTGCGATGGTGCCGCAACTTCGGGGAAGAGTCTTGGGGCTCGTTGGCACCGGTGCGATCGGGAGGGAAGTCGCCAAGCTGGGACGCGGGATTGGAATGCGCGTCGTGGCGTGGACGTTTCACCCGGGTGGAGACATCGCGGAATGGGTCGACTTTGATGATGTGTTCCGGCAAGCGGATGTCGTCAGCGTCCACGTGAGGCAGTCGCCGGAGACATCAGGCATCATCCGGCGTGAACAGTTCGCATTGATGAAGCCGGGCGCGATCTTCATCAACACGGCCCGTGGGCCGATTGTGGATGAAGCTGACCTGATTGCGGCCCTGAGGAGGAATCGAATCGCGGGCGCCGGACTGGACGTGTTCGATCGCGAGCCTCTGCCACCGGATTCACCTTTTTATTCACTCGCGAATGTCGTGCTTACGCCCCACGCGGCAGGCATCACACCGGAAACGACGGAGGCGGGACTCGCGCTTGCCATCGAGAATGTCTTTGCGTTTCTCGCGGGCCGGCCGACTAACGTAGTCGTCTAGATCGACAGGAGCTCTGCTACAATCCGCGCCAATCCTAACGGGTCATTCCGCTGACTCGGCTCGCCCGCCGAGCC
The DNA here is from genome assembly GCA_046734955.1 of Acidobacteriota bacterium. GTDB lineage: Bacteria > Acidobacteriota > Vicinamibacteria > Vicinamibacterales > 2-12-FULL-66-21 > JALZOC01. The sequence goes on from JBKPSH010000135.1 coordinate 21,743, forward strand.
ACTGCAGACGACCGGCGTTGAGGCTCTCATCATGACTCTGCCCGTGCGGGCTCGAAACCGCCTTCGCCGCGGACTGCCGGGGATTGCCGTCGCCGTTGTACTCACGGCCTCGACATCCCTCCGTGCAGCACAATCACGTCCGCTTACCGACGCGTCGCCAGCTGACGTGCTCGCGGGGAAGGAGATCTTCGACGCGCAGTGTGCGTTGTGTCACGGCGCCGGCGGTGCCGGAGGGACGGGACCGGATCTGCGGCGTCCGCAGCTGCTCCACGCGACCAACGATGAGGAACTCATCGCAGTGATCCGTAACGGCATTCCTGGCACGCCAATGCCGTTCACGTTCCTGTCTCTCAGCGACCCGACGATCTGGCAGACAGCGGCATACGTCCGTTCGCTTGGTCGCGCCGAGCGCGAGCCGATCAAAGGCAATTCACAGCGAGGCGCCGTTCTCTACGAAGGCAACAAATGCAGCGAATGCCACACTGTGCGCGGAAAGGGGGGCATCCTCGGCCCCGATCTGTCGCTCATCGGCCTGCAGCGCGGGCCGGCCTCGCTTCGTCAGTCATTGGTCGATCCGGCTGCAGAACACCCGTCGAATTACGGTGTCGTCAAGGTGACGCTCGAGTCAGGCGGTGAGATTCGCGGAATACGTCTCGACGAGGACGTTTTCTGGATCCTTCTGCGCGATGTATCGGGTCGCGTTCACACCGTATCGAAAACCACGATCGTTCAGATGGAGCGCGAGCAGAAAGGCACGCTGATGCCCTCCTACCTTAGCTTGCGCGATACGGATCTCGATGATCTCGTGGCATACCTCGCGACGTTGGCAGGAGAGCGATGAACGCCCGCCGTGCAATCATTGCGCTGACGTTCCTGCTCGCGATCGCGGAGGTCGCCGCGCAAGCCCCCACGTCCAATTCATCGCAGAACACGGAAGCGTCGAGTGACTGGCTGACTTACTCGGGCTCGTACCGCTCGCAGCGATATTCGACGATGACGCAAATCGGCACAGGAAACGTTGCGCGGTTGCATGTTGCATGGGCCTATCAGTGCGGTGGTGGCGGGTTGGTGGAAGCAACACCTCTCGTGGTGAATGACCTCATTTACCTGACGTGTCCGCCCGCGACTGTCGTTGCGTTGTCGCCGCAGAGTGGCCGCCCGTTGTGGAAGTGGACGCGAGCGTTGCCGCAGAGTGTGATCACCCTGGGATTCGGGAAAACGAATCGCGGAGTCGCGATTGCAGGCGACAACGTGTACGTCGGTACGCTCGACGGCAAACTCGTCGCGCTCGATGCGCGGTCGGGGGTCGAGCGTTGGACAGTTCCGGTCGCCGATAACGCGGAAGGGTACTCGATCACGGCTGCTCCGCTGGCGGTGGAAGGAAAGATCATTGTCGGCGTGAGCGGCGGGGAAGCAGGCGTGCGCGGATTCCTTGACGCCTACGACGCCGCAAGTGGAAAGCGTGTCTGGCGATTCTGGACCGTGCCGGGCACCGGCGAAGAAGGAAACGAGAGCTGGTCCGGCGAGAGCTGGCGGCGCGGCGGAGGAACGACGTGGCTCACCGGATCGTACGATCCGCAGTTGAAGCTGCTTTACTGGGGAACCGGGAATCCGGGGCCATGGAATGGAGACGTACGCGCCGGCGACAATCTCTATACGTCTTCGCTCGTCGCGCTCAACGTCGAGACCGGGCAGCTGCGCTGGTATTTCCAGTTCACGCCCCACGACACGCACGACTGGGACGCCAATCAAATACCGGTTTTAATTGATGCCGAGATTGGCGGCCGTCCTCGCGTGCTCGTCGTCACCGCGAATCGCAACGGCTTCTACTACGTCCTCGACCGGGCGACGGGCGAGTTCCTCGCCGGGATGCCATACGCCAAACAGACGTGGGCGACTGGCCTCGATGCGCATGGACGTCCGCGTGTTCGTCCCGGAACTGAGCCGACCGAAGCCGGAGTGCTCGTCTATCCCAGTTTGCAAGGAGCCACGAACTGGGGCAGTCCGGCATATAGTCCTCGCACGGGCCTGTTCTATGTCGCCGCGCGTGAGATGGGCTCGACCTATTACAAAGCCAGAACGGTGGAGTTTCACCCGCGAGGGTATTACACCGGCATGACCGAGCGAGCGCTTGGCGAAGAAGCGTCCGGCGCGATCCGAGCACTCGACGCAGTCAGCGGAATGAAAAAATGGGAATTCCCTTTGCCCTCACCACCCTGGTGCGGCATTCTTGCTACGGCCGGCGGCCTGGTGTTTTCCGGTTCTAACGAAGGAAACTTCTTCGCGCTGGATGCCTCGTCCGGTCAGCCGCTCTGGTCGTTTCAGACCGGCGGCGCCATCGAAGCTGCACCAATGACGTTCATGGTGAAGGGAGTACAACACGTCGCGATCGCGAGTGGCAATACACTATATGTGTTTGCGCTCGGCCGAACGCAGTGAACCGAAAACTGAACCGACCGTGAATGGAGGGGTTAGTCGTGCGTTCAACTTTCTGCGGAGTTTTAGTCGTTGCTGCGGCGTTGTCGCTGGCAGCCTGCGAACATGGGCAAAGCGCAACGGCGGAGACTTCGGCCGAGACGTCGCCGGTCGCCGACAAACCTTTTGTCGCCGGCGGAAAGATCAACGTTGACCTCGATGGCGGCGGGTATGAAATCAAGACCGCCGCAGACAATCACATCCGCGTCGCCGTGGGCGGCACTACGGGCAACGCCAAAGTAGATGTCGCGGTTACCGGCAGCACTGCAGACGTGAAGATCAAGGACACGCCGCATAGCAACTTTCGCGCGGTTGTCGAAGTACCGGCAACTGCAGACATAGTGGTCCGCCTCACCGGTGGTGAGCTGAAGATCGCCGCAATCACTGGAAACAAGGACGTGCAGAGCTACGCCGGAAACGTCGAGATCGCGGTTGGCGATGCGAACGATTATGCGCACGTTGATGCGGCGGTGAAGGCGGGCGAGATCGATGCGAGTCCCTTCGGCGGCTCCAAATCGGGGCTGATGCAGGACTTCACCTGGTCCGGGAGCGGGAAGCACACGCTGCGCGCGCACCTCGGCGCCGGGAACCTGACGCTCCGGAAGTGATCCGCCTCCGTGCTCGGCGACGTCAATCGACCGGTCCGCGCCCGACCTTGCCGAGAATGTCGAATTAGACGCGTTTGTATTCAGCATGTCCTTCAAACAAAGCAGGAGAGATGAACACAGCGGCACGTTTGATCCAGCCCCATAGATTCTGAAGATAGCCGGGAAACCGCGCCGTAACGTCCACCTGTTTTGCTTGCTCGATGACACCGCGCAGCAACGGGCCCTCCCCGGCCACGATCGCGACGGCGCTGGGGCGTCCCTTCAGTCGTTGCAGCGCCGCCAGCACGTTCTGCTATCCTTCCGCCGTGGCGACGACACAGACGATGCCGGAAAAGCGCGGCGCCGGTGGCACCCCCGGCGGCCTTGGGGAGTTCTTCATCGGATTGACGATGACGGTGGTCGGCGTTTACCTGCTGCTGAATCAGGTGCAGGTGACGACCTCGTTCTGGAGCTTCGGCCGGTTTGGCGGCTTCGGTCCGACGCTTCTTCCGCTGCTGGTGGGTGTCGCGTTCCTGTTCTACAACGGAAAGTCGTTCATCGGATGGCTGCTGACAGGACTCGGCCTCGCCATCATCCTCGCCGGCATCCTGATGAACATGGACATCTATTTCCGTCAGACGTCGCTGTTCAACACGATCGTGATGCTGGGCCTCCTGTTCGGCGGCCTTGGTCTGATCGCGCGCTCGCTGAGGAGTGTGTAGACGTCGCGAGCACGAGTTTCCAGTTTCCAGTTTCCAAGTCTCTGTGCGTTACTGCGAATGGGAACTGGCAACTGGGAACGGGGAACTGATTACCAGTTCAATCTGATCATCAACTGACCGATGCGGCCGCCAGGATCGTAGGTGTTGCTCGCATCGGTGTACGCGCTCGTCGTGCGGAAGATCGTCGCCGAAGTCCCTGCCGCGCTGGTCGTGCCGGATGCGCCGGCCGGGTTGTAGTTCGCATTGTCGAACAGGTTGAGCAGATCGAATCGTACTTCGATGTTCGTCGACCCCCCGGTGTTGACTCGCTTGGCGACCCCGAAGTCGAATCGCTGGAACCACGGCGAGAGCACCAGTACGCTGCGTGAGGCGCAGTCGCCGTTTCTCACCTGAACGCACGTCGCCGAGTTTGCCGGCGCGATATATCGCCCCTCTGGTGCTCCGAGGCTCGTCGAATACCCATCGCGCGTTGTGTTGCTCGTGCTGAACGCTCGGCGCGTATTGAGAATCACATCGTCGGGCAACATCCAGACCTCATCAATGCCGGTCGCTGCGTTGCCTTTGCGGTAGAACTTGTACATCTTCTGCAAGTCCTTCACGCTCATTCCGACCAGGTTGACGTTGCCGAGATCCTGCACCGTCCTCTGGTATCTGCCGACGCCGGTTACGCTCCAACCGCCGATGAGCGCGTTGGCGAGCGGCGAAATGTCCGTGGCGAATCGCTCGCCGCGACCGAACGGCAGCATCCAGTCCGCCTGGAACTTGATCGCGTGGCGCACCGTGGGATTGCCGGTAACGGGAATGTCGCTCCACGCGCGACCGAAGCTGAAGCCGTCGAACTGCGATCCACCCTCAAAGGCGTACTGATAATTGAAGTTTGCCGAGAATCCTTTGGACAAGCGTCGGCGGAGTTCCATCTGCAGGGCGTTGTACTTGCTGAACGCTCCCGCGTCGGTCACGTTCGCGTTCGCGACGTCGGGATTCACGATGAAGAAGTTCGCTGGATATCCGAGGGCCTGGGCCTGATTGCGGCGCGTCAGGTTCCCATCAAGATCAACGGCCGCCGCATTCGGATTGGGATTCGGCGCCGCGAGCCGGCCGGCGATCGTGGAATTGGCCCATGTGGTTGTCGGGTTGACGTACGCCGCGGGATTACCGGCGTCGCGGCTGCCATTGAGGTAGGCGAGATAAATGGGCAGCGGACTCGTGCCGGTGCCTGGACCGAAATATGCGAACGACCCGGCCCGATTCGAGATGCCCGACGCGTTGTTTGCCGCCAGATTCGCCATCGCCTGCTTGAACTCGTTCATGAAGCCGTTGGCCACGAGGTTCTCGCCGCGGATCGCTGTGCAGCCGCTGTTGTTACTGGTGGAGCAGTTGTAGTTGATCGATGACCACTCGTTACTTCCGCGATTGCCGATGTAACGGATCTCGACGGCGGTATCCCTCGAAATCGATCGCGCGAAGCCGATGGTCCACGTTCGGACGAGTCCGATCTTGATGTCGGGAGTAAAGGCGTTGAGACTGTCGGCCCGGTTGCCGCCGACGGCGATCGGATACTTCGGATCCGGATTGAATGTCGATGGCGAGAGCCGGCCGGTCTGTGACAGCAGGACCGGCCACGATTCGCCGGGCGGAACAAGTGTCGGCGTTCCAGTGTTCGCCGTGCGGTTCAGCGAAATGGAGGCGCCACGGTTGCCACCGTACAGATCAGTGAACCTGGTGAGTCCCTGGCGATCGTACGCTTCGGAGTATCCCGCGCGCAACACTGCCTGATCCGGGTCGCCCAGCATCTTTCGCATGAAGCCGGACTCCACGTTCGGCCGCCATGCGATGCTCGCCGACGGCGCGACGTTGTTTAGATCCGTTTTGTACCCCTGCGATCCTTTTTCGAGCTGGATGAAATTCGGGGCGACGCCATTGAGCGTGCCGGGTGAAAGGAAATTGCATTTTGCTGTACTGGTCGCCTTGGCCGAGGCCGGAGCGGCCGCAAATGCTTTCCATCGTGACCGACGACATCACACTCGTGAACGGCGCAAAGGGCGTCTGAATGTCGTAACGGATGCCACCGGTCACCGTGAGATTCGATCGCAACCTCCACGTATCCTGTGCGAACGCGCCGAAGACCTTGTAACCGCCCTCGAGCGTCGTTGGCGCAAGCTCCTCGTATTGGCCAGTGCTGCCGTTCAGCACGGCTGAACTGCTTACCGTGGCGACGCGACCGGTCAGCACTGCGTAGGTGTTCCGCGCCGCCGTCAGCTGATCGCTGGATGCGCCGGGGAAGTTGGTGGTGTTGAACAGGCTCGCCGCCGGGTCGAAGTCTGTGTTGAACCCGAGGGTGATGCCGCGCACCATGTTCTGATTGGAGGCCGATGCATTCGAGATCAGCAGGTTGCCGCCGGTGGTGCTCGTGTGTGCCGACCGGTTCCAGGTCAACGTATCCTCGATCGTGTAGGTTGGTGCTTTGCGCCACGTCGGGTTGTTCGATGTGAACCAGTCGGTGATTGTGTTGTTCGGCGTTGCGAGTGCGAACCCTGCTGTATCGGCAAAGGTGCTGGGATCGTTGCGCGACGCGGTGCTCGACGGGTAGCCGAAGTTGGACCCGCTCGCGTACGCGGTCAATCCGCCGCGCAGCTCATTGATCGTGTTCTTTGTCATCACCGACCGTAGCGCCACCGACGTCAGCGGCCGTGTGGACTTGAAATCGCGTTGGTTCGGCGCCCCGGGAAATCGCGGATCGGCGTTATTCAGGTAGTCCGGCGTCCGTTTGGCCGTGATCGACGACCACGATCCCGTCAGGCGCTGGTTGTCTGTGAGGTTGTAATCGATCCGCACGGTCGGCTGATGTTCAAAGAGCTGCGAAGGGCTCTGCCAGACGTAGTTGTCGTACAAAGGATCGCTCTGGGCACTGCGCGTGCCGGTAGTCTTTGTCGCCGCATCGATCAACGCCAACTGCTTCATCATCGTTGGGTCGGTCGTGGCCAACTGTCCGTTGGCCGCTGCCAGTTGCAGCACGTTGACCTCGCGTATTTCATTTCCGAACTGGTAGCGGAACCAGCCGTCATAAACACGAGGGTTAAAGACCGTACGCGTGCGGGTGAAGCTATTGGGAAAACGGATTTGTTCGTAGTGGAAAAAGAAGAATGACTTATTGTGCCCGTCGTAGAGGCCGGGAATGACGATCGGTCCTCCGAAACGTGCCCCGAACTGGTTCAACGTGATGTCGTTTTTCGGCTGATGATTGATCTCGTTGAAGACGTAGTTCGTGTTGAAGCTCGGATTCCGATAATACTCGTAGGCGCTGCCGGTGTAGCGGTTGCCGCCGGATCGGGTTTGAAACGCCATCGTGACGGCTCCGGCACCTCCGCCGACCTGCGCCCCGGCCGCCGACAGGGTCACGGCGACGGCTTCGACGGCATCCTGCCGCGGCGTCACGGATGCAAAAAGCTGTCGGTGTTGCGAAGGAAGTTGTCGTTGTTGCTGACGCCGTCGAGCGTGATGCTCAAGAAGCTCTCGGGCAAGCCGTTGATCGTCGAGTCACGGTTGGTTCCCGTTGTGTTGATACCTGGCAGGAATGCGACCGCGTTCAGCGCATTGCGAGTCGGCGTCGGCATGCGCAGCAGCTGATCGGAATTCAACGTTGCGGCCACCGTTCCGTTCTGGCTGTTGACGAGCTCCGAGCTGCTGGCGACGATGATTGTCTCCTCGAGCTGTCCGATTTCGAGAGTCAGTGGGATGGAGACTGGTTGACCGGGCGCGACGCGGATGCTCTTCGCAGTCGCGGTCTTGAACCCGGTAAGCGTCGCTGTGACGGTGTACAATCCGGCGCCGAGCGCCGAGGCTTGATATGCTCCTTCGGCGTTGGTCGTCACTTCCTGCGATACGCCGGACGTGTCGTTCTTGATCACCACCGTTACACCGGGGAGCACGCTTCCCCCGCTGTCCTTCACGACGCCGGAAATCGACGCGGTGGATTGTGCGTAGCTTTTGAGGGGAACCGATACCGCGAGCAGCGCGACGATGAGCGCAACTCTCCCGTACCAGGCCGGACGCAACATACTCTCCCTCCCTTGGACATCCCAGGTAGATGTCCTCGACTCCGTTGTTGCAGACTTGCAAGTGCGGTCGCCCGCTAAGCGCCGAAGCGTATTCAGGTGGCGAGGGACGGTCAAGCATCAATTTGGGATGAATTGCAAGAGCTAGCGACAATTCTGGGCATTTTTTTTCTAATACCCTTGATTTATGGGAGGAAGGATTGCCGAGTTAGTAACACTTAGCGGATTCTGACTGGTCAGCGCTCGATTCTCGGATCCCTGATCCGGAAAACGGATCCCGGAGAAACATCATGGCATTCGCATTCACAATCGACGATCTCCTTGACTACTCCGACTGGGAACGAACTCAGTGGCATGAATGGTTGCGTGCGCAAAGTTCCGCCCCCCTTGCGGTGGATCTTGGGCCGAATAACGAGGGCCGCATTCGGACGATCGGTGAGCTCGTGCGTCACATTTTCTCGGCCGAGAAGCGCTACGTTGAGCGATGCCTGAAGGCGCCGCTCACGGACACGTCGACGATTCCCGCCGACAATATCGAAGCGCTGTTTGCGTTCGGAAACGAGAGCCGGCGCGCTTTGCGTGACCTCCTTGCGTCATTCCCTGGCGCGGAGTGGAACGCCCCGCGGGAAATGTCATTCGGCACGCACACACGCATCGTCACGGCTCGAAAGATGATCCTTCAAGCGGTCACTCACGAGTTGCGGCATTGGGCGCAGATCGCAGCGTTTCTCCGGCAGGCGGGGTATAAGCCGGGATTCCACGATTTGATCGCAAGCCCTCTGTTTGATACCTCGGCGACGATTGACGAACCGAGATGAGCCGCTTGGGAAGGCTTCTAGCGGCGCTGCTATCGCTCCTGTTGCTGCCGACATGGATACCCGCGTCAGGGATTAGCAGAGATCTGCACGCACACGCGGTTGTTAATTCGCGCTTCGATGCGCTCGCCTCACTCACCGAAGCCAAGATGAAAGAGTTCGGCGTGCCCGGCGTCGCGCTGGGTATTGTGTCGGGGAACGATGTCATGATCCGCGCGCTCGGTGTGACCAATGTCGAGGATCCGCTTCCTGTCACTGACCACACAGTTTTTCCAATTGCGTCGATCTCGAAAACATTTGCCGCGACCGTGCTGATGCGGCTTGTGGAGCAGGGAAAGATCGATCTCCGCGCGCCGGTGCGGACGTATCTCCCTGATTTCCGCGTGCGCGACGAAGCGGTGAGCCGCGATGTCACGGTCTGGCACCTGTTGACCCATCTCGGTGGTTGGGAAGGACAGGTGTCAGGTCCGGAGCGCGGCACCGAGACGCTGAAGAACTTCGTCGCGTCGCTGACGGACTTGATGCAGGTGGCTCCTCCCGGAAAAGCCTGGAGTTACAACAACGCGGGCTTCAGCATTGCGGGTCGCGTGATCGAAACCGTGACGGGCACATCTATTAATCGTGGGATCAGCGATCTCGTGTTCACACCGCTCGGCCTTCAGCATGCCGGAACGACAGCGGGCGACTTCATCGTCAACCGCTTTGCGGCCGGTCACACGACGCGCGACGGAAAGGCGATACTGCAGCGTCCGTTCAGTCCCTCGGCAAGCGTGACCGCGGGGGGCGTTGGCCTGTGCATCACCGATCTCCTTACCTACGCCAGCTTTCACATGGGCGACGGCAGTACCGCGAATGGCGAGCGCGTGCTCAAGCGGGAAACGCTCGAGCAGATGCGCACCCCGCAAGCCCATAAGCAGACCACCGACGACGATATCGGTTTGGCCTGGCACATCCGTCATGTCGGCGGCGTTCGGACCTATGGACACGGTGGGACTCTGGCTGGACACGTTCTGCTGCTCGAGATCGTGCCTGAGCGGAACTTCGCGATCGCGATCCTCACCAATAGCAACAGCGGTTGGCGGCTGATCCAGGATGTCGAACGCGAAGCCCTGAAGTCGTACCTTGATGCGACGTACTCCGTGAATCAGGCCATCGCGCATCGCGGGCTCGTCGAGACAATTCCATCCTTCAAGACTCTCGCATCGCAACCGGATCTGACGCCGTACATCGGGACCTACCGGCGCCCGAACACCTCGTATGTGGTAAGCGTCGAGAGTGGTCGACTCTTCGTTCAAGACCGACCGAACAGCGGAGGTATCGACTCAGGATACGCTGTCGCGTTCTATGGCCCCGATCGCGTCGTCGTCGTGGACGGTCCGGAGCGTGGCCAGTCGATAGAATTCGTACGCGACGACGCCGGTCGCGTGAGGTGGATTCGTATCGTCGGACGAGTTGCGGTGCACGAGCGATGAAGGGGGAGAGATGATCAAGGGAGTCTGCGGTCTGTGTTGCGCCTGCTTGTTGCTCTTGTCTTTGTCACCAGCCGGACAGACCACCAGGTCGTCGACCCGGTCCACGAGTTCGGGAATCGATAAATCAAACATGGACACGTCGGTGTCGCCGCGCACCGACTTCTATCAGTATGTCAATGGAGCGTGGCTGACGAAGACTCCATTACCGGCGGACAAGGCCGTGTACGGTTCGTTTGTCGAGTTGGCTGATGCCGCGGAAGTGAATATTCGATCGCTGATCGAAACGGCTGCGGCCCATGCCGAGAGGCCTCAAGGAAGTGTCTCGCAGCAGGTTGGAGACTTCTTCGACAGTTTCATGAACGAGCGGCGGGCTGAGGAGCTGGGGCTGGCTCCCATTAAGCCGCACCTGGATCGAATCGCCGCCGTTCAGACGATGACCGACTTCGCAAAGCTGGTCGGCGAGCTTTCGATGATCGGAATCGACGGAGTGACCACGGAGTTCATCCAACCGGACGCGAAGGATCCTGCGGCGAACATCGTCCGGATTAGACAAGGGGGAACCGCACTTCCGGAACGTCAGTACTACTTGAGCTCCGACGCGAAGTATGTCGAGACACGGGACAAATACCTTGAGTACCTGACGAGGATCTTCGGCCTGATCGCCAGGCCGTCGCCCGCTGCTGATGCGAAGGCAGTGCTGGCCCTCGAAACCGAACTTGCGAAAGTCCAATGGGCGCCGGCGGACAGCCGCGACGCCATCAAGACGTACAACAAAGTTCCGGTTGCCAATCTGAATACGGAGTTCCGCGGCTTCGATTGGGTCGCATGGGCTCACATCCAGGGTTATGACAAGGCTCCAGACGTCATCGTCCTGCAGCCATCGTTCCTGTCCGGCGTCGGTGCGCTTGCCTCGAGCATTCCGCTTGATACCTGGAAAGCGTGGCTTCGCGCCCGGGTGATCGTTTCGGAGGCGCACCTCCTGAGCAAGCCATTTGTCGATGCAGATTTCGACTTCTTCGGTCGAACACTGAGCGGCCAGCAGGAACAGCGTGAACGGTGGAAGCGCGGCGTCACGCTGGTACAGCAGTCAATGCCGGAAGCGGTAGGCAAGCTCTACGTCGAAAAGCATTTTCCTCCTGCGGCGAAAGTGCGCATGCAGGCGATGGTCGCGAACCTGTTGGAAGCCTACCGGCAGTCGATCACGAACCTCGACTGGATGACGGCGGACACCAAGAAGGAAGCCCTCGCGAAGCTCGCGAAGTTCACACCGAAAATCGGTTACCCCGACAAATTCAGAAGCTACGACGGCCTCGTCATCAAGAAAGACGACCTCGTCGGAAATGCCGAGCGCGCGGCGAAGTTCGAGACCGACTTTCAGGTCGCCAAGCTCGGGAAGCCAGTCGATCGATCGTTGTGGTTGATGGCACCGCAGGTGGTCAACGCCTACTACAACCCGGTGCAGAACGAAATTGTCTTTCCCGCCGCTATCCTGCAGCCGCCTTTCTTCAATTTCGAGGCCGACGATGCGGTCAATTACGGCGGCATCGGCGCTGTGATCGGTCACGAGATCGGACACGGCTTTGATGATCAGGGACGCCATTACGACGGTGACGGACGGCTTCGAGACTGGTGGACGAAAGCTGATGACGAGGAGTTTCGAAAACGCGCGAAGATGCTGGCCGATCAGTTCGACGCGTTCGAGCCGCTTCCCGGTCTTCACGTCAACGGCAATCTGACGCTGGGAGAGAACATTGGCGATCTTGGCGGGCTGTCGATCGCCTTCAAAGCGTACACAATCTCGCTCGGAGGTCAGCCATCGCCGGAGATCGATGGATTCACTGGCGAGCAGCGCGTATTCATCGGCTGGACGCAAGTGTGGCGGGAGAAGATCCGGGACGAGCGTCTTCGCATGAACGTGACGTCGAATCCGCACGCGCCGGCACGGTATCGCGGCGGGAATCCGCCGACGAACATCGACGCGTTCTATGACGTCTTCGGTGTGAAGCCTGGCGACAAGATGTACCGCGCGCCGGAGCAACGAGTCAGGATCTGGTAGAAGACGAGCAATAAATGAATGTGGAGATCGAGTTTGGCCGTGCGGCGACTCGCCACGCGATGGTGGCTGCTCTCGCCAATGGATTCGTGTTCGCGTTAATGCCGCTCGCCATGATGTTGGTCGCGGGCGCCCTCGGGCAGGCGAGCGACACCTCTACGATTGTTCGGCCGCAAGGAGCGCCTCCGGTCGCAGTCGTGACCGTATCGACCTGGGTTGAGATGTGGAGAACGTTGCTGCCGCTGTCATTGATCGCCGGCTGGCGCACGTTCGTGCACGCACGACGACGTCTCAAGGACGACGATCACAGCTGGCGCGGTGTACTCGAAGCGCGGCTCTGTGGATTTCTCTACGTGCTAGTCATCCTCGCTCGCGGAATCGTGACGCAGACAATGCAGGCGCCACCTTTTGTCATTGTCTACGGCGGTCTAGGGCTCGTGCTCGGTTTGATTGTTGGTTTGGTGTTGTACAGCACCGCTCTGCTCACCCTGAGCGTGTCAAAACGCGCTGCTGCCTAACGATTTCCTTTCACGACTGCCGGCAGCGTCTGCAGATACGCCCACAGTGCTTTCAGCTCGACCTCCTTCATCTGCCCATAGGCTTTCCATGGCATCTGCGGCAGGATGTCGGTGCCGTCCTTTCGCTTGCCCTCGCGAAGAGCACGGATGAACTCGGATTCGGTCCACCCCTTCAATCCGGTTTCATGCGGCGTGATGTTGGCGACAATCGGCATGTTCGGATCGCCAGCGATCTTTCCGCCGGACAGATTTTCGCCATGACAGCCGCGGCAAACCTGCGCGATGTGGGCACCGAGCTCGACGCTTGCTGTTTCGACAGGCGGTTCGACCGCGTGACGTTTCTCGTGATCGACCTTGTATGCCGCCAGTGCGCTCGAGCCGAAGCCAACGACAAACGAAAACACCGGGCCGATGCCGACCGGTTTCATCGTCCGATCGACTGGCGGCCGGCTCTGAACGTACGCCACGATATCGGATAACTCGTGATCGGAGAGGTTCACGAATTCCTCTGTTGGCATCGACGATGATTGTCCGGTGTGGCGAACGCCGTGGCGGACGGCGCGATCCCAGTCCGTTGCTGAGAATCCCCGGGTGACGCTGCCGGTGCCACTCGTCAGATTCGGTGGCGCCCAGTACCCGACGATCGCCTGATCGATCAGGACCTTGCCGCCGAGGTCGGCGCCGTGGCAGCCTTCACAATTGACGCGGGTCTTGACCAGGTATTGCCCGCGCGCGATCGCGTGCGTCAGTGCGGCCTTCTGCAGGTCCAACCCGGCGAGGGGATCTCCCGAAGGCGCTCCAGCGGCGATTCGTTCGTTGCGCAAGGTTTCTACTTCCGCTGCACTGAGAGGAAACGGAATCGGGAACGATACACTGTGCGTCGTCCAGTGCTTGTTGTATTTCCGACCCGCGATGAAGCGTGCGACACCCACGGCACCGAGCATGAGCACGAGCAAGACACACAGAGTCCAGGCAATAATTCTGAAGAGTTTGTGCATAGGAATGGTCGATGATACCGCAACGGGCGGGCCATGCGGTGGTTGGGCGCTTCCACCCTGTCCGTCAGGTTTACGATCCTCTAATACGGAGACACGCCATGACGAAGTCCCAACACATCGGAATCGTCGCCGTGAGTGCGGAAGGCGCGGCGTTGTGCTACCGGACGATCTGCGTCGAGGGAGCCGCATTGTTCGGCATCCACGATCACCCGGAGATCACGATGCACACCTTCTCCCTCGCCCAGTACATGCGCCATATCGATGGCAATCGATGGGATGAAGTCGGACGGGTGCTGCTCTCGTCGGCGGAGAAGGTGGTGCATGCTGGTGCCGAGATCCTGGTATGCCCTGACAACACGGTTCATCAAGGGATCGATCTCATTCGCCTCCAGTCGCCAGCACCGTGGCTGCATATTGCCGAGGAAGTCACCGCGGTCGCGATCAAGAGAAACTTCAAGCGGCTTGGCGTTCTTGGGACGCGGTACCTGATGGAAGGACCGGTCTATACCCGTGCCCTCAGCGAGCGCAGCATCGCCTGTGACATACCGGAGGCTCTGGATCGCGAGCGGATCAACGCGATCATCTTCGATGAGTTGGTTCAAGGGGAGTTCAAGGGCACGTCCCGCAAATACCTGCAGGGCGTCATCGATAAGCTTGCTGATCGCGGCTGCGATGCTGTCGTCCTCGGCTGCACGGAGATCCCGCTGCTGATCAGTCAGGGTGATTCACGGCTGCCGGTGATCGATTCGACGCGCACGCTTGCGCGGGCGGCGCTGCGTGAATCGGCCGTTCGCGCGACCGTCTGACACTCGATCGACAGTCCGCCACGCGCTTTGAAGGAGATCGCGCAACGCGTCGCGGTTGATGAGTGGCAGTCGGACAAGCACCGACGGATAATCTTCGTAGTGCGGTTTGAGGTAGTAGGTCTGAGGATCGTCTGCGAGCAGGGCGTCACGGTCTTCGAAATCTAACCGCACGACGAGCGTGTTGGGCTCGGCCGACTGGTGAGACGCCATACATGCCAACAGCTTGCCCCGGAGCTTCAGCGCTGGCGCGCCATACATGGTGCTCTCTTCGACATCTGGCAGGGTGCGTCCGATTGCGCGGACATCCTCGAAGCTCGTGCGTCGCCGAGGCATGATCGAGTTATGCTACCGCCAGTCGAGTCCGCTGAACCGCGTTACGAGTCACGGCTCTTCACCTGACAGCCAATGCGCGGCATTCTGGTAACGGCCCTCGCGCTTTCAGCGGTTCTGTTCGCTGTCATCTACGGCCGGCTACTTGAAACAGCTCCACCCGGTTTGGCGTCGCCCTATCCAAAGGCTGACATCGGACGCCGATTCTCGGCAATCCTGGTGGACGCTCTAATCGTCATCACCGCATGGGTCTTGTTTCGCTATTACCAGTCAACGATATATCTGATTGTCGGCCTGCTGTACGTTGTTTTGAAAGATTCGATGGTGGGACGAAGCGTTGGTAAGTTCTGTTTCGGCCTGGTCGTGATCGACCTTCTGACCGGCCACCCGTGTGGTCGCGTCAGTTCTGTGAAGCGCAACATTCTCCTTCTCGTCCCTGGTCCCAATGTATCTGCGGTGTTTCTGGAATCGGCGACAATTGTGCGCGACGCTCAAGGTCAACGATTGGGGGATCGCCTGGCGCACACTCAGGTTGTCGACGGACTGGGAGTCAGGGACTTTGCAGCCGCATTCCAACGCTGGTGGCAAGACTTCGTCGCTCGACTCGAACGTACACCCGGCAAGCCGCGTCGCCTGCCAGTGAAGATTGAACGCCGGCGTTGGCTGGCCTATGCCCTTCTCGGCTGCGCCGCTTGCGGCGGATCGCCCACGGCGCCCGATCCGGTGTCCCCCTCGAGTCTTCTGTCAACGCCGACCAGTGTCGTCGTCGAGAGTAAAAC
>JBKPSH010000136.1:0-18397 GCA_046734955.1 Acidobacteriota bacterium
CGCGTTGCGCGACCGCGCCGGCCGGTTTCAGGCGGCGGACGGTGGAACGCTGTTTCTGGATGAGGTTGGCGAGATCCCGCTCGACCTCCAAGGGAAGCTGCTGCGCGTGCTGCAAGAAGGTCGATTCGAACGCGTCGGCGAAGAAACGACACGAAGCGTCGACGTCCGAGTGATAGCCGCGACCAACAGGAACCTTCAACAAGAAGTCGCCTCCGGTCATTTCCGGCGCGACTTGTTCTATCGCCTCAGCGTGTTTCCGATCGTGCTGCCGCCGCTCCGCCAGCGAGCCGATGACCTTCCCCGCCTCGCGACCCACTTCCTCGAGCAGGCCGCACAGCGTTTCGGGCGGCGTGGACTCAGACTCAGTGCGCGCGCGATCAAAATGTTGGAGGCCTACGCGTGGCCCGGAAACGTTCGCGAACTGCAGCACGTCATCGAACGGGCCGTGCTGCTGTCGCGCGGTGGTGTGTTGCGGCTTGACGGTGCGCTCGCCGAACCGGAAGAAACGACTCGTGTCAAGTCCAACGAGTCAACGCAGGTGGCATTGCAGGCAGTCATACCAGAGACCGAGTGGCGGCGCCGGGAGCAGGAGAACCTGCGCACCGCGCTGCAACTCGCCAAGGGACGGATCTACGGACTTGACGGAGCCGCGGACATACTCGGGGTCAAACCAACTACGTTGATATCGCGCCTCAACGCGCTGGGTCTGCGAGAGGCGCCCAAACGTCCGCGCCGTCGCAAGAACAGAACGTAGCCGCCCGTAGTTCAACGACGTGGTCTACCGCAACGGCCAAGTACTCCACCCGACCGCTGTGCGGCAGCGGGCGTGGGCGTCGTCTTGCATGCTGGAGGTTGCGCTCCGAAACAGCGACGGCTCCGACGGGATCACCTCGAATCCAAGTCGCGCATAGAACGGCATGTTCCACGGGACGTCTCGGAACGTTGTAAGCGTGACTGAGTGGTAGCCCGCAGCGATCGCCCAGGCGCAGACGGCTCTGACGAGTTTCGTCCCCAGGCCACGCAACAAGCAGTCTGGCAGCCGCGAGCTCTATCGCTGGCAGCACCGCGAGATCCTTGGGCCGCGCCGGCGTGACCGTGTACACAGGGCACCTTGCAAAATCTCTCACCGTCATCGGATGTGCCGGACCGAGTCACAATCGACGTCACGATTGTCCAGTGCGCCCTCGCGCCGTGGCGCTTCCCGACGTGGAAGAAACATTTAAGTTCGCGGCCGCTGCGATCAGAGCGCGCACGAGTTCCGCCACGCAACGATCGTGCTCTCGCCCTTTGGGAATCGGTTCGCCGCCGACGATCGTGGCGCGGACGGCGGAGAGCGTGTCGCGGAGCGCTTGCAACCCGCGACGACCGCGTTCCGGTGCGGGCACCGCGGCCGTGATCGCGACGACTTTCCCTTCCAGCTCACCAGAGCCGATCACCCAGTCGATGCCGTTCTTCAAGACCCCAGGCAGACTGAACCCGTATTCGGGTGTTGCGATCAGAACGGCATCACTTTCTGCCAACGCGCGCCTCCACCGCATGACGCTCTCGGGCGTTCCGCTCGCCTCGATGTCGGGATTGAAGTGTGGGAGCTCCACAAGCCCATCAAACAGCGCCACTTCGGCGTCTGGCGGAGCGGAGGCCGCGGCGATGTTGAGAAGCGTCAGGTTCCCAGACTTCCTTTGGAGGCTGCCGCAGATGCCAAGAATCCTCATGGATGGCGCCTATCGAGCACGAAACGCCTGAACGCTAACAGGGCTGCTCCCGATTCCGAGATCGAGCGAGTAGATATCCTCGATCGCACTCGTCCAAGATCGACGCCGAACGCCAGCGCTCTCAGACGCCGCCAGCCCACGATAGAGTGGCTCGCCGACCGCCTCGGCCAGCTTCAACAGGTCGTTTTCTACGACGTCCCCGGCGAAGAACACCATCTGACGCGAAGCGCGAAAGGACACGACCGACATGCCGTCGATCTTACTCGGCGATGTGAGATGCGGAAGTGTCCCTCCTGGAAGCGCGGGAGTGACATCGCCATCGACCGCCGTGACGAGCAATGACACGCGCTCGCCGCGATACGTGAACACGACGTGCGCGAATCGTCGCCCTTCGTACACGCACGCGTGCCGTTCCAGGACCTGTGCCGGACCGACCGCAGTCATGACGTCGTCTGGCGGCAGGCGTTCGAGGACACGATAGGCGGCGCCGTAGCGTTGTGCGGCTTCCTCGAGTGAGATCGGCTTCTCAGCCAATCGGAATTGCAGCGCGCAATATCGATGATCGCCAACAGCGACACGCGCGAGCGCACCCGTCGCTGTTATCCAGTCGCGGCCACGATACGCGACGCCGATCGCCACAGCCAACAACACCGTTGCAGCCAACGCCCACCAGCCGTGGAATCTGACGCCACGACGAGCGGAGTCCTGATGCGCCGTGTCCTGCAGCTTAGTACGCAACTGCGCGACAAACTCAGGGCGTGCGCCGAGGTCGGGTGCGCGGTCAAAGGCCCGCTGCACGCCCTCACGCAACGCGCGACGGCCAGCGAGATCGGCGCGACACACCGGACACGTGTCCAGGTGACGCAGAATCTCGTGGTTCGTTTCGGTGAGGAGCTCCTCGCCGAGAAACGAATCCGCCATTTCACGAACGTCGCGGCATTCCACGGGTGGTCTCAGATTTCGGCCCGCTGACGATTGACTGCCCTCGATGTACTAGCTCCGAGCGAAGCAAGGCGCGGCCGCGGTGGAGCCGTGACATCACAGTTCCCAGCGGAATCGAGAGCGCGTCGGCAATTTCCTTGTACGTCAGTTCCTCCACGTCACAAAGGACGATCACTTCTTGAAACAAAACAGGAATTCCCCCCAGCGCGCCGAGGAGCTCTTCGTCCGTCAACCCTGTGGCACCCGCGGTACAGAGGGAGTCGCGTATTCCGACGATGGATACAGCCCTTCCCAATCTAGTGGGGTAGCTTGACCGCCAGCACATCGACTCGCTCGATCGTCGGCGGCTTGGCTAGAAGTTCGGACGCCTTCTCCCCGAGTGCCGCCGCGACACGTCCTGACAGATGGGCGCTTCTGCCAGCCTCATCGGGAAACGCATCGAAGATGCCAAAGGTCGACCGATCGAGGCGAATGCCGAACCAGGCCGTTGTCGCGGGTTCTGCTTCGACCAGCGGGAGGCCAGCGCGGAGAAACGCTTCGACATCCGCTTCCCTGCCGGGCTTGGCTTCCAATCGAACCAACAATGCAACCGTCACCACGTTGATTTCCTCTCTATCTGAATGCCACGAAGCTGTTGACGCATCAGAACTACGAGCAGGTCGCCGCGACCATCTTCAGCGACTTGACGGTGAACGTGGGTGCCGACTTGCCCATCGTGCCCTTCTCCATCGCGTCCATCTTCTCGTGTGCGAGCGATCCAGTGATTGACACTTTGTGCCCCAGGTGCTTGCTCAGGTCGACCGGCGAGCCGGTCAGGGTCAGTGTCGTCGGCGCCATGGCATCTTTCGTCACGCTGTTTTTGGTCATGGTGTCTTTTTCCATGGCATCTTTCTTCATCATGTCCTTGCGCATGTGATCAGCCGTCGCGACATGCGTCAACATGAACGTGCCAGCAGCGCTTCCGGCTTCGACGCAGCCGGTATAGTTGGCGTCCATCATCTCCTTCTTGTCCATCTTGTCGCCCTTGGCCATCGTGCCGCCTGACTGGGCGCCGACAGCCACCGACGACACTGCCGCGACGAGGATTGCAACGCTCGACATACTCCACTTCATTGGTCTCTCCTGGAGAAAGAATGCTCGTTCATGCGGGCCGTCCGACTGAGCGAGTCCGGGACGACGTTGGATAACGTGTTCATTCGACTTGAAGCCGGGCTACCGCTGGACCGAGTCTAGAGGAGCCGGCTCCGACGATGCGGCGGCTCTCACGTTCCTGCGGAAAACTCACGACCCGGACGTTCGCTGGTTGCCATTCGGGTTCCAGAACAACCGACGCGCTTGCCGACCCCGCGCGGTCGTGCGGCGACAGTGTCGCGACCGACGTCAGGCTGCGGACGACCGCGCTGTGTCTCAACGTTCGGCCTCCATTCTCACCGCGTCGGCCTTGCTGAGCAGGTTGTCCTCCGCCACCGCGACGAGCACATCAACGGATTCACGGAGCGTGAGTGCCGGTGGCAGATCGACGTGAACCGTGATGCCTAGCTCTCGATCATGCGCGCGAACGATCGCGACCTCGACGAGGGCCTTCGGAGCGGCCGCCGCCTGGCGCTGGAGTACGCAGGGGAGGAAAACGGATCTCGCCAACCGAGACGGTCCCAGTAATCGACGTGCTCACCAAGCGCCAACACTTCGACGTCCGACGCCGGCTGTCGCGCGAATTGGCTCAGTACATCGTCGGCGGGCGGGCAGCTCGAGCAGCCTTCCGACGTGAACAGCTCTGCAAGGACGACGGACTTGGCGACGGGCGATGCTGGTGTAGCGGTCATCGGTAGACCGTGCTCAGCGCTGCAGGCGGTAACAGCCAGCGCTCCTGCCACGCATGCCCATTTGAGGCCGATAGACATAGGGAACTCCAAAGTGCGAACAAGGGTTCGCCGCGCTCACGTGGACTAGATGTCCGGCGCCGCGTGAAATATTCCGGGGCGATTGAGCGTTGTGGATGTTCGGGCCCTGAATCGACTTATGGAGATTGCGACGAGGTGATGAATCGCCGGCTGTTCATGACACTTTCAGCCACCGGACTGGCAACACGATCCTGGATAGCGGTTCCGCGTGCCCTTCCGGTCTTACCGGCAACGAAGGCACGCATCAAGGCCGTTGCCTTCGACGCATTTCCGATTTTCGACCCGCGAATTTCTGGCAGGTGACTGGAGAGGCGTTGCTCTTTGCGACAACCAAGCTGAAGCTCAGACTTCGCCCAGACGATCGCACCAGACTGATGAACGCGTATCTCGCATTGAAGGCGTGGCCGGATGTTCGTCCAGCCCTTGAATCGCTCAAGGCGTCTGGGCTGAAGCTGGCGTTGCTGTCCAAAACGAGCTCCTCATGAGGAGATGGGCGCTCTTCCGGATGGCTCCGGCGAGACGTTGAGTGATCTCGCAGCGTTCTTGACGTAGTCCCCAAGGAATATTCCGACGGCTCCGGACATACCGTAATCAGTGCGGCGCGTGCAGACTCAAGGAGTACCGGAGCTCCGGCCAGCGCGTCTCAACGGACCAATCATGAGAACAAGAATCAACGCCTCGACACTCACGCGCTGGGCAGCCATCCCCCTGCGCGCGATCGTTGGCTACGGCTTCATCGCCCACGGCTATGCCAAGGTCGCGAATGGGCCCGCGCATTTTATCGGCATTCTGCACAACATCGGTGTTCCTGCACCAGGGTTTATGGGGTGGACGACCATTCTCGTTGAGATTGCCGGCGGTCTGGCTGTGCTGGTGGGTGCGTTTGTTCCGCTGGTGAGCGCGCCCATGGCGATGATCCTGCTCGTGGCCGCACTTACTGTGCATCTTCCGTACGGCTTCAGTTCCATCAAGCTTCAAGCGGTCACGACGTCCGGCGCCCAGTTCGGTCCGCCCGGCTACGAGACCGACCTCCTGTATCTTGCATGTTTAGCAACGCTCGTTCTCGGTGGCTCGGGACCGTTCGCGGTGGACGGGCTGCTCGCCAGGCTCAGAGCCAGACGAGTGTGACGTCAGCACGCGACCTAGTCGACCCACCATCGACCTTCCAACGGAGACGCATCCGAGCACGTAATCGCGGGAATCGCTTCGAGACCGACCTGGACTCTGCTCGCGAACGATGCCATTCCGTCGCGTGCCGCCCCACCACCTAAGGCCGTTCGCATCACGGAATATTCTGTCGCAGCTCGGACATACACCTTTGGACGCAATGCCCGGACCGAAACAAGGGCGCGCCCGTGAAGAACTCATAACGAAAGGAAGAGTTAGGTATGTCTAAGCGAGTGGCATTGCTGGCGGCGGGTGCGGACTGCCGACACGCGGCGATGCGAGACACTCTCGCCGGCACTTAGCTCCGGGAAGTGTGAAAGCTGAAACAAAGATCAACGCCGTACGGAATCGTGACGGTCTCGCCAACCGACAATCCGAGGAGCGGCCTGTCTGCCGTCTCTCACGTTAAGTTGGCCACGTGCCGTAGAAATCTGGTATACGTCGGTTCGTGAAACTGAAGCTCGAAGCGACAAACCGTCGACAAGCGGTTGCATTTGCGCCGCGAGGGGGCCAAAAGGTCACAACACTGCATCGATGCGCTGACGACGCTGCCCACCCGTTTTCAAGTCGGCATGCACCCTTGAACAGGGCCACTGCTATGGAAGCCGATGAGGATATGACACCAGTTGAGCGCTACGCGAGAGCGATCCAGAAACGAGACGCGATGATACGAGCGCAACGCTAAAAGAACCCGGCTGAGAGTGTGCTCGTCCGCGCGCGTCAAAACGACACGTACGAGGTCCAGTATCGGCACTGTTACGTTCGAGGCCCGAGGCGACCAAGCTTCTCGGCCAGCGCGACGATAAGGTAAACCAGGTGCCTCTCTAGATTAAATTCGGGTGAGCGGATATGGTTGCGGTACCAGTAAACCGGATCTTTCGCGCGTTCTCTGACCCGCTGCGGCTGCGCATCCTGCATCTTCTAAAGGACGGCGAGGTCTGCGTTGGCGATCTCGTTTCCGTTCTCCGCGTTCCGCAGCCGACGGCATCGCGGCATCTCGCGTACCTCAAGCGCGCAGGGCTGATCACGGCACGGAAGAACAGCTACTGGACGTTCTACACGCTTGCGCCGGCGCGATCTGCATTTCACCGGAAGCTGCTCGAGTGCCTCGAGATCTGTTCCGGCGATGTACCTGAATTGGCGAAGGACCGGGCGCGGATTGGAAAGGTTCGCACGAACGGCGGGTGTTGCCCGCGTTGAAAATTTTTTGTTCGATTAGATTCGCCTGCGCGAATCCGGTTAAGTAGCAGGAGTGGTATGCAAACACCTGATCGCGCGCGTCGGATCGTTGCGGAAACGGTTGGATCCGCTCTGCTCCTTAGTGCGATCGTCGGCTCCGGAGTAATGGCCGATCGTCTCGCTGGTGGCAATGTCGCGATCGCACTACTGGCAAACACGATCGCGACCGGCGCCGCCCTCGTCGCGCTGATCCTGACGTTTGGTCCGGTGTCGGGGGCGCACTTCAAGCCAGCCGTCACGATCGCTGACGCGTCACAGGGCGGGATTCGGTGGGGTCTCGTTCCAGGCTACGTCGGCGGTCAACTCGCGGGCGCGTGTTTGGGCGTACTCATGGCGCACGTGATGTTCGGCGAACCGCTGTTCATGGTGTCGCTGCACGCACGCAGTGGGCCGGCGCAGATGTTCAGCGAGTTCGTCGCCACGTTCGGACTGCTGGTCGTGATTTGGGATGCTCGCGGCGGCGTTCAACGACGGTCCCGTTTGCTGTCGCGCGTACATCACCTCCGCGTACTGGTTCACGGCCTCGACGTCATTCGCGAATCCCGCCGTGACTATTGCTCGGAGCCTCACCGACACCTTTGCGGGGATTCGACCAGCGGACGCACCGGGTTTCATCGCGGCGCAACTTCTTGGCGCGGCCACCGCGACGTTGCTGTTCCGCTGGCTTGTGCCAGCCGTGCCCGAGCTTGCGAACGAAATTGTCCTGCCTCACGCACAGACGTCCGTCACGATGCGGAGCAGTAGTCCTGAGAGGAGTCGGTCATGAAACTTGCGATCGTCAGCGACATTCACGGCAACCTTCCAGCGCTCGAGGCGGTGTTGGCCGATATCAGATCGCACGATGTCGATGCGGTGTATTGCCTGGGAGATCTTGTCGGCTACGCGCCTTTTCCCAACGAAGTTGTCGATCGCATTCGACGCGAGGGCATTCCCACGATCATGGGCAATTATGACGATGGAGTCGGGTTTGACCGCGACGAGTGCGGCTGCGCCTATCGCGAGCCTGAAGAGAAGGCGCGTGGTGATTCGTCACTCGCATGGACGAAGGCACACACGACGCCGGAGAACAAGGCGTTCTTGCAATTGCTGCATCATGAACTTCGGTTTGAAGCGAATGGGAAGCGCGTGCTGCTCGTGCACGGCAGTCCGCGCAAGATCAACGAGTATCTCTTCGAAAATCGGCCCCTCTCCAGTTTTGAACGGCTCGCGGCCTCGTCGAACGCGGATGTGATCGCCTACGGTCACACGCACAAACCGTATACGAAGTTGGTCAAGGCTGTGCTCTTCCTCAACGTGGGTTCGGTTGGGAAACCAAAAGATGGCGATTGGCGAGCGTGCTACGCGCTGCTCGAGCCTGGGGCGTCAGATCCGGTCCGGTTCGTTCGCGTGCCGTACGATCTCAAACAGGTCACCGATACGATTCGGCGGAGCGATCTCCCACACCAGTTTGCAGCAGATCTCGAAACAGGCGGCGCGCCACTCCGATCCGTCGTTCAGTAAGGATGTCAGTACCACGTGATTAATAACCTCGGAAGCTTCTCGCGGTAATCGTTGATGACGCTACAGGTAGTGGTGATCGTGGTGGTGGCTGCGCTCCTTATCGGCGCGCTGGTGTGGCTGATGCGAAGCGACCCCCGCCGCCGCCTCCGGTCTCGTGAGCGTTTTCCAATACGCCGCTATGGTCCACAGCGGATTCGGCGGCTGCCTGGCGTGTAACGCGAATCAATCAGCGTGTTACATGGCAGCAACGATGGGGTGTGCGCTGCCCGTGTGCACCACGCGCATGTACTCGTCGTCGAGGACGAACCAGACTTGGCGGCTTGCTCAAACACACGATCGAACGGGCACCGCTTGATCGTGGTGTCGAGCGACTCGACGACGTCGAAGCGGAGGTGATGGTCGCTCTACGCGGCGATGCCTTCGAAGTGTTTCAAGACGATGTCACCGATCTACTCCATCTCGGGCAGGTGCTGCCACCGTAGGGCGTGGAACCATCCCATCTGGAAATTGGCACGCCCGTTCGGGTCTTGTAGGTCCAGAGCCGATCGAGCTGCTCGCGAAGCACATACGTTTTGAACACGCGGCCTCGCAATTCGCCTCGAGCTTCGTTGCAGGACCATTACTCCATCGACGCACGAAGCTGGATGAGCAAGTTGTCGAAGTCGTCAACCCGGATGAGCCCGAGACGCGGGTACTCGAAATCAAAGATGACGTAAAACGTAATGGACAGGACAATCGCCAGCAGGATCATGTGCGAGCGGCTTGCGACCTCGGTTGCCCCCATCTCGTAGCCCACCAGAAAGCCGCACACGAGCGAGATCAACGCGAGCACGACGTAGACGATGCCGGGGGATGCATCTGTGTCGCCGCCAGCCGCGTCGCCGCAATATCAAACGTCGCATTGAGCGCGGGCAGAACGACGACGGTCACGGAAGGGACATCCCGAGAGGCGGCGACGGCGTCGGTCCACATCTCCTGCTGTAGAGCGATCGAGCGCGCATACTTCGCCCGCGCGGCGTCTAGACCCGATTTCGAGAACGTCCGATACGCGGCGATTCTCGAGTCGGTGTATTTGCGGAACGCCTCACGCCGATCCGGACGGGACCACTGGGCACGAACGATCTGGATTTCGTCGTCGCAGCCGATGGTCAAGACCGAACCGGTCGGTCGAGGGCGTGCGGCCTCGCCGCGATTGTGTCTTCGATGCGCTTGCCGTATGCGCGGATCTCACCTTGGGTGCCTTCATTTCATGTTTGTTTGATGTTTTTGTGAACTACTTCTCCAAGGGCATCGATGAAGGTGCGCGCTCACCCGTCAGCCTGCGAGTCGTTTAGGCAGCCGCCGGGACTCCTGCGACCTGCCGCTCGAGTCCCTTCGGATCCGCGAAGAACGCCGGACCCGCGCCCTGACTCATCTTGTCGGGAAAGATCTCTTCGTTCCCGGCAATGATGCCCGCGACAATCGCCCGCGCCGCGTCCGCCGGCGACGCTTTCTCGAGCATCAGTGCCTCGCCCATCTTGGTGTCAATCGGACCCGGATACACGCCAAACACCTGTGTGTTCTGCCCGCGCAGCATCGCGCGCGTGACCTGCGTGAGCGAGTGCGTCGCCGCCTTCGAGGCGCTGTACGCCGCAAGAATCGGGAAGCTGACGAACGAGGCGACGGAGTTGAGGTTAGCGATGGCGCCGCCGCCGTTCTTCGCGAGTACTGGCGCGAAGGCCTGTGTGACAGCGAAGGTGCCGAGGAAGTTCACTTCCATCTCCTGCCGCCCGCCTTCGATCCACTTCGGATCGGTAAAGTCGCCACCGTAGAAGCCGACGATGCCAGCGTTGTTGATGGTCTACGTCCGTCGCGGTCGCCGCGGCGGCGGCGATCTGCGCGGCGTTGGTCACATCGAGCTGGAGCGGCACCACGCGTGAGCCGTGACGGGCCACGAGCGGGTCGAGCGCCGAGACGTTGCGGGCGGCGCCGTACACCCTGTTCACGCCGGCGGCGATGAGCGCGTCCACGATGGCTTCGCCGATGCCACGATTGGCGCCGGTGACGAGTGCGGTCTTGCCTGAGAGTACGTAACCCATGTCGAGCCTCCGAACGATCTCGCGGGACGCGAGACGAAACGCGGCAACCATCTGCCGAGCGTGGTTAAGGACAGACCGTTCTGTCTATTCATGTCGTTGACAGTAGACCGATCTGTCTGTATTGTCAAGAGGTGCCGCAGAAAGCCAGAAAACCGGCAAAACGCTCCGCAGCCGGTGTCCGTGACCGCCTCCTCGATGCCGCCGATCGCCTGTTCTACCAGGAGGGCGTGCGCGCGGTGGGCATCGACCGTCTCCTGGCGGAAGCGGACGCCGCGAAGGCGTCGCTGTACCAGCACTTCGGCTGCAAGGACCAACTCGTGGCCTCGTACCTCGAGCGCAAAACCGTGGACGCGCGCGCGCACATCGAGGCATACCTCGCCGACACGCCGCCGTCACAACGCGCGCTCAAGTTTTTCGACTGGGTGGTGGAGTGGGCAGAGTCGAAGGACTTCCGCGGATGCCCGTTGCAGCATACGGTGACCGAACTCACCGATGTAACGCACCCCGCGCGCGCCATTGCTCATGCCCAGCGCGAGTGGTTTACGGAACGGTTCCTCGAATGGGCGACGGCGGCGGGGGTGAAGGACGCGAAAGCGATGGCTCGCGCGCTGGTCGTGCTGTTCGACGGTGCCGTCGCGGGGTCGGAAGTTGACGGGCCGCAGCGGGCGCGCGACGCCCGATGGATGGCGAAGAAGTTGTTGGCCGGCTGAACGGGCGCACCGCTGCCCTGGATCGCCTCTGCGCCGTAATTACCACGCGCCACCGCCCATCATTGCCTTCTCGGTAGCAGCAGCACGATCGCTCCTCGCACCTTCCAGGAGGGGCCCACATCGGGATGCACGGCGTACCCACCGAACCCGATTTGATAGCTGGCCGGAAGCACCCCGAATGACGAGACCTTTGAGACCAGCAGGTTGATCGGGATCGTCCACTTGTCAGTGTCGGCGTTGAAATTGCCGACGCTTTCCGATTGCACCGTGACGGTCAACGCCGTTTTGGTGGTATATGCGAGAAACGGTTGTACGAACATCTGGTTCACGTCCGCCCGGTCTGTATTGCCGGCGAAGGACCAGACCTGATTCCACAGAGCGCCGACGGTCCATGGCCCCACCTGTTTCAGAGCGACGATCGTCGGACCCGTGCTCCACTTCTCAGTCCCGAGCGTGGGTTCTGCGGTGGAAGGCAGACTGATGACCGGGCCGACGCCCCAAGTGAGGGTGCTCCTCTTGTTCGGTGAGAAGAAGAAGGACGTCAGAACGTCGCCGACTCCCGCCGCGGCCAAGCCGCCTTCTGCAAGGGGCGGTTGCGAGACGAACGGGACGATCACACGGGTGATCAGGTTCATGTTCGGCGTCAGCGAGAACGGCATCACCGGCTGAACGTTGAGGATGAAGCGGGTCTGGTCCTTCGGACCGACGTTCTGTTCCCAATTGAATTGAAAGGGCACGCTGACGAGATCAGAAATCGGATTCGAGAGCTTTTTGGCGAGTTCGGTGTTGTCGCCTGAAGTGGCGGACGAGGGCGCGGACTGGGCAAAGAGCGCGGGCGCCACACCTACGACGACCGCGACTGCCGCAATCCCGCGGCGTAAAAACCACGTCATTTGTTCTCGAGCGGCAACGGACGAACGTGGGCAGGACCCGTATCGTTGGTCCCTAGGACGTGCGGCCCCACGCCTGCGCTTCAATCTTCCAGACGCCATCACGTTTCGCGAACGTGTACGCAAGCGTGCCCGTCCGAACGACCAACTGACCCTTCATCGTGACGGTGAGCGTTCCGGAAACAACGGCATACGCCGACGACCCCTCAACATTCCAGAAGCCCATCTCGTACGACAGGTGCTCGTACGTCACGCCGAGATCCTGCCGCCACTTCTCGACGTCCGTGAGCCAATTGGCGGGAGCGTTGGGATTCCGCCAGCGGTATGGTGCAATGCCGTCGATGATAATTGCCGTGTCGCCGAACACGCTGAGGAACAGATCGTCGTTCTGCGTGTTGAAGCCGTTCACGTGTGCGTCGATCAGCGTCTGGATTTCAGCGGGCGGTGCGTTGGTCATACCGTCACCACCGGTGCGTTCATCTCGGCGGTTGCCAGGTTCTTCCAGAACTGTTTCAGGCTCTCATCGGCGCCAAACAACGTGCTGAACACCGTTGAGTCCGCGAGTAGCACTTCGCCCGCGCGGGTACCGCTTGGTGGCATCCAGACGAACGAATTGAACTCGCGACTGCCAGCTTCGGTAAACGGATGCGGTTTCGACATGTCAATCGGTTGTGTCGCCAGGACTTTGATCAGGGAACTGTCGTGTGTGGTGACCGCATAGTGCGGGAGATGCTTGTGGAAACTGAAGTTCGTCACCCCCTTCAACCAGCCGCGCGTATCGAGGTCGCGATAGGCCGTCAGCGGCGCGATCCGTGAGGTGCCGGCGACCACGCCGGGACGAAGTCCATACCGGTTTTCAACCGGCACGCCAAGACCTGCCATTAGCGAGCGGGTGTACTTGCCGAAACGCTGTTGTCTGGGGACCAGCGCATCACCATGGTGCGCGTACTCCATCGCGCGCTCGTTGAGATCGGCAGAGATCCCGACATCGTGGTGCGGTCCTAGGACCAGGCACGTGCCCTCCCTCTTTAACCACTCACGTACCTCCTCGATTTCATCGGTCGACGCTTCCTGTTCGGTGAGCAAGTGGTCGAGGCCGAAGACGAACAACGTGTCGGTGTCGCCGAGCACGCGTTCGTCGAGCGGCAGCCGGTAGCCCGCCTGGTCGACGCGCTGAAAGACTGGCACGCTGTGTCCCGTGACTTCGCCCACGAGTGCCTGGAACGGCATCCACGCCCGAAAGAACAGCTCGAGGGCGCCCGCGATCCCCTGCTGGAACATGGTCGGATCGGACCACTCGGGTGTTTCCCAAAATGGCCATTCAACTCGCCGCACTTCCGTCATCGTCGAGAACCGGTTATCGAGGTCGCGGATATCGCGATTGGCCTCGCCGGGGAAGCTCCAGCACACGTACACACTGACCCGTCGTCGTCCTGCCGTGAATTTACGGGGCTGATGAATCTGGTTGTACGTCCTGGCCGGTGTTTTGACATCAGTGGTCGGGACGTAGATCTTTGCTTCGGTCATGACAGCCTCCGGAACCCGCAGTCAACTAGAAGGTCACCGCTCCCGAGATCTGCAGTGTGTAGCCTTGATAGGTCGATCGATTCGAGAACTCTTTGAAGTACTTCACGCCCAGGTTTACCTTGCGCGCCGGCAGCGACGCGTTCGTGGCAAAGCCCAGCGCGTTGACCGCGTAATGCGCGCTGCCCTGTGCCGCGCTGATCGTCGGCCCGGTCTTGTCGGTGGTCTGCCATTGCCCGTAGCCGACCACGGCCAGCTGCAGTCGCGTGTCTTCATTCACGCGGATCATTTGCGCGACCGAGTAGTCCAAGTCGGCATTCTGACCGGGATGAATGTCCGTGCCCTGCTGAACCGTGTGGAACTCGTACATATGAAACGCGGAGAGCGTTGTCGCCTTGTCTTTACTGAGATAAACCGTCGCACCGACAGACGGCGCATGTGTCCAGTAGCCTGACCCAACGTTGTCCGAGGCCCCGGCATTGAACCGGCCCGTCGGCGCGAGCTCGCCGTACGCGGCGCGGAAGGCAATTCGGTCTTTTTGCCAGCCGAGGATGAATGGCTGAACGAAGAAATCGCCGAATCCTCCACCCGCACTCAGCTGGCCCGCCGAGTCGGAGGCGAGGGAGTTGTTCGACACGAGCGGTGACGCCGTCGCCGAGAACCTCGCTCCGCCGAGCCATGTGCCTCGAGTGACCCAGACGAACGTGTTCAGGTCGATCATCACGGCGTTCGATCCGGTGGCCACAACCTCGCCATTCGTTCCTTTCGATTCGTCACGCGCGTTGAAGATGAACAGGTTCGAGTACGTGAATCCCGATTCGGGCGTCACTCCGGCATTCGTGGCGTTCATACCGGTCGGATACACTCCCCTGATCTGTGCTTCGGCAGCCTGGGCGATTCCAACGCCGAGAACGATCGCAATCCATAACCCGCGAGTTACGCGGACCCCACGCACCGGCACAGTCACCGCGTCGCCGCTGCGCCAGCCCCAACGTCACCCGGTTGCTGCCGTTTCGCCAGCGCGCCAGCCAGCGGCATCAGCACGGCGAACGAGACAATCATGACGACGGTGATCATCACGACCACCTTCGCGTCGCTGAAGTTCTGGCCGGCGACCACCAGTGCCGCAGCAGTATTCCGTTGAGCCGTGCCTAGCGAGAGCACCGCTCGCGTGTCTGTCGCGGGGCCTCCAAGCACCCACCCGATTCCAAAACAGATGGCAACGAAAATGACCGCTGACACGATACCGAACGACCCGAGAATGCTCAGCATGCTGCCGAAATGTCCCGCCGTGGTCAGCGTCACCACGAAAATCATGCTGATGCTCGAGACTGGCGCGACAACGGCGCGAACACGAGCGGCGCCCGGCGGATGCCAAGCCCTCAGCGCGAGGCCCAACGCGAGTGGAATCAGCATCAACAGAATGAGCGACCGAGCGATGCTGCCTGGATTCACGTATACGCCCTGAAGCAGCAGCGGCAGTACGATCGGCATGTATCCGACCGTGATCACCATGAGGACGACCATCAGACCGACGGCGAATGGCATGTTCGCTTTTGCGAGATCGGCAAGCTTGAGAAGGAAGGGAGCACCGCCGGCAAGGCCAACCAGCAGCAGCCCGATCCCGAGCGGCTCCTCCAGGCCCAGCACCCTGGTCAGCACGATCGCAGCAACCGGTGCCAGCACGAAATTCGCGAGTAGCGAAAGCACGACCAGCCGACCATTTCGCAGCGGCTCGAGAATCTGCTGCACGGTGAGTCCGAGGCCGACCGACAGCGTGCTCGATACGACGAACACCACGACCGATGCGTTCGCTCCCTTGATCAACAGCTCGGTCAATTGCATGGTGTTCGCGCTATGCGCCCTGTGAAAGCGAGGCGGTCGACTCGGATGTCATCCCGACGCCGTTGGCAAGAAAACGGAGCGCCCGAATCCCCGGCAGAAAGAAGTACGCGCCGCCCTTCACGGTCGTGAATGCCGGCAGCCCGGTGATCTTTTTCCTGATGGGCCGTTTGGGGATCGTCATGTCGTACGAGCCGTCGTGGGTGCCGATGAACGGATCCCGCTCGTTGCCGAGTTCGTGGAACCTCGGATCGTTCGCCCACACGTTTTGCGCGAACTCGTACTGACGGATCAAGCTGGCGCAGCCGACAAAGGCGGCAACGCCCCGTTCGACTCCGTCCTCGGGAGCGCCCTCCGGCAGCGGCGGCCCGTACGTCCCGCCCCGCCGAATGATGCGGCGGCGATTCATGTTGACCGCCGTATCGCGCGGGTTCATGCGGCGGATGTGGGCGCCGAGCGGGACCGCGTAGCCATGCGGGTCCATCTTGCCGTAATCGAAGTTGTTGTTTCGCTGCCGGTCGGCCCCGAGCTCTGGATCGTCCTTCGTCGGCGCGAGCACTAGCGGTGCGCCACTGCGCCAGCGCCCCATCAGCTTGGCGGCGATCAGTTCCTGCTCCTCCGGCGTTGCGCCGTTCGCTCGCAGGAAATCGCGGAATGCGCCCACATGCTCTTCGAGCCGGCGATAGGCGAGAAAGCTGCCGTTTCGCGACAGGATCTCGGGCTGAGGCAACGGTCCGGTGTCCCCGTTCTCGTCCGGATACCCGAGGAAGAACTCGCCTGGCTTGAGCGGCGTACCCGAACCGGGGATCAGTTCCCCACCGAGGCCCTCGATCGCCGGTTCCGACATGCGATCGCGGTAGCCGAAATGATCGTGCGCGTAGTCGAGCGGCGGGGTCGCCTCTAGATCGAGCGTCGAGAGCGCTTCAACCCCAGGGAACTGTGCCGCGTACTGCTGGTGCTCGCGAACGCAGCGTTCTCGTTCGGCGACGTCGCGGGCAAAGAGGATCACGATCGCGTGGAGGTCAGGGCTGGCAAGGCCACCTACCCAGTGATCGGGATGATTGGCCCCGGTATCGCCGAGGATCGAGGCGCGTGCCGCCATCCCCTGACGAAACTCGTCGGGAAACGTCGCCAGACATGCGTCATCGACGCCGAGCGCACGCAGGCCGTTCCAGGTGAACGCGACGGTGACCCAGCTCGCCTCAACCGGTCCTCCATATTCGACCGCGCTGCCGCGCCCGACACGGTCGATGATGCCGGACAACCAGGCCCGTCCCTGATCGGGCGTCCGGAAGCGGAGGAACCCATAGCGCGCCGCCAGGGCACGCGGCCGAATCATCAGAAAATGTTGGATGTCGTCCAATTCCATCATCGAGGAATCCACTCCTGCCCGGGTGCAGTCACTGCATCTGATCGAGCATGGACGAGAAGGCGTCCTTCAATGCGAGCGCCTTCTTGATTTCAGCGGCTGATACGTACGGGTATTCGCCGTACTCGAGAAAACTCGGACACTGGTGCTCGCGCACGAACTTGATGAACGCCGGCGCGTTCGTCTTCCAGTCCGTGGGGAACCCTTCGAGCTTCTCGAACACCGTATCGACGCCCGTCGCTTTGAACAGCTGAATCGCGTCCTCGGTGTATTTGTCGAAATCGGTATCGAAGATGCCCTGGTACATGAAGTATTTGTCCGGACCGATGTCGAAGAGCACCCAGCGCAAGTAATGGAGCTGCAGCGGCGCGAGTGCGTGCGGGCTCGCGGCGATCGTGTCTTCGATGCGCTTGCCGTACGCTCGGATCTCCTGTTCGGTGCCAGGCTTGATCTTCGCGATGATCGTGAAGCCGTGGCAGGCCGGCGTCCGTGGGTAGGTTGCGCCGTAGCGTCCCTGTTCGAGGGTGAAGTAGCCCTCTTTCGGAATTGCCATCGCCGCCGGCTTGGTCCAATCGTTCGACTTCGAAACGTGTGACATGTGGCTCCTCTTGAGTTGATTCCTAACGGCGCCGCGGCATACAGCGTTGGCGCCATGGCGTTGTTCGATCCGAAGTCTGCCGCCTGACTAGAAGGGCGGGGTGGCACAAAACGTGCCGATCCATGCAGCGCCGAAAACGTGTCGAACTGCGGGGTTCCGGATGATCGCGCCGGTCGCAACGTGCGATCTCCTCGGTGCAAACTCCGGTATTCCGGAGGCGCACGCGCCGTTACCGTGGGGCCGCTGTCAGCGCGCCAAGCGGGTTTGGCGCCGTGCTGGCGATCGCGGTGAGCAGTCCATTGAGCGCGGCGCTCTTATCAAGAAGGGTCCGTAGAAGCAGGGAAAGATGAAGCTTAGACGTTGTCGTGCGGCGAGCCTCGGTGGTGCAATTCTGGCCATCTGGTGGGCGGTCGGGCAGTCGCCCACGCGCGGGCAAACCAACGTCGGCTCCGCCGACGTCCCCCTGCCCGTTCAGAACGCCACAGGATTACAAATGCTTGTGGCGAGCGACCACACATCGCCCGTTCTCCGCGTCATTCTCCCTGACCGCCCGATGTCAGATCGGTCGATCGAGATCCTCTTCCCCGAACACGTCACCGTCGTCAAACAAGGCCAGCGCTCTGCCCAACAGCTCTATATGTTCCGTCCCGGAGAGCGTGGTGACCGACCACTATGGCGCCGCTCCGATGGCTGGCTCGAATACGAGCGTGACCTCGGAGACGATGTCCATCTGCTCGCGCGAGCCACGCTGGAGGGCGACGGCGTGCGCTTCCGCTATGAATATACAAACGAGTCACCGGTGGCGTACGACATGATCTATGCCCCCACGGATCCACGACTCACGTCGATCTTCCATGACGTGCGCCTGGAGCGCACCTACGTCCATCACGCCGACGGCTTTGACCTGCTGGCGTCAGAGACGCCA
>JBKPSH010000137.1:0-7064 GCA_046734955.1 Acidobacteriota bacterium
GACGCGGGGTGGAGCAGTCCGGTAGCTCGTTGGGCTCATAACCCAAAGGTCGCAGGTTCAAATCCTGCCCCCGCAACCAACTTTATTTGGACCAAGAGGTCGCCCGTTTCTGGCGACCTCTTGCTGTCTCTGGCTGCGCTCAGCATTCCCGCCAGGTCGCCTTTCAGCGTGATCTTCAACTCGTCGCCATCGGGTTCAAGGATGATGGCCTCGATTAGCGCGCGAATCGCCTCGGCGGCGCTCACGCGGCTCTCCTCGTTCTCCAGAGCAAGGCACAGGCTTCCGGCTTTCTCGCGATAGACGTCGGCCATTCGTGGGTGCAACAGCTCCGGCATCTCAGGCACCTCGAGTCGCGATTGCAGTTGTGCCTTCCGAGCTTCGAGCGATAGCAGCTCGTCCTTGATAGATCGAGCGGGCACGCCGTCCTTGATGGCTTGAATGAGCTTGCGAATCTCGCGATCGACTCCGGCGAGTTCAGTCCGGCCATTCGAGATGCTCGCGCGATGTTCCATTCGCAACCGGTTCAACTCCCGTACGTACTCGCGACAGAACTCCTCGAACAGGTCACGGCGCATCAGCTTGTCGCGCAGTGCTACGAGGACGCGTTCTTCGACCTCTTGGCGGCTGATTGTGTGGCGATTGGTGCAAGTGCCTCGTGCCCGAGCAGCGAAGCAGGCCAGGCGGTCGTGCCAGTAGATGACGTACCCGCCGCCGCACTCGCCGCATTTCGTCAGCCCCGAGAACAGGAACTTCGGCCGCCTACCGCGATTGAATCGCGAGGGATTGCCGTTTGACGTGATTCGTCGCATGGCCGCCTGTCGTGCCTTCACCTCGCTCCATAACTCGTCATCCACGATTCGCAAGCCAGGAACGCTGGTCGTCACCCACTGCGACGGCTGGTTCGGACGTGAAATGCGCCTGCCCGTATCCGGGTCCTTCACGTAGCGCAGGCGGTTCCACACGAGACGGCCGACATAGAGTTCGTTGTTGAGCAGGCCGGTGCCGCGCGCTGGGTTCCCATGAATCGTGCTCGGATTCCAGCCGGCACCACTGGGCCCAGGCACCTGCTCCGCATTCAGTCGCTTCGCCAGCGCCATTGGAGAGACACCGGCAGCGTAATCGCGGAAGATCCGCCGAATCACCTCGGCCTCAACGTGCACGATTTCCCGGCCACCGCTGGCCGGCTCATTGGGGCTCGTTGGCCGCGCAACTCGGTAGCCGTAGCAGAGTCCGCCGCCCGACTTGCCGAGCTCGACGCGGCCTCGGAGCCCGCGCCGTGTCTTGTCCGCGAGATCCTTCAGGAACAGCGCGTTCATCGTCCCCTTCAGGCCGACGTGCAGGTGTGTGATGTCGCCTTCTGCGAGGGTGACGATGTTCACGCCAGCGAACGTTAGTCGCTTGAAGAGGCCGGCTGTGTCTTCTTGATCGCGGCTGAATCGATCCAGCGCTTCGGCGAGGACGACGTCGAATCGCCCATCGAGAGCATCCCGCATCAGTCCTTGGAATCCGGCACGCAGGAGTGTCGCGCCAGACACGGCGTGGTCGGTGAACTCGTCAGTCACCGTCCACCCTTGGCGCGCAGCATGCTCGCGGCAGATCCGCAGCTGGTCAGCGATCGAGGCTTCGCGCTGGTTGTCTGATGAATACCGCGCGTAGACGGCGACTCTCAAAGTCTGATCCTCACTGAATCGTAGGCGAAGTGAGTCTTCACTTGCCCCTCAAATGCCTCGCGCGCGGCACGACGCGCGAGCGTGCAGACCAGGGCACGCAGACGATGATCGATCGGACCCTTGGTGGTTTGGCGAGCTGCCCTGGCTGCTTGTCGTCGGCGTCTCCGTGATGTTCGTCGTTGCTTGGCCATGATACGCCTGCCCCGGTCGCGCGTCGATGACGGCTCACGTAGCACCTTCGGCACAGTCGTAACTCGCGAACCTGTGGCTCACGAAAAAACGATCAGGAAGAATTGAGAGGGAGAAACGCATCGTGACCTGAGGCCGCCGATTCGTCTGCTTCACATCGGGCGATGCAAAGGAAGCTGCGAGTCGCAGCCGTCGACGAGACTTCGAGAGTAGCGCCGCCGCCCCTCGTCGTCAAGAGACTTCCGTCGGGCCTTCCGTCGGGCCGTCGATAATTGCGATCGAGGTTCGTGGCTGGCGCGGTCAAGGCCGATCGCCGCGCGCAGCGCGGGCGCAGCGAAGCGGAGCGCCTTGAGTGCGACAACGCGAACCGCACAATGGAGAGCGACGACCCGCCAAACCGACCCGCGGTCTAACACCGTTTGCAATCGTCGGAGGCTCATGTAATCAAGTGCCACCGCGCAGAAACCTTGGCGAGATGACAGAAACGTGGATCCTGATCGCAGCTGTTACTGGACTCGTCATCGCCGCGGTACGGCCAGGCTACTGCCAGTTGATGTTGACCGTAACCGTCATGCAAAAGGCCGACGGCTTTCCCTGGAACAGCAGAGGCTCAAACTCCCACTGCTGGATCGCGTCGGTAATCGCGTTGTTGAAAGCCGGCAACCGAGGCACAAACTTAACCTCGCGGATCGGCCAGACGTGAGCGACCTTTCCGGTGCGGTTGATCAGGACTTCGCCAGACCACACGCCGCTTCCAACCGTTCCGGGAGGCGGCACAGGGTACTTCGGCGGGACGTCGCGCAGCTTCTTCGGCGCACGCACGGAGCCGCCGATTCGTACCGGCTTCTGACCGACAAGCTTCTCGGCCTCGCGTTCACATACACCAGGACGAGGAACGGGCTTCTCGGTTGGTTCTGAAGCTTGCGCTTGGGGCGGAAGGGCGACGAGTTCCACAGGGGAACCATAAAGATGAACGGAGCTGACGTACAACGCCCATACGGCGACAGCGAGGGTGAAACTGACAGCCGATTCACGACGTGCACAGTTCGTCATCATCGACTGCTCGCAGGCATGAGGCGCGCTTGAGCGGTTAGACACTAGATCGGGCGTTGTTGCAAGGAAACCGCGCAGGTTTTCCATATGAATGTTGCGACCGAACCAGCCTACGAACCGCGGCGGAACTGCGCTGAAGAGTTCACCCAGCTCTGTCGGCCTGGTCGGCATCGACTCCAGTTTGGAGCAGAGACAGCGTGGCGTGAGCGACCACGGTCCGTGGCCGCGAGCGTGATCGGCACCCCGGTCAGATCTCGTGGTCGCTCACGCCACGACACTTGCTTTGAGCGCGCGCCGGAACACGCCTGTCGAACGGGGGCGGCAAAGAACGCCGCCCTCGCGGACATCGTCAACTGGCTGCTTCCGTTTAAGTTGTCACAGCCTTGTGCGATGTCAGCTCGCGTAGTCACTGACCGCGAGTGCGTGAGATCAACACCGAGTAGAGGGGGAACACCCCGCGCAGGGCCCTGTTCCCCTCCCTGTTCCCCCTCTTCGAGCTAACGCTGAGTCGGAAAGTGAGTTCCCCTGAGCACTGGAACAGTGCCTCGGAGCTTGAGCCCACAGCCGCTTACCGGGCTCGCCGAATCGTCCCGCGGGCGGCCGCTGACCCGGACCGAGCGGGGCCTCCCAGTCGGCCGCACAACGGCCGCCGGCAGTCTCACTGGAACGAACAGGTCGGACGGGTACACGTAGTCTTCGCCGGAGTCGTCGACGACTCGGATGTAACCCTCACGTGCAGCTTCACGGTCGGGAGAATCTGATAAACCTTTCGGGCCTCCAGATCCTCCCTCCCACCATCCTCCACGCACAACGCGAAGGAGCGCGATGCCGGCTGAACCCTCATGATGTTCAATCCAAGAAACGCTTGATCTTCAGACCCCGCTTGCCCACGCCGTGAGCTTCGTTCCAGTAGAGTGACGAGGCCCAGCTGCGGCATGTCCATCGGCTCCGGGTTTACATACAGATTGTCGACCAACCTCGAAACCGTGGCCAATTCTGGCCGCGCCGTGTTTTGAGGAGTCATCGCGAACGCCGCTGCCTCACCGACTCGGCAGGCCCACCCGCCCGACGAGAGCGGCGAAACGGCGATCTGAGCGGAGGCCGTCGAGCATCGGTTCCAACGTGAGGTATGGCATGTAGTCCGATCGCTCGGCGTAGGCCTTCTCCAGCCAGGCCAGAGCCTGGTCACGGTCCCCCAGCCCTGCATGAACCAAGGCGACCGAGTACGGTGACACATATCGGGTCGCGGAGAGATGGCCCAAACCCTCGAGCATGGCCAGAGCCTCGGCGCGCCGGCCAGCCACGCCGAGGGCGTGTCCCAACTCGCCCTCGATTTCCGGTTTCCGGTCGACGGCATTGAGTGCTGCTCGTAAAGCCACGATAGCCTCGGGATGCATTCCCTTCTGCAAGTACGCCCAGGCCGCAAGGCGTTGGGTCTGCGGGAACGCGGGGTCCAGCTCGAGCGTCTTGCGAAACTGCTCGATGGCCTGATCGTACTGGCGAGCGTAGAGATAGTGCCAACCGAGATGGATGCCGACCACCAGCTGCAGCGGTTCCAGTTCGAGCGCGCGCTTGCTCTCGGCTAACGACTCCTCGGTCCGTCCGAGCGGAAGGAGGCAGTGTGAGTACCAATGATGAGCGGTGGTGTAGTTCGGATCGAGCTCAATGGCACGCCGGAATTCCTTCTCACAAGCAGCCAAATCCCAGTCATACAGAAGATGAACCATGGCGAGGGAGGTGTGCGCTTCCGCCAGCGTGCCGTCGATCTGCAGCGCCTTTAGGGCAGCGGCTTTCGCTTGCGGCATGGCCTGACGAGGAGGCAGCCCGCCGACGATGGACGCAGCGCCCAGCGACAAGTAGGAATCCGCAAGACCGCTGTAGGCGGGCGCATAGCCGGGATCGGCGGCGATGGCCTTTTGGAAATATCCGAGCGCGTGCTTGAGAGCCGCCTCGGTCCTCCGGTTCCCGAAGAAGCGTCCCCTCAAGTAGTCCTGGTAGGCCTCTGAGCGCACCGGACGGGCGCGCGCGAGGCGGGCCTGTGCGTCCGGAGTCAGCGTGACTGCGATGGTGCGGACGACAGCCTCGGCGACCTCGCTCTGCACGATCAGCACATCGCGGAGATCGCGCTCATAGGTCTCGGCCCAGACCTGACTCTGGTCGTCGACTTCGACGAGGTGCGCCGTCACGCGTACGCGCTCACCAGCCAGCCGGAGGCTGCCCTCCAGAACGTAATCCGCTCCGAGCTCTCGGCGGAGTCGGCCGATGTCCCTGTCTGCCCGCTTGTATTTCCACGTGGAGCTTCGCGCGAGGACCCTCAACCGATCGGGTTCCAGCCGGCCGAGTTGCGTAATCATCTCCTCGGTCAGTCCATCACTCAGATATTCCTGGTCCGCATCGCCGGAGAGGTTGTCGAAGGGAAGTACCGCGAGCGTCAACTTGCGGCCTGACTGGGTCGTCGGCCTCGAACGTCGGACCGTCCAATAGGCGACGAGGGCCGCCGCGCAGATCCCGACCATGATCGCTAGGATCAGAAGGCGACGAGCGGAAGTCGATGGGCGCGCCGCCGGGGACGGCAGGAGCGAGGCCACGTCCGCGTTTGCTGAATGGGCCACCTGTCCTGTGGGCAGCGGCGCCACGGGGGCGATGAACCGGTAACCACGGCGCGCGAGGGTTTCCACGTAACGAGGGGCCTCGGCAGAGTCACCCAGCGCCTCGCGCAGCTTTCTCACCGCCGTGTTGAGGCTGTGGTCGAAGTCGACGAACGTGTCCGCCGGCCAGAGCTTCTGCCGCACCTCCTCTCTGGTCACCACGTCGCCCGCGCGCTCCAGTAGCAGGACCAACAGTCGAAAAGGCTGGTCTTGCAGCCTGATCTTCAGTCCCTGCCGGCGCAGTTCGCCAGACATGATGTCGACCTCGAAGGACCCGAAGCAGAGGATCCGGTGTGGATCGGCCAACTGCGCCATCGTGTGCCTTGATCGCGGCAAGTCTAGCACCAGTGATCCAAGTCAGGTCTCGGAGAAACCCTCACGGCTCGTGCATCTTCGCAGGTTATCCACAGTTGATTTGCAGTTGCGCTGCTGTGCATTGAGTGCTTTCCTCCCCGGCCCCATGGTTAACGCCATCGGAGCCGTGCGCTCCGTTTGAAGAAGGAGGCGGAAAATGACGCGAAACCACAAATCGCAAGCAGGTCTGCAGGTGGCCGCCGCCAGCAGACTGGGCGTGGCGTTGCTCGCGCTGATCGGTTTCTCAGCGACGGTGCGGGCGGATGTCGTGACCGACTGGAACATGATCGCCGTCAGCACCGTGTCTGCCGACACACTTCCTGCCCGCCAGAGCCGTGACGTGGCCATGGTGCACGCGG
Organism: Acidobacteriota bacterium; assembly: GCA_046734955.1. Classification (GTDB taxonomy): domain Bacteria; phylum Acidobacteriota; class Vicinamibacteria; order Vicinamibacterales; family 2-12-FULL-66-21; genus JALZOC01. The sequence continues at coordinate 6,274 of JBKPSH010000137.1, forward strand.
CGATGTTCGACGCCATGAACGCGATCCGGCCGTACTACACGCCGGCCATGGTGTTGATCACGGCGAACGGCTACGCCTCGCGCGAGGCGGCCGCCGCCCAGGCCGCTCACGACGTGCTCCTTGCGCTTTTCCCGGCCGCGCAGGCGGACCTCGACGGGAAGCTCGGCGCGTCGCTGGCGCAGATCCCTGACGATGACGAGCACGGCCACCGGCCGAAGTACTGGGGCATCGTGACGGGTCAGGTGGCAGCAAGAGCGGTGCTCGACGCGCGCCAGAATGATCACGCGTTCGATACTGTCCCGTTCGCACCGCAACCAGGGCCCGGGGAGTATCAGTTCACCCCAGGCTGCAGCTCGACCAATATCTCGGCGCCAGGCTGGGGTAATGTCACGCCGTTTACGGTTTCGGATCCCGACTACTTTCCGACGGCGACCCGGCCCGCGGTCGACGACCCCGAGTGGCTCACAGCGTTCAACGAGGTTCGGGCCTACGGTGCGTCGAACTCGACAGTGCGCACCGCCGAGCAGACCGAGGTCGCCCTGTATTACATCGAGGGCGCGCTGACGGGTGCGAATCGCCTGGCGCGCCAGATCGTCGCGCAGGAGCCGGTGGAGACCGACGGCGCGTCCCGGTCGAAGCAAGTACTGGCGCACGCTCGTCTGTTCGCCGCCCTCAACATCGGCCTGGGCGACTCCTTCATCCGGACGTGGCGGGTCAAGTATCGCGAACACTTCTGGCGTCCATACACCGCGGTCAACTTCTACTACCCGGGGTCGAACTGGACGCCGCTC
>JBKPSH010000138.1:0-10357 GCA_046734955.1 Acidobacteriota bacterium
AACGCAACGAGAGCCAGCGTCGCTCCCACGGCGGTGAGCGTCAGCGGATCTGCTGCGCTCACCCCAAAGACGAGCGTTTTCATCACCCTCGCCGACGCGAGCGCCGCGATCGCGCCGGCCGCGATACCGACGAGCGCGGGAGACATGCCCTCGACGATCACCAGACGAAAAACGTCGGATGTGCGTGCGCCAAGCGCTGTCCTGATCCCGATCTCGCGGCTGCGTCCGCGCACGATGTACGAAACCACGCTATAGATTCCGACGGCAGCGAGCAACAGCGCGACTCCCGCAAAGACTCCGAGCAGGAGTGCACTGAAGCGCTGCGTCGCCAGTTTGTCGTCGAGCATCTGCGCCATCGTTCGGACATGCGCGACCGGCTGGCCTGGATCGATCGCGCGAATCGCGGCAACAGCAGGTTGTGCGAGGGTGGCGGGCGGCATCGATGTGCGTATGGCGAACGTGGCTTGGCCATAAGGCTCGCGCGTGTAGACGTACACCGTCGGCGCTGAGTCTTCAACGAGCTCCCGCTGCTTGATGTCGCCCACGATTCCAACCACCTGGCGAAGCACCGTCTTCGAGAAGGGCAGGCTTGCACGGTGTCCGATTGGGTCGTCGGCGCCCCAATACAGCTTCGCGGTGTCCTCGCTGACAAGCAGTACTTCGCCATCGTTCTCGACAATGTCGCGTCCCCGCAGCACCGGAATCCGCATCGCACGCAGATAGCCAGGGGTGATCTGCCGAACTTGCACGGCCACCGGGTCGCGCTGAGGCGGATAGCCGTCGAGATTAAGGGTCTGTGTGGACCCCTGGACGAACGGCAGGTTGTCGATTGTTCCAGCTGCCTCGACGCCGGGAAGCGCCCGAATGCGCTGTAACGCCGCATTGAAAAACGCCGATCGCTGCGCCGGCGTCGGGTACCGCTTCGCGACGAGCCTCACATCTATCGTCAGGACATAGTTCGTATCGAAGCCGGTGTCGACATGCCGAAGGGCTTGTAGGCTCTGGATCATCACGCCGGCGCCCATCAACAGCACCAGCGACAGCGCGACCTCGCACACGATCAGCAGGCGGCGTGTGCGGATACCGATTGCCCCGTCGTTACGCCCACCTTCCTTGAGCGCGTCGTTGAGGTCAGAGCGACCTGCGCGTACGGCTGGCAGCGTACCCGCGAGCATGCCGGTGAGCATCGACACCCCCAATGCGAACAGCAGCACTGGCCCGTCGATCGAGATTTCCTCGGCCCTCGGCACCTGGCTTGCGAGCAGCGCTGAGGCTGACGTGAGCATCCCGTATGCGAGCAGAAGCCCCAGCGCGCCACCTGCACCCGCGAGCAGCAAGGCTTCGGTCAACAGCTGCTGAAACACGCGTGCGCGTCCCGCGCCAAGCGCCGAGCGAATCGCGATCTCCTTGCGTCGGCTCAGAGCGCGCGTGAACAGCAGGTTACCGACGTTGGCGCAGGCGATGAGCAGGACCAATGCGACGGCCCCGAGCAGCATGAGCAGCATCGTGCGGCTATTGCCGACGATTTCCTCCTGTATCGGGATGACCACGACTCCCCAGCGGCCGTCTGAACTCGGGAACTCACGCGCGAGCCGCGTGGAGATCGCGTCCATCTCGGCTTGCGCCTGGGCGAGTTCGACATCTCTGTTCAGACGTGCGACGCCGTACCAACTGTGATTCCCACGGTCAGCGCGCTGCTCGTCGGCGAGTGCGAGCGGGATCCAGACGTCGCTCGCCATCCCGGTCCATGAGGCGACCGAGACAGTGGCCGGCATGACGCCGACAATGGTGTAGGCTTCGTCGTTAAGCTTCACCGTGCGACCGATCACGTCTGGGTGCCCGCCGAATTCGGTTCTCCAGAACCGGTCGCTCAGCACGACTGCATGCTTGCCGCCTGGCGTGTCCTCCTCTGGCCGAAAGACGCGTCCAAGCGCCGGTCGGGCTCTGACGACCTCGAAAAAGCTCGCGCTCACGGCTGAGGCGCGCACTGTTCGCGCGCTACCCGTGCTGGTGAGCGCGAGCTCCCTGAAGCCGCAACATTGATACATCGCCATGCCCTGGAACGACCGCGCATCCCGCTGCCAGTCGTAGAACTTGCCTGGGGAGAGCTCGAAGAGTCGACCGCCCGGCGTCCGCGTGAAGATCCGCACCAGGCGATCCGGCTCCTCGAAGGGCAGCGGCCGTAGCAGGACTGCGTTGACGATGCTGAAGATCGTGGTGTTAGCGCCGATGCCAAGCGCCAGCACGCTAACGACGGCGACGGCGAACGAGGGTGTCCGGGACATGCCCCGGAACGCATAACGAAGATCGGCAAACAAGATACGCATCGTCCAATTTCCCTTCGGCGATCCAACCACCAATGGATTGGGGCGAACCGGTGGTGGCGCAGCCAGGCAGCGCATCGTCTGCCACCAGAACCAGGGGTGGGCGGCGACGGCGAACCGCCACTGCGCGCCACGAAACTTCCGACGGCGGCCACCTCGCTGCAGAGTCGGATCGCCGCCCCACGATTTCAGAAAGCCCTTGTTCTCGAGCCGATCGAGTGTGGTGTAGACGGCGTTGATTAGATGCGTACGGTCGGTCCCGGGTTTATCGGTTGTCGCTCGCCCTTGCTAGCGAATTGCCGGACAACGGATCGCAGGAATCCTCGGTGGAGAGTTGCGCTCAATTCACGCCGAGGACGCCTGTAATCATCGCGATCCTCATTGTTGATGGACGTGGAAGAGTGTGGTGGCTCGATGGTTACTCCTCACGCATAGCTTCGACGGGCGCCACCCTCGACGCGCGGAGCGCCGGAAACAGCGACGCGGCGAGCGCGGTCACGAGGAGGATGGCCGCGCCGAACAGCAGCGTTCGGGGATCGCTTGGGGCGATGCCGTAGAGCTGCGCCCGTACGAGCCGCGCGGCAGCCCACGCGCACGGAGCGCCAATGAGTACGCCGGTCACGGCAATCGCCAGGCCGTTCCGGACGATCATCCTGACGACGTTCCGGCGCGTGGCGCCGAGGGCCACCCGCACGCCGATTTCCCGTTTCCGCGCCGTCACGGAATACGCGAGCAGCCCGTACACGCCGATGCAGGTCAGGAGGAGCGTGAGCGCCGCCGCGAACGTGGCCAGCGCCGCGGTGAAGCGTTCCTGCACCAGCGCGCCGTCGACCCATTCTGACGAAGTGATGAACGCGCGCAGCGACCGATGCCCGAGCGACTTGATGACGCGCGTATAGCCGTCGCGCACCGTCGCGAGGTCGCCTTTCGCACGGACGTACGCCATCGGAAACTGCGTCCGTGCCGTTTCCTGCATGATCGGCCGGAAGACGACGAGCGGCGTCGGGTCGTCGAGCTTGACGTATGGCGCATCGGCGACTACGCCGATCACTTCGACGTCTCGACGATCCGGTCCGGCGATCCGGATGTGGTGGCCGATCTCGTCGCCTGCCGGGAACACCGCGCGAGCCAGGGACGCCGAGATCAGCGCGACGGCGGGTTTCCCCAGGCCGTCGTCCCACGACACGTCGCGGCCCTTCAGGAGACGGAATCGGAACAGATCGAAGAAGCCGGGCGATACGAAGTCCGTCAGCACCGTGCCGTCGAGCGGTGTGACGCCGTCGGCACGCGTATAGTGATAGTCGGTCGGGACCGCCACCTTGAGGCCGAAGTACGTCGGGTAATACACCGACAGCGCGGCCGCATCGGCGCCCGGTATGCGGGCAAGCTCGGTGACGAGCGCCTGGTAGTACCCCGGCGGCAACAGTTCCCGATCTCCGGGTTCACGGAATGCACGGCTGAAGACGATGCGCTGCGACTGGAGCGACGTATCGTTCGCTCGCAAGTGGGCCAGCGTCGTCGTGAAGAGTCCCGCGCCGACGAGCAGCGTCATCGTCAGCGCAACCTGTGCGACGAGCAAGCCGCGCCCGAACGGTCCTAACGACTCGATCACTCCGCGGCCGGGACGCAGTCCTTCGTCGACGCGTACGGCGACGGACCGCCACGCGGACACGACGCCAATCGCGAGGCCGATGCCCATGGTGAGCAGCGCCGTCGCGGCGATGACGCCGGCATCAGGCGTCGCCGACGGAAAGCTCGCAGGACCGCGGGGGCTTACCAGCCATGCGGTCACGACGCGAATGATTCCCCACGCGAGCGGAAGCGCACCCGCGAACGCCACCGTCGACAGCAGAATCCCGTCGACGAGCAGCTGCCAGAACACGCGCCGCGCGCTTCCACCAAGCGCGAGACGAATCGCCACCGGGTGGCGCCGCGTCAGCGATCGCGCCAGCGTCAGGCCCGCAAGGTTGGCGCACGCAACCGCCAGGAGGATCCCGGTCAGCGCCAGAAGCACCCAGAGCGTGGCGCCGTACCGGTCGCGCAGCACCGAAAAGCCCGACGCGAGCGGCGCCACGGTCAGCCGCTGACGGAGCAGCGCCTGCCGCTCGGTTTCGGGCAACGCCTCTGGCAGCGTCGCCGCCTGCACGGACGGCCATCGCGCGAGCAACTCCGCGCGCGCCGCTTCGATGGATACGCTGCGCGCGAGACGTCCAACTACGATCCTCGATCGAAACGGCTTGGACGCGTCACCAGTCGCCGCTCGTATCACCGCGAAAGGCGCGATGATGTCGGTGGTCCCGTGGATTTGCAGACCGTCGAAACCGTCCGCCACGACGCCGATCACCGTCACCGGCACAGCGTTGACCCTGATCGCCTCGCCGATGCCTGGACCATTCACGAAGAGCCTTCGGCGGAAACCCTCGCTGATCACGACGACCGCGTCGTCTGATGCGGTGAAGAACCGTCCCGCCGACAGTCGCGCGCCGACGATGTCCAAGTAGCTCGGGGAGACGGCTTCTGTCGACGCATCCTCGAACACTCCGGAATGCGTCTCGACGCGCAGAAGTGCTCCACCGGAGTACATCGACATCTGTGCGAACGATCGCTGGGTGACGCGATACGCATTGAACGTGTCGGCGTAGAAGTAGCCATCCACATTCGCGCCGCGCTCAACGGCCGACAGGGCCACGAGCTGCTCGGGACTGGGAACCGCGAGTCTTCGCAATACCACTGCGTTGAGCAGGCTGCCGACTGCGGCGGTCGCGCCAACAGCCAGCATCAGCGTGGCGATGACGGTCAATGAGAAAGCCGGGACCCGTCGCAAACTGCGGAAGGAATGCCGGACGTCAATTCGTAATGCGTCCCACATGCGGGATGTCTAGTGTAGCGGGTTCGAACTCCACATTCGATCGCGGAAGTCTTTCTCCGACCTAACATCAAGCCGTTCGACGTGTTCGCAAATGGGGGCAAAACTGGAGAGTGGCTCTCCGCACTGGACGATTTCCGCCACTGGTTAGGGCCTAGGCTTTCGGCCCGCGAAATGCGATGAAAATCGTCACACGTCAGAATGGCGCCGAGAGCGGCGAGATCGAATCGAGCCAGTGGAGCCGTCGAGGCCGAGCAACTGTTTGATCCAGAGCGTGCGTGATTGATCGAATAATTGCGCGTCGTTGGCCTCCAGACAACCAGCGATAGCTCGCGACCCTGACTGATACGACGAGGCACGCTCTCCGCTCTCCAAGGAGAGACCGCATGCCGTACCGGATCGCGGGGATGACGTGCACAAGAAGATGCTGGCGCTCGCCGTGGCCGACGTCGAGGTCGACGGGACTTCCAATTCGAGCGTCGTGCGCGCGACGGGGCCCCGCGGCTCGCAGGCACGCTTCATCTGGCCCAGGCGCAATCGAATCGTGGCCCCGGCGGACGCAAGCGAGACTTCCCCGATGCGGAGCGATTGGTGCGCCGCAAGTACCAGGTCACCCGCACTCGCGTGCAGCTCCAGAATGGGCTGGAGGCGCTGCGCGAGGAAGTGCACATCAAGGTGTCCAGCCTCGTGTCGGACCTGCTCGGCATCAGTGCTCGTCGCATGCTGCAAGCGGTGGCGGACGGCGAAACCAATCCGGCCGCCCTCGCGACGCTCGCGGCTCCTCGTCTGCGGGCGACGCCGGCGCAGCTGTGCGACGCTTTCCACGCGTGCCCCACGTTGCATCCCGTCTACTGCCGGCTGCTGAAGCTCACGCTGGAAGAATTGCGCGTGATCGAGGATCACCTCGGCCAACTCGATCAGCAGATGTAACTCAGTGGCGATTGGTTTCCTCCAATCACGACGGCAGTCCGATCTTTCTGACAAGATTCTGGAACCGCGGATCGCCACGGAACTCGTCCCATCGCGGATCCCGTTTGAGCCAGACGAGCCAGTGCGAATGTTCGCGATGTGCGGCATCCAGATACTGAAATAGTCGCTCGCGATCGCCGAGGCCCGCGTAGATCGCCGCAATCGCGTATGCCGAGGCGTATCTTCCATGCCGCGTCAGCGTGTCGAATTCCGCCAGGAGGGCCTTCGCATCCGGCCCCCGACCCGCTTTCCCGTACATGTAGCCGAGGGCTGCCATCGCCGGCGTCCAGGTGCGTAGTGGCCCGAGGTTGTGAAACGCCTGCTCGGCGTCAGAGTAGCGTCCTTGAGACGTGTAGATGCGCCCAAGCCAGAAATAGCCCAGCGGGAATTTCGCATCCATCTCCAGCGCCAGTCCTACGGAGTGCAGCGCGTCTTCGGTGCGGCCGTAATAGTAGGAGATGTACGCGCGGTCAGTATTGATCGCAGGCGACAGTGGATCCAGCGCCTTCGCGATTGAAATCTCGGCGTCGGCGGCCGCAAACGGGCGTTCCATGGCGGTCAACAGGTAGGCGTACCACTGATGCGCGACGGCGTAGCTCGGATTCAACTGAATCGCGCGTCGGTACTCCGATTCGGCCGCCGCGAAGTCCCAGTCGTAGTACATCAGCGCATAGCCGAGTGAGGCGTGGCCTTCGGCCAGCGACGAATCGAGGGCGAGCGCCTTCTCCGCCGCGGCCCGCGCGCGAGGAAACGTGTCCTCAGGAGAAACGTACGATCCGTAGCCGAGTTGCGCGTATGCCTCGGCGAGTCCGGCGTACGCCTGCGCGTAAGTGGGATCGGCGTCGATCGAATCCTGAAAGAAGCGAATGGCGTCGTGCAGGGCCGACTCACTTCGCTTGTCCCACGCATGCCGGCCGCGCACATAGGCGTCGTACGCCGTTGAAGCGACCGCGCGCGGCGTGCTCGAAAGACGCGTCGAGACCTCCGGCGCCAGCCGCAGATCCGTTTCCCGGGCGATCGCGCGCACCAGTTGGTTCTGCAAGACGAGCACATTGTCGATCCCCTGCTCGTACGCATCGCCCCAGATCCGCCGACCCGTCCGTGCGTCGACCAGCTGTGTCGCGACTTTCACTGTGGACCCGTAACGGGCCACCGATCCCTCAACAACCGCGTCGACGCCAAGCTCTCCCGCAATCTGCGCGATCGGCTTCCGCGGTCCACGGTAGCGCAGGGCTGCGGCCGGTGAGGCAACCCGCCAACTGCCCAGCGCCGCCAGCCGCGCAGTCAACTGTTCCGTCATCGTCTCCGCGAAATCGACCTGCTGCCGATCTCCCGAGCCGGTTTCGAGCGGCAGCACCGCCAGCGCGCGGATCGGTGTCCCGCGGCGGAACCCGGACCGCGCTCCCCCGGAAAGAAAGAAGATGGCGATAACCAGGACCAGTCCGCCGAGCACGATCAGCGGCGCCGCGCGCAGCCCTGGCCTGAGCGCGCCGATCCCGCCGGTGCGAGTGGGGTGACTGGAGTCGCCGCGGATGTCTCGCAGAGCGAATGCCAGATCACGTGCGGACTGAAAGCGATGATCCGGATTCTTCTCGAGACAACGCCGCACGAGCGCTTCGACGCGCGCCGGGATCCCGCGGCCGTGCGCCGCCAGATCGCGCGGCTGATCTCTGAGGATCGCAGCGAACACTTCTGGTGCCGCGTCGCCGCGGAAGGGACGCTCGCGCCCAAGCATCTCGTAGAGCACGCAGCCGAGCGAGAAGATATCGCTCCGGTGATCGGCGGGCTCGCCGCGCACCTGTTCGGGCGACATGTACCCGACCGTCCCGAAAATCACGCCCGGCGCAGTCTCCATCGCAGCGCCTCCGGCCGTGCGCTGAAACGCGGCGCCGGTTGCGAGGCCGAAGTCGACAATCTTCACCAGCCCGTCGCGCGTGATGAAAATGTTCCCGGGCTTCAGATCGCGGTGGACGATGCCGCGGGCGTGGGCGGAGGCGAGGCCATCGGCCACGGCAGCGGCGATATCGAGTGCCGTCCGCCACGGCACGTCCGCCGTGGCGATTCGTCGATCGAGTGACTCCCCATCGAGCAGCTCCATGACCGCGAAGGCGGCGCCGTTGGCGCGACCGACGTCATGCAGCGCCACGATATTCGGATGCGAGAGCGCAGCGATGGCGCGGGCCTCTCGCTCGAACCGCGCGAGCGCGTCGGGATCGGTCATCAGGCTGTCCGCGACGACCTTGATGGCGACTTCGCGGCCGAGCCGCGTGTCTCTGGCGCGATAGACCTCTCCCATGCCTCCCGCGCCGAGCGGCGTCAGAATCTCGTAGGCGCCAAGCCGCGCCCCTGGAGCGAATCTCACACCTGTCATGGACGACCCGCCTCCGGCGGACCGACCCTGCCGCTCATCGGACGCGTGGACGCGACGCTTGACAGCGAGACGAAGGTCAGCGTGATCGGACCCACACCGATGACGTTGCCGTCGTGCACTTCTGTGGGCGACGTAATGCCGCGGCCATCGATCCAGGTGCCGTTCCGGCTGTTCAGATCCTCGACGACCGCCCGACCCGCGGTGATCGAAATCCGAGCGTGCCGCCGTGACACCGACGGATGATCGAGAAAGACGTGGACGTCGGGATCGCGCCCAATCAGGTTTTCGCCCTCGTGCAGTGCAAAGGCGTTCGTCCCCCTGGTCAGCCGATAGACCGTAGCCGGGCGCTGCGAGTCCATCGTTTCGCGGACGATCTGCCCGACGAATCGATAGCCTTTGCCCACAACGGTCTCGACGAATCGCGGCCGATCCACATCTTCGCCGAGGGCCTTGCGTATTTTCCGGATCGCGGTATTGATCGCGGCGTCGCGATCGAGAAACACGTCCGAGCCCCACAAGGCCGCATGCATGCTGTCGCGAGCTACGAGCGTGCCGGCGCGCTCCACGAGCAGGACCAGCACCTCCATCGGAATCTTTTCGAGCCGCACCGGGATGCCGTCCCGACGCAGCGTAAACGCCGCGACATCCAGCTCGAAGGCGCCGAAGCGGAAGCTACCGGCCACGCGGAGGATCATACCCAAATCTTCAGACAAACTTCAGACACCCTCTATGGCCTGTGCCGGGCCTTGCGGCCAGGATCAGCCTCTGTTCGGTTGATGTGGACAGAGTGCCGTGCCGCTTCGGCAGGCGGAGGAGATCACATGAAGCGCTGGGCTTTTGCGATGGGATGTGTCTCGGTTTTGGCGATCGCGTGCAGCGGCCGTGGCGTCAGCCCGACCGCTCCAACGGCCGGATCAGACGGTGCATCTGCGTTGGCTGCCGGGCAATCAAGTCAGTCGCCGGCGGCGGAACAGCCGCCGTTCAACCTGGAAGCAATTCTGCGGGGCGACGGCTTCGGGCTCGTGAAATTCCGGCAGGAGCAGGATCTGACCCACAACATCATCACGCTCGACGTCTGGGTGCGCGGCCTTCTCGCCAATACCAGCTACAGCCTGCAGCGGGCGACCGACACGACGCTGGACGGCGTCTGCACCGGCACGAACTGGCTGACGCTCGGGGAGGGGTCGACGCCGCATCCAATCGTGACGGATGATACGGGCACCGCCCGCGCCGCGCTGTGGCGCGACTTGTCGGCCGTCGTTCCCGGCACGACGTTCGACATATATTTCCGCCTGATCGAAAACGGCACGAACGATGTAGTGCTGCAAAGTGATTGCTACCGGTTCGTCGTGCGGAAGTGATCGACCAGATTCTGGTCATCACGTCGCTCCGCGAGGGCGGCAGCGGTTCGAAGACCCTTGTCCAATTTGCTTAAGATTCGTACTCGCTCTGGGCCTCGTTCGATCAACGACTTAGGCTGGGGAAGTTCGATACTTCAAAAATGGCTACTCTGTAAGTTGCTGACTGTACGTGGCTTATGAGCTGGCTCGCCGCACTGGACGACCATGTGATGTGACGCACGGGCCTCAGCGCAGTCGACCGGTCGACGACCTCTTTCGCTGGGGGTGAATCGTCTCACCGCGCTTGAGCATTTCGACGAACGCCGCGATCTTCTTCTTCCGCCCGGCTACTGTCTTCGTGTTGTGCACGCGAAAGGCCAGCGCGAATCGGTTCTGCGCGCTGAGCGTCGACAGCATCCTCTTGGCCTTCGGCTCCGCGTCGATGGCAGCCTGGAGATCGTCGGGGATCGTCATGTTCTTGCCGCTT
>JBKPSH010000139.1:0-32229 GCA_046734955.1 Acidobacteriota bacterium
TACTGTACGAGCTCTGACCGTCGATGCGCGGACACGGCGCTCAGGCTACACGACGGTGTGGAGACCAGGGGAGTCACGAGCTACCGCGTCCGTGATCGAATGGAAGTAAAGATACAAGGGGAGTCCGAGAGGCAAAGCCCCTCGCAGGATGGAGGACGAGAAAGCAATGAAGGTCTCAGTGTTTGGTCTTGGCTACGTCGGCAGCGTGTCGGCGGCGTCGTTTGCGGCCGATGGACATACGGTCGTCGGCGTCGATGTCAATCCCGACAAGGTGGCGAGCCTCAATGAAGGACGCAGTCCGATCGTCGAAAAGGGTCTCGACGAACTGATCAAGACCGCGGCGGCAAACGGCTCGCTGCGCGCGACGACGAGCACAGACGAGGCGGTGCAGGCGACAGACCTGTCATTGCTTTGCGTCGGCACGCCCAGTCGCAAGAATGGAAGCCTCGACCTGTCGTATCTCACTCGCGTCTGCGAACAAATCGGAACGGCGCTCAAATCGAAATCCGGCTATCACGTCGTGGTAGTGCGAAGCACCGTGCTGCCGGGGACGACCCACGAGATCGTCATTCCCACACTCGAGAAAACGTCAGGTAAAAAATACGGCGAGGGCTTTGGTGTGACGGTGAACCCCGAGTTCCTTCGCGAAGGGACCGCGATTCAGGATTTTCGTCACCCTCCGCTCACGCTCGTGGGTCACAACTACAAGTCTGACGCCGCTCCAACCGAAGCGCTGTATGCCAGGGTGGAGGCGCCACTCATCACCACGAGCATCCGGACGGCCGAGATGATGAAGTATGCGAGCAACACGTGGCACGCACTGAAGGTCTGCTTCGCGAACGAAATCGGCAACCTCTGCAAGCGCCTTGAGATCGACAGCCACGAAGTAATGGACATCTTTTGCCGTGACGAAAAGCTGAACCTGTCCTCCTATTACATGAAGCCCGGATTCGCGTTCGGTGGCTCCTGCCTTCCGAAGGATGTGCGCGCGCTGCAGTATCGCGCCAAGGAGGTCGACCTCGACATACCAGTGATTCAGTCGATTCTCGGAAGCAACCGGCTGCAGATCGAGCACGCGCTCGAACAGGTCATGGACAGCGGTAAGAAACGAATCGGGCTCCTCGGGTTCAGTTTCAAGGCGGGAACCGACGATCTTCGCGAGAGTCCTATTGTCATTCTCGCAGAAGCACTGCTCGGCAAGGGCTACGAGCTTCGGATCTACGACAAGAACGTCTCGATCGCGCGGCTCGTGGGTGCGAACAAAGAATACATCAACGAGCAGATTCCCCACCTGTCGTCGCTGCTGTGCGAGACGATTGAGCAAGTGCTGGACAACTCTGATGTGATCGTCGTCGGGAATGCAGCACCGGAGTTCTCAGACGCGCTCAGAAAGACGCGAGGCGACCAGGTTATTGTCGATCTCGTCCGAGTGAAGACGGATCGTGCGGAGATTCCCGGCCGGTATCAAGGGATCTGTTGGTGAAGAGGAATCTGTCCATCTCTCTCCAGATTCCCTCGAGGCTTTTCAACAGCTGATGATCGTCGTCGAGCATGTGGAGCTCGACGTTCGGCCGGCTCCTTGCCCATCGCTCGACGGTGTCGGGATTGACGGCAGTGTCCAATCGGCCCTGAAAGACTTGTGCGGGCTGTGAAACCTGTGCCTGGAATGCGTTGTAGCGCCGCGCGTCCTCATACAGGTCGTACTGCACCGGCATCATGCGGCCGTAGCCGTAGTGGAAAACAGGAAGCTGGTTCGACAACTTCCAGGCCGCCACACCACGATCGCCAAGTTCAGTCAACCGGTTGCCATCAAAGTCGAGCGCGGGTGCCAGGAGCACGAGACGACTGACGCGATCGGCATATCGTAGGGCTGCCTGAACCGCGACGAAACCGCCGAGACTCGAGCCGACGACGACAAATGACCCTTCCGCGCTCGCAAGTGCCTTCTCGACCTGCTGCAGCATCCGCGTGATCGTGAGCGTTGAGAAATCCGGCTCGTTCAGATCGGGAACCAGCATTCGCACGCCGCGTTCCGCGAATTTACGCCACAGGAACGTCGCCTTCGACGACTGAGGAGAGGACGCAAATCCGTGCAGGTAGAGGACCTGCATCAGATCATGACCTTACAACCCGGACTGCATCGACACTGGATGGAGCCTTCCCCGTCAGTCGAATAGTCGTAGGTCAGCTCTTCACCCTTCCGGATATTGCGTGCCGCAATGATCCAGATGGTGTCGCCGATCACGCGCGTGTAGCAATTGGGTTCGCACGCGTGATTGATGTACCGCGCGATATTGCCACCCACCGCGGCATCGCGGACATACAGACGATTCAGCTTAAAGCACCAGATGTGACCCTTCTTCAGGTAGCGTTGCTCGCGCTTCAGGCTCTCGCGATTGGTGATCTTCTCGCCGTCGTAGGTGACGATGCGCTTGTTTTTGGGGATCGGCTGGGTTGCGTAGACGCCCCAGCCCTGAATTTTCGATCGGCGTTTTTCGATCAAGCGGATATGTAGTCTACCAGTACCGCACCCGTCCGACGTCGACGTGCACGAAATTCAGATCGGGGTAGAAACCGACGCCACCAATCTTGAGCGATTTCGCTGCATCGCGCAGGTGGTTCAGCTTGATACCCGGAACTCGGATATCGATCGCCTGACCGATCATATGGAGACTGTGTGAGGCGACACCAGTCGTCGCGCCACCGCGTTCCCGCAGCAAGGCATTCGTCTCGGGCGATCGGTAACCCGAGATGATATGAAACGGCTGGTCGCTTTCGAGCGTACCCCCGAGTTCGTGCAGCAGATCGAAGACGCGAGGATCGATCGGTTTGATTTCGTTCACTCTGAAGTCACGAAGGATGTAGTTCAGATCTCGCAGCGAATCAGGCAGATACGATCCGCCGCTGCAGTAGGTCGTCTTCAGCCGCTCACCGGTATGCGTGTTGAAAAACGACAGCGCGCGCTCAGGTGCCTTCGCTGCGGGCGATGGAACTGTGGTGGCGGCTTGTACTTTCGAGGGCACCAGCGCCGCGGCCGCGGCAACAGCTCCCAATCCGAGGAATGCCCGACGATGAAGGACCTTCTGTTCGTGCATGCAATTATCCCGGCGCAGAGCTGTCGCCGCATCCGAATGTTTAGGATTGATTGGCGGATCTCTATTTCAACACGAACGGCGAATGTGTTCAAGCACAGCAGACCGCTAAGTGTCTGCGTCTCATGACATTAAGGTTGGGCTCGACGCAACCATGTTATAGTTGCGACACATGGAAGGCATTATCCCCGCATGGGGGAGAATCCTTCGCGGCTATCGTCCTGCCCTTTCGGTCGAGATTACCCGCGAATGTCCCCTCCGGTGCCCAGGCTGCTACGCATACGGCGATGATCACCTCGGCGGCGAGGTCACACTTCGACAGGTCAGCGATTTCAAGGGACAGGAACTTGTCGATCGTTTTTTTGCGCTGATCGATGCGCACCGACCGCTTCACGTCTCGATCGTGGGCGGTGAACCGCTGGTGCGGTACCGGGAACTCAATGAAATCCTGCCGAGGCTCTCACGGATGGGGCTGTACACACAAGTCGTGACCAGCGCTGTTCGTCCAATCCCATCAGAGTGGATCGGCTTACCGCGCTTGAAGATGGTGGTCTCAATTGATGGGCTTCCGGCTGAGCATGACGAACGGCGCAAACCAGCCACGTACGATCGCATTTTGAAGCACATCAAGGGGCACCAGATTACCGTCCATTGCACCGTGACGAGGCAGCAGTCCCGTCGTGAGGGCTATCTCGAGGAATTCGTGCGGTTCTGGTCGGACAATCCGGATACAAACCAGATCTGGATCAGCTTGTACACGCCCCAGGTTGGCGAGCAGTCACCTGAACGGTTGGCTCCAGCCGATCGCGAACGGATCGTCGCTGCGCTCATGCATATGCGCAAGTCGTATCCCAAGTTGCGAATGCCGGCCGGACTCATCGAGGCGTACGCGCGGCCGCCGCAGAACCCCGCGGATTGCATCTTTGCGCAAACGACGACGTGCGTGTCGGCAGACTTCAAACGCCAGATCTCTCCTTGCCAGTTTGGCGGCAATCCTGACTGCTCCGACTGCGGCTGCATCGCCTCGGCGGCATTGAAGGCTGTCGGCCGGCATCGATTGCTGGGCGGCCTTCGCGTCGGCGCGATTTTCGAGCACTCGCTGACGTTCGGACGCGGCGTTCGCCGAGTGCGCGGCTACGTGAGCTCCTGAGACAACTGCATCCTTATGGCGAATGCCGCATCATTCGACGTCACGTCGGGTGTCGATCTTCAGGAAGTCGATAACGCGGTCAATCAGGCACGCAAGGAAGTGGCGCAGCGGTACGACTTCAAAGGCTCTCGCGCCGCGATCGAGTTCAATCGGACCGAAAACACACTGACCCTGGTCGCCGACGACGAGTTCAAGATGAACGCGTTGTGGGAGATTCTTCAGGGTCGAATGGTCCGTCGCGGCGTGCCGACCAAGAACCTGACGCTCGGAACCATCGAACGTGCGGCAAACGACACCGTGCGGCGGGTGATTACGCTGCAGCAGGGCATCCCCACCGAAGCGGCCAAAGACATCGTCAAGTTCATCAAGGACAACAAGCTCAAGAAGGTGCAGGCAGCAATACAGGCCGACCAGGTCCGGGTTTCGTCCAACTCCAAGGACGAGCTTCAGGAAGCGATACGGTTGCTCCGTGAGCACGACTTTGGCATAGCACTACAGTTCGGCAACTATCGCGGCTGAGAAGGAGGAGCGATGGTAATGCGCCGACTGATTGGTATGACAATCGCCGTGTCAGTGGGGATGGCTTCCGCCTGCTCGCGCTCGTCTTCACCGCCTGTCGATCAAACAAAAGCGGCTGTGCCAGGCACGGCAGCGCCACCGACGCAGCCAGTTAACGAGGATGCGAAAGCACTCGCTGGCTTTCTGGACCGCGTCAACCAGTATGTCGTCGTCCATCAGAAGCACGAGAACACACTGCCAAAGCTGTCGAAGGAGTCCACGCCAGAACAGGTCGATGCCCATCAACGCGCACTTACGAAGCTCCTCCAGGAAGCGCGGAAGGACGCCAAGCAGGGGGATATCTTCACGCCCGAATCGCAGGCAGTCATCAAGAAGCTCATTGCCAAGGTGTTCAGCGGCCAGGATGGTCCATCACTGAAAGCCTCGGTTATGGACGAGAACCCGGGCGTGCCAAACCTCAAGGTCAACGCTCGATACCCGGATGAAATCCCGGTCTCCACGATTCCGCCGCAACTGCTGCAGGGACTGCCGAAGTTGCCGGAAGAAATGGAGTACCGCTTTGTCGGCAACGATCTCATCCTGATGGACACGCACGCCCACATCATCGCCGACTTCATTCCTAACTCGTTCCCGAAGTGAGCGTCCAGTGCCTGTGCTGAAGCGAGCCTCTATTGCGTGCCTCGTCATTGGTCTCCTGGTTCCGCTCGATGCCGCGCGCGCTCGGATCGAAACCGCAGCCGTCCAGGCACAACCGCCGGCAGGCGGCCTGCCGCTCACGATGCCGAACAAAGCCGACTCGCTGAAGTTCGCGGTACTCGGTGATTTCGGAACCGGAAGCAGGGAGCAATACGATCTGGCCGAGGTGATGAAGCGCACGCACGATCAATATCCGTTCGATCTCGTGACGCTGGTTGGCGACAACCTGTACGGATCCGAGCGTCCACAGGACTTCAAGAAGAAGTTCGAAGATCCCTATAAGCCGTTGCTCGACGCCGGTGTGAAGTTCTACGCGTCGCTCGGCAACCATGATGACCCGCAGGAACAGCGCAACTACAAACTGTTCAACATGGACGGAAAGCGCTACTTTTCGTTCAAGCCCGACACCAAACAGAGCGTTCGCTTCTTCGTGCTCGAGAGCTCGTACCTGACACCCGACCAGGTGACGTGGTTCGAACAGGAGCTCAAGGATTCGAACTCGGACTGGAAGATTCCGTACTTCCATCATCCGCCGTACTCGTCAGGCGAACGGCATGGATCAGATCCGCAGGTCCGAAAGGCGCTCGAACCGCTCTTTCTCAAATACAACGTCAGCGTCGTCCTGACCGGCCACGACCATTTCTACGAGCGCACGAAGCCGCAGCAAGGAATCGTGTATTTCGTCGTTGGATCGGGCGGACAGCTGCGTAGGGGAAACATCGACAAGAGGACAGGGCTGACCGCGGCTGGCAACGATCAGGATCAGTCGTTCATGATCGCCGAGATCAACGGCGACGAGATGTGGTTCAACGCGATTTCGCGGCAGGGGAAAGTGTTCGACAGCGGCAGCTTCACGCGCCGGAAGTAGCTTTCTCGGCCTCCTTCTCCTTCTCTTTTTCTTTCTCTTTGTCCTTGTCTTTTTCCGCGGCGGCCGCCGCCTGCTTCGTTTCCGGCGTCAATGCCCAGTCTGCCTCGAAGACGTCGCGCATTTTCTTGGCGATGCGTTCGTCCGACGCGATCACGCCAATCTCGCGGCGGCCATCGAGTTCGAGCTTGCGCAGGCTCTGGCTGCCAATGAACACCGCGCTGCTATCCCGGATCATTGCCCTGACGTGGAGCCGTAAATCCGGCAGCTTTCGCGCCTCGATGCCGGCTGCCCCTTTCCCGAGCTTGCCGAACATGCGAATCTCGACGCTGTCCTTCGCCCGATCGGCCAGCTGGCGGAGCAGCAGCCGATCGCTGACCTTGGCGTCGTAGATCAGCAGCTCTTTCTTCGTTTTCTTGATGAAGTCGGTGAGTCGTTCGCGCGAGTTCTCCGGGCTGACGACGAGCTGGTCGTGGCCCGGCTCGTAGGGCTGACGCGTGGTGTCCGCCTCGAACAGCGCGCACGCTTCCTTCACGAGTTTCGCGTCGTCGGTGATGATGCCGAAGCTGCGGCTTTTCTCGATATCGAGCTTCGTGTAGTTGAAACCAAACACGTGCAGCGTGTCGTCAATCAGCATCATCTTGCCGTGATAACGCGGCAGATCGTCGGCGGTGCGCGCCACGGTGACCCCGGCGTCAAGCAGACGGAGCTCCAGTTTTCGTAGTGATTTTTCTCCCCCACGATTCGTATGTGCGATCAGGGCGCGCACCACGACGCCGCGAGCGACGGCCGCCTCGAGCGCCTTCTCGAGTTCGAGACGGTCAAAACGAAAGATGACGATATCGACCGTCTTCTTCGCGTTCTTCACCGCCTGCACCAGCGGCGTCACACCGTCGTCGGGCTGGATAATGAGTTTCACTTCTTGCTGGTCTTCTTCTCGGACCAGTCGACGGCGGCATGCCCTTCGCGGTCGAGACGGAGAATGGTGTTGGAAATGCGATCGGTCTGCACTTCGAACGGCACCTGCACATCGTAACAAACCTCCTCATCGGAGGACGTGCGCAGTTCGAATTTGAGCTGATAGCGCCGGAGGATCTCCTCAATCTTCGGGCGTCGCGAATCGGTGTCGTCCCCGGCTTTGATCTTGAGCTCGAAATGGCGCAAGGGAGCCTCGAACGACTCGATCACCCACAGAGCGCCGCCGATAAACGCGGTCGAGACAACCGCCAGCGCATAGAGGCCGACACCAGATGCGAGCCCGACCGCGAGCGTGCAGAGCATGACAACGGCATCCTTGGGGTCATCGATCTTCGATCGGTAACGAATGAGGTTCGCCGCGCCCACAATGCCGAACGCGCGTGCAAGGCTGGCGCCGACGACGAGCATGATGACCGCGCCGACGATGGACAGAATGATCTGGGTCTGCAGTACGGCCGGGGTGCGAGGCGGCGTGCCGCGGCGCCTCGGCCGGAGCGCCAGCGCGCTGCCGAGGGCAGCCGCCAGAGGCAGCCGAACGAGCGCGACCTGGATGTCGTGAAGCGGGTTGGCTTCGTGGAGCGGTGTCTGATCCTCCAGTGCCTGACCTTGGGCCGCCTGGCCGTGCGCAGACACGACCATCGGCGCAGTGACTTGCGCGATGAAGAGTAGCGTGAGAAAGCTGAGAGTTCGGAATCGCAATGCAGTCATCAATCTTTCAGCGCGAGCCCTTCATCGATCTTCTGCTTCATGCGGCGAATAAACCGTTGCGCGACCGCATCGGGAAAACCGCCGGCGCGGAAGGCGTCGCGCCACTGCTGCTCGGTCAACGCGCGAAGGCGCTCACACGCCCAGCGCACATCCGCAGGGGAGATCTTTTCGAACAGGACGCGGTGGCGGCCGCGGTAGTCGAACTGCACGTTCCCATTCGCCACACCGGTGATGAACGGCGTCTGCTCGAAAACATCTGGGTCACCTCTCGGCGCGTCGATCACGCCGGTGCGCCCGAACGATTGGCCAAGGTCGCGTGCGACGTACCACTGCGTCGCTCCCTCGAATGGCTCCTTCATTTCGTAGATGACATTCTGCTGATCCTTCAAATCTGAATTGCCCAGCATCGCGTGCACGACGAGTAGTCCGTTCATTTGCCGTGAGCCAACAAACGGGTTGTGATAGTAGGACCACGATCCTTTCGCTGCGAGGCCATGAAGATCGGGGGCCTTTTCGCGAAACCTTGCGGGGAGCTGCGGATTTGGCGATGTCGCCTGCGCCGCCTTCCACTCGGCGAGGTAATAGATCGGCGGCTGGTGGTAACCGATTCCCCACAGGAGGCGCGACGCCGTTACTTCCGGTCCGGCTTCGGGCGGAAACTTCACGCTCCACTCGCGGTCTTCGTCATCCTTGACGGTATAACCTCGACTGAAGCCGGTTCGCTTCATCTCGATGACCGTATAGATCGCAGCCGGATCGGGTGCGAGACGGGCGCCACCAACCCCGTTGAAAAGATCACGCGGACGTTGCGGCTGGGTCCAAAGCTCTGCCAGTTGCGCGGCAGATGGCGCTCCGGGCAATGTCGATTTGACCTGAGCGGTTGTGCAGGCCACAAACCCAACAATGGCAAGCACACACCACTTCAGAGACTCGTTCGTCCACACGCACGAGACCTGTGCAATTGCCGCGCCACGCAGCTCAGCGTTATCGAAAATCGTGCGACTGAGGTTCAGGGCCGCTGTTCGAAAGGCCGATCACGCGCTCGGCTTTGATCGACGTCACGCCTTCTTGAATCTGCAGCGTGCCTTCGACAAGTAGATACGGCTCTCCGACGATGGCGCGTTTTTGTTCGCTGAAGAGATCGGGGCGGACGATGATATTTGCGATCCCTGTTTCGTCTTCGAGCGTGAGGAACACGAAACCTTTCGCCGTGCCCGGACGTTGCCGCGTGATCACCGCGCCCGCCACACGCACGCGGCGACCATGCCGGCCATGCGGCAGATCGCTGGCGCGCAACACGCCGCGCAACGCGAGCTCCGCGCGCCGCAACGCGAGCGGATGCGGACCGATCGTCAGGCTCGTCCCGGCATAGTCGGCCATCAATCGCTCCGGCGGAGTCATCGCACGCAAGGGTGATGTTGTACCGGGATCCGTTATGCGGGATCCGGGATCCGGCATGCGGGATCCGGGATCCGGCATGCGGGATCCGGGATCCGGTACGGGACGCGATGTGGCTTCGTCGCCAGTCTGGTCGAACAGTTCACCCTTTGGCCGCACAGCTTTTTCGATCTGCCACAACGCGGTTCGCCGGTCGTAGCCGAATGCGTTGAGTGCGCCGATTTCGGCGAGCGTGGCGAGCTCGTCACGACGCACGGCGGTGCGGGTGATGAGATCGTCGACAGATGAATACCGCCGGGATCCGGAATTCGCTCCTCGCTCCTCGCTTCTCGCTCCTCGCGGAGTGCTCCTCCACTCGTGCGCGCAAACGTTGCAGAAAACTCCTACTGTCGGAGTTTCTTCCAGCATCGACTGATCGTCGCAGCCGCATTTCGGACATCGGGATGAATCGACCATGTCGATTTGATCGGATCCCGGATCGCGGGTACCGGATCCCGGTTGCGCAGCGGCCGCGATAGCGCGGCCGACGCCTTCTCTCAACCCATTCACATACATCAATCCGAGCCGCACGCGACCGTCGGGATCGACACGGCACGTCCAGTCTGATTCCTGGACGTCGATCGGCGCGAAGCGCACGCCGTGGCGCTGGCCGTCCTTCACCAGCGTCGCCGGGTGATAAAACCCCATCGGCTGATTGTTCAGGAGTGCCGTGTAGAACGCCGCCGGGTAGTGCACCTTCAAATACGCGCTCGCATAGACGAGCAGCGCAAAGCTGGCGGCGTGCGATTCAGGAAATCCATACAGGGCGAACGACGTGATCGATCGAATGATCTCTTCTGCCGCACCTCCGGCAATCCCCTGCTTCGCTATTCCGGCGCGCAGCTTGGCTTCAATCTGCTGCATGCGGTGTTCGGCACGTTTGAACCCGAAGGCGCGGCGCAGCTCCTCCGCTTCTCCGCCAGAGAATCCGGCCGCCACCATCGCCATCCGCAGCAGCTGCTCCTGAAACAACGGGACACCGAGCGTGCGCGCGAGAATCGGCTCGAGCGACGGATGCGGATAGGTCACCGCCTCCTGTCCCTGACGCCGCTTCAGATATGGATGCACCATTTGCCCGACGATCGGGCCGGGACGAATGATCGCAACTTCAACGACGATGTCGTAGAAGCACCGCGGCCGCAGCCGCGGCAGCGTCGCCATCTGTGCCCGCGATTCAACCTGGAAGATGCCAATCGTGTCCGCCTCCTGCAGCATGCGATACACGTCGGGATCGTCGGGGGGGAGGTGGGCGAGATCAAGTGCATCCATGTCGCGGCTCGCTGCTCGCGGCTCGCTGCTCGGCC
This sequence comes from Acidobacteriota bacterium, assembly GCA_046734955.1. Taxonomy (GTDB): domain Bacteria; phylum Acidobacteriota; class Vicinamibacteria; order Vicinamibacterales; family 2-12-FULL-66-21; genus JALZOC01. The sequence goes on from JBKPSH010000139.1 coordinate 10,750, forward strand.
GGTCCTCTTTGGAGGATTGCGAACAGCGAACAGCGAGTCGCGAAGAGCGATTCCTATTCACCACCTCCAACGCATCCTGCAGCACTGACATCATGCCCAGACCCAGCAAGTCCACTTTGACGATCTTCATGTCCGCGCAATCGTCCTTGTCCCACTGGACGACGACGCGGTTGGGCATGCTGGCATTCTCGAGCGGCACCACATCGTCGAGCCGGCCGTGACACATGACCATGCCGCCTGAGTGCTGGCCGAGATGGCGCGGCAGATCCTGGATCTCTTCCCACAACCGTCCGAACGTCTGAATGACAGGATGATGAATGTCGAGACCGACCTCGCGGAGATTGCGGGCGAGCGTCTCTTTCGGGTCGACCCACTCGAAATGATTGATGACCTTTGCCAGCCGATCGATCTGCGCCGGTTCGAGCGACAACGCCTTCCCGACTTCACGCGCGGCGCTGCGGCCTCGATAGGTGATGACGTTCGCCGTCATGGCGATGCGCGGGCCCACCGGCGTCCGGCCGTCAGCGGCGTCGCTCACGGTGTTTCCGTACTTGGCATAGAGATGCTGAATCGCGCGCTCGCGGCGATCGCCGCTCGGGAGATCGAGATCGATGTCCGGCCATTCGCCACGCTCTTCCGAAAGAAAACGTTCGAAGAGCAGGTCCATGCCGACCGGGTCGACCGCGGTGATCCCGAGGCTGTAGCAGACGGCACTGTTGGCAGCCGAGCCGCGGCCCTGCACCAGAATGTCTTCCTGCCGACAGTAATTGACGATGTCCCAGACGATGAGGAAGTAGCCGGCGAGATCGAGCTTTTCGATCAGATCGAGTTCACGCTCGATCTGCCGTCGCGCACGATCGTCGTACGGCCGATATCGTTCACGCGCGCCTGCCTGTGCGATCTTGCGGAGAAACGACACCATCGTTTCTCCATGCGGGACCGGGTAATCGGGAAATCGATAGCCGAGATCGGCCATCGTGTATTGCAGCCGATCGGCGAGATCGCGTGTCGCGGCAATCGCGCCGGGCATATCGGAAAACAGCCGGGCCATCGCCTCCGGTGATTTCAGATAGCGTTCGGCGTTCCACGTCAGACGCCGCCCCGCTCGCTCGAGCGTCGTCTTGTGACGGATACACGTGAGCACGTCGTACAGCGGTCGATTCGCCGGCTCTGCGAATCGCACACCGTTGGTCGCAACGACCGGCAGATGAAACGCCGAGGCGAGATCGACGAGCGCCTGGTTGTCTGCGTCCTCGTCACGCAACAGATGGCGCTGTACTTCGACGCACACGCCGGTCGCGCCAAACGTGTGCACGATACGATCGACAAGGCCGCCAACGCCGAAGCGCGGACTGCTCAGCGCCGAACGTCCGACAAACGCCACGAGGCCGGCAACGCGTCCATCCAGCTCGTCGAGCGTCAGTGCCCCTTCCCCTTTTGGCGCACCAAGCTTCATTCGCGTGATGAGGCGGCACAGGTTCCGGTATCCTTCACGCGATTCGATGAGGACCGGCAGGCGGAAGATCGACGCCCCCGCCCCAATCGCTACCGTCAGTTCGGCGCCGACGATCGCCTTGATGCCGGCGCGTTTGGCGGCGAGATGAAACCGCGGCGCGCCGTAGACGCCGTCGCGATCGAGCAGCGCGATCGCGGGATATCCGAGCGCGGCAGCGCGATCGATCAACGCTTCTGGAAGCGAAGCGCCATCAAGAAATGAAAATGCGGAGGCCGCGTGGAGCTCGACGTACATGGGCCTCAATCGAGGATCGCCTCGAGGAACCAGCCATCGGTGATTCGATCGTAAAAAAGGCGGCAGACCGAGCCGTCGCTGAGCGCTGCATCCCATTCGTCGCGATCCCAGGCGGCCGACTTCGGATCCCACCACGCGCCGGACGTTCGCCACGGGCCTGCCGCGCGTTCAACGTGCCCTCCCGGCATCCCCCGACGATCGATCGCCACGCCGACCGGGCGGCCGCGATCGACGGTGACACGGATCGCGATGGGGGGACGGAAGCGGCGCAAAATGAGATGACTCGCTCCTCGTTGCTCGCTCGTCGCTCCTCGCTCCTCGCTTCTGGCTGGCTCCTGGCTGCTGGCTCCTGGCTGCTCGAAACGGGAAACTGGAAACTGGGAACTGGGAGCGAAGCGCGTCATCTCAAACCCGTCCGGACGCCAGCTATCAAGCAGCACCGGTGATCCACATCGGCTGTCGCCGACAAGCGCCCCTAATCGCGCCGTGAGCGTGGCGAGCGTTTCCGGCGATGGCAGCGCGCGCTCGAGCAGCGAATACTGGACGATCCGCCCTGGCACCGGATCGATTTCAATGCTGACGACGTCGACGGCCGCCGATGGCGGATGCGATTCGAGGTCGAGCAGCAGCAGCGTGCGCAGCACTTTTGGATCGCGCATCGCCGCAGGCAGTTGCAGCACACGTGAGTGTGCCGTGCGATCGACGAGACGCAAATCGAGCCGCACCGCTGCGGCCCCGCGATCGGCGCGCTCCAGCGCCGATGACAACGGATCGAGCAGGCGCGCGAAGACGAACGACAACGGTTCGAGCGCGTCGATCGGCCACTCCAACTCCATCGATTCACGGAACCTCGGCACACCTGGATCGGGCACAAGTGGCGTGCGATCGATCCCGCGGGCGAGCTGCTGAAGCGCGAGGCCGTCCTGCCCCATTCGCTCGGACAGTTCCATCGACGGCAGTGCCGCGATTTCACCGAGCGTCGTGAGACCCCATCGCCGGAAGGTGTCCAGCCGATCGATCGTCGCCTTCACCCGCGCCGCCGCCACTCCGCCGTCAACATCGTCGTCCTCGATGAGCACGCGCAACGTATCGAGTGGCAGCAATGCGACGGCCGCGGCGCTATCGCCGTCGGCGATCGTCGGCCCTGGATGCGCAATCGACAGCAGACGGGCTGCCGTCTGCGAACGCGCGATGGCAATGCGAACGTGCGCCGCATATGCCTCTGACGCGCGCGCCAGCTCCATGCCGATCGTCTGCGGCGTGCCGAGCAGACGGCCAAGCCCGCTGATGTCCAGCACCACGCACGAGTCGCCATGCCGTTCGATGCGCGGCGAAAAATCACGCGCAATGAGGTAATGCGGTGCCGACGCGTCCAATTGCGGGCGCGAGCAGAGCGGAGCGAGCTGCCGGACACACGCGTACAACTCGAAAGAGTCGGGTACGTACGAAGCCGATCGAACTTTCAGCGGCGGATCCGCACGCGGCAGAAAGTTCGCGATCTCGTCAAAGGTTTCGCGAGCCGTGATATCGGGAATGGGACGCGTGAGATCGTCGTAAGAGGGAATGCGCATCTCATCGTCCGCCAATCACTCGTGCCCGCAATTCGATGCCGCGCAGGAACCGCGCACGATCGGCAGTCCCTGACCATTGGGCGCGGGAAACATCCGGCGCCGGCTCGAGCGCAATGGTGACGCCGCCCGGACTGCGCGCGATCCGTTCCGCGGCGATGACCACGGCAGCCGTCTGACTGCCTTCGATGACGCGCGCGATTCGCATCCAGGTCGTGTACGGAAATTGGCGAAGCGCTATGGATGGAACATCGGCAATATCGAAGGCAACGAGGCCAAACCCGCCGGCCTGAAGCACCAGGTTCATGGCTTTCAGCGCGCGTGAGGCGTCGCCACGCTCGCGCACCCACAGCAGTTTCGTCAGATCGATGCCGGATGCCGACGCCGACGCGGGATCGAACCGATCGCAGCTATCGATCAACGCGATCGCTTCGCCGCGATCGGCGGCCGCCCGAAACATCCGGCACAACACGGTCGTTCGCCCTGACGATCGCGGTCCGACGATTTCGGACAAATGGCCGCGAGCGATGCCGCCGCCGAGTGGCGCGTCGAGTATTTCGAGACCGGTCGCCGCAACATCGCGCGTCACGTCGGCCCACGCATTGGTCGTGAGCGTTCGATCGAGCTTGCGATGCCGAAGGAGCGATTCGAGTTCGACGCGGAGCGCGGAGGGCATGATACTTTCGCTTTTATTTCGCCTTCTGCGCCGAGTATAGTGCCGCCATCTCGAGGGATCAAGTGGGAGTTGGGCTGTCCGTGTAAGTGATGGAGGAATAGACTCTTTTGTAGCGGCGCGTCTTCAGACCTCCGCGCTACAAGTAAGATAGAGTGACTCTTGGCTACGCCGATCGAATCCAACGTCCGGACGGACGCCGCACCCGATCATGGCGCCGCGCCGGCGGCTGCCGAGCCATTTCTCCGCCGCACACTTGCCGCTTTCAGTTATCGGGATTTCCGCGTCCTCTGGTTCGGCGCATTCACCTCAACCGTCGGGACGTGGATGCAGAAGGTCGCGCAGAGCTGGCTGGTATTCGACCTCACCAAGTCGTCGTTCTTTCTCGGGCTTGATGACTTCCTCGGACAGCTCCCGATCCTGCTGTTCACGCTGGTCGGCGGCGTCGTCGCCGATCGTCACGATCGGCGGCGGCTGCTGCTCGGCTCGCAGTACATCCAGATGACGGCAGCCTTCATCCTCGCCGCGCTGGTGTTCTTCGGACACGTGCGCATCTGGCACATCCTGACGTTGTCGTTCATCACCGGCCTCGCACAAGCGTTCGGCGGCCCCGCGTATCAATCGCTCGTGCCCTCGCTCGTGCACAAAAAACATCTGCCCAACGCCATCGCGCTCAACTCGATTCAGTTCAATCTCGCGCGGGTGTTTGGACCGCTGCTCGCCGGCATCGCACTGTTCTTCGGCACCGCCGCCTGCTTCGGTTTGAACGGCCTCTCGTTCCTCGTCGTGATCGTCGCGTTGATGTCGCTGCACATCAAACACATTCGATCCGCCGACCGCAAACCGATGCTGCAGGAAATGAAAGGCGGACTGGCCTACGCGCGAAGCGAACCCTCGATCATCACGCTGACCGTGCTCGCGTTTCTGACGACGTTTCTCGGACTGCCGCTGCTCACGTTTCTTCCCGTCTTCGCCCGCGAGATCTTTCACGGCGAAGTCAGTGTGTACACCCACATGATGGCGTTTTCCGGCGCCGGCGCCGTGCTCGGTGCGCTGGTCGTCGCGTGGCTTGGCCGCTTCAAACACATGGGACTGACCCTGCTCATCGTCCAGGCGTTCTTTGGCGCCCTCATCGTCGCCTTTGCCGTCTCGCGCGTCTGGTGGTGGAGCTGCGCGCTGCTGTTCCTCGCAGGCGCCGCGCTGATCGTCGTCTTTTCGATGACGGCATCGCTCGTGCAGCTGATCGTCCCCGATCATTTGCGCGGCCGCGTCGTCAGTATCTATATGGTGGCGTTCCGCGGCGGCATGCCGCTCGGCAGTCTTGCGGGAGGATACGCGGCGAGCCTGACGTCAGCGCCGCACGTCCTGACGGTCAACGGCGCGCTCGTGTCGGTGGTGGCGCTGTACTTTCTGCTGCGCGGACATGGGGTGAGAGAGCTCTGAAATTGCTGATTGCTGATTGGTGATTGTCGATTTTGGTGATTGACGATTGTCGATTGAGATTGACGATTGTCGATTGCTGATGTGGAGCGGCGAATTCCAATCAGCAATCAGCATTCAACAATCAGCATTTTCAGCCATCAACTCTTCAGGATCCAATACATGCCCAGCGCGATTGACGAGATCGCCATCACTCCACCAGCCGCGCGGCCCAGGCGCGCGACGACGCGGGCGCTCATTAACCCCGCAAATGCGACACCGAAGAGCGACATCGAGAGCAGGATCCCCGCCGCGAACACGCCGATCAGAATGAGAAGCATTGACAGCGGTGCCGCGCCCAGGCGATTGCCGAATGGCGCGAGCAGCGTGAGGGCACGAAGACTGCTGACGGCGAAGGCCGCTCCGATAAACGTCGGGACGTGCGAGTGCGCACCAGGAACAGGATGGTGATCCCGCCGGCCGATGTGCAGATGCCAGTGGGGCTCGGATTCCTGCCCATGGACGTGTGTGTGGCCATACACGCGTCCGGCGGCGACACCCCATAATGCCGTGGCGCCAAGCACAATCAGCAGCACTCCGCCGAGCATTTCACCGCCGCGTTCGACGACAAGCGGCAGTGTCCAGCCAAGAATGATGATCGCGCTCGCGCCAACCGCGAGGAGCAAGGCGTGTCCGAGCGCAAACCGGACCGCGACGCCCAATGCGCGCGCGCGACGTACGGCGGGCGTCTCCGTCCCGGCACTGACCGACAAGGTCGCGATCGCCATCAGGTGATCGGCGCCTAGTCCGTGGAGAAATCCGAGGCCCAGCGCTGTAGAGAGGAGAATCAGGATTGTCACCGCAGCTTTTTCGCGTCCTGAGAGGTCGGACTCTGCAGAGCCACCGTCCATGTGACTGGCACAGTGACGGGGGCATAGCAGATCGTTTCGTCGCACGCCTGGTATTTCAGAACGCCTTTCACCGTCACCGATCCATCGGATGATGCGGCGCGCTTGCTCAGGCTGCGACTCGCCGGAACTGTCACGTCCTGCACAAGTCGAAACGGCCGGCTATACACGAGATGTGTTTCGCCCAGCTCCTTGAATTCACGCTTTTCCGGCGGCGGAAACTGCACCGGCTTGGCGACGGCCGCGTCGCCGGGCGTGAGCGTCAGAGAAATCGGGATCACATCCGGCTGTCCCGGAGCGTAGACATGCATTTTTTCTTTCGGCGTGATCGCGACGACGAGCGACACGCGCCCGCCTGGAGCGACGGCAGGCGCTGACGTCGAAGTCGCGATGCTCAAGTGCCGTGTCGTAATGGGCTCGGCCGCCGACGCTGTCGTCAGTGCAGCAACGAGAATTGACGCAATCGAGGCAGCGATCGGCTTCATCATGCCTCTTGGATTGTACACAAAAAAGGGGGAGCCATCTGGCTCCCCCAGTCGTCTACGCTGCTTGATTGCCACCGCTACCGGCGTCGTGTGACCTGGTCCCACAACGTCGCGCCACCGCCACCGATCACCGCGCCAATCAGCGCGCCCTTCTTTCCGCCGACTGCCGCGCCGACGCCCGCACCGACACCGGCGGACGACCCGATGATGATCGCGCTCTTCTTCACAGAGCGCTGTGGCTTCACTTCGCGCACGGGGCGATCGTCATACACGACTTGCCGTGTGCGCACCGGGCGCGCCGCCGTTGTCGGATACGATGCGGGAACGATCCGCGTGTCGCCAAGATCCGGGTTCCGTGTTACAACCGTCGACGCCGGTTGATAGCTGACCGGCACCAACCCTGGCTGCTGCGCGAGCGGATTCTGCGACGAGACCATCATCTCGCTGGTTGACACGCACTCGATCTGCGACACAGCCACACCGTTGACCACCGACGGACGCACAAGGGTGCGCTGATTCGGTTCGCATCCGAGGACGACAGGCGTGCCCGGCTGCGAAACATTCGCCGGTGCAGCTGCTGCCGCGAGTCCGGTCTGCGACGTGCCGCACCCAACTGTAAACAGGAGCCCGCCAAGTCCCGCAGCTGCGGCGATACGCGCTCCCCATGTGAATCGTTGTCGGCCCCTCATGTCTCACCTCCCGTGTGGCTTCGCGCCCATACAGTCCAAGTGCGATGCCAGCCGGAACCGGCCGAAAATGGGCCATTTTCCAATATTTTTGATACATCTGCGGGTGATGACAGAATCGGTGTCCTCGGAAGGGCTCAACGGTTCGGGTGTGAAAGGACATTACAGAATTGCTGAATGCTGATTGCTGAATGAAGAACGCCCCAATTAATCAGCACGAGAAATTCAGCATTCAGAATTCAGCATTCAGCAATTTCAGGATTCACTATTGGCTTCCATCCTCATCGTCGAAGACGATCCAGACATCTCCGACCTCATCGCCCATTACCTTCAACGCGCCGGGCATGAGGTCACGCGTCTCACATCGGGCACCGACGTCATGCCGCGCTTGCGGACGACGCCGCCAGATCTCGTCATTCTCGATTTGATGCTGCCGGGCATGGACGGGCTGCTCGTATGTCAGGCCATGCGGGCGGATTCGGCGACCGCGTCAATTCCCATCATCATGCTGACGGCGCGGGGAGATGAAGCCGATCGCATTGCCGGTCTCGAGCTCGGAGCCGACGACTACGTGACCAAGCCGTTCAGCGCAAAGGAGCTCGTCGCGCGGGTCGCGGCGCGGCTGCGCCGCCACGGCACCGCCCCTCCGATCGGCATCGTCCGATATCAGACCATCGCGATCGATGCCGATCGCCACATCGTCACACTCGACGGCGTCGAAGTGAAGCTGACCGCGAAAGAGTTTCTCCTGCTGCAGTATCTCGTGCAGCATAGGGGCCGGGTATTGTCGCGGGATGTGCTGCTCACCGACGTCTGGGGCTATCAATACACTGGCGGCACGCGCACCGTCGACGTGCACATTCGCCGGCTACGCGAGAAACTCCCGGTGCTGAACGATGCGATCGAAACGGTCAAGCAGTTTGGGTACAAATTGCTGTGATCCAGATTTGGGTGCCACCCGATCAACTGAATGACATTCCGTACACGCCTCTTCTTCGCCTCCCTCCTCGCTTCGGCTATGACGCTGCTGGTCGCGGCCGCGCTGGTCTCGTGGTCGGTCTATCGCATTGTCGACGAGCGCATCGAGCGAGGCCTGATCAACGAAGCGCGCCTCGCGGCCGAAACCCTGTCGCATCGCCAGACGGCAACGCCAGCGGAGCTGGATGCGGAAGCAGATGCCGTCGGGCGTCTGATCGCGGCACGGGTGACGTTTATCGGCCGTGACGGCACCGTCGTCGGCGACTCGGAAGTGACCACGGAAGATCTCGCGACGCTCGAGAATCATGGCACGCGGCCAGAGATTGTCCAGGCGCGGCGTGAGGGGGTCGGCATCGCACGTCGATACAGCGCGACGTTGAAGACGGAGATGCTCTATGTCGCCGTCGAGGTGCCGGCTTCGGCGACGCCAGCATTATCGGAAGTCCGCCTGGCGTTGCCGCTGACCGAGATCAGCGAACAGCTGGCCGGCGTTCGTCGTTCATCACTCGCCGCCATGACGGTCGGACTTGTCGCGGCTCTGGTCGTCGCGTGGGGCGCCTCGTCGCTGCTCAGCCGGCGAGTCCGCGCAATCGCGGAAGCAGCGGAACGCTATGCCAACGGCGATCTCACGCCATCGAAGATCGACTACGGCACGGACGAGATCGGTGTGGTCGGGCGGCTCCTCGATGATTCGATGCGAGAGATCGCGAATCGTGTCACTCAGCATGAAACCGATCGCGCGCGTCTCGAAGCGATCCTGAACGGGATGAACGAAGGCGTGCTCGTCGTCACACCGCAGGGCCGGTTGCAATTCGTGAACGAGGCGGCGCGGCGAATGCTCAAAGTCGAGGACACGCCCGAGGGACATCACTATCTCGAGATCGCGCGTCACCCCGACATTGCCGGCGAGATCAACGCGGCTCTCCACGGGCTCTCCGGCGGCGGACGGGAGCTGACGCTTGGCGGTGACGGCACCACGACATTCATCGCGCGCGGCGCGCCGGTCGCATCGATTGCTGGACGCGGCGCCGTCCTGGTTCTGCACGACATCACCGAACTTCGCAAAGCGGATCGGATCCGCCGCGATTTCGTCGCGAATGTCTCACACGAACTGCGAACACCGCTGACTGCAGTACAGGGCTACGTCGAGGCGCTGCTCGACGGCGTCACCGATCCTTCGGACGAACGTCGCTTCCTGGAAACCATCGCGCGGCACACGTTCCGGATGGAACGCCTCGTCCGCGACCTGCTCCGACTCGCCAGGCTCGACGCGGGACAGGAGCCGCTCGATCGAGTGGAATGTGCCATCGATTCGCTATTTCACGGCGTCGTTGCGGATGTCAGCTCGGAGCTCGAGGCACGCTCGCAGCGCGTCGTCGAGCACGTGGATCCGGACGCGGCTGTGGTCTCTGGCGACCCGGCCAAACTGCACGATGCCCTTCGAAACCTCCTTCACAACGCTACCAGCTATTCACCCGAGGGGAGCGAGATCATCCTGTCATCGTCGCGCAAGGACAACCGGATCGTATTGACCGTCGCCGATTCAGGTCCAGGTATTCCCGAAGCGGACCTCCCGCGCGTGTTTGAGCGGTTCTATCGCGTCGACAAGGCGCGCTCGCGCAGCACGCGTGATCCTGGCGGCACGGGGCTCGGACTCGCGATCGTCAAACATCTCGTCGGTCTGCATGGCGGGAAAGTGGCGGTTGCGAATCGACCGGGGGGCGGAGCGGTGTTTACGATTGAATTGCCCGGGTAATTGGTGAATTGGTGATTAACTGATCGCGAATCACTGATCCTCGAATCCGCGAATCCTGGAATCGGACTGCCGATTCGACGATTCGAGGATTCGAGGATTCAAGATTCGATGATTCAAGGATGAGCGATTCACGATAAGTGATCAGTGATTGGTGATTCACCAATTACTACGGCGCCACTGTCCTTGCGACGATCCAGTAGACAACTGACGCGATCAGCGCCGATGCGGGGATGGTGAGAATCCAGGCCCAGACAATGCGACCGGCGATACCCCATCGCACTGCGGACAGCCGCCTGATCGATCCAACGCCAATGATGGCGCCGGTGATCGTGTGTGTGGTGCTGACGGGAATACCGAAGTGGGTCGCGGTAAAGAGCGAAATTGCGCCAGCCGTTTCCGCGGCGAAGCCCCCGACCGGTTGAAGCTTCGTAATCTTCGAACCCATGGTGTGAATGATCCGCCAGCCGCCGGACAGCGTTCCGAGCGCAATCGCCGCGTGCGCGGAGAGGATCACCCACAATGGAATCGGCATACTTCCATTGACGAGTTGAAGATATCCGCCCGCCACCAACGCGCCGGCGATGATGCCCATCGTCTTTTGCGCATCATTGCCTCCGTGGCCCAGGCTGTACGCTGCCGCCGAGAGAAGCTGCAGCCGGCGGAACCAGCGATCGACGCGACCGGGGGCCACGCCGTGCAGTATCCACAGTGTTGCCAGCATGATGATGAAGCCGAGGGCCATGCCCATGAGCGGCGCGAGGACGATGAAGATCAATGTCTTCGTCCAGCCGGAGGCAATGATTGCGCCCCAGCCAGCTTTGGCGACGGCCGCACCCGCATATCCTCCGATCAGCGCGTGCGATGAACTCGTCGGCAGCCCCGAGTACCACGTGATCAGATCCCACACGATCGCGCCGACCAGTCCAGCAAAGATTACCGCGAAGGTGACAATGCGAATGTCGACAAGACCAGCGCCAACGGTTTTCGCCACCGCAGTTCCAAACGTGAATGCCGCGATGAAGTTGAAGACCGCCGCCCAGATGACCGCCTTGCCGGGCGACAGCACCCGCGTCGAGACGACAGTCGCGATCGAATTCGCGGCGTCGTGAAAGCCGTTGATGTAGTCGAAGGTCAGCGCGACAAAGATCAGGCCGACGACGGCGAGTAAATTGGAATCCATCCTCGATTAGGCGTGCTTCACGACGACGCCTTCGAGGACGTTGGCGACATCCTCGCATCGATCGGTGGCGTCTTCGAGGAAATCGAGGATCTCCTTCCACTTCATGATCTGAATTGGGTCGCGCTCCTCCTCGAAGAGACGACGAACCGCGACCTGATGCACGCGGTCGGCTTCGTTCTCGAGGCGGTTGATCTCGACGGCAGGTTCGGCGACGCCCCGTCGCCGCTCGAGCGCCTTGAGCGCTTTTACAATCTGGTCGGCCGAGGCCATGATGATGCGTGCGAGCTCGCGTGCCTCGGTTCGCACCAGCGTAATCTGATAGAGCCTGACGATTGCGGCGGTCGCGTCAATGGCGTCCATGACATCGTCGAGCGATCGCGCAAGGCCGTGGATGTCCTCGCGATCGAGCGGCGTCACAAACGTGCGGTGGAGCCGCTGAATGATCTCATGCGTCAGGAAATCGCACTTGTGTTCGACTTCCTTGATCTCGTCCGCCTTGCCCCAGAGCGGTTGTTCGGGCGCGAGCATTTCTTCCAGTATCGACGCGCCGCGCCGGATCTCCTGGGCCAAGGCGACGAAATCGTCGTAGAAACGCTCTTCCTTCGGAATCAATCTAAACGTCACCACATCCCCCGCGCCGAATCTTAGCAGATCAGCTTTACGAAGTTTACGCAACCGTTACGCCATCGTCACGACAACGTCGCCCTGATGTGCACGCGGCGGCCGTGCTTCGCCGCACTTTCACCGTTTGGTGGAATTAACGTTCGAGACGCGTGCTCGTCGCGGCGCCGTTACACACGGCTCCTAAGCTGACTCAAAAATGGGCAGGACGTGGTTTCGAGACACGAGGGCACCGGCGAACCAGCGCGCGAGTGAGCCCACGCGAGCGGAGTGGGGAACAAGGGGTCCCCACGAGCGAGCGTGCAGGGGAGTCCGAGGGGCGAAGCCCCTCGCAGTGATTACGACCAGGAGACAGACGCAATGATGACGAAACAACGTGTACTGAGGGCCTTGACACTGGCAGCGCTGGTGTGGGTCACGTCAGTGCTGCCTGCACGAGCGCAGGCGGACGGCCGCTTCGCCGGAACCGTCCTCGACTCGAGCGGCGCCTTCGTTCCGGGTGCGGCCGTCACGGTCAAGAACGAGAAGACCGGCGAGGAACGCGCGGCGACGAGCAGCGCTCACGGGATTTACGTCGTCACCAATCTCAAGCCTTCGACCTACACGATCCGTGTGAAGTCTGGGGACTTCGCGCCATTGGAATACACCGGCATGCAGCTTCTCGCCGGTCAGGAGTTTCATCTCGATCTGGAGCTCAAACCGGCGGGCGTGAGTGAGACGGTCACCGTCCAGGCACGGTGAATTCGCTCGATCTGAGTTCGGCGCGGATTGGCGTCAACGTCGGCGAGCGCGAAGTCGCGAACCTGCCAATCAACGGCCGGCAGATGTCGCAGCTGATGCTGCAGGCGCCCGGCTCGGTGAACTCCGGCACGGGCACGTGGCAGGATGTGCGATTCAGCGGACGGGCGATCGAACAGAACGCGATTCGCTACGATGGCGTCGAAGGATCGTCAATCATCGATGCGGCGCCGGGCAACTTGAACGGCGAGATTCCAACACCCTTCAAGCTGCAGGCGAGCCTGGAGAACGTCCAGGAGTTCCGCGTCGAATCCAGCAACTACCCGGCGGAATATGGGACCGGCACCGGCGGTCAGGTCAACGTGGTGACCAAGTCCGGGACCAACAACCTGCACGGCTCGGTCTTCGAGTATCTGCGCAATGACGCCTTCGATGCACCGAATTACTTCGACAAGCTCGCGAAGCTGCCGAAGTCGACGCTGAAGCAAAACCAGTACGGCGGATCAGTCGGCGGCCCGTTCATGAAGGACAAGGCATTCTTCTTTGGTAGCTACGAAGGCTATCAACTCGACGCCGGTGTCAACTTCGTCGAGGCGATCCCGAGTCACGTCGCGTGGGCGCGCGCGGTCCCAGCCGTCGCCGGACTTCGAGCCGGCTTCAAATCGCCGAACGCGGTGATTCTGCCCGGTGCGTCAAAGGATCCAGACTTCGACATCGCCCAGCTTCAGGGGTTGCAGAAGGTCCGTGAAAACGCGTTCAGCCTTCGCCTCGACTACAAGATCAACAATCGCTGGTCGATGTATGGACGGGGATTCCACGACTCGGGCAGGAACGATCAGCCGGAAGGGGTCAGCGGACGCATCGTCAACATCACCGACAATCCCTCGAATGCGGTCTTCAATCTGCAGGGGCTTCTCTCGGATCGCGTGACGAACGAACTGAAGGTCGGGTACAACTCCGCCCCGACGCGAATCAACGGCATCGCGCCGAGCGTCCCGGGTGTCGACTTCAGCAACATCGTCTTGAATCTCAGCGGCTCGGTCGCCAACACCGGGATTGCCGGGCAAGGCGCGAGTTCGGGCATCGTCGTCCCCGGCGGCCTTGTCCGCGCGAACAGCGCAACCAACGGGCGCGGCCAGCCGTACGACCCATACACGATTTCGTTGATCGACTCTCTCAGCACGGTGCGCGGTAATCACTACCTCAAGACCGGCGGAGAAATCCGGGCGATCCGGATGGAGACCGATCGTCTCGGCGGCATCACCTACTCATTTGCCAACGTCTCCGCGTTCATGAACAACACGGCGTCGACCGTGCAGTACCTGGGCGATGTGAGCGCACCAAGCCCGTTCAACAACGGCGCAACCGGACCTCGCCACGTCGCGCAGCAGTACTACATCGCGTTCGCGCAGGACGAATGGCATCTCGCGCAATCAGCGACGCTGAATCTCGGACTTCGCTACGAGTACTACACGCCGCTGACCGAGACGAACGATCTGCAAGTCAAGTTCAACATCGATACGGGGGTCATCGATCCGAACACGACTCGTCCGTACCGGACGAACAAGGACAGCGTCCTGCCGCGCGTGGCCTTCACTTTCGCGCCCGGCAAGTGGGTCATGCGATCGGGTTTCGGGATCTTCGTGGGACCGGGCCAAACCGAAGATCAGATCCAGCCGATTGAGAGCGATCGCATCAGCTCGACGATCAGCAACAGCTCGTATCCAGTCGATCAAAACGCCCTCGTCGCCAACTTCGTCAACAACCCAAACAATCGTTCGTTCCAGCCGCGCGCCTATGCGAACGAGTATTCGATTCCCGAGCGGATCTATCAGTACACCGTCTCCGTGCAGCGCGAGCTGCCGGGCAACATGTCCGCGACGGCCGCGTATGTCGGTAGCCAGGGACGCAACCTGTTCCTGCGCAGCGTCGCGAACAACATCGTCCAGGTCGTCACGAATCCGAACCCGGCTAACGCCGCACTTGTCATTCGGGAATTCTCGATCCCGGTTCGCGACGCGAACGGAAACATCACCGGGGTCCAGAACCCGTATGCAGAAGTCGACTACAAGACGAGCGGCGGGGAGGACAACTACAATGCGCTGCAAGTGTCCTTGAACAAACGCGCATCCAACGGGCTGGCAACCAACGTTCAGTACACTTTCGGACGCAGCCGCGGGAACACCGCCGGATCGAATGAAGCGCAGACGGCGGCGAACAACGCACGTGCGTTGAGCGAGTTCGACTATGACATCGGCTACAACAGCTTCGACGTCCGGCACACGTTCAATCTGAGTGCCTTGTATGACATACCCTACAAGGGATCAGGCCTGAGCGGGGCCGTGCTCGGCAACTGGCAGGTTGGCGCAATCCTCAACGCGCGCAGCGGACTTCCTGTCCCGGTTCAGATCGTCCGTCCCGACATCGTCTACCGTGATGCAGCGGGCAACATCTTCGCCTCGCCTGCCGTGGATCGGATTGCGATCGTCAACACGCCGCGCGGCGGTGCAACGCGCAATGTGCGACGTCCGGATCTCATCCCCGGCGTCGACCCGTTCATTCATGCCGACGGGCTCCTGTTCCTCAATCCGGCGGCGTTTGCGACCCCGCTGCCCGGAACGTTCGGCAACCTCGAGCGCAACTCGATCCATGGGCCGAGCTTCAAGCAGGTGGACCTGGTGTTCTCGAAGCGCTTCCCGTTTGCCGGTTCACGAAACTTCGAGTTCCGCGCGGAGGTCTTCAATCTCTTCGACACCGTCAACTTCTCGAACCCGGTGGGCACGCTGCCGCAGGCCATTCCGAACAACGCGTTGACCGAAGCCAATCGTGTTCAACCCGGACAGCCATACACCAACGCTGCCGCCGGCACGTTCGGAACGCTGACCGGAACGGTGGGCCGGACCGTCGGCCTCGGCACACCGCGTCAGGCACAGTTCGCGTTCAGAGTGAATTTCTAGATCAGTTGCCAGTTGCCAGTCTCCAGTTTCCAGTCATGTCGAACGAAGAACTGGAAACTGGGAACTCACCATTTCATTTACACACTTAACGTCTCCGAAACATCGATGTAACGACACTGCAATCTTCTGCTCCTAAGCTCGGTGCCCTCGGGCGTTTCGTCGCGGGTTCACAGTTAACACCGACGAAACATCAGCGTTATCCGCGCGAAATTCGCGGCACTTAATCTCAAGGAGCATGCAGTTGACGAGACGGATATCGATTGGAATCGTGGCGATGGCCGCTGCGCTCGCCGCAGGTGCGTCACCCTGTGCCGCCCAGGTCACGCCCGCGGCCGGGTATGTGCCACCCGACGACACGCCGGCTATTCGGGTGGGGGCAACGATCTACGCCGACTACACCGTCCAGGCGAACCCGAAGATTAAGGATGCCGACGGCAACGAGGTGACCTCGAACGCATTCAACGTCACGCGCACCTACATCAATATCACCGGCAACATCTCTCACAACATCGCCTTTCGAATCACTCCTGACATCACCCGCGAAACCGAACCTCCTGCCGCCGGCACATCCCTGGCCGGTAATTACGTGTTCCGGCTCAAGTACGGCTTCATGCAGTTCAATCTCGACGACTACTTGAACCCTGGACGAACCGGTTCCTGGGTTCGTTTGGGCGTGCAACAGACTCCCTGGGTCGATTACATGGAAAACTTTTATCGATATCGTTTCCAGGGAACGATCTTCGAAGAGCGCGAAGGGTTTCTCTCCTCGTCGGATATCGGCGCTTCGTTTCATTACAACTTTTCCAACAATTACGGCGAGGTCCACACCGGTTTCTACAACGGTGAAACCTACACCCGGCCGGAGGCAAACAGTGAAAAAGGGTTCATGATCCGCGCGACGGTGCGGCCGCTGCCGGCGCATCCGCTGCTCCGCGGCGTGCGCGTGAACGCGTTCTGGGACAAAGACGCCTACCTCAAGAACGCCGATCGAGACCGCACGATTCTTGGCGCGACCTTCGAACACAAGTATGTGAACGCCGCGTTTGATTATCTCTGGACCACCGATCAGACATCAGCAACAAAGGCGGCGGTCGACGGGCGCGGCTATTCATGGTGGGTGACGCCGCGAACCACGATCGGCGTTGAAGGGCTCCTTCGCTACGACCACCTCAAGCCGAATACCGCACAGAGTGGAACCCGTAATCGATGGATCGGAGGGATCGCTTACTGGTTCCCGCATCAGGGGAACGTCTCGACGTCGTTGCTTCTCGATGTGGACAATCAGACGTTCAATGATTTCGCGACGCCCTCGCCGACGGTCACGAGATACGCGCTGCATGCGTTAGTCAACTTCTAAGCCACGAAACAACACCGACATGCACAGACACATTCAGCAAAGGCGGATACTCATGAATCGTGCACGCACAGGGTTCACACTTGCGCTTTCGGTGATAGTTCTCTCCGCGGCTGTGCTCGCTCAGAAGGTCACCATCACTGGAGCCGGCGCCACGTTTCCGTATCCGATCTATTCGAAGTGGTTCTCCGACTACAACAAGCTCCACCCGAACGTCGAGATCAATTACCAGTCGATCGGGTCCGGTGGCGGTGTGAAGCAGCTCACCAGTCAGACCGTAATCTTTGGCGCCAGCGATTATCCGTTGACGCCGGAACAACTCCAGGCCGCGCCTGGCAAGATTCTTCACTTCCCGACCGTTCTCGGTGCAGTCGTGCCCATCTACAACATCCCCGGCGTCTCGGCCGAACTGAAATTCAGCGGCTCTGTGCTTGCCGATATTTTCCTGGGGACCATCACGAAGTGGAACGATAGCCGGATTGCCAAGTTGAACGAGGGTGTGACACTGCCGAACATGGACATCACCGTCGTGCACCGTTCGGATGGCTCCGGAACGACCTATATATTCGTGGACTTTCTCGCGAAGCTTTCTCCGGAGTGGAAGAAGCGGGTGGGCGTCGCCGGTTCGGTCAACTGGCCCGTCGGAGTGGGCGCCAAAGGTAATGAGGCGGTGGCGGGGATGGTCAAGCAGACGCCCGGATCGCTCGGGTACACCGAGCCCGCATACGCGACTGAAAACAAAATCGCCTTCGGAACGGTCCAGAATTCGGCGGGCAAATTCATCAAGGCAACGGCGACGTCGGTCACCGCGGCGGCGGCTGCCGCGGTCAAGCAGATGCCCGCGGATTTCCGCGTTTCAATCACGAATCCTCCGGGTGATGACGTTTATCCCGTCGCCTCATTTACGTGGCTGCTTTTGTATCAAGATCCCAAAGACAAAGCGCTGGCAAAAGTCATGGTCGACTTCACGAAGTGGGCCCTCACCGACGGCCAGAAGTACGCCGCCGATCTCGGCTATGCGCCACTGCCAAAGGAAGTCGTCGACCTCGAAATGAAATCGCTGGCGACGATCAAGACGCAGTAAGGATCGCATCTGTCAAGCCGTCACCGCGTCGCCGCCCGTCCCGACGAAATGGTTTTTCGCATCGGGACGGGTGCGTTTGCGCTGCTGCTGATCGCAATCGTCGGCGCCATCGCCTACGAACTCGGACGGCAATCGTCGCTGTCGATTCAGAAGTTCGGTTGGCAATTCTGGCAGACCGATATCTGGGATCCGGTCGCGGCGGAGTTCGGCGCGCGACCGCTCATCTGGGGCACGCTGTACTCGTCTGTTTTGGCACTGCTCATCTCCACTCCGATTGCGCTCGGAATCGCAATCTTTATTTCTGAGCTTGCGCCACAGTGGCTGCGCAAACCGCTCGTCTTCCTTACCGAACTGCTTGCCGCGATCCCTTCGATCGTGTACGGCCTGTGGGGAATCTTTGTCCTCGTACCGCTGGTCCGGCAATTCGAAGTGAACACGCCGGAGTGGCTGAAGCGCGTACCGGTGTTCACCGGTCCTCCGCTTGGTGTTGGCATGCTGTCGGCGGCCCTCATTCTGTCGATCATGGTTATTCCGTTCACGTCGTCGGTGGCGCGCGAAGTGCTCAAAGCCGTGCCGCAGGCGCAACGTGAAGGCGCGTTCGCGCTGGGAGCGACGCGATGGGAAGCCATTCGCATGGCGCTCTTTTACGCACGCACAGGGATTGTTGGCGCGATCATGCTCGGCTTTGGACGTGCGTTGGGAGAAACAATGGCGGTCACCATGGTGATCGGCAACAACGCGCAGATCACGACCTCGCTGTACGCGCCCCAGTACACCATGGCCGCCGTCATCGCCAACGAGTTCGCCGAGGCAGCGGACAATATCCATCTCAGCGCGCTCGTCGAGATCGGACTCGTGCTCTTCGTCATGACGCTCATCATCAATACGCTCTCGCGGCTGTTGATCTGGTCGATGGCCAGTACGGGACGTCGTCCTTCTTTCCGTCCGATGCTGAAGAAGGCCGCATGATGCGCGATCGCTGGCGTCGCGGTCTCTCGCACGCGGTTTTGATCTTCTGCGGCGCGTCGGTGGTTCTGGCTCTTGTGCCGCTTGCGTTCATTCTGTTCTACGTCGTAACGCAGGGCATCACGGCGTTGAATCTCGATTTCTTCCGCCACACACCAGCGCCGGTCGGCGAGGTCGGCGGAGGAATGGCGAACGCGATCATCGGATCACTGATCGTGACTGGCCTCGGTTCCCTCTTTGCGATTCCGGTCGGTGTGCTGAGCGGCCTCTACGCTGCCGAATACCGTGGAACCCGCTTCGCCTCGGCGACGCGGTTCGCCGCCGATACCCTCAACGGCGTGCCATCGATCGTGATCGGTGTATTCGCTTATGGCGTGGCGGTGCTCCCCTTCAAGCACTTTTCCGCGTTGGCCGGCGGCTTCGGACTGGGCGTCATGATGATCCCCCTGATCATGCGGACGACGGAGGAGTTGCTGCTGCTCGTCCCGTCGTCGCTCCGCGAAGGTGCGCTCGCACTGGGCGCGACGCGCGCTCGCGCGGTGTTTACCGTGGTGCTTCCCGCAGCCCTCCCCGGGATCTTGACAGGGATTCTGCTGGCACTAGCACGGATTGCGGGAGAAACGGCACCTTTGCTCTTCACATCCCTCAACAATGGCTTCTGGTCGACAGACGTCACACAGCCGATCGCCACGCTGACGGTGCAGGTCTTTGCCTACGCAATTGCGCCTTATGAAGACTGGCATCGACAGGCGTGGGCCGGGGCGCTCGTCCTCGTGACGCTCGTCTTCCTCTGTTCTGTCCTCGCGCGCCTGGCGACAGCGCGCATGGAACGGTTGCATCGGGGAGCCTGACGCAATTCCGCTCCTGGCTTCTCGCTTCTCGCTGCTCGGCTGGGCGCCAGGCGATCTTCTGAATAGCGAGGAGCGAGCAGCGAGCAGCGGGCAGCGGGCAGCGGGCAGCGCGTAACGTAACCCCAAGTTAACGAACGCGTCACAGAATGGAAATCCGGCGTGAGTACGCTCTTCATCGCGCAGAGCAGCCGACAGAAGTGAATTCAAGACCGAGGCAAGGGCGGCGCACGAAGAAAGACGCGAGCGAGCGCCGCGAAGCGAGCCACGCGAACGGAGCGAGCCGACGAAGCGGCCCGCGAGGGAGCGTGCTGGGGAGTCCGACGGGCCGAAGCCCCTCGGAGTGATCAGTGATTCCACATGAGGCGTATCCGGATCGCGCCCAGACGCGACGGACAGGCATGAGTCGCGCACCGAGGGTGCTGGTCGTCGAGGACGAGCAGGACATCGCGGCGCTCGTCAAACACACACTCGAGCGCAGCGGCGAGGCCCGGGTCCAGACCGTCGCGAGCGGTGACGTCGCGATCCGTGTCGCGCTCGAGGAGCCACCCGATCTGATTATCCTTGATCTGAACCTGCCGGTCCTCAGCGGCAGTGAGGTCTGCCGGATTCTGCGCGGCCGGACGGAAACTGCGCGCGTTCCGATCATCATGCTGACCGCGCGGACATCCGAAGCGGATCGAGTCGCCGGCCTCGATATGGGCGCCGACGACTACGTCACCAAGCCATTCAGTCTGCGTGAACTGTCGGCGCGTGTGCGCGCAGTGTTACGCCGTCAGGCGCCAGCACCGGCGGCCGCTGTCTATCAGGGAAAACATCTCCGTGCGGATTTCGATGCGGTGTCGATTGCCGTCGATGGCGCGCCTGTTCGCCTGACGCGGCGAGAATTCGAGTTGCTTCGATTTCTGGTCGACAATCGGAATCGCGTGCTGTCGCGGGATCGGCTGCTGGAGCGTGTGTGGGGCTACGAGCGCTTCATCGAGACGCGTTCAGTGGACGTGCATGTTGGACGGCTCCGCGCGAAACTCGGCGTCGCCGGCCAGCAGATCGAAACGGTCGTCGGACTGGGTTATCGGTTCGTGGGAGAGTGAAGTCAGCAGAGCAGGTTGAAGGCAGCAGAGTTCCTCACCACAGAGGCAACGGAGCAAGCAGAGAAGCTTAATTTGTCTCTGTTAACTCTGTTATCTCTGTGGTGAGCCCTCTGTTTACTCTTTAATCTCCGTTATCTCTCGACGCGCAAGCGCCGTCCAGCCGCGCGCTTCCAACTCCGAGACACGTCGAGCCACCTGGGCGAGCGCCCTTCGACCTGGGTTATCGGTTCGTGGAATAGTGAAGTCAGCAGAGCAGGTTGAAGGCAGCAGAGTTCCTCACCACGGAGGCAACGGAGCAAGCAGAGAAGCTTAATTTGTCTCTGTTAACTCTGTTATCTCTGTGGTGAGCCCTCTGTTTACTCTTTAATCTCCGTTATCTCTCGACGCGCAAGCGCCGTCCAGCCGCGCGCTTCCAACT
>JBKPSH010000140.1:0-43567 GCA_046734955.1 Acidobacteriota bacterium
CGCGAGCTTGACCGGCCCATCGGCCTGTGCACGGAAGTCGAGAATCGGCCGGGGCTGTCCGGCTTCGGCTACGATGAAATCCTTCCGTTCGAGGTTCTCAACGAAGCGTCCTTTGCGATCGCGAACGACGGCGCTCACCGAGACCACATCGATGGACGACCGGAAGGTCGCAATCGGAGGCTCCTGCGCGAACACGCGTGGCGCGATCCCAGTGGTGGGGAGCAAGGAGAGCGTCAGCAGGGTGCTCACGAGGAAAGGCCTCGTCATGATCGTCCCTATTCCAAGTAGTTTGCCAACTCCTTAAGTCGTTAAAGGGCTGGGGTTTATCTCTTCAGGAGCATCAGGAACAGCCCGGCCAGATCACGAAAAGCAGGTAAGAATTACGCGATCGGTCCTTCTGTCACTTGCCATTTTTACACCCGGGTCCAAATGCTCAACTTGCTGCAACGGCAAGAGGTTACAAGCTTTTTGATTACATTTTTGGCGTGAGCCGGAACCACCGCCGACTTGGCAGCCGCATTCGACGTCGGAGCGTTAGAATCCAGTGATGATGCCTCGCGTGTCCTCCGCGATTCCCGTTGCTGAACGCGTCCGAGGGTTCAGCTATGCCATCCGCAACATCGTCGGAGAGGCCCGAAAAATCGAGGCGTCGGGACGGACCGTCCGCTATCTCAACATCGGCGATCCGATCATCTTCGGGTTTCACACCCCGCCGCACATGATCGAAGCGGTCGAGCGGGCGATGCGAGAGGGGGACAACGGTTACGCGCCGTCAGTCGGCATTCTCAAAGCCCGCGAGGCCGTCGCAGCGGAGTGCGTTCAGCGCGGCATGCCGATGAACCCGGATCGCGTGGTTGTGACTTCAGGGACATCAGAAGGTATCGAGCTGGCGTTGACCGCTCTTGCGGGGCCCGGCGACGAAGTGCTGATACCAGTCCCGACATACCCCTTGTACACGGCGGTCCTTGCGAAAATCGGGGCGCGCGCAGTTTTCTATCGCACCGACGAACGCCGCGGCTGGCAACCGGATATCGATCACATCCGAAGCCTGATTACACCGTTCACGCGTGCGCTCGTCGTGATCGATCCAAACAACCCGACAGGCGCGACATACTCGTCCGAAGCGCGACGGGCGCTGGTCGATCTCTCCTATCACCACAACTTTCCGTTGCTCGCCGACGAAGTGTACGCGGACCTTGCCTTCGATGGTCCAGTGCGCGCGATTGCGGCATTGAATCCTGACGCCCCGGTGATCACGTTTTCATCCTTGTCAAAGGCGTATCTCGCTCCGGGGTGGCGCGCCGGCTGGCTCGCCGTCGCTCAAACCGATCGGCTGGACGACGTGCTCGCCGGAGTCAAGAAGCTTGCCGACGGCCGGTTATGTAGTACCGGACCGATGGAGCACGCGCTCGCTGCGGCACTCACCGGCGATCGTTCGCATCAGCAGGCGTTTCGCGATGCGCTGCGTGAGCGCGCGCGGGTGACGTTTGAGCACATGAATGCCATCGATGGCATCACGTGTGTCGAACCAACGGCGGCGTTCTATGCGATGCCTCGAGTCGCCCTGCCGGCGGGCAAAACGGACGAAGACTTCGTCTTAGGACTTCTTCGTGCCACCGGTGTCCTGTGCGTCTACGGATCCGGCTTCGCCACCGCGCCGGGTGACGGGTATTTCCGCGTCGTCTTTCTCGCCTCGCCGTCCGAGCTCCGCGACATTTACCAGCTGATCGCGGATTTCACCAACGACTTTCTCACCGGTCGCGCGCGATAACGTGGCGAGCGACCGGACCGATCAGAAGTCACTGATTCTCTGGACCATCGCGATGACTGCGCTCGCGGTCATCGTGGTGTGGTGTGCGTACCTGGTGCGAGATGTCCTGCTGCTCGTCTACGTGAGCGGACTCTTCGCCATCGGATTCAGCCCCGTCGTCCGGTTGATCGAGCGCCAGAAGGCGTTGCCAATCGGCACCCGCCGCCTTCCAAGATGGCTCGCGATACTGGTCCTCTATCTCTTTATCATCGGCATACTCGTCGGCATCGGGTTCTTAATCGCTCCGCCGCTGAACCATCAGGCGCAGCAATTATGGGCATCTCTGCCTGACATGTTCGATAAGGCGCAGGATTTTCTGATCTCGCAAGGCATTCTCCGGGAGCGGATGACGATCACTGAAGCGGTCAAGCACGCACCCGCGACGCATGGTGGTGAAGCCGTCGGGACAGTGTTCGGTGCCGTCGCCAGCGTGATCGGCGGCTTGTTCGGGCTGCTGACGATTCTGATCCTTACCTTTTACATCCTCATTGAAGCCGGGAATCTCCGGATGAAGATGCTGCATCTGTTTCCCGCGCACGAGCGAAAGCGTGTCGATGCGATCAGCCGCGACATCACGGTCAAGGTGAGCGCGTGGCTCGGGGGCCAGCTGCTGCTTGGCGCGATCATCGGGACGACGTCGGCGATTGGGTTGTGGCTTCTTGGCATTCCATTTTTCTACGTGCTCGCTCTGATCTCAGGGGTGGGCGAATTGATCCCGGTGGTGGGCCCAGTACTGTCCGCGATCCCCGCTATTCTGATCACTGCGACGGTGTCATTAAAGAAGGTGCTGCTGGTGATCGTCTTCTTCATTGTCCAGCAGCAGTTCGAGAACCACGTGCTTGTTCCGAAGGTGATGCAGCGGCAGGTTGGAGTCAGCCCGGTGACGGTGATTGTCGCCCTTCTAATTGGCGGCAAACTCCTCGGCATCGTCGGCGCGATTCTCGCGGTGCCAAGCGCCGCGATCTTGGGAGTGGTTATCTCAGAGGTCCTCGCGGCGCGAGAACGCTCGGATCACTCTAATCACTAATCACTGATCACTGATCGTGAATCACTCATCCTTGAATCGCTCATCCTTGAATCGCTCATCCTTGAATCGCTGAAGTCGCGGAATCGTTGAATCAAGCGCACGGTGTGCGAACCGGGACGCAGGTTCAGGGATGCAGGGATGCGAGGATGAGCGATTCGCGAGTAGTGATCAGTGATTAGTGATTGGTCGCTCAGTAATAGAAGAGGATGGCCACCCAGGGGAACACGGCAACCGCAAAATAGAGAACAGCGAGGGCGGCGACCGCTCGATGAACGGCTGAGAGATGCAGTGCAATACCGAACACCACGGCGGCCGCCTTTGCCGTCGCGAGCGCTGCTCCTTCACCGAGGATAGTCATCAGCCATCCGATCAAGGGATTGGCCTCGATATGCAGGCCGTAAGTCGAGACGCCGACATACGTGAGCACCCCGTCCGACGCCTGAGCGATCAGGAACACGATGAGGGCGACGTCGCCGAAGATGTCGCGGCCGGTACTTCCGCGAGTGCCCACTATTCCTCCCTCGCTCCGCAAAGTCGGCAGGTGCCCTGCCTCTTTCCACGGACGCATCCTAAGTCAATGCGAATGCCAAGCCACAGATGAACGCCGATTAGTTTCGCCACGGATGAACACGGAATGACACGGATACAATTCTGTATTGTCGGGGTCCGGCATCAGTAAAATCGGTGTTTTCCGTGTTTTTCCGTGGCTTGAATTCCGTGTTTTTCCGTGGCGTTATCCCGTGTTTTTCCGTGGCCTATACTCCGTTAATGCGCCACGATCCGCTTTCTTACCTCGGCGACGAACTCAACCATCTCAAAAAGCAGAATCTATACCGTGGGCTTCGAATCCTGCAAGACGAGCAGAAAGCTCATACGACGTTCGACGGCCGTTCAGTAGTCAACCTGTCGTCGAACAATTATCTGGGCCTGACCACCCATCCCCGACTCAGGGAACGCGCGCTCGAAGCGACAAGGGTTTTCGGCGTCGGGTCGGGGTCGGTCCGGACAATTGCCGGGACGATGGCGATCCACATGGAGCTCGAGCGCCGGCTGGCGGAGTTCAAGAAGGTCGAAGCGGTTGTCGTCTTTCAGAGCGGCTTCACGGCGAACGCGGGGACCGTCTCGGCAATCCTGACAAAAGATGATGTGGTCATTTCCGACGAGTTGAATCACGCGAGCATCATCGACGGCTGTCGTCTCAGCCGCGCGACCATCAAGGTGTTTCCGCATAAGGATGTCGACGCCGCGCGGCGAATCATCCGCGACCTTCCGCCAGCGCAACGCAAGCTGCTCATTACTGACGGCGTGTTCAGTATGGACGGCGACCTTGGCCCGCTGCCTGGGCTGTGCGAGCTCGCAGAGAGCACGGGCTGCATCATGATGGTGGACGACGCGCATGCCAGCGGCGTGTTCGGAAAGAACGGTCGTGGAACGATCGACCATTTCCGCGTGCACGGCCGCGTCGACATCCAGGTCGGAACGCTGTCGAAGGCGATTGGCGCGCTTGGTGGTTACGTTGCTGGCAACCGGAACCTGATCGAATATCTGTATCACCGGGCACGGCCGTTCCTCTTCTCCACATCCCATCCGCCGGGTGTCGCCGCCGCGTGCATCGCCGCGCTGGATGTGCTTCTCGAAGAACCGCAAATCATGGAACGCCTGTGGGAGAACACACGTTTCTTCAAAGAGGGGCTGGTGCGCCTCGGTTTCAATACCGGCATGAGTGAGAGCCCGATTACACCGGTCATCGCGGGAGACAGCGCAAAGGCAAACGCGCTTTCAGACGGCCTGTTCGAAGCGGGCGTATTCGCTCAGGCCATCGGGTATCCCACCGTTGCGCGAGACAAGGCTCGCGTGCGGACGATCGTCACGGCGACGCACACCCGCGACGATCTGCAATACGCGCTTGATACCTTCGCCAGAGTTGGAAAGCAGATCGGCTTGATTTGAAAAGCTATCCTTCGGATCGCGCGCGCGAACTGTTCGTCACTTACACGCGGGACCTCTCCCCCGACGATCTTCAGCGTCTGTTTACCGATGATACGCGCGACGCGTATCGCTTCTTCACACGCGGAAAAGACGACGACCGCTTTGCCGGGATGCCTCTGTGGAAGAGCGTCCCGTTGCGCCTCCGCGAGTTCTTCATCGCCTTCACGCTGCGGCTCTCGCCGGCGCGGCGCATTCTCTATGTTGGCGCGCTCGTCATCGCGCTGGCGGGAATTATCCGGCTGTTCCGCGGCTTCTCGGCGATCGATTTCCCGATCGGCGTGCCATTCCTGCAGGTTGGCGTGCTCATGCCAGTCTGGGTTGATGGCACACTGGCGCTGATCATCAGCCTGTTTCTCGTGAATCTGCTGATGCTGCTCGAAGTAGCCGATCGTCTGTCGCTGAAGGGAGAGCTCGAGGTCGCGCGCGAGATTCAGCTTGCGATGCTGCCGAAGGGCACGTATCGCGCCGGGGACATAGAAATCTGCGGGATCACGCGCCCGGCGAACACGGTGGGCGGAGACTTCTACGACGTCCTTCCACTTACCGACGGCCGGATCATCGTGACGCTCGGAGATGTCGCCGGCAAAGGAAGCCCTGCAGCACTGCTGATGGCGCTGTTGCTGGCAGTGCTCCGAACGCTTGTCGATGAAGATCTCGATCCGCCATCGCTCATCGAACGGGTCAACGCGCAAATCTGCCGTCACAGTCCATCGTCACGATTCATCACGCTGTTCTACGCGGTCTATACGCCGGCCACTGGAACACTCGCGTACGTGAACGCCGGTCAAAATCCGCCGATGATTCGTCGCACCGACGGACGATACGAGCGCCTGGGCAGCACGGGCGTCGCGCTCGGGATGTTCGAGCATTCGACCTTTGCGTCGGTTGACACATCACTCGAGCCCGGCGAGATGCTGGTGATGTACAGCGATGGAATTACCGAGGCCGAGGATCCCGCCGGCCGGCCGTTCGAAGAACGCGGACTCGAAGCTGTTGTCGAACGCTGCGGGGATCAGGAAACGGCGGAGATTGGCATGCAGGTGCTGAAGGCAGTGGAGGCGCACGCGAAGGCGTCTCGCTTTATCGACGACCTCACGATTCTTCTCCTCAAGCGGGCCACACTGTAGGCCTGCCTTATCGAAACGCGAAGATCCGCGTGTCCCCAAACACGGCCAGTGGCGTGAGCTCCTGCACCGCTCTTTGACCCGTCGCCTGGAATCGCTCACGGAACGCGTCGTACTCGCCAGCATCGACGACGAGAATGGGTTGGTAGCCTTGCGCCCGGAATGTCGCGAGCGCCTGATCGAGACGCGTTGGTGAGAGAAGATCCCAGCGCAATATCGGCCGATCCGCGTAGTACCTGATGCTGCCGCTATGCTGCGACGCAAGGACGAACGCATTCGCCGGGCCCCGTGTCCGAACGTATTCACCGGCGAGCGGATACTTTTGTTCCTGGTTGTGGATGTCGAATGCGCGGTGACGGTCGGCATACGATAGTGACGCCAGACCCACAGCGATCGTGACCATGAGCGCAACGGGAAATCGCCACACGACCGGCAGTGCGCGCAACAGCGCGAGTCCGCACACAGTTGCGAAGAACAGCATGATCGGAATTGCGGGCAGAAGAAACCGCGTATAAAACCACTCGTTCGGCTGAAAGAACACGTACGGCAGGTAGGCAAGCCACACTGCAATCGACAAAAGCAGCGCCGCCCAGGCGAGTCGAGGGTTGATCGCACGACGAACGATCCAGAAGGGCGCCCCCAGTGACAACCAGATGAACGGTGTGTGGCTCTCGGTCATCCAGCGCGGATAGCGCGCGAGATTCGGCGCCACGTACTCCAGCGCAAACATGTTGGACGCGCTTCCGTAACCGGATCCGAATGGCGAACCATATCGAACTGACTGAATCCACCCGAGCAGAATCAGCCCTGGCACGAGCGAGGCCCCGAAGCACGTTGCACGTGGCGCACGAGAAGACGAGCTCGCCGCCACGGTGAGCGCGCCGACGATTGCCGCGAGCGGAGCAAGGTTCGGTCTGATCAGAATCGCGATCGACGACAACACACCCGACGCGACGGCGGCGGAAGGCGATCCTCTCGCCGCAACAATCAGTGCGGCCAGCCAGCATGCCGCGCAGGGAACGTCACTCATCGGCTGAACGACCTGATAAAGAAATGTAGGACTGATCGCGAGCAGCAGCGCCGCCAACGCACCTGCCGGTGCATCCCCGCTGAGAACAGCGAGGCGGTATGTCAGCCAGATCAGAAGTCCGCCGAACAGCGGGACGACGAGATAGATGGTGCGCTCGGACAGGGCCGAGAACGGCGCGAGCAGGAGCGGTAGCCCGGGCGGGTACATCGGCGCGATCTCGCCGGGATGGCGGCCCTTCGTGAAACCAAGCGGCGTCAACGTGTAATCGACGTCAGGCCATTGATACTCGGGGCTGACTGGAATCGTATCGGTCAACCGGCCGTGTGCGAGCAGGCGCGCCTGTCCCACATACCCGTACGAATCGGCGCCGCCATTCGCGAATGTCCCGAAACTAATCCCGGCCGCGACTGCCCACAGCGCCGCTGCTACGACAGCGACTCGAGCAATCGGTACGGATTCGATGGTGTCGGCGAGGTTTCGCGACAGGCCTGCGATCCAGTTTCGGGCGGCGATCGCGAGCGCGATTGCCCCGATTGCCGCCACAATCGCCGGCCGTTCCCATGAATGCGAACTGAACCGCAGGCGCCCCAGCGTGACTTTGAACCCCCCCGTGTAGGCGACTGCCACGGCGTACACTGCGGTCGCCGCTACCAGCCCGATTAGCCAGGGAATCCACCGCTCAATGCGCAATGCGCCGTTCTGATGTCCCATCCTTTATCACTGCACCGTGCACCTTTTGACGACGCGATTCACCGGTGGGGTCTAATATTGAATCGCGATGCATCCGCTTCCGGTCCGTATGCTCGCCGCAATCTGCATGATGGTCTGCCTGGCAGAGCCGCACGCCGCTGCGAGCCAAGCGGTACCACCGGTGGTCCAGCCGGTGGACGGGGTGACCACGCTTCTGCGCCGTTTGCAGCAAGCCGCCGCGGCCGGCGACCGCGCGGCCATCCTGGCGCTCGGCGACGCGCAAATCAGCCGGCCAAGCTTCGAGGACTTCGCCGCGACGCTGACGGCACCCCCGCCGAGCCGCGTCGTCGTCACCGAACGCGATCGCGCGCCGCGAGACGCAGGGATCCTGCGACTGGTCGTCGAGATCTTTACCGAGCGTGGGATTGAAGGACGGCTCGGCACATGGCGCATCGATGCCCGTCCTGGTGATGCCGCCGCTGATCCGTGGAGAATCGCGGCAGTTGCCAGGTTATCTGTGGTCACTGGCTTGTATCGTCTCTCGCTCGACACGGCTACAGAGTACGACATCACCAATCTCATTGTCCGCGCGCCGGATTTGACGATCGATATGCCGTCCGGACGCGCGTTCATCGCGCCGACGCCAGACGGGCCAACGGCGATGGTCCTGCTCGGGCGCGGCCGCATGACGTTCAGTCCGCCCGATCGCGCCGAGCGCACCCAGGTTCACATTCTGTCGGGACGCGATGAGCTTGTCGAGGAAATCGACATGGCGTTCCTTCGGTTTTCTCCCTATCAATACGGATCCGTTGTCGACAAGAGCGCGCTGAAGCCACGCCGCGTTGATCAATCCGACGTGCGCAGCGCGGTTGGAGTCTTCAACGATCTCGCGGCGCGATCGCTGCAAGTGGATCTCTCCGACATCAGTCACGATCGCTGGTCGCTCACGCCGGGACTCGCCGATGTCATCGCCGAACTTCGGACCAAACGGTTCGGCACCATTACCTATGCGCGTTCGAGCAACGAGCCGGAGGACATCAACGTCTTCGATCGCAAGCGGCGGCGCAACATTTCGATCTACACGTCGGCGGCAAAGCTCGAGCAGCGCGGGCGTTTCTACTCGGAGGATGAGCGGCTCGACTACGATGTGCTCGCCTACGACATCGACGTGCAGTTCACGCCCGAGCGATCGGTCATCGACGGGAACGCGCGGTTGAAACTCAGAATCCTGGCGGATGGAACCAGCTCGCTGACGTTGAAGCTCGCCGAGACCGTCAACATTCGCGGCGTGTATTCACCCGATTTCGGACGCCTGCTGCACCTGCGCGTCGTTGGGCAGAACAGCATAATCGTGAACCTGCCGGAGGTGCTCGCCGCTGGCACCGAACTCTGGCTCGACGTGCGATACAGCGGCCCGGTCGTACCTCAGGCCTTCGACCGCGAAGCGATTCAGATTGGTCAGGCGCCACCTCCACAGGAGCAGCGGATCGAAATCCCGCTGCAGCCGCGGTACCTGTATAGCAATCGAAGTTATTGGTATCCGCAAGCAACGGTCACTGATTACGCGACCGCCACGATCCGCGTGTCGGTCCCGACCGACTACGATGCGATCGCGACAGGTCAGCCGGTTGAGTCGCCGACGCTGCCGCCCGGCGGCGCAGACAATCAGCGCCGACGAAAGACCTACGTGTTCGAAGCGTCACGTCCGGTGCGCTATCTGGCGGTTATCGTGAGCCGCTTCAATCGTCTCGATAACGCGCGGATTCCGGCGGGGTCTTCTGACGTGTCACTGTATATCCAAAGCACACCGCGCGCGCCGGTGCGAATCAAAGAGACCAGTGAGCGGACCGCCTCGGTCCTCGCGTTCTACGCATCTCTCCTCGGCGACGCTCCGTATCCGAGCTTCACGCTGGCGATGGCGGAGAGCGATCGGCCAGGCGGCCACAGTCCGCCGTACTTCGCGGTACTGAATCAATTGATGCCGGGATCGACGATCGTCTGGCGCAACGATCCGGTGAACTTTGAGAACTTCCCGTCATTCTTTCTTGCGCACGAGCTCGCGCATCAGTGGTGGGGGCAGGCGGTCGGGTGGAAGAACTACCACGAGCAGTGGCTCAGCGAAGCGTTCGCGCAATACTTCGCCGTGCTGTATGCCGAGAAGGATCGGGAGGGCAGTCTGCCAGGGATCCTCCGGCAGATGCGGCGAACCGCGATTGACGCGTCGTCCGATGGACCCATCTATCTCGGATATCGCCTCGGCCACATTCAAGGGGACGATCGGATCTTCCGCGCGGTCGTCTACAACAAAGGGGCGATGGTGCTGCACATGCTGCGGCGCCTCATCGGCGAAGATGCGTTCTTGGGCGGTATGCGCGCTTTCTACCAGCAGTGGAAATTCAAGAAGGCGGGCACCGACGACTTCCGCGAGGTCATGGAACGGGCAGCGGGCCGCAACCTCGAACGCTTCTTCGCGATGTGGGTCTTTGGATCGGAGATACCGCGGATCAAGTTCACGTCTCACCTTTCCGCAACCGAGGCCGTCGTGCGTTTCGAGCAGCTGGATACAGTCGTCGACGCGCCGGTCACCGTCACCGTCACCTACGAGTCCGGGAATATCGAAAGCGTGGTAGTTGTTCTCACCGAGAAACATACCGAGCGCACGATTCCGCTGAAGGGGCGCGTTCGGACGATCGCGGCAAATGCTGATCATGCCGCGTTGGTGGAAATAGAGAGGTGAAACTGAAAATGCTGATTGTTGATTGCTGAATGCTGATTGACGGGACTAGCCAATCAGCAATCAGAATTCAGCCATCAGCATTTACAGTATGATCGCAAGATGGACACCGTCACGCTGACGATAGATGGGAAGCCGGTCACGGTCGAAAAGGGCACGACCGTTCTCCAGGCAGCCATCGAGAGCGGGATCAAAATTCCCTACTACTGCTACCACCCGGGCCTCGGGATCGACGGCTCCTGCCGAGTCTGCATCGTCAAGATCGAGAAGATGGCGAAACTGCAGACCTCCTGCTCGACGCCTGTGGCCGAGGGGATGGTGGTCTCGACCCAGACACCCGACGTGGTGGAAGCGCGCGCCAGCGTGTTCGAGTTCCTCCTGATCAATCATCCGCTCGACTGCCCGGTGTGCGACAAAGGAGGCGAGTGTCCGCTCCAGGATTTCTCCTACAGCTTCGGACCAAACGAGAGCCGCATGGAATTCCCGCGGCGCGTGTTCGACGGCGAAGGGGTCCGCGCCGACGTCGATTTTGGTCCGACGCTGATGTTGAATCGGAATCGCTGCATCCTGTGCACACGATGCGTCCGCTTCATGCGTGAAGTCGATACCGATGCTCAGATCAGCATCGCGGATCGCGGATACGGGAGCGAGATTGCGACGTTCCAGGAAGAGGGCGTCCACTCACTGCTCTCCGGCAACCTGATGGACGTGTGCCCGGTCGGCGCGATCACCACGAGAGACTATCGATTCAAATCGCGCCCGTGGGACAACCCGGAAGCGGTCGACACTATCTGCACGCTCTGCGAGAAGGGCTGCAACACGACGGCGTGGATCAAGGCAAAACCGGAGTGGGCGAAGGGAGCGCAGCTCATTCGCACGACACCGCGATTCAATCCGGACGTGAACAGTTACTGGATGTGCGACATCGGTCGATTCGATTATCGATGGATCGAAGGCGACGAGCGGCTGCAGCGTCCCCTGCTCCGCAGTGAAACCGGCACACTCGAACCGAGCGACTGGACCAATGCGCTCACAAAGCTTGCCGATCGTGTCGGCAGCCATGGCGGACCAGGGGCATTACGATTCTTTGTATCAGCGCATGCGTCGCTCGAAGAACTGTTCCTGATCGGTCGCCTCGGCGGCATGTTCGGCCTGCCGGAAGATGGTGTCGCGATCAGTTGGCGTCACCGCGAAAAGCCGCAGCCACCCCGCGCACAATTCAAGATTTCACCGATCGATGCGCCGAACGTGAACGGCGCACGCGACCTGGGCTTCCCGGTGAAGGCGACAGCGAAAGGTGAAGCGGACATCGCGGCGTTTCGAGCGGATGTCGAGCAGGGACGCGTGGCCGCGCTGTACGTGTTCGATCCCGGACCTGACGGATACATCGGCGACGTCTCATGGATCATCGATGCACGACAGTCCGGTAAGCTCCCGTTGCTCATCGTTCACGGCGTGCTGTTGACTGCGCTGGCGAAGGCGGCAGATATCGTATTGCCCGGGTCGTCGTGGGTCGAGAAGGATGGCGCATTCGTGAACGGCCAGGGACGTCTTCAGGCGGCGGCGCGCGCGATCGCGCCTCCGGGCGAGGCGCAGGAAGACTGGCAGATCTTCGTCAATCTCGGACTCGCACTGGGCGCGTCGATGACGTACACGTCAAGCGCTGCTGTCCGCGCCGACCTCGCGACAGCATTGGCCGGCAACGAACGCTACTCGGGACTCTCGGCGCTTGCATTTGCGCGGCCGGTGCCGGCCCGCCATTGGCTGCAGGCGTCGAACCCGTCGGAACGCTGGAAGTGGGATTTCATGTTCCAGGATCTTCCGCCCGTGAAATTCGCAGGAACACCTCGCGCGACGTCAGCGCAGCATCTCATTCCACTGCACAAGGTGGACTGATCACGAAACGGATCCTCGCGCTCGCGCTCGTTCTCTTGAGTGGCGTCGCGGCCGCCGCTCAACCCGCGCGTCCGAAAGCCACGGTGACTCCACTCGTGGAAGGAGCGACGCATCCCGGATCCTCTGCACGCCTGGCCTTGAAGGTTGGAGTCCCCGAGGGCCTTCATACCCAAAGCAACAAACCGCGTGATCCGTTACTCATTCCAACGACGCTCAAGGTCGATGCGCCTGCGAACGCGACGGTCGAGGAGTTCGTCTGGCCGCCGGCGATTGATCTGAAGCAAGTAACTGGTGACAAACCCCTCGCGGTCTTCGAACGGGAATTCCTCGTCGGCGTCAAGCTTTCCCTCAGTTCATCGATCGCCCCAGGTGATTTGCCGGTACGCGGGCGACTGCGGTATCAGGCCTGCGACGTCAACCTTTGCTATCCGCCTGCAACCGCCGATGTCGAATGGATCGTGCACGTCGTGCCGCAAACGTCGCCGGCGCGGCCCGACCCGGCCCAGGCCGCCGTGTTCGCGGGAATTGCATTCGGCACGGGAGAAAAACCAGGACCTGAATCGGCCAAGAGCAGTGCTCCTGAACCGCCGCCTCCAATCACGGCGACGGCTGATGATGCGTCGCTGCTCGACGACTTCGTGGTCATGGGAACAACGGGTGGGTACCAGAACAGTTCAGCATTCCTGGAATTCATTCACAACGCCGAAGCGGGAATCAAACCACGGGGGATGTTCGAGGGGCGCGGGCCGCTAGCCATTCTTCTTCTCGTGCTCATTGGTGGCTTGGCGCTCAACCTGACGCCCTGTGTGCTGCCGATGATCCCGATCAATCTCGCAATCATCGGCGCAGGTGCGCAGGCCCAGTCGCGTGGCCGCGGATTTCTGCTTGGCACCGCCTATGGCGGAGCGATGGCGGTCGTCTATGGAGTCCTTGGACTGATCGTGATCCTCACCGCAGGAACGTTCGGAACGATTAATTCGTCGCCGTGGTTCAACCTCGCCATTGCCGCACTGTTTGTCGTGCTTGGCCTGGCGATGTTCGACCTGCTGATCATCGACTTCTCGAAATACTCGACGCGGTTTGGCAGCAGCGGGCCGCGCGGAAGCGTCCTGCTGGCGTTCACGATGGGGGCCGTCGCGGCACTCCTGGCCGGCGCCTGTGTGGCGCCGGTGGTTATCCAGGTGGTCCTCTTTGCGAGCAACCTGTATGCAACCGGCACACATGTGGCTCTGGCACTGCCGTTCTTTTTGGGCATTGGCATGGCGATTCCGTGGCCAATCGCAGGCGCCGGGATTTCCGCGCTGCCGAAACCTGGAAAATGGATGGTTCGCGTCAAGGAGGCATTTGGTGTGTTCATCCTGATCACCGCTGCCTACTACGCGTACGCAGCCTATTCGATTTTCTCAAATCGCTGGGTAGACCCGACCGTCGTTGCCTCCAGCGTGCAGGAGCAAATCAAATCCGGTTGGCACTCGTCACTCGCCCAGGGACTCGCGACCGCGAAGCGGGAAAAGAAACCCGTCCTCATTGATGCGTGGGCAACCTGGTGCAAGAACTGTTTGACGATGGACAAGACGACACTGGCGAGCGACGACGTCAAGCAGGCGCTGTCGGGATACGTGAAGATCAAGTTTCAGGCTGAGGATCTCGATGCGGAGCCAGCAAAACACGTCTTGCAACGAATGTCTGCTGCGGGGCTCCCCGCATATGCCATTCTGAAGCTCCGCAGCCAATGATCAAATGTTCAATGTTCAATGTTCAATGTTCAATGTTCAATGGATTCACATTCAACATTGAGCATTGATCATTGAACATTGAGTGGTGCAGCCCGCACCTTCAGCGCACCAGGAATGATCTGCACTTCGATACGATTCTGCTGAACGGCAACCTCGCCGTCGACGTGAAATTCCATCGGCCCGTCGGTCTCGATCACGGCGCGGACGACACGCTTCGTGGTCACGCTCCTGGCGCGATGCGCCGTTCCCATCGCGAGATGCCGCGCGTCCCAGAATCGCGCGAGCATCGGCAAGTACTCGACGACGGTCGCATCGAGTAAGCCGTCATCGAGCTCGGCAAGCGGCGCAATGCAGGCGCCCATGCCGTACTCGCGCCCATTTGCGAAGGCGATGAGCAGCGCGCGCACGCGGCGAACGTCGCCGTCGAAATCGACCGAGTACTCGACACCCTGGTACGTGCACCCCTCGCGAACGCCGATCATGATGTACGGCCAGCCGCCGCGCCGCCCGGCGCCGCGCTCGTTGAACAACCGCGCAATCCGCGCGTCGAAGCCGATGCCGGCGATGTTGAAGAACGGCCGATTGGCGATCATGCCTGCGTCGATCGTTCGGGTGACGCCGTCAAACGCGAGGGCGATTGCGGCTCGCGGATCGCGTGGTGTTCCCAGCGCACCCGCAAGCCCATTTCCCGATCCGGCAGGGATCAGCGCCAACGTCGTCGACGAGTGGATCAGTGCGCCGCCGGCCTCGTTCACGGTGCCGTCGCCGCCCCACACGATTACAAGATCGACATTCGCTGCAGCGCTCGCGGCCGCGAGCTCGCGCGCATGCCCGCCACTCTTGGTCAGATGAATGTCCGCTGCCAATCCTCGTCGTGCTGCTTCATCTCTGATCGCCGCAATTCGCCGCTCAGCAACAGTTGGATCTGCGCCGGCACCGGAAACAGGATTGATGATTGCGACGATCGACAACGCGTCCTCGCTTTTTTGCAGCGCTCGATGACGAAGAACCTTGCTATAGTAGC
Organism: Acidobacteriota bacterium; assembly: GCA_046734955.1. Lineage (GTDB taxonomy): Bacteria > Acidobacteriota > Vicinamibacteria > Vicinamibacterales > 2-12-FULL-66-21 > JALZOC01. The sequence goes on from JBKPSH010000140.1 coordinate 15,061, forward strand.
GTCACATCATTCACCGTTGCGGAGGGTGCATGAAAAGTCTCGCGGTGCGCATCATGCTCCTCGCCGTCTTCATTCTGGCGAGCGGCATGGCGGCGTACTTCGTGTGGACCAGCGAGTCTCACATACGGCGAAGCGGTGATGACGTTCGGGCTTTCGACCAATCTTCCCTTGATGCGGAGCGTCGCGTACTCGAGCTCCGCTCCGCGCAACAAGCGTACGTGGCGGCCGGCCAGGGCGCACAAGTCTGGATCACCAAGGCTGCAGAAGCGTCGACAATCGTAAAGGCGCGACTCGAGTATCTTCGGGCTCACGCCACGTCTGCCCGCGCGCAGGCGGCACTCGACAATGCGTCGAGTGCGCTCCAGGATTTCGATCAGATCGATCGTCGCGCCCGCGATTACGTGCGCAACGGTCAGCCCTTGCTCGCGTCCGACGTGATCTTTGCCGATGGCCTGGAGAGCACATCTGCGATCGCCGCGTCGATCGAGGACGCGCGAGAGGCGGAAGCCGCCTTACGCGATACCGACCGCACCGATATTCGGCGCGCTGAAGTGCTTGCGATTGCCGCAGCGTCGGTCGTTGCGCTCGTCACCCTTCTGGTGCTCGCTTTTTCGAAGGGTGAGTCAGACCAATCCGCCCCTGCGCTCGTGGAAGTGGACTCTTCAGCCGCCACGCCGATGATGCCGATGAACGCGGCCGATTGGTTGCGAGCAGGCGAGGCGCCTCAACCAGCACGCGTTACTCCATCTTCGCTGACGGCCCGCGGGGAGATGGTGCCGTCCGCCTCAGTTGACCTCGCCGCCGTCGCATCCGTCTGCTCGGATCTTGCGCAGGTAATGGACACGCACGCGCTGTCGCCCCTTCTCGGCCGCGCCGCCACGATCCTCGACTCCCCCGGGATCATTGTGTGGATTGCAGACCCGGATGGCCGCGAACTCAGTCCGATCGTGACGCACGGCTATTCGCGTCGAATGGTGATGCGGTTGGGAACAATCCTGCGTGAGGCCGAGAACGCAACCGCGGCTGCTCTTCGTACGTCGTTGCTGCAGACAGTCGACACTGACACGGTGTCGAACGGCGCGATCGCGGCACCGCTGGTCACGCCCGGGGGATGTGTCGGGATCATGGCCGCCGAAGTCCGGGATCACGGCGAAAAGGATCCGGCAAAATTGGCGGCCGCCTCGATCATTGCCGCACAGCTGGCAACACTCGTGGGGCCGCCGTCAACGCGCGCGCAAGTGCGTGCGGATGCGGTCTAGAGGCCGCCGTCGCGGGGCGAAGCCCCCGGATCAAACGATCGACCGGTGGGTTCGTCGCGGTCGAGTCGTTTCTGCTTTGCCTTTCAACGTCATCGGCTTCTTATCGCGCATCACGGCAACCGTGAACTCATCGCCATCCTGCAGGGCGCGAATTCGCTGACGAAGATTCGACGGCGATGTCACTTCGGAACCGTTGAACGATGTAATCACGTCACCCGCCTTGATCCCCGCTTTGGCGGCCGCCGAGTCGTCTGTCACTGACGTCACGAGGACACCATCTTTAGTGCCGAAATATTCGGCGAGCTGTTGCGACAGATCGCCAACGGTGATCCCGAGACCGTTGTTGCTGCGCCAGACGAACGTGTCGAAATCCGGAAACGCTGGCGGCACGGCCGGCTTTGGAGTCGCTGGTACTGCCGGAGGCGTCGGCGGACGTGGGATCGCGAAGGCAAAGTCGCGGTTGAAATCCTGCAGCACGCTCACGTTGCCATCACCGAACACGAAGCCGTTGCCGTCGCGGGGCTCGATCGTGACACTCACGCGTTGACCACCACGCATGACCGCAGCTTGTGTCTTTCGTCCGGCCGGGGTTTCCTGCACAAGGCGAGTGAATTGACGCACGCTGCGAACGCGTTCGCCGTCGAATTCAACCACCACGTCACCCTTCTTGAGCCCCGCCTTCGCCGCTGGGCTCTCTTCCGAAACCTCTTCAATGACGACACCGCTGGGTGTCGACAGCTTGTTTTCTTTGACGTCTGTTTCCTCGACGTCGCGGATGGTCACGCCAATCTGGCTGCCTCGTCCTCCAAAGATCTCCACCGCTTTGGCCGCCCGCGTGGTCTGGGCGTGAGCCGGCGGTAAATACGCGGCTCCGATACCTGCAGCCGCGACCAACGCTGTAACCAGGGCGGCGCCTTTCCAGGGATTCATACATGAGCCTCCGATTGGTGAAATCCTGAAAATGCTGAATGCTGATTTCTGATTGCTGATTTTTCAAGCCGAGAACCAAGCAGAACCGTGCAGAACCCGGCAGAACCTTCCAGAACCCTGTAGAGCCCGGTCCTACGTTCCGAAAAGTGAGACGAGGCTCCCCCGAGAAAGGTTGTGCCCTCGGCGGTCGACCGGATTACCCGGCCTGACCTAAGGCCACAAGAGGGTTCATTCACCCCCATGATCTTGATTTCGACGGCGATTCTCGGCTTGACGCTGCTCGCGCCGCCGCAGCAGGTGCCGGACCAGCGCGCAGAAGCAGAACGGCTGGCCAATTCGGGCTCGTACGAGGCGGCCTTGAAACAGTTCCAGGCTCTGGCTGCCGCAAATCCGGACGATATTCCAGCCCGCCTCTGGATCGCGCGCCTGCACGGAAAACTCGGCCACCCGGAACACGCCGTCGACGTATATCGATCGATTCTCGCGACGCAGCCGGACAATCTCGATGCACTGATTGGATTAGGCAACTCGCTCGTCACACTCGATCGCCTGCGCGAAGCCAGCGACGCATTGACGCGCGCGGAGAAACTGGCTGGCGATCGTCCCGAGGTCCTCGCCGCGCAAGGACGGCTCCACGCGTCGGCCAATCACACGACGCTAGCGCTCGCGTACTACAACCGCGCGATGACGATCGATCCCGCCAACAAGGACATTCGCGCGCAGGCGGAGGCGCTCCGCGCGGCGCGCGCGCATCGCCTCGAGCTCGACTACGACTTTCAGCACTTCAACGTCGACGTGCAAGACACGCATGCAGGTACGTTCATTCTCAACGCGCGTCTGAGTGACAACGTGCGCATCGTGGCAGAGGGCCAGGCCGACCGGATTTTCGACACCAACGAGCAACGGGCGGGAGGTGGATTCGAATTCGCGTTGTCGCGAAACGCGCACCTGAACGTCGGGGCGCTCGCCGGATTTGATCCGCTGTTTCTCCCCGAAACGGACTTCTACACGCAATTCGGGTACACGCATCGCAAAGCGACGTGGGGTGTGCTCTTCCGGCGCGCGGCATTTGAGGACGAGACTGATTTCTGGATCGTGGGACCGGAACTCACCGTTCGGTTCTCAGACCGTTTCGACACTTTCATCGCGTACTATCGCGGCAACACGACACCTGTCGGCCTGGCGGATATCCAGACGGACAACGTGGTGATTCGCTTGAGCGGCGCGGTGACGAAGAACTTCCGGCTCGGAGCTGGATTCACCCACGGCATCGATCGACTTGACTGGCTGACGCTCGATCGAGTTGGTTTCGAGTCAGACACCTTCGCACTGCGCGGGAACTTTACTCTCACACCATTCGTGAGCCTCGAGCTTGGTTACGACTTCCAGCAGCGGCCCGCCGATATCAATGTGAGCCGGGCGCGGGCGGGACTGACATTCGGGTTTTAGCCGAATACTGAAAATGCTGATTTTTGATTGCTGAATGCTGATTGACCGCGACCTTCAATCAGCAATCAGAATTCAGCAATCACCAATTTCACAGTTCATCCATGTCCCGCAGTGAGGTCAGGCCCGTCCCCGCGTGGGGACGGGCCTGACCTCACCCCCGCATTTTTCCCTGAAATCTGGCGTGTCCATGCAGGCACATCCTTTGATTCAGCCCATGTGTCGCGCGGAATCAACGGGGTGCGTAACTCAGGCAGGCGCTGGCATCGCCGCATCCCGTCGTAAGTCAGGCCGATTCCGCGCGGCAATTACTCGGAGGGTTGCGTATGGCTGGATCCTTCGCTCGATTGTCGGTCGCTCTCGGATTCGCGGTTGCGCTGTCAGCGTGCGCGCTGCATTCTCCGAGCGTCGCAGAGTTGAAATACAACCCGGGGCGTTACCAGAACAAAACGGTCTCAGTCAATGGCGTGGTGACGAGTTCCTGGGGCGTGCCGCTGGTTCCGTTCAAGCTGTACAAAATTGATGACGGGACGGGAGAGCTGACGGTCGTATCACAGGACGGTCGAACTCCCAGCAAGGGCGCCCGAGTTCGCGTGAAAGGGCGCGTTAGCGATATGGCCACATTTGGTGGCCGGGCAGTTGGTCTCCACCTGGAGCAAAAGGATATCGACTTCAAGGGGTGGTAGGCGATCGTCATTGACACTACACCGTGATCCGCACGGCAACCGCCGTCATGTCGTCGTTCGGCGGTGTATCACCGCGCCATTGCGCCACGGCGTCGAAGATCCGTTCCACCACCTTCGCCGACGGCTGATCGCGCAGCCCGGAGACGACTTCGATCAATCTCGCCGCCGTGAACTCCTGGCCCTGCGCGTTCATGGCTTCAAATACACCATCCGTACACAGCACGAACAGATCACCGGCATGCAGTGCAAAGGTAATCTCGTCGTAAGTCGATCCCTGAAACGATCCGAGCGGCACACCCGGCAGCTCAATCTGCGTGCATCCTTCCGCCGTGCAGCGGATCGGATAGGGCAATCCTGAATTCGCCAGCGTCAGGACGCGCCGCTTCAGATCGAAAACCGTGTAGCACAGCGTGCAGTAGTACTCCTCCAGCTGCCGCTGATGAAGGATCGTGTTCACTGACGAGAGCACTCCGGACGGACTCGATCGATCCGGAAGGTACCGCCGGCGAAATGTGCGGCCGCGAACCAGCTCCGCCGCGAACGCGCCGTAGAGAGCCGCCGGCACCCCCTTTCCGGAGACATCGCCTACCGCGACGACGAGGGTGTGTGCTTCCGGCGACAGGTAGTCATGAAAGTCGCCTCCAACCTCGCGCGCGGGAGCAAACGCGGCCGCCACTTCGATTCCCTTCAGCCGCTTTGGTGGGCCAGCCGGCAGCAGCGCGGTCTGCACGCGCTGCGCGAACCGGAGTTCTTTCTCCAACCGCTCTTCGTTGGCGCGGACCTCTTCGTAGAGGCGTGCGTTTTCAATCGCGACCGCGGCCTGACTCGCCAGCAGCGTGAGAATCTCCACGTCACGCTTGCTGAACGCGTCGAGCTCCGGGCTCTCCAGATCGACGACGCCGATGCAGCGATCCTTCAGCAACATTGGAATGACGAGCTCGGATCGCACGTCGGGAACGACTTTGATGTAACGCGGGTCCTGCGAAACGTCGGACACGAGAACCGGTTCGCGGTGGAGCGCTGCGTACCCCACGAGCCCTTCGCCGAGGCGGACGCGCGGCACCTGCACTTTTTCTCCGTACTGCAGCGCTAGCTGCATCTCGAGTTCGCCACGCTCTTCGTTCAGAAGCAGGATGCCGAACGTCCGATAGTCGATCACGCGCTTGGTCAGCTGCGCGATTCGCGAAAACAGTTCGTCGAGATCGAGAACTGAAGCAACATCGCGCCCGATCTCCGCCAGCGTTTCAAACGCGTCGGCATCGGCCCTGCTTCGATCGAACAAGCGTGCGTTCACCAGCGCGACCGCCACGTGTGCACCGAACTGCCTCACAATCGCCACGTCGTCGAGGCTGAATTGATTGCGATTTCGGCTGAGGATATTCAACGCGCCAATCGGTTTCGACTTGTGGAGCAAAGGCACGACGATCTCCGAGTTCATTCCAGGCACGAACTCGATGTAGCGCGGATCGTTGTGAAGATCGTTGACGAGGACCGGTTGCTCGGTCTCGATCGCGGCGCCGACCAGACCCATCCCCGGTCGGAGACGAATCGGTCGATCGGCAGGTGGGTAGCCGACCGAGTACGCCACGCGGAGTTCGCCTTTGCGGTCGTCGAGGAGATAGACTGCAAACGCTTCGAATGAAATGAGCCGGCCGATCAGCCTGGGAATCTGACGGAGAAGATCGTCGAAATCGAGCACACTCGTGACCTGGCGGCCAAGGTCGAAGAGCGTCGTGACGAGTTCCTGTTTTGACGTCTTCGATTGTTCCTGCGTATTCGGCTCCGCCGGGGCTTCATCTGCCGGAAACGACTGGCTCACGTGGAGACGCTTTCCTTCCAGGGGAGAAATTCCGATTATACTTCGCTGGACAAAGGACAATGTTCAATGCTCAATGCTCAATGTTGAACTCAGTTCCATTGGACATTGAACATTCATCATTGAACATTACTGCGACCATGGATCTCTCGCTGCCGCTCGATTACAGCGCCATTGAACGGATTCTTCCACACCGCTATCCGTTTCTTTTGGTCGATCGCATCACCGAGTTCGATCCCGATAAACGCATTGTCGGGATCAAAAACGTCTCGCTGAACGAGCGATATCTATCGCACCAGCAGGATGGGCCACCAGTCCTGCCGCCGACGATCCTCACCGAAGCGGTCGCCCAGGTCGGCGCGATCATGATTCTCGCGAAGCCGGAGAATCGTGAGAAGCTGATTTACTTCATGGGCATCGAGCGCGTGAGATACAGGAGACCCGTACACCCTGGCGATCAGGTCGTCATCGAAGCTGTCGTCCGGCGGCTTCGGAGTCGGATGGGTGTTCTTCGTGGAGTCGCTCGCGTGAATGGGAACGTTGTCGTCGAAGGGACGATGACGTTTGCGCTGGGTCCTCGTACTGAGGGTGCGCAGAGCCGGGTTACCGGGCAACCATAACGACCATCCCGATCTTCACCCCGCGCGAACTCCACGCCGCCCACTTGGATCCCGGGTGATAGTACCGCCAGGCATCGAGGAGTGCCGGCGCCAGCACGATCGCACCAATCCAGCGCTCGTCGAGACGCGAAGACGCTGCCATCCCGCGCGTGTCGCGTTCCACCGGACCCGTCTTTGCGAAAGCCGCTCCGGCGTACACCACCGATGCCAGGACATTGAACGCGAAGTATCCCTTCGCGAACGGCGCCTGCTCGGACCTCAGCTGCGGGCGTTTGCTTAGCAGCCACTCGTTGCCTGCCTGCTGCATCCAGAAACCGGCCGACGAGATCACGAACTCCTCATTCGCCGCACGCCCGCTGCGATGAGTGATCGCAAAAAACGGGATGCCGTGAAAGTCGACCTTCTTCAAACCCGGCTTCTCGCCATACGCCAAATCAGCGATGACGTGGCCTGCTTCGTGCGCCGCAAGCCCGGTTGCTGCGCCCGTCAGAAACAACACGACCTGTTTGCCGGTTGACGCCGAATCACTTGGCTGAGCTGGATCGTCGGTCTGCGCAGACGATGGTGAAGCGGAAACAATCACGAGAAAAATCACGATGAGCGGCAACCACCCGGGAATTGTGTGACTGACGCGCCGAATCCGGCACAGCCGTTGCTGGTGCATGACCTCGTGCAATGCGCCGCCCGCTTTGGCGCGCAAGGAGAAGACGATGCTCGAAACAATTGCGATCATCCTCATTGTGCTGTGGCTGCTGGGTATGGTCAGTGGGTACACACTCGGCAACTTTATCTATGTCCTGCTGGTCATCGCGATCATTCTTTTCCTGGTTCGCTTAATCAGTGGACGCACGGTGTGACACACGCCAATGATCAATGCTCAATGCTCAATGCTCAATGTTCAATGTTCAAATGTTCAATGATCGAGCATTGAACATTGCGTAGCGTTAGGTTGACGGCTCCGCTTGCGCCTCGACTTCCAGGCCGGAGTCAGAAACGGGTCTGGGACCGGTCCATCGGACAATCGCGACCCCGCAGAATACCAGCGCTGCGGCCACGGCCATTCGCGAGTCGAATGACTCGTGAAGTATCAGCACGCCCAGCGTCACGGCAATGATCGGGTTAATGTAGGCATACAGCGACACAAACGATACCGGCAGATGTCGTAGCGCGTAGGTATAGGCGACAAACCCGCCGATCGCGCCAACGGTCGACAGATATACCAAAGACCACGTGGTGGTCGCATTGAATGACAGGTGAGACCACTCCCCGCGGATGGTCCCTGCCGCCGTCATAAAGATCCCGCCGGCCAGCATTTGACACGCGGTCGTTCCAAGTACGTGATCGGTGCGTACATGTCGCCTCGAGTAAGCCGAGCCGAGTGACCAGCCGATCGAAGCGATCTGCAGGGCGATGACGCCGGCGAGAAAACCGCGACGGCTCGCGCCAGCGAGCGTGAGATCCGGCCAGACCAGCACAACGATTCCGGTGAAGCCGACGATCAGCCCGATGATGATGTTGGTGCGAAGTCGCTCACCGCCGGGGATCGCTGCTTCGACTGCAGACATCCAGAATGGATTCGACGCGATCATGACGGCAGCGAGACCGCTCGGCACCCATTGTTCAGCAACGACAACCCCGCCGTTGCCAAGCCCGAGCATAAGAAAGCCGAGGAGCGCAATTCCGCCCCATCGCTCTCGACCAGGCAGCGATTCTCCGCTTGCCACAACATAGGCCGCGAGTAGAGCACCCGCCGAGAGCCACCGAAGCCCGCCCATTAGCCACGGTGGAATCGTGTCAAGACAAACACGGATGCCGAGGTAGGTTGTCCCCCACACAACGCAGACGGTGATCCAGGAGAAATATGCGAGACGTCGCTGTCGCGGGGTTGTCAATGTCGGGATCCGGTGTCCGGGATCCGAGATCCGGATCAATCTCATCCGTGTTAATCCGTGTTTTTCCGTCGCTGTAATGATCCGTGTTCTGCCGTGGCTTCCATTATCCGGTGGCAGTGGCACCGCAATCGAGGCCAAGTCGCGCTTGGTGCGATCACACGAATCCGTAGGGTCCTTTGCCGAGCCACGAGCCGCCGTCGACGGTGAGGATCTCTCCGGTGATGAAGCTCGCGTGATCTGAAACGAGAAACGTTACGGCATCCGCCACGTCGTCAGGCTTGCCCCATCGTTTCAGAGGAATGGTTTCCGTGATTCGCCGAACCGCGTCGGGTGTGTTCCAGAGTTTCTCAGCCGCCCCCGGCGTCTCGATGGGTCCGGGCGCGACGGCATTCACGCGAATGTTATGACTCGCCCACTCTACGGCCAGCGTCTGCGTCATCGACATGACGCCCGCTTTCGCCGCAGCAGAATGGACCGTGCCTGCGCTTCCAGTCCACACGTAGTTCGCAAGTATCGAAACGATCGATCCGCCGCGCCCACGCGCGATCAAATGGCGGCCGACGGCGCGCGAGCAATAGAAGCTGCCGTTCAGGACGATTCCGACGACGGAGTTCCAGCCGTTGGGTGAAAGATCTTCCGCCCGGCAGATGAAATTTCCCGCAGCGTTGTTGATGAGAATGTCGATGTGGCCGAAGTGTCGCAGGACGCGGGTGACCATCTCATCGACTTGCTCGGGCTTGCGAACATCCACCTGAATTGCGAGCGGATCGAGACCTGCGTGCCGCAGGCCGGCAGTCCCCTGTTCGAGATGCGCGGACTGGCGGCTGCCGATGGCGATATCGGCACCCAGCTCACCCATCCGCTTCGCGATGGCGAGCCCGAGCCCGGTCCCACCGCCGGTGACGATTGCAACCTTGTCCTTAAGCAACGACGACGTGAACATTGGCCGTTCAGATTACCGGCGCGCCCGCCCTCATGTCCACGGTGCTAAGATCGCCACATGAAGAATGTCGGATCGCCGTGTCTCACGATCATCGCGATCGGGATTGCCGCAGCTGGACTAGGCTGTCAAGCGAATGAACCGCCAACTCCGAGCACGGCAGCCGCCCCGCCTCCAGCGGCGACTGCCGCTCCTGAGCCGCCAACGCCCGTGGCCGTTCAGTTCACACCTCCACCCCCGGCGTATACCGGCGATCTGCCGCCGCTGCCGGTGAGTCAGTTTGCTCCAGCGCGTCCCCCGGAAGTCGTCCGCGCCGTCTATACCTTCGCGGCCAGACATCCCGAGGTGCTGCATTACGTTCCGTGCTTCTGTGGATGCGAACGATCGGGACACAAAGACAACGACGATTGCTTCATCCGTAGCCGCGACGGGAACGGACGCCCGGAATGGGAAGAGCACGGAATGACTTGAGCGATCTGCCTGGATGTCGCGCGTGACGCGATGCAGATGCACAATTCCGGCGCAAGCATTTCTTCGATTCGTTCGACCATCGAGGGGCGGTATCGATCGCAGTATCAAACCATGACACCGACGTCGCCGCCGCCGGCGCGCGGCAAGTAACTGAGCCGTGCGCTTCCGATCACCCGTATAATCCCCTCGTGCCGGAACCCGAGCTGACGTCAGCGGCGCCCCCGGAAACATTCGCGCGCTTCTTCGAGTCGGTCCACGAGGGCGTCTACATCGGCACGTTGTCCGAGACATCCGCCCCGACGCTCTCGGCCAATCCTTATCTCAAATTGATGTTCGGCTACGCGGTAGAAACACCACAGGAGGACGTGCGCCCCTTCGAGATCGAGCGTTTCGTCGATCCGCAGGCACGCGACGGATTCGTCGAACGGCTTCGACGCGACGGCGCGATTACCGATTATTTGCTTCGCCTTCGGCGTGCGGATCGCTCCGCCATGTGGGTCGAAGTCACGGCCCATGCCGAACGCGTCGCCGAGGGCCTTCGGGTCGAGGCGCTGATGCGCGATGTCAGCGAACGCAAACGGCTCGAGGATCAGGCTCGCGACCTCTACCATCAGCTCCTGCAGGCAGAGAAACTGGCGGCGCTTGGTCAGACAATCTCAGGGGTTGCGCACGAACTCAACAATCCATTGGCGACGATTCTCACGTGGGCCGAGCGGCTCGCGCAGCGATCCGTCGATGATCAGACGAAACGCGGCCTGGAAACGATCCTGAGCGAGTCGGAGCGCGCGGCCAGGATCGTGCGCAATCTTCTCACCTTCGCGCGCAAGCGCCACACGACGCGCGCGATGGTCAATCTCAATCAGGTCGTCCGCGAAACGCTGGCGCTTCGTTCCTATGAGCAGCGCATCAGCAACATCTCGATTCTCGAGGCGCTTGCGTCCGGACTGCCGGAAGTGTTCTCCGATCCGCATCAGATTCAGCAGGTGCTCCTCAACCTGATCATCAATGCCGAACAAGCGATGCTCGGCGCTCACGGACGCGGCACCCTCATCGTCCGCACCTGGCACGAGGCGGATCGCGATGCCGTCATCCTCGAGGTCAACGACGATGGCCCGGGAGTGCCGGACGACGTGCAGCCGAAGATCTTCGATCCGTTCTTTACAACCAAAGAGGTTGGCAAGGGCACTGGCTTGGGTCTGACCGTCGCCTACGCGATCGTGCAGGAACACGGTGGCCGTCTGACGGTGAAATCTGAAACCGGCCGTGGCGCGTCGTTCTATGTCGAGCTGCCGGTGGGGGCCGGGCCGTTGAAGCCGCCGATCCCGCGTCCATCAGAGCCACGGCCCACGGCCGACGTTCGCGTCGGCGCCGCCGCGCTGGTCGTGGAGGACGAAGCCGCGCTTGGGGCGGCCGTCGCCGAGGCCCTTGCGGATGCGGGGTTTCTCGTCGATCGCGCGAACGACGGCATCGAAGCGCTCGATCGCCTCAAGGACCGTCCCTACGATCTCATCGTCTGCGACTTGAAGATGCCCAGACTGGATGGGCCTGCGCTTTACAAAGAACTCGCGGTGACCGATCCGGCGATGGCGCGCCGTGTGCTCTTCGTGACCGGGGATGTTGCCGGCACCGACGCTGAACGTTTCCTGGAAGAATCGGGTTGCCGCTGGCTGGCGAAGCCCTTTCGTTTGAAAGATCTCCTGCGGGTCGGTAAGGAAATGCTCGAGTAGCGAAACGTGCCGGGATCCGGTATTCGGGATCCGCGATCCGGCATGCGTCGATCCGGGATCCGATCGTCGAAGAGATCATCTCGGATCCCCGACAACGGATCCCGGACAACGGAATCTAACGCGCCGCCGCGATCGGTTCTCGGCGTGGGGCCATCTTCCGTTTCGCAGCACTCTTCGGCGCGGTCTGCGGCTTCGGCGCACGGTACTGAAGCACGACTCCCGGTGCGTGCGGCATCTCTGCTTTCGCCATCCGCAAGCGGCGCATCGTTCCCTGAAACGACAGCACAGCCGGGCTGATCGATTCGGTCGGGCAGTCGGCGCCAAGAGCTTTGCGCAGACGCTGCACCGCGCGCGCGTGCAACTGGGACACGCGTGATTCGTTGACGCCGATCTCCGCTCCGATCTGCTTCATCGTCGCTTCGCCGTAGTAGTAGAGGCCGATCACCTTGCGCTCCCTGGGAGGAAGCGATGCGATGGCGGCACGAATGCGGTCGCGAACCTCCTGCTCCTCGTAGGCCCTGTCTGGAGACTGCGGTTCCGAGGGCACCAGTGCCGGCGGCAGCGACGACCCGTCGACGTTTTCGCCTGCCGAAAGCGGCGAGGTCGATTCAATGGTGTTGATTCGCACGATCGTGCGTCCGAGTCGCGCTTCGTCGGAGCCAATCCGCGCCGCGAGGTCGGCTAACGAGGGCTCTGCTCCGAGTTCGCGCCGGAGTTCCTCGCGCGCCGCTTCGAGCTCGCGGCGTTGACGGCGAACCCCGCGCGGCCACGCATCGCGCCGCAGCGCGTCGATCATCGCCCCGCGAACCCGACGCTCGGCAAAGGTTTCGAACTTGATGCCGCGGTCTTCATCGAACCGACAGGCGGCGTCGATGAGGCCGATCATCCCGTCCTGGACCAGATCGCCCAGCTCGATCGAGTGAGGCATGGACGCGGCAACACGCCGCGCGAGTGATTCCACGAACGGAAGACTTGCGGCGATGCGTTGACGATGACGGGCGGCGAGTGGCTGACGCTCCATTTGATGCTTTCCTCCAGAACTCCTGGTTACCGTGGACCGCGTTTGCTACCTCAGCGGCGAATTGGTAGCAGGGCAACTGCGATACCACGCGAAAACCGATCAAAAAGCGAAGCCGAAAGAGCTTTTGTGAAGCGGTGTGAAGCTTTTGCATTTCAATGACTTACAGGCGTGCTGGGATGTGAAGGTGCGGGAAACGAGAGGCGTTGAGCGACTGCTTAGTCGTCAAATAATTGACAGCGCTACGGACGTTTTGTCAAACTATTGACGCTAAGAGGGCTTCGTGCGAGAACGAATTTCGCGCGCGGTGGACATCGCATCCAGCACACTGGCGACCACCTGCGAGGCACGGGCGCGCGTCATTTCGTCAGCGACCTTCGCCTCGAGCAACTCCGCGTTCGCGAGGATGATCCCGAGCTGATTATTAAGTCGATGAAAGAGCAGGCCGAGGTCTGGCGGTTCGTCCACAGACGTCCTCGCACTTCTCGGGTCAGTGGCTGGCGTCATGAGGCTTCTTTGGTCGTCAGCTCGTGCGTGCGCCCCGGCTCGCGCCAGAGCGTGTCGACAAAGATTCGAACCGAACCGCCCGCGGTCCTCACGTACTCCACTTTCCCGCTGGCGATCCAATTGTAGATTGTGCGCCGGCTCACGCCTACGAGCTCGCACGCCTTCATGATTGAAATGGTCTTGCGGTCAGTCATCATTGCTTTTCACGTCGGCCCTGAACAGCAGGCCCATGTGGGTTACCGCACGCCGTACGTTGAGATGTATCGGAAGACCGGAGCGTCACCTATAGGGCTGACGTTGTCGGCGAATTGACCGATGGTTCCTCAGGTGTCAAAATACCGCCCACTTGAACTAAATGGCTGAAGGCCAAAAACATCTGCTGATCGTCGATGATGAGTCCGCGTTGCGCGAGGCAATCGCTGAGCGCCTCTCCGATCACGGCTTCATCGTTGAACAGGCGGGAAGCGGCGAGGAAGCCCTTCAACGTCTCACCGATTTTGCATTCGACATTCTCATCACCGATTTGCGCCTGCCGGGGATCGACGGCGCAAAAGTGATCGAGGCGGCGCTCGAGCGTTACCCCGAAATCATTGCAATCGTCATCACCGGTTATGGAACGGTGAAGGATGCGGTCGAGGCGATCAAGCAGGGAGCCGCCGACTTCATCACCAAGCCATTCCAGTTTGACGCGCTGCTGCATGTGCTGCGGTCGGCGCTCGAACAACGTCGGCTCAAATCGGAAAACGCCTACTTGCGATCGCAGCTCGAGGATCGCTATCGCATCGACGGGCTCGTCGGTCGCAGCCGCGTGATGCGCGAACTGTTTCAGCTGCTCGAGACCGTGGCGGCAACATCGAGCACCGTCCTGATCACCGGTGAGACCGGAACTGGCAAGGAGCTCGCCGCGCGCGCAATCCATCACAATAGTCCGCGCCGCGCGAACCGCTTCGTCGCGCTGAACTGCAGCGCGATTCCCGAGACCCTGCTGGAAGCCGAGCTCTTCGGTCACGTCCGTGGTGCGTTTACCGGCGCGGTCGGGGCGCGACAGGGAAGACTCGAGCAGGCACACAAGGGCACCCTGTTCCTCGATGAAGTGGGGACGATGAGTCCCGCGCTTCAAGCCAAGCTGCTTCGCGTGCTCCAGGAGCGTGAGTTCGAGCGCGTCGGTGATTCGCACACGGTAAAGATCGACGTGCGCGTCATCGCCGCGACGCACTCCGATCTTGCGAAGATGGTTGCTGATGGCACGTTTCGCGAAGATCTGTATTACCGGCTCAACGTCATCCCGGTGAAGCTGCCGCCGCTGCGCGAGCGCCGCGAGGACATTCCTCTCCTCGTTCAACATTTTCTGCAGAAACTCTCGGCCGAGTCGGGCCGGCCAACGCTCACGATTTCACAGGATGCACTTCGCCACTTGATGGCGTATCACTGGCCTGGCAACATCAGGCAACTCGAGAATGCGATTGAGCGGGCACTCGCGTTCAGCCAGGGTCGATCGCAAATCGACGTCCCGGATCTGACGAGCGACATTCAAGAGCAGGCAGGAGCAACCGACTCGTCCGAAGTCTGGTTCCCTGACGATGGTCTCGACTTCGCGCGCTACATTGAAACGATCGAGCTCGCGCTGATTCGCCGCTCGCTGGAGCGCACACAGGGCAACAAGCGGCAGGCGGCGAAGCTCCTCAATCTCAAACGCACGACGCTTATCGAGAAGCTCAAACGCCTCGAGCCGCACTAGCATGCCTCCGCGGCACCATTACTGGACCATCATCCTGGAAGGGAAGCCCACCGCCTTTCGCGCGCACCTGCAAGAGGAGCTGATTCCGACGCTGCGTCAACTCCAAGCACGGCATCCGGATGCGGTCATGAAATGGTTCGCGCGTGGGCGCTTGTGGGAGAGTCAGGACCAGGAGCGCGCCGACGCGATTGCCCGGCGACGTCCAAAGACTCGCGCTGTGCTCGAACGGCGTTCGCGTGAGTGGCGCCCGGGTGGAGAGCACAAGGATCCACGCGATCGCTTCAAAGTGCCGCGTGATGAAAAGCGCCGGCGATTTGCGCAGAAGCTGCGACGCAAACCGGGCGGACCGCGCAACAGGGGAGGGAGTGGAGGCAGCCGATGATCGTGCATGTTGTGCTCTTCAGCCCAAGGCCTGATCTCTCAGCCGCCAATCGCGCGGCGCTGCTCGCTGCTCTCGAATCGGCGTCGCAGAACATCCCGTCGATCAAACGCCTGAGGATCGGCAAGCGCGTGAAGCACTCGTTGCCAGGATACGAGCAGATGATGCGCGACGACTACGAATACGCGGTCATCATTGAATTCGATGATGTCGAAGGACTGAAGGCCTACCTGCAGCATCCCGCGCACGCCGCCGCGGGACACCATTTCACCGCTTCAGCGTCAAAAGCTCTTGCTTACGACTATGAGGTATGAATCGCTAATCACTGATCACTCATCGTGGATCGCTCATCCTTGAATCCCTGGATCCGAGGATCCATGGATCCATGGATCAGAGATTCACGATGAGTGATTAGTGATCAGTGATTCAAAGAAAAACTCCTCAATGAGCGCCCGGAGCTGAGCGATCGACTCGGCGGAGTTGATTGCAATGCGGAGATGCGATCCATTATCGAGGCCCTTGGTATACCAGGAATTGAGCGCCCGCAGCTTGTTGATCACCCAGCGATCGTGTCCGCGCGCGGGTTGCGGCGAGGCAGAGGACTGCCCTGGCGCGACGTGCCGGAAACCGGCCGCCTCGTCGACGCGCTCGTTCAGCAACAGATCGATGTAGTCGAGGAGGAACTGGCCGCGTTCTGCGGCCGTGATGAATCGTGGGGCGTCGCCTGACGCGATCGCCGCCGCCTGCTCGAAAATCCACGGGTTGCGGAGCGCGCCGCGGCCGACGAGGACGCCGGCTATCTTTCCAACGCGCAATCGATCGACGAGCTGCTCCGGATCGACGCAGTCGCCGCTGCCGAAGACTGGGATCGACACCCACTCCGCCACACGCGCGATCAGATCCCAATCGGAGACCCCTGAATAGGATTGCGCCGCCGTGCGGCCGTGAACCGCGACCGCCGCGGCGCCGGCATCTTCCATGCGGCGCGCCAGGTCTGGAGCATTGATCGCATCAGCGTCCCAGCCCGCCCGCATTTTGACGGTGACGGGAATCTTCACCGCTCGCGTCATGGCGCGGACGACGTCCGCGGCGTGCTCAGGCTCGCGCATCAGGCTGCAGCCGGCATTGTGCTTCGCGATTTTCGGTACCGGGCAGCCCATATTGACGTCGACGATGTCGGCGCCAATGCCTTCTACGATCTGCGCAGCGGCCGCCATCTTCTCGGGATCCCCGCCGAAGATCTGGATCGAGACCGGACGCTCTTCTTCGGTGTACTCCGCGTACTCCAGCGTCCGATCGATTCCGCGGACCAATCCTTCCGAGCTCACCATCTCGCTGACGACAAGACCGCATCCGCCCGTCCGCTTCACCAGCCGGCGGAATGCCGTGTCGGTCATGCCCGCCATCGGCGCGAGGGCGAAGGGGGGCGTCAATTCGATGCGACCGATTCTCATAAAGGTGAAAGGCAAAAGGAAAACTTTCTACCTTTTACTTTAATAAGGCTTCACATCCGCCGCGTCGACTTCGACGCTGACTGCCTGGCCGATGAGATCCACGGCCAGGACCAGCCGCGCGTGTGGACCCTTCCGCAACAGCCGTCCGACGACTCCCTTCAGCGGTCCGTGGATCACTTCGACCATCATTCCTTCATGAATGAGGGGACAGGGATCGAATTGGAGATCGCTCTGAACCAGTCGGCGAATGCCTTCGATTTCGAACTCGGGAATCGGCGCGATCTCGCCGTCGAACGATACGATGTTCACCACACCGGTGCACGAGAGGATCGGCAGCCGTTCGTTCGAATCGAATCGCGCGAAACAATAGCCAGGGAAGAGAGGCCAGTCGATCTTCTTCTTACGATCCTTCCACCGGCTCCACTTCGTAATGGTCGGAAGAAACGCTTCGTAGCCCTTGCGCTCGAGCTGTTCGCGGACGACGTTCTCGTGACGCGAGCGGGTCCAGATCGCGTACCAGGCTGCCGGGTGTTGGATCACTTCAATCAGCGCCGCCGCCTGATTCGATTGCGACCTGCTTCTCGTACAGCTTCTTCAGCTCTTCGTTCTTCCACTCGATGAGCGCCTGGCCGCGGACCTTTGACATGAACTTGCGCACTTCGGTCTGCTGGCGGGCGTCGTGTACTTTGTCGGCGACGAGATCGCGCACCGCCTCGAACGGTTGAATCGCCGATGGCTTCAGGTTCTCGAGCTTCAGGATCTGCACGCCACGATTGGTGCGAATCGGGGCCGTGATATCGCTCGGCTTCATCTTGTTGATCATGTCCTGCAACGAGGTGGAAACTTCGGCAAGATTGATCGGCCCGATCAGGCCGCCGTTGGCCTTCGAGGGCGACGCCGAAACTTCGGCAGCGACCTTGGCGAAGTCTTCACCCGCGACGAGACGCGTGCGAATTGCCGCAGCCTTCTGTTCCGCGTCGTCCTGCGCCGCAACGCTGATCGTTGCCTGGCCACCTTTGCTGGTTGTCGGCACCTCTATCAGGATCTCGCGAAGCGTTACGGTTGCGGGCTCGACGAATTCATTCTTGTGCGTCAGGTAGTACTGCCTTGCCTCTTCTTCGGTGATCGTCAGCTTCGAGCCGACTTCGTCGCGCTGAACCTGACTGACCAGGAACTGCTTCTCGACATTGCGTCGGAGATCGTCGATCGTCATTCCTTCCTGGCGTAAGGCGGCGGCGAACTTCTGGTCGTCGGTGAGGTTCTGTTCCTTGCGAAGGTTGTCGAGCCACCCTTTGAACTGGTCGTCGCTCAGGTGATAGCCCTTCTCCTTGCCCATCTGGAGAAGGAGCAACTCGTCAACCGCGTCGACGAGCAGTTGGGGAGTGACTTCGTCGAGCGCCTTCTTCAGTTCCGCGTTGTCGTTCACCATCTCGGGCTTCAGATCGACGCCGAGACGAGCGCGGATGGCCGCGGTCTGCCGCTCTTCAAGTTCGGTTTGCGTGAAGATGTCGCCATTCACCTTCACCAGGACGCGCTCGATGATCTGAGCACGCGCCGGAATGGCCAGCAACCCGAGCACCAGTGCCAAGGCGACGGTCAGAATCAATTTCATAGGAGGTATTGCTCTAAATTGCTGCAGCATAATATTTTACTCGATCGACAGGCCACCGCTCAAATCCCCGAGCAGACCCGAAACCCTTGAGAAGACGCCATTCTCGGCACGCGGGTCCTCTTTTGCTGGCCGCATGATCTCGTCCTTCGTGAAACCCGGCGTGACCTCCCCCGCCTGCGCTCGAGCCGCCCACCACGATCCGCTCGCGACAGGATCGTGACCTTTCTTGCCAGTGCCGCCGATCCCCGGCGTTCTCCCCTGGATTGCCGGCTTTTGCGCGGCAGCCTTCTTCAAGTCGAGCTTCAACGTTGCGGGTGGCACCAGCGTCACGTCGCTGCGTTGCTGGACCACCCGGAAGAGCCAGCCGGGATCGAGCTTCGCGTCGGGTCTGAACTTTAGGACGACGGCGGAGCCTTCGCGGTCTAGCGACTCCAGCCCTATCCGGTCCGAAAGAATCCGGATCGATGCGTATTCCGCCAGGTTCAGGACGGATTCGGGGGAAGGGCCGTAGCGGTCGCGAACTTCCAGCACGAGTCGATTCAGCTCGTCGCCGGTTCGCACAGCAGCCATCCGGCGATAGACCGTCAACCGCTGATTCATGTCCGGGATGTACTCGTCGTTGATCCTCAAATCGACGCGCAGGTTCACGTTGGCGCGAATCTCGTCTTCGACCTCTTCTCCCTTGAGCTCTTTGATCGTCTGCTCGAGCAGCTTCATGTACATGTCGAAGCCAACCGCTTCGATATGTCCGCTCTGTTCGCCGCCAAGGAGGTTTCCTGCGCCGCGGATTTCGAGATCGAGTGCCGCAACGCGGAATCCGCTTCCCAGGTCACTGAATTCCCGGATCGCCGCGAGCCGTTTCTTCGCGACGGGAGAGAGTGCGTCTTCCGGCGGAATCAACAGATACGCATACGCCCGACGATCGGATCGACCGACGCGTCCGCGGAGCTGGTAGAGCTGCGACAGTCCATATCGATCGGCACGATTGATGATGATGGTGTTTGCATTCGGGATGTCGAGACCGTTCTCGATGATCGTGGTTGCGAGCAGCACATCGAACTTGTGCGCGACGAAGTCAACCATCGCACGCTCGAGCTCGTCCTCGCTCATCTGCCCGTGGCCGACGACGATGCGGGCTTCGGGAACCAACCGCGTGATCAGATTGCCGAGCGAGTAAATCGACTCGACCCGGTTGTGAACGAAATACACCTGACCGCCGCGTTCCATCTCGGTCAGAATTGCGCGACGAATCACTTCCTGGTCGAACTTGACGACATTGGTTTGAATCGAGAGTCGATCCTTGGGAGGTGTTTCGATAATCGACATGTCGCGAATTCCTGCGAGCGACATGTTCAACGTTCTTGGAATGGGCGTCGCGGTCATCGTCAGGACGTCCACTCGCTTGCGCATCTGCTTGATGCGCTCCTTATGAGCGACGCCGAACCGCTGCTCTTCATCGACGATCAGAAGGCCGAGATCTCTGAACTGCACATCTTTCGATAGCAGCCGGTGCGTACCGACGATGATCTCGACCTTGCCGTCCTTCAGATCGTCGAGCGTCTGCTTCTGCTCGGCCTTCGTCCTGAAGCGGCTGATCATGTCGATCCGGACGGGGAAGGCGGCAAAGCGATCCCGTAGTGTTTTCAAGTGCTGGAAGGCGAGAACCGTGGTCGGCGCAAGCAAAGCGACCTGCTTGCCATCCATGACGGCTTTGAACGCCGCTCGCATCGCGACCTCGGTCTTCCCGTAGCCAACATCCCCGCACAGCAAACGATCCATCGTTGCCGCCGTTTCCATGTCGCGCTTGATGTCGGCAATGGCGTTCGACTGATCGGAGGTCAGTTCCCATTCGAAGGCGTCTTCGAATTCCTGCTGCCAATGCGAGTCGGACGTGAACGCGTGGCCAGGCATTGCCTTTCGGGCGGCGTAAAGCTTCAGCAGCTCTTCCGCCATGTCACGCATCGCTTTCTTGACGCGTGTCTTGGCTTTCTCCCAGGTCGTCCCGCCGAGTTTATCGAGTGACGGACGCGCGGCACCGGTGTATTTCTGAACCAGGTCGAGCCGTTCAACCGGAACGAAGAGTTTGTCGTCGCCGGCGTAGCGGAGCTCCATGAACTCCTGTGGTGCGAGGCCGACATCAATCCGCTTGAGGCCGACGAACACACCGATTCCGTGATCGACGTGGACGACGAGGTCGTCAACCTTGAGATCGCGGAAGTCGGAGAGGAACGTGCGCGTCGCGGAGCGGCGACGCTCGTGGACCTTGCGCTCTTCTTCGAAGACGTCCGTCTCGGCCCAGAACTGGAGCCCGGCATCAGGAAGCCGGAAGCCGCGCGAAAGATGTCCGATGCCGACGAGGACCGATGCAGTACGTACCTCTTCGGCGCCCTCAATCGGCGCGGCATAAATCTCATAATCGCCAAGCACCTCGATGGTTCGCTCCGCGCGCCCCGGGGAATTGGCGACGAACACCATCGTCTCGGCCAGTTCGCGGCTGCGCCGGATCTCGGCAACCCAGTCGGTCACGCGGCCAGCGAACTCGAGCGCCGGCTGGCAGCCAATGTGATACGACCCTTCAACCGACAAGGTCTCGAGCGCCGTGGCGCCATCGAGCCATGGCGTCACGTCATCCCACATGAGGACGAGGTCTGACGGCGCCGCAGCTCGATCCCCTCGCGCGATCGCCTCGTCATAGCTGTGCTGAATCTGCGCGCTCGTCTTCACGCCGTGCGCTTGAACTTCGTCGGGCTCCGAGACCATCACCATTGGACGCCCGTGCGCCCACAGGTGATCGAACGTAGTCGCGGATCGATCGGGCATGTCGGTTTCCCCCACCAGCTCTTGCAATGGCGCGATGGCTGCCTGATCGATTGCCGCCGTGGAGCGCTGCGTCGCGGGATCGTACGAACGTATCGATTCGATGGTGTCGCCGATGAACTCGAGACGGATCGGCTCACGTGCTCCGGCCGGAAAGAAGTCAACAACTCCACCACGGACGCAAAACTCACCGTGCTCGTCGACCGGATCCTGCCGCGTATAACCCGCCGACGCGAGGATGTCGCCGAGATCTGTCGGCGAGATGTCATGTCCTGGCGTGAGCGTCAGCGAGACCGCACTCATGTGTCCTGGCGGACTCAGTCTCGGAAGGAGAGCGGAGGCAGACGCGACGATTAGCCGGGCAGTTCCGTCTCCGGCGGCGCTCAGCGCGCGCGCTCTTGCGGATGCGATATCGAAGTGGGGTGCGAGCCCACGATACGGATCGACTTCGTGCGATGGAAATGGAAGAACGACGCGCTCAACCTCCGTTTCCGACAGTCCCTCGAGCGCCGAGTAGAAGAATCGCGCGTCGCGCGTCATCGTTTCGACCTCGGCGTCCGTTGGGACGACGAGCAATACGCGATTGCGTTCCGCCGCGACCGCCGCAAAGAGAGCCTTGGCGGGCGGTGTCAGCCCGGAGACACGCGGCGCAGCCACACCAAGACGCAGGCGGCTGGCTGCCGTCTTCAACAGCGAACGCAAGGTCAACGAACTGGAGGTGTACGACGACACGGTGAGCGACTTTCGGAAAGTCCGAACCTTTTATTTTATCACCGGTCCTGCAGGCCTCGGATGCGTTCAACGATTGCTGAAGTGGAGTGTCCCTGCTCAACCGGTACGAGCACGACGCGGCCGCCGCGAGCCTCAACCGTGTCGCGGCCGACAATCTGATCCGCAGGCCAGTCGGCACCCTTGACGAGCACGTCGGGTTGCACGAGTCGCACGATCTCGGCCGGGGTGTCTTCTTCGAAAATGACAACGGCGTCGACGCACTCGAGCGCAGCGAGGACCTCCGCCCGCTCGTCCTGGGCGGTGATCGGACGGCCGGGTCCCTTGTTTCTTCTGACCGACACATCGGCGTTGAGTCCGACGATCAGCAGGTCGCCGAGATTTCGTGCGTATTGCAGATAGCGAACGTGGCCGGGATGAAGAAGGTCGAAAACGCCGTTGGTGAACACAACCCGGCGTCGATCAGCGCGCGCCGTCCGTACGAATGATGCCGTCTGGTCCCACGACAGCACGCGCGCGTTGGGATCGGCGTCAGGCTTCATGGGCCGTGCGATCGAACGCGACGCTCTCGGAAAATCGCCACTCGTGTCGAGGCCGATAAATCCCGACGTCCTTCGTCCGCGATTTCACACGGAACGTGTAGAGCAGCCGATGATAGTCGTAGGGATAGCCGTCGAGCTTGTGGACGGCAACGTCAATCTTGTACGTGCCCTCGACGAGATCGAGGCTCGCGATCGAGAAGAGCACCTCGCCATCGCCGAGAATGCGCACGGCCTTGAGTTCCTCAACGCTCGTGTTTGTGCCGTAACAGCAGACGCCTTCCGCGTTGAAGATTCCAATGCCAATCACAAAATCCTGATTCTCGACAGGAGATCGAAGCCGTATCCGAATCGTCAATGGTTCGCCGCTGTGAAAGACGTGTCCGGGCTGTTGGTCCGGACCACACAACTGAACGTCGGTGATCTCGATCTCTCGTGAACCCCAGCGACCCTCGGTCGCGCGGAACATGTCGGCCGGCCCTGCAGCAGCCTCGATCGGGTGATCCGGGAGCACTGCCGTGGCTGCCTCGTCGGGTGAGACAACCGTGACAGATTCCTTCGCCTTCGCATCTCCCGCAGCGAGCAATTCTTCTTCGCTCGTCTCGACATCCGTGATGTACGCACCAACGACACGTTTCGGATCGCCCAGTGCCTTCATCGTCCCGGCGTCCATCCACAGCGCTTCGTCGCAAAAGCGTTCCACGAGGCCGAGCGCGTGGGTGACGAGCAGAATCGTCTTGCCGCGCCGCTTGAACTCCGCAAACTTGTCGAGACACTTGTGCGTGAACCCTTCGTCGCCGACGGCGAGCACTTCGTCGATGAGGAGGACTTCGGGATCGACGTGGATGGCGACTGCGAATCCGAGACGCATATACATCCCGGACGAATACGTCTTCACCGGCGCATCGATGAAGTCTTTCAGCTCGGCGAAGTCGACGATTTCGTCGAAGCGGCGCGCGATCTCGCGCTTGCTCAGACCCAGCATGATCCCGTTGATGAAGACGTTCTCGCGCCCGGAGATTTCCGGATGGAACCCGGCGCCGAGCTCGATCAGCGCGGAGATCCGGCCGTTGACGTGCACCGTGCCACTTGTCGGTTTGGTGATGCCGGCGACGAGTTTGAGGAGCGTGCTCTTGCCCGATCCGTTGCGGCCGATTACTCCGAGCGTTCGCCCAGACGGCACGGCGACCGTGAGGTTCTGCATCGCCGCGAACCTCTCGTCAGGTCGAAGGTCACGCACCAGGCTGCGTGACAACAGCGCACTCTTGAGCGTGGCAAACTGCCGCCGGTGAGCGTAGCGGCGGTAAATCTTCGACACGTTCGTCAGCTCGATCGCATTGGCCATTACACTTCCTCGGCGAAGGTGTCACGCAGTCGGTCGAAGATGAAATACGCGAACAGGAAAAACACGAAGGAGCCCGCCCCGAGCGCCAGGAGCCATCGCCAATGACCGAAGGGCCCGATGAAAAAGAGCACCTCCTGATACGAGATGGCGAGGTGGCTGAAGGGATTGACGTTCACGAACCATTTGCCGACGTTGGGTGCCTGCGTCCATGGATAGATTATCGGGGTCGCGAAGAACCAGAGCATCAGCACGTTTGCCAGGATGTCGCGGATGTCTCTGAAGTGCACGGTCAACGCGGCGACGAGCAGCGCCAGTCCCAGCGTGAAGAGCAACTGCACGAAGACGATGACGGGAAACCAGGCGAGCTCCACGAGGGTCACCGGGGCGTGGTAGTACGCGAGGAACGCCGCGAGAATTGGCAACCCAAGGAAGAAGTGCACCATGCTCGCGAGCACCGTCACGATCGGCAGAACTTCCGCCGGGAACAGCACCTTCTTGATCAGATTGCCGCCCGAGATCAGCACTCCTGCCGATTCGTTCAACGATGATGAGAACCATGTCCATGGCAGGAGGCCGCAGAAGAGGAAGAGCGCGTAAGGGGAAGGGTCGGAGAAAGGCTTCGGTTCCTGTCCGGCCTCGGATCCCCTCGGCATGATGTACGCGAAAACATAGGTGTAGATCAGCAGCAAGAGGAGAGGGTTGATGAACGACCAGAAGAAACCGAGAACCGAACCGCGATATCGCGCTTTCAGCTCGCGCGCCACAAGGCTCTGGATCAGGCCGCGGTAACGCAACAGCCTGGCGAGATTACCGAGCATCGATCTGCAGGATCAGCGCGGTAATGTTGTCGGGGCCACCCGCATCGTTTGCCGCGGCGACGAGCGCCCCTGCAATCGCGTCGAGCGGCGCCTTCATATCTCCCAGCAGCTCCGCGATGCGGCCGTCAGGCACCACGGTGAAAAGACCGTCCGAACACAGCAGGTAACGCTCACCCGGGCGAGGCATGACTTCGGTGACGTCGACCTCCGGATCTTCACCTCCCGACAACGCACGCGTGACAACGTTGCGCCACGGATGCTGACGCGCCGCCGTCGGCGTCAGCGTCCCGGCCCGGACCTGTTCTTCGACCCAGGAATGATCGTGCGTGATCTGTTCGAGCTTGCCACTTCGAAGCACATAGACACGGCTGTCGCCAACATGTGCGACGCTGGCGCCTTGCGGACCGAGCAGCACCGCGGACGCGGTTGTCGCCATGCCGCGCAAATCCTGCGAGTCGGCAATGGCGGACGCGATCTTTCGATTGGCGAGTCGAAACGCGGCGCGGAGCCGATTGGCTTCGAGACTGACGGCGGGATCGAATGGGAAGGGCCACGTCCGGTTCTTGTCGGCCCCGGCGGTTTCCTGGATGAAGGCCTCGATGGCTTCGACGGCAACGCGGGAGGCAACTTCACCCGCCACGTGCCCGCCCATGCCGTCGGCAACAACGAACAGGCCGACATCGGACCGCGTCGAGTAGCTGTCCTCGTTGCTGGTTCGCTTCAGACCGGGGTCGGAGCGCACGGCCCATGTCAGCGAAGGCAGCGCCGTCATGATGGCGTTGTCAGCCCCTTGCCGCGTCACGCATCCGCTTCAGCTCTCCGATGCGGGCCCCTCCCGGCAACCGCGCGGATACCTGCAGCCGCATCAGCGATTTGGTGAGCGCCATTCGCGCGCGCTCGTAGTCAATGTCGGACTGTGGCCGGGTGAGACGGTCCTCTGCCCGCCGGCGCGCCGATTCCGCACGCTCGACGTCAATGTCCTCCGCGCGTTCGGCCAGCCGCGCCAGGATCGTCACGCGATCGGGCAGCACTTCGGCAAAGCCGAGCGCGATCGCGAGATAGAATTTCTCCTCGCCCTTCCGATACCACATTTCTCCCGTTGACAACGAGGCCAGCATCGGACGATGACCTGGCAGGACGCCGAAGTATCCCTCCGATCCAGGGATCTCGACCTCGTCGACACGGTCGCGGATGATCCCGCGATCCGGCGTCAATACCTGCAGGTCAATGTGTGTCGGTAGTGCCATTTACTTCGTCAATGCTCAATGATCAATGTTCAATGCCCAATGTTTTGCGTCCCATTGGACATTGAACATTGGACATTGAACATTACGCCTTTACCCCTTCATCTTCTCCGCTGCTTCGACGGCTTCCTCAATAGTACCAACCATGAAGAAGGCCTGCTCGGGAAGGTGATCGTACTTGCCTTCGACAATCTCTTTAAAGCTGCGCACTGTATCAGCGACGGGCACGTACTTACCCGGCTTACCCGTGAACTGCTCGCCGACGAAGAAGGGCTGCGACATGAACTTCTGAATGCGACGCGCGCGCGCGACGGTCAATTTGTCCTCTTCCGACAGCTCGTCGATACCGAGGATGGCAATGATGTCCTGCAGGTCCTTGTATCGCTGCAGGATCTGCTTTACCGCACGCGCCGTATTGTAGTGCTCGTCGCCGATGATTCGCGCATCCAGGATCCGCGACGTCGACGCCAGAGGATCGACCGCGGGATAAATCCCGAGTTCGACGATCGCACGCGACAGATTGGTCGTCGCATCGAGGTGCGCGAACGTGGTCGCAGGCGCGGGATCCGTGTAGTCGTCGGCGGGCACGTAAATCGCCTGCACCGACGTGATCGAGCCTTTCTTCGTCGAAGTGATCCGCTCCTGCAGTTCGCCCATCTCGGTCAAGAGTGTCGGCTGATAACCGACGGCCGACGGCATTCGTCCGAGCAGCGCCGACACTTCCGATCCCGCCTGAGTGAAGCGGAAGATGTTGTCGATGAAGAGCAGCACGTCCTTGTTTTCCGCGTCACGGAAATACTCGGCGACCGTGAGACCGCTCAGCGCAACGCGAAGCCGCGCACCGGGCGGTTCCGTCATCTGGCCGTAGACGAGCGCGGCGCGCGATTTCTCGAGCTCGTTTGTGTTGATGACGCCGCTTTCCTGGAACTCGAGCCAGAGGTCGTTTCCTTCACGTGTGCGTTCGCCGACGCCGGCAAACACCGACACGCCGCCGTGTTTCATGGCGACGTTGTGAATCAGTTCCTGGATGATGACCGTCTTTCCAACGCCGGCGCCGCCGAACAGCCCGATCTTGCCGCCGCGCACGTACGGCTCGAGCAGATCGATGACCTTGATGCCGGTCTCGAACATCTGCAGCTCGGTCGACTGTTGATCCAGCGATGGCGCTTTGCGGTGGATCGACCAGCGCTCTTTCGACTGAACGGCGCGGTCGGGAAAGTCGACGGGCTCGCCGAGCACGTTCATGACCCGGCCCAGCGTCGCGGGTCCAACCGGCATTGAGATCGGCGCGCCGGTATCGACCGCATGCATGCCGCGCTGCATGCCGTCGGTCGGCTTCATCGCGACGGTCCTGACGCGGTTTTCACCGAGATGCTGCTCGAC
The DNA here is from genome assembly GCA_046734955.1 of Acidobacteriota bacterium. GTDB lineage: Bacteria > Acidobacteriota > Vicinamibacteria > Vicinamibacterales > 2-12-FULL-66-21 > JALZOC01. The sequence goes on from JBKPSH010000140.1 coordinate 42,431, forward strand.
CTCGACGATGACGTCGATCTTCTGACCGGCGCCACCATCTGACTGAATGCGAAGGGCGTTGTAGATCTCGGGTAGATGTCCGCCTTCGAACTCAATGTCCACGACCGGTCCGATGACCTGGACGACTTTGCCGACGTTCTGTGCTGTTGCTGTTGCCATTGATTTCAGTGTCAGTTGCCAGTTGCCAGTTGCCAGTTGCCAGTTTATGCACTCGAGATTCGGCGGATTCCAATCACCAGAGCGCCGTCGTGATCCGACTGGAAACTGGAGACTGGTATCTACAATGCTTGCGCACCCGAGACCACTTCAATGATCTCTCTAGTAATTGCGGCCTGACGCACCTTATTCATGTACAGCGTCAGCTGCTCGATCATCTCTCCCGAGTTCCGCGTCGCGGCATCCATGGCCGTCATCTGCGCGGCATAGAACGCCGCATTCGATTCGAGCAACGCGCGAAACACCTGAACCTCGACATAGGTCGGCAGCAGGCTCTTGAACAGTTCCTCCGGCTTCGGCTCGTATAGATACTCGAGCGGTGGCGCAGCGCCGGGCGTCGGTGCCGGCGTGTCGAACGCTCCGCGCGGGATCGGCAGCAGCTGATCGACCACGACGTGCTGCACCATGACCGACTTGAACTCGTTGTACGCGATATACACCGCGTCGACTTCTCCGGCGGTGAATGCCTCAGTCGCCGCCGACGCGATTTTCTGTGCGTGCTCGAATTTCAGCTGCGCGAACAGGTTGACCTGCTCGAACAACACCTGAAACCCGCGTCGGCCAAAGAAGTCCCTTCCCCGTCGACCAACCAGTCCGAGAGCGACCTGCCGGCCGGGGGTATCGGTAATGAACGAACCGCCGGCTTTGATGACGTTCGTATTGAAACTGCCGCACAACCCGCGATCCGCGGTGACGACAATCAGCAGCGCGCGACCGTTCGCGCGCGGCACCGACCGATCGTCGAGGAGCGGATGCGCGGCCGTCTCGACGCGCAACGCGAGCGTTTGCAGGACGCGGCGCATTTCGTTGGCGAACGGGCGGCCGTTCTGGATGCGCTCCTGCGCCCGGCGCAGCCGCGACGCGGCGACCATTTTCATCGCCTTCGTGATCTGCTGCGTCGACTTGACGGCGCGAACCCGG
>JBKPSH010000141.1:0-35986 GCA_046734955.1 Acidobacteriota bacterium
CCACCGTTTTCTTGAGCATCGGCGAATGCGAGTGCTCCGGCGTTGCGATGAAGACGGCGTCGACGTCCTTCATCGCCAGCAGCTCGTCGGGATGCTGCACGGCCTTCGGCGCGCGCCCGTAGTAATCCGTCGTCCTCGTGGCGGCGCGCTCGCGATTGTTTTTCCACAGATCGCACACCGCCACCGTCTCGACGTTGTACTTGTCTTTGAGCTTCGACGCCATCGTGTGGAGTCCGCTGCCGCGGTTGCCGATGCCGATGTGCCCCAGCGCGATGCGATCGTTGGCGCCGAGGATGCGGTCGTACGACAAGGCCGTCGAGGCAATCGCGGAGCCCGCGACGACCCCGGCAGCCTGAATGAACGTTCGGCGGTCGACCTTCTTGTCGTCAGAGTTCTGCATGTTGGCCTCTCGATCTCGTAGTCTCGCCAAAAGCTATCTCATAAAGGTGCCGTGCCGGCTGGTGAAACCAGCGGCGCCAGCGAGCGCGCGTGCGGGGGAGTTCCGCCTTCGCCAAGGCTACGGCGGACACCGCCGAAGCTTCAGCGGAGCGCGTGCCGAGGGGCGAAGCCCCTCGGGTAAGGCTAGAACACGATTCGGATGCCGAGCCGGAACTGCCGTTCGTCGATCCCCTCGCGCGCGAGATTCGTCACGCTGGTGATCGTCATGAAGTCTTCGCCGTCGCCGACGTTGTTGTCCGGATTGTCCAGATGTGGCGTGTTGGTGAAATTGTACGACTCCAGGCGCAGCTGCACTCTGACACCGCGTGTCGCCGCGATCTCGCGGGTCAAGCCGAAGTCCCAGTTGAACAGGCCTGGTCCGCGCAGAATGTTGTAGCCCGTGTTGCCGAAGCGCGCCTCCGTAACGTCCGCAAACGACGTCGGATCGTAGTAGGGCGTGGCGCGTCCGACGCCGCCGAGCTTTTTCACGGGCTTGACCTGGTCAGCCGTCTGCACGCTGCCTGGCAGGTTCAGCGACGTCTCGTCGGCGAGCACCGAGAACGGCGTGCCGCTCATGATGCTGATCATGTTGTTCACCTGCCAGCCACCCAGGATCGCTGACGCGACGCCGCCGTCGTTGAGCCATCTCCGGCCACTTCCCACTGGAATCTGCCAGACGCTCGTGATCCCGAGATTGTGCCGTCGATCCGTGCTCGTCGGCGCGTAATTGCGATTCAGATAGGCAAGCGCCTGAGTCCCATGATCACCGAGCAGCCAGGAGCTGTTCTCATTCGGACTGAGCGCTCGGCCCAACGTGTAGTTCGCGGCAAGGCTGAGGCCTTCCGAGAACCGCCGCTGCAGTTGCACCTGCATCGAATCGTACTTGCCGTTCCCGACAGGCTGTAGCAACACCGTCGATGCGGTTCTGGCGTACTGCTGGAGAAGCGGCCGTCCTTTCTCGCCGGCACCGATCACCTGGCCGGCGTTGATGTCGAGCAGGCCGAGCTGACGCGTCGTGCGTGTGGCGACGTACCCGACTTGTCCGGTAAAGTGCCACGGCAGCTCGCGTTGTACGGTGACGTTCCACGACTGAATGTATCCGCGGTTCAGGTCCTTCGGGTACCCTTGCCAGGCGTAGTCACTCGGGATCGGCAGGATGCCGTTGCCTTCGGGCGGCGCCTGCACGGCCGGAATCCCCTTCGACAGGCTGGTCGCTGGCGTCAGGGCATTGGGCGCTTCCACTTTCACCTGAATCAACAGCGGATAGTTTGCCCGAATGAGCTCCATGCCTTCGTACGGATCGTTCGTCAAACCGTAACCAGCGCGGACGACCGATTTGTCGGACAAGCGATAGGCAACTCCGACGCGCGGTCCGAAACGCGCCTTGCTGGTCTTGATCCCGCAGTCCTCTGGTATGGACCCGACACCGCAGAGCAGGACGTTGCCCGTCGTGACATCGTAGAATTCGATGCCTCGATCGGGTCTGGTCGGGACGGGAAAATACTCCCACCGGGTGCCAAAATCGATCGTCAGCTTGTCGTTTGCCGTCCACCGGTCGCGGACATAACTGCTGTACAGGCGGGCATTGAGGTGGTACACGTCCGGCACTTGCAGCGTCCGTCCGGCACTACTGGCCTGTCCTATCACAAACGCAGCGGCACTGTTGTAGAAGGATCCGGGCGATGTCCGTTGGCAGTTGCCTGCGGCATTCACCGCTTCGCATCGCTCCGTGACGCCGCGCGCGAACCCGAATCCTCCCTGCGCGCCGAAGCCGCCGGTAATGAACTCCGCCTGCGTTTGATTTAGCGCCATGTCATAGATATCGCTGCCGAACCGGATATTGTGCCGCGCCTTGATGTAGTTGAAGTTGACGACGTACTGCGACTGCGGATCGTGCCGGTAGTACGGCATGTAGTTTTCGTTGACGCCAATGGTTGCGAAGTCCGCGGACGAGAACGTGGGCCACCCGCTTTCGAACGTACGCGTCCCGTTCGTGCCCGGGATGCCCAGGGTGTCGCGCCCGAAGTTCTGCCCGAGGCCGGGTTGCTCGGAATTCGTTCCCTGCCGCGCGTAACCGTAGTGCGCGTCCATGAAGAATGTCGGGCTGAAGATGTACGTGCCCATCACGGTGACGCGATACGTATTGCCGTGGCCGGTGCCAGGGTTGCTGCTCCCGCCGATCGGCCGGCCGATGGCGGTCTCACCGAACACCGTCGGCGTGACCGCGCGGTAGTGCAACATGCCGAACGTGCCGGACATGTTGAACTTGGAGTTTCCGTTGTAGTCGAACCGGGAGTCGATCTGATTCCGGTCGAATGTGAACGGTGCCTGTGCAAAATAGTTGTTCCGATCGCGGTCTAGATTGTTGACGGGAAAGTAGCTCCCGATCTTCCGCGCGATAGGATCCATCCGTGCTGCGGGAATGATGTTCAGACAGTTCGGGTTCGTCGCCGTGTTACACAGCGCGTAATTCGGATCGCCGGGGAACACTTGAAACTGTGTTCGTCCGGTGCCATCGGCATTGCCAGTAAGTGGATCGTAAATAGGGGTTGGCGAGAGCGACAGGTCTCCCTTCAACATCGCCGGCAGCGGCACAGAAACGGTTCTGCTCACCGACCTGTGGTCTCGAATGGACTCGTAACTTACGAAGTAGAAGGCCTTGTTCTTGCGGATCGGCCCCCCGACGGTTCCGCCGAACTCGTTGTAGCTCTGGTCTGGTTTATCTCCTCTATTCAGCGCTGCGTCGTCGAACCGCATCGGCCACGCTTTCAGATGCTGGTTCGTGAAATATTCGAATCCCGATCCGTGCATCGTGTTCGCTCCGCTGCGAGTCTGGACATTGATCGCCGCACCGCCGGCGAGCCCTTGTTCCGCGTCGAAACTGCTGGTGACGACGTTGACTTCCTGAATGGACTCGAGGGTCGGGATGTATGACGCGACGTGTGGCAGTTGGATGTTGGCGGTGCTGACGCCGTCGATCCGCGTGTTGTTCTGATCGTCGCTCGTGCCGTTGACCGTGAATTCCAGCGATCGTGCCGGGTTGGTCGGGATCGAATGCGAATTGGCCGGCGGTGCAAAGCCGGGCAGCATACGGTACACCTGCTGATAGTTTCCGCCGAGCGGCACGGGCAGGTTCGTCAGCTCCTGGCCGAGCAGGTTCGAGTGCACTTCGGCGGTTTCCGTCTGCAGTGCAGGTGATTCAGCGCGCACGGTGACGTTGTCTCCCATCGCGCCGATCTCCATCGTTACGTCGATGCGCGTCACGGTGTTGATGTTGACCGTGACCTGCGTCTGTTCGAACGTTCGGAACCCCTGCTGCGTGGCCTTCAAGCTGTAGGTGCCCGCGGGCAAGTCGAACAGGTTGAAGTGCCCGACTCCGTCGGTCACCGCCTCGCGTTTGAAGCCGGTGTTGTTGTTGGTGACGAGCACCGTAGCGCCAGGCATCGCGGCGCCTGAAGAATCCTTGACGTCTCCGACGACCGATCCGTACAGCACCTGTGCGGCCGCTCGACCGGGAACCGCGCAGATCAACACAGCGACTATAAGAGCAACGAACGCATCGAACGAACACCGCCGAGCTGCTGAGGACATCGCGACACCTCCTCGTCAGGTGAGCGCGATGCTACGTCCGGCCTCGAACCGAGTCAATCGACGCTGTTTCTCTATCGATGAGCTCGCTTCGGGGACGTTCGCATTAAATTCGGGGACGTTCGCATTAAAGATGTTGAACGCCTCGAGGACGATTCCCGCCTTCGCGGAGACGCGATACCCCACTTCACCGTTCTACGCGTCGTACTCTTCGACGTGACCCTGGCATTCTCAACGAGCGGCCGTGGTCCCAAATGACGAACGCGCAGACTACCAACGAGTTGCCTGCTCGGTTCGAGCTGTTTGACAAGCCTCTGTTCTGCAGACTCTACGGACGGGAACCGCAAATGGATTGGGTCGTACTGATAAGATGCGGCAGCTCATCCCCTTGCGGGTGTCAACCGTAGATTCTGATGTGGATGTTGCTGGCAGCAGTCCTCGGATCACCGGCGTCGCTGGAGAGTCGCCAGGCGGATCAGGCGTCGCTCGCGCGAATCGCCCGCGGCGAGCAGGCCGCGTTCGCCGAGCTGTACGATCGGCATGCGCGGCTCGTGTACTCGCTGTCGTTGCGCATCCTGCAGGACGCCGCCGACGCCGAGGACATCGTCCAGGAAGTCTTCGCGCAGGTCTGGGCGCAGGCCGGACGTTACGACGCGTCGCGCGGCGCAGTCGCTGCCTGGATGCTGACGCTCACGCGCAGCCGCGCGATCGACAAGCTGCGTGCGAAGCGCGCGCGGCCCGAGGCTGCCACGAACGCAAACGCAGCCGAGAGCGTGATCGATTCAGCCGCGGGGCAAGATTTGGAGCTGCTTTCCGCCGAGCAGGTGACGCGTCTTCAACGTGCGCTGAAGGAGTTGCCGGATGCTCAACGCACCGCGCTCGAGCTCGCGTACTACGAAGGCCTGACGCATATCGAAGCGGCAGCGCGGCTCAACGAGCCGCTGGGCACCGTGAAGACCAGGATTCGCCAGGCCGTTATGAAGCTTCGCGAAGCGCTGACGGAGTGAAGATCGAACGATGGGCGCAGTGAGAGACGACGACCGACCGGAGCTGCAGCCGCCAATCCTGCAGGGACTCGGACAGGCCGTGCCGCAGGTCGACCCCCCGCTCGCGCTCCGCGCGCGGGTGCTCGGGTCGGTTGCGGGCGCACAGACTCTTCGTCCGGCGGCGACGCGGTCTGCCATGTGGCTGGTCGCGACCGCAGCGTCGCTCGTGCTCGCGACCGGTCTGGGGATCTACACCACACAACTACGCGGACGGATCGGTGTTCTCGAGGACGAACTTCGCGACGCGCGCGCACGCGCGACAGCAGCGGAGCAGCGTGCGATTGACGCGCAGCAGGCGATCGGCGCGACGCGGATCACGGTCGCTGTTCTGACTGCACCGGACGTCGCGCGCATCGATCTTGCCGGTCAGGCACCAGTCGCGCCGGGAGCTTCGGCGAGAGCATTCTGGAGCCGCTCGCGTGGGATGGTGTTCACCGCGTCTAACCTTCCAGCACTTCCGCCTGGACGCGTGTATCAGCTGTGGGTCGTCACGGCTCAACCGGCGCCGATCAGCGCGGGCCTGCTGACTCCGGATGCGCAAGGGAGCGTGAACGAAACGTTCAACACACCGTCCGACATCCCGCAACCTGTCGCGCTGGCGGTGACCATCGAACCAGCTGGTGGAGCGCGATCACCATCCGGGGAGAAATATCTGGTTGGAACGGTATCCGGGCGTCCTGCCTGAACCCGCGATCTAGATCAGCCGCGCGAACAACCAATATCCGCCAGCGATTACGATGAGCGCAGAGCACAGTGGCTGAAGCTTCGTTTGCCACAGTGATCGCGATCGAATCGTCCACAGTAAGGGGAGAATCGCGACCGCGACGAGAAGCTGACCGGACTCGACGCCCGCGTTGAACAAGAACAGCGCCGTTGCGACGTCTTTTGTGCTCGATCCCAACCCCAGATCGGTCAGCGCTCCAGCGAAGCCGAATCCGTGGATCAGCCCGAACCCGAAGACCACCAGCCATTGCTGCCGGTGCCTGGCACCAATGAGATTCTCGACGCCGACCCAGGCGATCGATGCCGCGATAAGCGGTTCGACGATAGACGCCGGCAGGTGAACGCCTGCAAGGACGACGAGCGCGAGAGAGATGGAATGAGCGACAGTGAAGGCCGTGAGCAGGGCGAGAAGCTGCGCGGCTGTGGCAGCGGCGAGGAAGAGTCCGGCCAGAAACAACAGGTGGTCGTAACCGGACAGGATGTGCTGATTTCCGAGCTTTAGAAACGACCACGCGCCGTCCCGTGCTCGGGCGGAGCTCTGGCGAAGATCGACAGTCACCGAATCTGATCTTTCGTCGAGAAGCTTCTGGGCTGCCATCTCGCCGCCCACGTAGACCATCAGCATTTCCCGGTGCCCGCGCGCTAACCGCTTCGGCACGTCCGACGTGACGGTCAGGTGTCGGTCGCGATCGTGCGAAGCGCGAACCGCGAACGTCATGCGGACGCGCGCGCCGGCGGTATCAATCGAGGCCTCTTCATCGATCGACGAAAGCGCCTCACGGTCGATCGACACGCGAATCGCTTCGCGCGCGAGCGAGAGCAGTGTCTTTCTCCGATCCACGTCAGTGGCTGGTGCTACGAGCGTCACGTCGCCACTCGCCATCGAGAGCGACACGGTGATGGTTCCGCCTTTGACGCCAACATCCAGCGCGCTCAGCCCGGGATCGTGCGCGCTCACAGTCGATGCAATGAGCAGGAAGGCGACTGTGATGGCGACGAGCGAACCCCGTTGGAACAGGGTCCGCCTCGTCTGGCGATCCTGCCGCATCGCTCCTTCAGTGGCTCTGAGTGCGGCCATTGAGCGGCGTTGCCGCGTAAGGGAAGACCTTGTTGTAGGCGATGTCGTTGCTGTTGACGTTGTCGCCTGCCGGGCCAACGATAATCGGTGGGCTGACGCGCAAGTCGCTGATCAGCGCCGTCACGGCGATGTCAACAACATCGTCTCCAAATCGGCGGCCGTTGGGCCATCCGCCAGGTACGGCGCCGTTACCGAAGCCTGCCTGGATCGAACTCGTCAGCGTGTCACCGCCGAAGATCCCAAGCCGCGAAAAACCCACATCGTCCGGATTCGCCGGATGGTTGACGCCGCCGCCGGCGAGCCGCGCCGGCCCGGTCGAGAGGTCGACCTTGATCAGATCAGGAATGAAAATTCCTGCGATGTCGGTGCGATTTGTCGTCGGCGCGACGTTTCCGCCGAACACGAGCGCGTTGATAAGCGACGACAGTTCCGGTGTCACTGCGTACTTCTTGAATAGCAGTGAATCAAACTCCGGCGACGTGCGGCTGTAGAGGTCTTTGTCCTTGATCGCCACGAGTCCTTCGTTGAACAGCGGATTGCCTTGACGCCCGACCTGGACGAAGTCGCCAAAGTTCGTGTCACCGGCAGGACCAAGGACTTTTACGCGCCGTCGACTCGTTGTCGCGTAGACGCCCACGATCTGCTGATCGCCGCCAAGCTCCTCGATCGGGATGTTGAGCGCCATCGTGTGGACGTTGAATCCACCCTGAGAGTCCACGGCCTTGTCTGCTGGACGCAGCTTCAACAGATCGAAGATCGCTTGTATGTCCGCATAGAACCCATCGTCTCGCTGACCGGCGAACGCCAGGTAGCCGTGATCTAGTTCGGCGATCGATTGTGACGTGTACTGGTCCAGGTCATCTTCCGTCGCGACGCCATCTTTCGCTGGTTGCTCACCATCGTCGTTCCGGTTGTACTTCGGCGTGGCGTTGCCCTGGTTATTTGGTGGGACGATGCCGCGGCCGAGGCGGGTAACGCGACCCGTGCGCCAGTCGACCTTGTCGACCGTGTAGCGCTGGATTAGATTCTGCGAAGCGTCGCCGACATTGCCGATGACTCCGAGATACGATTGCAGAATGGTGTTGCGGTTACGATAGGTCGTGTCGAAGTGGAACTGATACGCCAGCGTCGTGCGGCCCGCCGCGACATCCTTCCCGGTTGCGACACGGACCTCGTACAGCACATCGTCGTCGAAGTTGTACTTGTTCGGCCCGACGCCCGGTTCCTCGTGTGGATAGACAGCCAGCGCCGTCGTCAGGTACTTGCGGCCGAACCGCTGTGATACGAACGCGTACACGTCCGTCGTATTCGCCGCGTCGTCCAGGGTGATGAGCGGCGCGTCCATGTGACTCGAGGCTCGAGCCGGTTCGGACCAGAGCAGGAGTCCTCCCGCCGCAGCGATCAGCTGCAGCGTGCTTAACACCTTCTTCATTTCTGATTCCTCATGCGCGGGGTCGTGACAGGATTCCCGAACGGAGCACCCCAAGCTCCGAGGGAAGCAGCGTGAAACGGATCGTCCGGGCCTTGCCGGCCCATCGCGCTGCATCGTCGGGATGACCGGCGGCAGCCGCAATCGCGGCAGCATGGAGAAAGAGGCGGCCATCCTGCGTGCCTTCGGCGAGCGCTCGAGCCATGACCGTTGACGCTTCCTCTATACGTCCTGTGCGCGCCAGCGCCCATGCGAGCGCGTCGAGTGTGAAGACATCACTTCGCTTCTCGAGTTCCGCTCGAGCCAGATCCACTGCTTTCTCGACGTCCGTTTGCCGCGTTGACAGGTAGAGAGCGACCGTTCGTGGGTCTCCGCTGTCTCCGAGCACCATCTGTTCTACGGCAATCGCATCGTCGATCCGGTTCACCGATCGCAAGGCGTCGGCGAGCGTCCAGTTGTATTCAGGGAGCGGATTCAGCCGCGCCGCTTTTTCAAGCGGGGCGAGTGCCTCCGCCGGCTGGTTCTGTGCGAGCTGGATGCGTCCGCGCACGAGCAGCGCAGCTGCGTAGTCGGGCACGAACTGGAGCGACGAAGCGATCATTCGCTCGGCCTCGACGAATTGACCGCGTTGTAAGTGGTACGTCGCGAGCCGGGCGTACGCCCAGGCGACAGACTCCGGATCCCGCGGACTGGCGGCCTTGACCGCAGCCGTCATCATTTCAATCGCGCCGTCGAGATCGCCTTTGAGCCAGCGCAGGTGCGCCGCTCGCACGTACGACTGATAGAACGGCTTCAGGTCCATCATCTTTTGGTAGGCGTCTGCAGCTTCGGCGAGGCGTCCCTGCTCCATCAGCACGTCGCCCAGCAGTCCGAAATCGAGCACAAACTCGCGCAGCCTCACGAGACGGCGGGCGATCGCTTCCGCTTCGCGGAAGCGGTGCAGCTGATGCAAGACATGTCCGCGCAGGAGGAGCGCCGCCGGATCGGACGGCTGAATTGATTCCAGGCACGAAGCGGCCTGCTCTGCAACCGTGTAGTAGCCAGCGTCGTTGGTCACTCGGGCCTTGGAGATGAACCGATATCCGAGTTGTTCCGCCGCACGGGCGGGCGCGCGCTGTTCGCGGAGGTCCTCCTGAAGCTTCGCGATCTCGGTGTCGTCGCGCGACTCGGCGGCGATCATCACGAGGCACGCACGATTTGGAACTGTATTTGCTGCGATCGGTTGGGTTCGTCCGCAGCCCTGACTGAAGAGCAGCACCGCGATCGTTGCCGCGGTAGAGATTCCTTTCATCCGCACCTCCGCTTCAGCCGTTACTACGGAGGAGATGAGCCGACGGATGTAGGGCCGCAATCTAAACTAGCGTGAGGTTAACCGGGCTCGCTCGATCGAGCAGGAGGAGTGCACGAATATGAATCCGAAGAACACGATTTGTCTCTGGTTCAACAAGGATGCACATGAGGCGGCGCGCTTCTACGCCGCCACGTTTCCGAATAGCAAGGTGACCGCAGTTCACAAGGCACCCAGTGACTATCCGGGCGGTAAACAGGGTGATGAGCTGACGGTAGAGTTCACCGTTCTGGGCATTCCCTGTCTCGGCCTGAATGGCGGTCCGACGTTCAAACATACCGAGGCATTCTCCTTCCAGGTCGCAACGGACAATCAGGAGGAGACGGACCGCTACTGGAACGCGATCGTCGGCAACGGCGGCCAGGAGAGCCAGTGCGGTTGGTGCAAGGACCGCTGGGGCCTTTCGTGGCAGATCACTCCGCGGGTGCTAACGGACGCCCTTGCGGCTGGTGGTGCCGAGGCGAAGCGTGCATTCGAGGCGATGATGCCAATGAAGAAGATTGACGTCGCCACCATCGAAGCAGCGCGCCGCGGCTGACCCGAAGGTAAGTTGGCGGAGATCGTGCACCGGCGTGCCACATGGCTCATCATCGAACCCCGCGCGCAACCGACGGAACGTCCTCGCTGCCCGACACGATGAAGGCTGCGGCCGTCGATCGGTTCGGTCCAGCATCGGCTCTGACTCTGCACGAGATCCCGGTGCCTCGGCCTGGGCCGCACGAAGTGCTCATCGCGATTAATACGGCCGGCATTGGCAGCTGGGATGCTTCGATTCGCGATGGTTCGTGGCGAAAGCCCGGGCGACCACGATTTCCGCTGGTGCCCGGCGTTGACGGCGCAGGAATCGTCGTCGGCAAGGGCGCTCGAGTTCGTCGATTCCACGTCGGTGACCGCGTCTACGCTTACGAGTTCGGCAATCGACAGGGTGGCTTCTACGCGGAGTTCGCGGCCGCCGATGCTGATCACGTCTCTCGTGTGCCAAACCGCCTTGACCTGCGCGATGCTGGTGCGGTGGCGACCACTGGGTTAACTGCACTCCAGGGCATTGACGCGCTCGGGCTGCGATCGGGGCAGACGATCCTGATCTTCGGTGCTTCAGGCGCTGTCGGCACGATGGCGGTTCAACTCGCCCGGCAACGCGGAGCTCGTGTGATCGCGACCGCCTCCGGCGTCGCGCCGACCCGCCTGGTCCGAACGCTCGGCGCCCATCGCGTCATCGATGCGCGCCGTGCGGAATCCGTGGATCAACTCAGGAGGTTCGCGCCCGACGGATTGGACTGCGTGCTAGCGCTCGCCGGTGGCACCGAACTCGAGCGCTGCCTCGATTTCGTGCGGCGGAAGGGACGTGTCGTGCACCCGAACGGCATCGAGCCGGTGCCCAAGGGACGGCGCACATTTCACGTGCGTGCCTTCGATGCGGTCGCGAATCCGCATGAATTCGACAAGTTGAATCGCTACTTCCGCAACCGCAAGATTCGTGTGCCGATCGCGGCAAGTTATCCGCTCGCGAAAGCCGCGCAGGCGCATCGCCGATTGGATCGAGAACACGTGCTTGGACGCATGGTCTTGAAGGTGCGTCGCGATCTGCATCATTAAAAGCCTTTCAAGCCGCCTTGCTCATCCGCGACCGCGGCCGTGCGGTAGCGTTGTCGCCCCTAAATGGCGCAGCTTGTCCGGATTGCGCACGACGTAGAGCGCGCGAACCACGTCACCGTCGATCTCGAAGGACGACGTTTGCAGCGGGCCCTCGCGGCCATCCACGATGATACTTGGCAGGTCGTTAATGGTCGCGAAGCGCACGGTGAAGTCGTCACGCCATCCTTTGCGCACCGCGCCAACCAGGAATCGTGCCGCCCGATCGGCGCCTTCGAGCACGTTCAGCGCCGCCGCTGCCTTGCCGCCGCCATCCGTCACGACGCGCACGTCGTCGGCGAGTATCCGGGTCAGCGCATCCAGATCTCCCGACAGGGTCGCCGCCATGAATGCGGACATCAGCTCCGCATGCTTCGCATCGATCTCGCCCGAACCATGTGATGGTGATGTCGCGCCGCGTGGTCTCACGGCGCGGACGTGCGCGCGTGCCCGGGACGCGAGTTGCCGGCACGCAGCCTCGCTGCGGTCGAGCGCCGTGGCGACTTCGCTGAACGAGAAATCGAACACATCGTGCAGCAGGAAGGCGGCGCGCTCGAGTGGCGACAGCCGATCGAGCGTCAAGAGCAGGGCGATGGACAAATCCTCCGCGAGTTCGGTGCGGCTGTCAGGCGCCAGCGCGGCCGTGTCCAGAACCGGCTCCGGCAGCCATGGGCCGACGTACTCCTCGTGCCGTGCACGCGCCGAGGTCAACATGTCGAGACAAATCCTTGTCGTCGTGGTCATGAGAAACGCTCTCGCGTCCGACACGTTGTTGCGGTCGGCCTTATGCCAGCGCAAGTAAGTCTCCTGCACCGCGTCCTCGGCATCCGCCATCGATCCGAGCATGCGGTATGCGAGACCGAGCAGCCGCCGGCGGTACGGCTCGAAGCTCGCAGCGGGATTTGACATCGTGTCCGCTGAACTCACGCCGTGCGGATCCTGGCATCCGCAGCGGCCGGTACTCGGCCGTGATCGAGCATCACTGGCGTACCGCCGACGACGACGCGCATGCAGGCTTTGCCGTGGCCGAGCGCGTACTTGACCGTGGGGTAGATCCGCGCCGCCGTGATCGCAAAAGCCAGACTCACAAGGGCGCGACGTCCCCATCGCTTCACGATTGCATCGCGATACTCATCGCCCGCTGCATCGTGCGCGAGCGTGGCGCGGGTGAATTTCCACACCAGTGCGACGTCGGCCGGCATCGCGTCGGGCTTGTCGGCGAGCAGTGCGGCGAGAACCGCAGGACTGACGCCGCTGCGCTCCGCCATCGTGACGGCGAGCTGCGTGCATGGCCCGCAGTCCTCGTGCCGCACGGCGGTAATGCCGGCGGCACACCATGCCTCGATTGGAACGTCACGCCGGAACTGTCCGAGGGCGGTGACGCGGGAAAAGAGCCACGCGGCGCGCGGGCTCGCGTCAATCATCTCGTGCATATAACCGGCATCATAGTTCCAGCCGCGCTCGAACTTCGTAATCACCTTGTGCAATGCCCATCTAATCATTGGAGCTCTCCATCACTCCGGGGGGCTTCGCCCCCGCGGCCCCGTGGCGCGCCTGGAAATCTTGAAACCACTTCTAACAGCGAGACGAGACAAGGTCTCAGAATGTGACACGGGCTGGTTCGCGCCGGCTGAGATGGCGGCCAGTTCACAAGCTGGACATCACGAGAGCTTCACGAACGGCGTTCGGCGACGACGATGCTCGTACTGAGCTGTAATCCCCGCGACGACTAATCGAAGCCCCTCTTCGAAGGCTTCGTCGAAGCACTCGAAGACCTCTGCGCCTGCGGCCGCGGCCAGAGGAAAGTTCGCCATGCGCTTCGCGCGCTCAGCGACGTCGTAACCCGCACGGCGCTCACCCGGAAGCGGCTGCACACCCTGCTCCTCGGTGACAAAACCGATGGTGAACAGGTACATGGTCGAGGCGGCGCGGACCGCCTGCCTGAGCGTGAACCCGGCATCGACCAGCGCGCGGAGGGTCGCCTCCATCTCAGGTCCGTGGTCGGTCCCCGAGAAACGAGAGCCACTGAACACTTTCGCGCCGTCCCGGTAGCGAAGCAACGCGGCACGCAGCGCGCGGTTGTCAGCGATTAGCCGTTGTTGCCACGTCGTCGACGACTTGATGTTCCGCTCCCGCGCCATCCGGCGGTACATTTCGGTCGCCATCTCGTCGAGCAGGTCTTGTTTACTGTCGAAATGCCAGTAGAGAGCGGGGGCCTGGACGTGCAGTTCTCTTGCGACGGCCCGGAGGGTCAGTCCTTCGAGCCCCACTCGATTTAGAAGTTTCAACGCCGTGGTGGCGACGACCCGCTGGTCGAGCGGGGTGGCGCGCTTGCGGCGATTCACACTTGACACTTTAACATTGTTAAGGGCATTCTTCGATCGGTAACTTAACAACGTTAAGGAGAATCGCCGATGATCGCCGTCGACCTGCTCGTGATTGGTGCTGGCCCGACCGGCTTGTCCCTCGGCATCGACCTGGTCCGTCGCCGGATTTCCACGCTCATCGTCGAGCGCGGCGATGGCTTGCTGCCGGGTTCGCGAGGAAAGGGGCTCCAGCCGCGCACACTGGAAGTCTTCGATGACCTGGGCGTGCTCGACGCTGTCCTCGCCGCAGGAGGCCGGTATCCGATCGGATTGGTCTGGCGCGACGGGAAGCGGCAGGGCGAACAACGAATGTTCGACGCCGTTACGCCAACTGAAGCCGAGCCGTACACGGAGCCATGGATGATCCCGCAATGGCGAACGCAGGAGATTCTGTTCGAGCGCCTTGGCGCGCTTGGCGGAGTGGTCGCATTCGGTTGGGAGTTGATTGCGCTGACGCAGGATGCGGATGGTGTGACCGCGTCGTTCGCGTCAGGCACCCGCGTGCGTGCTCGCTATGTGATCGGTGCCGACGGCGGGCGATCCACGGTTCGTCGTCTGATCGGCATTGGCATGACGGGTGAGACCATCGAGAACAATCCAATCCTCGTCGCAGACGTGCGTCTTCGAGCGCTCGACCGCGATTGCTGGCACATCTTTCCGCCGAACGATCGCGAGTCGGGGTTTATGGCGCTTTGCCCACTCCCTGGCGTGGAGGAATTTCAGTTCGTCGCGCAATTCCGCGACGTTGCGCCGATCGATCACTCTCTCGACGGTATACGGAACGTGATCGCCGCGCGCTCGCACCTCGCTGCCGAAGACGTGACCGAAGTGTGCTGGGCGTCAGATTTTCGGCCGCGGGTCGCGCTCGCAGATCGGTTTCGCGAGGGCCGTGTGTTCATTGCCGGCGACGCGGCGCATGTGCATTCGCCGGCGGGCGGACAGGGCCTCAACACCAGCATCCAGGATGCATATAACCTCGGGTGGAAACTGGACGCGGTGCTTCGCGGTCACGCCGGCCCTGCGCTGCTGGAGTCCTACGAAGAGGAGCGACGCGCTATTGCGGCGGATATGCTCGAACTCTCGACCGGCGTACACCGCGGCGAGGTGCGCCGCGGTGAAGCGACGCAGCAACTCGGTTTAAGTTATCGGCACTCGTCCCTCACCGCCGAAACCCGCCACGGCCTTGCCGACGACGCGCTCCAGGCGGGCGACCGTGCGCCTGACGGACGGCGTGGCGGCGTTCGTCTGTTCGACGCCTTTCGTGGCCCGCACTGGACGGTGGTCGCCGTCGGCACCGACGCGCCGATACCTCCTTTTCCTATTCCCGTCGTTCGCATTCCAGCGTACGAGCCGTACGGCACTGGGATCTTCCTCGTGCGTCCCGATGGATATGTGGGCTGGGCTGGCGAGACGGCGTCGGGACTCGAGCATTACATGGCGTGTTTTGCCTCTCTGAATCGCGTCCGTTCGGCGAGGTCCGAAACGCTGCAACTCTAAAATTTTCGCGACCACTCTTTCGGCCAGCGTTCGACGACCACCTTCTCCTGCGTGAAGAACTCGATCGCGTCACGCCCCTGCGCGTGCAGGTCGCCGAAGAAACTCTCCCGCGCTCCGCTGAACGGAAAGAATGCCATCGGTGCGGCAACGCCGACGTTGACGCCGACATTGCCCACTTCCGCTTCGTACCGGAACTTCCGCGCCGAGGCACCGCTCGTGGTGAAGATGCTCGCCTGGTTTCCGTAGCCGCCGCTGTTGACGACAGCAATGGCGGCATCGATGTCGTCGACGTGATGGATCGACAGCACCGGCCCGAAGATTTCCGTCCGCGCGATCGCGCTTTCGAATGGAAGTCCGTCGAGGACGGTCGGCTTCACGAAATTACCAGCCGAGTACTTGGGGATGGAGGGATTTCGACCATCGACAATCGCCCGGGCGCCATCACGAAGTGCCTGGTCGATCAGCCCCTCGATCCGAGTACGACTTTGAGGCGTGATGACCGGTCCCATCTGGACACCCGCCTCGAGACCGTTTCCCGTGACCCGCGCGGCCGCTCTCTGCTCCATGGCTTCAATGAATGGAGCCTTCGCGTTGCCGACCGCGATGGCAAACGATGCCGCGAGACAACGCTGTCCGGCGCAGCCGAATGCGCTGTCGGCGACGATTTCGGTGGTCGACTCGATGTTCGCGTCCGGCAGCACGACGACCGGATTCTTCGCGCCACCCTGACACTGCAGGCGCTTGCCTGCGGCCGCACCCTTCGAATACACGTGTCGTGCGACGGCGCTCGATCCGACGAAGCTCACCGCACGGATCAGCGGATGCTCGAGGATCGCGTCGACGACCTCTCGGCCACCGTTCACCAGGTTGACCACGCCGGCGGGCAGTCCCAGCGTTTCGAGCAACCCGAACACCTTCTGCATCGTCAACGGCACGCGCTCGGACGGCTTCATGATCACCGTGTTGCCGCAGGCGACGGCGTACGGGAAGAACCAGAACGGAATCATCCCCGGGAAGTTGAAGGGGGAGATGATCGCGCAGACCCCGACCGGTTGACGAATCATGATCTCGTCGATGCCGGTCGAGATGTCTTCAGAGTTGTATCCCTGAATGAGCGTCGGCGTTCCGCACGCGACTTCGACATTTTCGATCGCGCGACGCATTTCGCCGCGCGATTCCGCGAGCGTCTTGCCGCACTCCATGGTGATCGTCCGCGACAATTCTTCGAACTGTTCCTCGAGCAGCATCTTCAGCTTGAAGAGGAACTGGATGCGCTCGGTCACTGGCACGCGGCGCCAGACAGGAAAGGCGCGCGACGCCGCGTGCGCTGCCTGGTCGAGTTCGGAGGCTGTCGAGAGCGGTGTGCGATCGAGCTCCTCGCCGGTCGCCGGATTGATCACGGGCAGCATTTCGGCAGCGGAGGAGTGCCGCCACTGTCCTTCGATGTAGTTGTGCATGGAAGCCCTCGTGGGTCGTCTTTGATCTATTTTGGGTGCGGAATCAACGGGACGCGCGGATCCGGAGCCGGCCACGTCGAGCGCAGGTGCGCATACCGAGGATCGTCGCTCGCGGCCATCGAGCGCGCGCTTCCGGCAAGGGTGTTCAGGTAGTACGCGTGGTAACCGTACGCCGCCACAAACGGATGATAGCCGGAGCGGATCATCACGAGATCGCCATCTCTCACGGTCAGGGTGTGATCCGAGCGGCCGTCCGCTGTGTAAAGGCGCTGAATTCCATATGCAACCGGGTCGTCGAACCGGTAGTAGTACGTCTCTTCGAGTTCGACTTCGCCGGGCGGGCTGTGACGATCGTGTTTGTGCGGCGGATAGCTGGACCAGTTTCCGCTCGGCGTCAGGACTTCGCAAATCAGCAGCCGATCGGCCTGTGCTGAGGGTGGCAGGATGTCGATGATCTGACGAGTCGCGTTGCCTCCTCCACGCACTTCGAGACCGCAGTCCTCTGGCCTGATCTCGCGCGCCGGATATCGCTGGCGCGTTGGTGAACGGCAGTCCGCGATCTCCGTCGTCTGCTCGGCGTGCACTTCGAAGTTCGTCTTCGGTGGCAGGTAGACCGCGTGCGGATAGTCGACGAACACGTTGCGTCGCGGCCCGAGGCGCACCGCGTGCGGCTGACCCGGGGACCACGTTACTACCGCGTGGCCCGACAGGAGCACGAGGCACGTTTCGTTACCGCCGGTTCGGCCGACCCAGCGATCGCCGGCGGCGATCCGGTGGACGACAAAGCGTACGTACTTCCATCGAGCCTCTCGCGGGCCCACTGACACGAGCGGCCCCGACCGGCCTTCTCGCAGCACGCGAGAATGAACGACAGGTGTCCACCTCTTCATACCGATGCCCCTGCTGGTCGAGCCGGCGTCACTGACGCGACCTCCACCATCTGGCCTGTTTCACGTGCCCGGGTTGCCGCAATGCCGATCCGCAGCGACTCGATTCCGTCCTCGATGGTGATCGGCGCGGGGCGCTCGTGCAGCACGTTCTCGGCGAAGTTCTCGAGCTGCGTCGTGTAGGCGTCGCGAAATCGCTCCATGAAATAGGGAACGAAGTCATGTGCGATGTGCTCCTGGGTCATCACGAGCACCGGCGTCTCGCGCATGTACCCGACGCGCAACGTGCCCTTCGTGCCGAGCAGCTCCGTGTTGATGTCGTATCCGTAGACGCCCTTGCGCGTGAGATCCACGACACCGAGTTTCCCGCTGGTGAACTGAAGCGTCACGATCGCGTTGTCGATATCGCCGACTGCACCCAGCTCGGGGCACGCGAGTACTCCCCCCATCGCTTGCACGCGTTCCACCTCTCCCATGAACCAGCGCGCCAGATCGAAGTCGTGAATTCCCTGGTCGATGATCATCCCACCGCTGTTACGCGGGTTCGCGTACTCTGGTGACGGCGGAAACGTATCGCGGGAAGTTGCCCGGAACAACACGACGTCTCCTATTGTGCCGGCTTCCATCTGACGTTTCGCCGACGCATACCCGCGGTCGAACCGGCGCATGAACCCGAGCTGAAAGAACACGCCGGTGCTCTCGACGGTCTCCTTCATCGCCAGTACTTCCTCCAGCGACAACGCCGCCGGCTTCTCGCAGAAGATTGGCTTGCGTCGTGCCGCTGCCGCCTGCGTCAACTCACAATGCGTCCGCGTCGGGCTGACGATCACGACGGCGTCCACATTGGCATCGTCGAAAATATCAGCCGGCTTGCCGTACCAGCGCGGGACGTCGAACTCGCGCGCTACCTCGGCGGCAAGGCTTTCGGCGACATCGGCTACGGCCGTCAGACGTGTGGACGGAATGCGGGCCGCCAAATCGCGCGCATAAACATGCCCGAGCCGTCCTACCCCGATGAGGCCGACGTTCAGCCGGGCTTTTCCCATTGCGGTCATGTGATTCTCCTACGCCTAATTATTGTCCCTGTGAACTCTTGCTTACGAGTGTGATTGGCACTTTCTGATCGGTGGGAACGGTCTCGCCGCGAATGAGTTTGTATGCGCTTTCGACGGAGATCCTCCCCATGTCGCGCGGTGATTGCGCGACCGATCCCAGCATTCGTCCTGCATCGATGGCTTTACGTGCGTCATCGAGCGCATCAAAGCCGATCACACGCACCTTGCCGGTTCGGTTCGCCGCGGCAATTGCCTCGACGGCGCCGAGCGCCATCAGATCGCTCGCGGCAAAGAGCGCATCAATCTCAGAGTGTGCCTGCAGCATGTTCTGGAAAACCGTGAAGCCCTGGTCGCGCTCCCAGTTCGCCGGCTGACTGGCCACAATCGTGATTCCGGGGGCGCTCGCGACCGCGTCGCGAAAACCGCGGAGGCGTGAATCACCGGTCTCGTGACCAGGTATGCCTTCGAGAATCGCCACCTTGGCCTGACCGCCGGTCGCCTGCACCATGAACTGACCTGCGAGGCGACCGCCTTCGTAGTTGTCGGACCCGACGAACGTTCCGAACTTGACGTTGGCCGCCGCGGCGGCAGCAGGATCGAGGCGCGTGTCGGCGACAACGATTGGAATGTTCGCTCGAGTCGCCTTGCCGAGCACCGACGCGATCTCCTTCGATCCGCTCGGTGTGACGCACAGCGCCTGGATGCCGGTCTGGATCAGATTTTCGATGATCTGCGTCTGCTTCTCGACGTCGAGTTCGCGCTCGGCCGCCTGCACGACGAGTTCAACGTTCAACCGGCTTGCCGCTTCTTCGGCGCCGCGTTTCATATCGAGGAAGAAGGGATGGTTCAATGTCTTCATCACGAACGCAATGCGCGGGCGACCTGAGGTGCCGCTCTCGTGTGTCTGGCGGTTGCATCCGGTGACCATCGTCGCAAGCGCGAGCGAGGCCAGAACGATGGCGATTGCGGCGGCGAAACGTCGACGTCGGAAGTTTTGCGAATACATACCGTCAGTCTCCGAGAAATCAATCATCGTCGTCCACGTTTGAGCGCGGTATCGATCAACACAGCGACGATAATCACGATGCCTATGACCAGCTGCTGCACGAATGACGAGACATCAAGAAGATTGAGCCCATTGCGCAGGACTCCCATTATCAGCGCGCCGATGAGAGCGCCAACCAGAGTGCCTTCGCCACCGAACAGGCTTGTTCCGCCGATGACCGTCGCGGCGATGGCATCCAGTTCGTACATGATGCCGGCGGTCGGCTGCGCCGAATTCAAACGAGCCGTCAACACGACCGCCGCCACGCCGCTGCTGAGACCGCACACCGCGTACGCACCCGTTTTGTGCAGCCGGACTGGAACGCCAGACAGGCGGCTCGCTTCTTCATTGCCGCCGATAGCATAGACACTGCGGCCGAATACCGAGTGCGCGAGCGCGACGTGCGCGAGTCCATAAACAACGAGTGTAATCACCACCGGAGCAGGCACTCCAAGGGGACGTCCGGTGGCGATGAGTCGAAACGCTTCTTCGAAACCGGAGATCGGCCGCCCCTCCGCCCAGATCAGCGCCAGTCCGCGCGCCACACTCATCATCCCCAATGTCGCGATGAATGGCGGCAGACGTCCCAGCGTCACGAGCAGCCCGTTGAGGAGGCCACACGCCGTCGCAGTGGCGAGCGCGAAAGTCACGGCGAGTGGTAACCCGCCCCCCGCCTGCAACACACTCGCAAGCACGATCCCGGAGAGCGCGAGCACGGAGCCCACGGATAGATCGATTCCGCCTGAAATGATCGCGAACGTCATGCCCGCCGCAACGATCGCGTTGATCGCGCTCTGCTCGAGAACATTGAGCAGGTTCGAGACTGTGAGAAAGTGCGGTGTGAGAATCCACAGTACGCAGCCGAGAACCAAAAGGCCGAGCAGTGTCCCAAGCTGACGGGCGCTGGTGACCCCGGCTGCTCCGGTGGTCACGAAGCGACTCCGAAGGCCGCGTTCATCACCGCAGCCTCCGACGCGACGCTCGCCTCGAACTCAGCCTGAATGCGACCTTGTCGCATCACGAGTATGCGATCGCTCATGCCGAGCACTTCTGGCAGATCGGAGGACACCATGATCACGCCGGCGCCGCGCGCGACCAGGCCGTTGATCAGATCGTAGATGTCGCGTCGCGCGGCGACGTCGATGCCGCGCGTGGGCTCGTCGAAGATGAAGACCTCAGCGTGACCGACGAGCCATTTCGCGAGAACGACCTTCTGCTGGTTCCCGCCGCTCAGCCATCGCGTGATCCGATCCACGCCCGGCGTTTTGATGCGTAGTTGTTCGATCATGCCCTGCGCTTCACGACGCTCCCGCTTGGCGTCGACGAGCCCCCACTTCGACATCCGGTGGTGATTCGGAAGCGCGATATTGTGCTGGACCGACAGGCTCAGCACCAGTCCGTGAGCCTTGCGATCCTCAGGCAGGAACCCGATGCCTTTCCGCACGGCAGCCGCAGGCGTTCTGACGCGCACGGCCTGACCTCGGATTGTGATCCGGCCGGCGTCGATCGGATCGGCGCCCATTATCGCGCGTGCGAGCTCGGTCCGTCCCGCGCCGACCAGACCGGCGATGCCGAGGACTTCTCCCGCGTGGAGCGACAGATCGACGTCGTGAAGAATGCCGCGGCGCGTGAGGCCTTCGACGCGCAGCAGCTCACCCCTCCGCGGGATCTGTCGTCGCGGATACTGATCGGAGACCTCTCGATTTGCCATCAGCTGGACAAGTTCGGCGATCGTCACGTCCGCGAGTCTTCGCGTTGCGACGTTCCGTCCGTCGCGCAGCACGGTTACGCGGTGCCCGATGCGAAAGACTTCCTCCATCCGATGGGAGATGTACACGACAGCCACGCCCCGCTCGATCAGCCGCGTCGTCGTCGAAAACAGTTGCTCAACCTCCACACCGGTGAGGGCGGAAGTCGGCTCGTCCATCACCAGCACGCGAGCGTCGTCGGCCAGTGCGCGCGCGAGTTCCACCATCTGCTGCTGTGCGAGCCCGAGTCCGCCGACCGGGCGCTCGACCTCGATCGCCTGGCCCAGTCCGCGCAACAGCCGTTCGGCATCCTGTCGCATGCGGCGCCAGTCCACGAGACCCCAGCGTCGTGGCGCCTTTCCGAGAAAGATGTTCTCGGCCACGGATAAATGAGGAACCAGCGTCAGTTCCTGGTAGATGATGCTGATGCCAAGCTGCCGGGCATGATCAGGTCCTCTTATCTCGACGCGCTCGCCGGCGAGCGCGATCTCGCCGCCGTCCTTTTGAAGTGCCCCGCTCAGAATCTTCACGAGCGTCGATTTGCCGGCGCCGTTTTCGCCGAGCAGGACATGCACTTCGCCCGGCTGCACCTCCAGCGCGACGTCGTCCAACGCGACGACACCGGGAAACTGTTTGCAGATACCGCGCATCTGCAGAACCGTGACGTTGAGCGGCATATCTTCGTGGGTAGCTTGCACTGCTGGGAACGGCGCAGTATACGTTGGTTTCACCGCGGAGATCGCGGACGATCTCGGGCCGAGGTCGCAGAGAATACCGATCTCGCGCAGAGAGCGCAGAACGCCGAGAAGAGGATGGCCTCTGAATATGATGTACTAACGATAGGCCGCAGCTGCATCGATTTGTACGCGCATCAAATCGGCGTGCCGCTTAGTGAGGTCAAGACGTTCGACGCGTACGTCGGTGGGTGTCCGGCGAACATCAGCGTCGGCACGCGCCGTCTCGGACTTCGCTCGGCTCTCGTGACCGCGGTGGGCGACGACGAGGTCGGCGATTTCGTGCTCGCGTTCCTGAGACGTGAGGGTGTGGAAACGCAATTCATCGTGCGCAAACCGGGCCGCCGCACGATGGCGGCGATCGTGAGCATCCAGCCGCCGGAGACGTTTCGAGTCACTCATTATCGAGACAACTGCGCCGATCGTTCTCTGGATCTCGATGATGTGGGTGCGGCGCCCGTAGACCGGACGCGGGTCGTTGTCGTCACTGGCACTGGACTTGGTTACGAGCCAAGTCGCGCGGCGACGATCTCGGCAGCCGAACGTGCCCGCGCATCCGGCGCGCGTGTCGTCGCCGACATCGACTACCGTTCCGGCGAATGGACGTCAGCGGCGCACTTCGGCGAACACATGCGCGCGTTGCTTCGGTCCGCACATGTTGCCGTGGGGACCGACGAAGAGGTTCGCGCAGCCACGGGCGAAACGGATTCCCGTGCCGCCGCACACCGGTTGGTGTGCCTCGGGCTCGACGCGCTCATTTTGAAACGCGGCCGCGACGGCGCGATCATTTTCCGGCGCGACGACGATGCCGTGAGCGTGCCGTCGTTTCCGATCGAGGTTGTGAACGTGCTCGGCGCGGGCGATGCATTTGCGAGCGGCTTCTTATACGGCTGGCTGCAGGGCTGGACGCTCGAACGCGCCGTTCGCATGGGATGCGCAACCGGCGCGATCGTTGTCACCCGTCATGGATGCGCCAACTTCATGCCGACGCTCGCCGAAGTTGAGAAGTTCGTCACGTCGCATGGAGGGTGGTAAATACTGGCATGCCGGTGGCGCGAGAGATCAGGCCATAGGACTGTGAAGGAGGAGATCGTGACCAAGACAAGACGCCTCACCGTAGGACAGGCGTTGGTGGAATTCCTGATCCAGCAATACACGAGCGTCGACGGCGTCGAACGACAGTTCTTCGCCGGCGCCTTCGCAATCTTTGGACATGGCAACGTTGCCGGGGTTGGCGAGGCGCTGCGCGCAAATGCGGATCGCCTGCCGTGTTACCTGCCGCGCAACGAACAGGCGATGGTGCACACGGCTGTTGGCTTTGCGAAGATGGCCAATCGCAAGCGGGCGCTGGTCTGCACCAGCTCAATCGGGCCAGGTGCGACCAACATGATAACCGGCGCAGCTGTCGCCACGATCAATCGCGTGCCGGTGCTGTTGTTGCCGGGCGACATCTTTGCGACCCGAGGACCGGCACCCGTCCTTCAACAACTCGAATCCGCGTCCTCTCAGGACATCTCGGTGAACGATTGCTTCAAGCCGGTCTCTCGCTATTGGGATCGGATCAATCGTCCGGAACAGCTGGTCACGTCACTGCCTGAAGCGATGCGGGTTCTCACGTCGCCGGCCGAAACCGGCGCCGTCACCGTGTGTCTGCCGCAGGATGTGCAGGCCGAAGCGTTTGATTTTCCGGCAGCCTTCTTCGAGAAGCGCGTGTGGACCATCCCACGGCCGCGCCCCGACGCCGCGCTCTTGCGTCACGCGGCGGCGCTCCTGCGCTCGTCAAAGAATCCGGTGATCGTCGCCGGCGGCGGAGTCATCTACAGCGAAGCCACCGACACGCTGCGCCGTTTCGCCGAGGCAACCGGAATCGCGGTCGTCGAGACGCAGGCCGGCAAGGGCACGCTCAATTACGATCATCCTCAATCACTCGGCGCCGTCGGCGTAACCGGCACGCCCGGCGCAAATCGTCTCGCTCGCGAGGCGGACGTCGTGATTGTCGCCGGTTCGCGTTTGAGCGATTTCACGACCGCTTCGAAAACCGCTTTCCAGCACCCGGATGTTCAATTCATTACCGTCAACACCACCGAGTTCGACGCCGGCAAGCACCAGGCGTTGCCGCTCGTCGGTGACGCGCGCGCAACCTTCGACGAATGGCTGCCGATGATGGAAGGCTGGCAGACTTCGTCGGCGTATCGCGAGCGTGTTGGCAGGGAGAAAGCGGAGTGGGACCGCGAAGTGGATCGTATCTATCACCTCGATCATGGCCCCGCTATCAGTCAGGGCGAAGTGATCGGAATTCTCAACGACTTTACCGGCCCGCGCGATGTGATCGTGAACGCCGCCGGCAGCATGCCGGGGGACTTGCACAAGCTGTGGCGGGCGCGCGACCCCAAGCAATACCACCTCGAGTACGGCTACTCGTGTATGGGCTACGAGATCGCTGCCGGCCTTGGCATCAAGATGGCCGAACCCGATCGCGACGTGTATGTTCTCGTCGGCGACGGATCGTACTTGATGATGGCGCAGGAGATTGTTACCGCGGTGCAGGAAAACGTGAAACTGACGATTCTCATCCTCGACAATCATGGATTCGCGAGCATCGGCGGACTCTCGCAGGCGGTCGGATGCGAAGCCTTTGCGACGAAATATCGTTATCGCGATGAGCGGACGGGGTTGCTCGATGGCGAGCTGCTGCCCGTTGATCTCGCGCAGAACGCTGCCTCACTCGGTGCAAGCGCCAGCCGGGCGTGCACACGGGACGCGATCTTGACCGCGCTGCAATCGGCGCGCGCGAGCGACCGGACGACGGCGATCGTGGTTCCTGTCGACCTTGAACAACGCGTGAGCGGGTACGAGTCCTGGTGGGATGTTCCAGTCGCCGAGGTCTCGAGTGTGAAAACGGTGCAGGAGGCGCGACGCGAATACGACCGCGCACGCACAGCCGAACGTCACTACCTCCGACGACCGGGTGCACACGTTTGATCCGCGTCGCCAACGCTCCCTGCTCATGGGGTGTCCTCGAATTCGAATCGAAGGTTGACAGTCCCACCTACACGCGGGTACTCGACGAGATCGGGGCGTCCGGTTACGCGGGAACAGAACTGGGCGATTGGGGATTCATGCCCACGGACCCCGATCGACTCCGCGATGAAATCGATCGACGTAGCCTCGCTCTGCTGGCTGCGTTTGTGACGACGCGGCTGGCGCATCCGGACACGTACGACGAAAGCACGCGCAGAGCGGTCGCTACGGCGCAACTGTTAGCAGGCGTCGCGGGCACATCGCCGTTCATCGTGTTGTCCGACGAACCCGCGGCCGATCCCGTCCGAGCGCGTGACGCGGGCCGAATCCAACCGTCACAATCGTTGTCCGAGAAACAATGGGGCATCGCCGCGCGTGGCGTCGAGCGTCTTGCACGGGTCGTGCGCGACGAGACAGGGCTTCGTACGGTCTTTCATCATCACTGCGCGGCGTTTGTCGAGACTCCACAGGAAGTCGATGCGCTGATGGGTCGCACCGATGATTCGCTTGTCGGGCTCTGCCTGGATTCCGGGCACATCACGTACGCCGGCGGATCTCCGATGGACCTGCTCGACCGCTACGGCACGCGTATTTGGCATGTGCACTTCAAGGATTGCGAGCCGACGGTTGCCGCGCGCGCGCGATCGCAGAACTGGGATTACCAGATGGCCATTCGCCATGGCGTGTTCTGCGAGTTGGGGAAGGGTGCGGTTGATTTCGCTCGGTTGCTCGAGGCGCTACGACAGCGCCGCTACGCCGGCTGGATCGTAGTGGAGCAGGACGTGCTGCCATCGATGGGGTCGCCGCTCGAGAGTGCGCGGCGAAATCGCGAGTATCTCCGGACAATTGGGCTCTAAGTCAACATCGTTCACTGTCACACTGCATTTCTCCTTTCTCCTTTCCTATCTCTTTCGACGTGAATGCAGCGTGACCGTGAAGGCTATTGATTGGAATCGCCAGCCTCCAAGTGTTCACGACCAGAGGTTAGAAATAAAACTTCAACCCAAACTGAATGATGCGTGCGTTCGCGGCGGTGAGGATCTGCCCGAACCCGCTCGAGTCGCGCATGATGTTCGGCGGACCGAAATTCGCGTGATTGAACGCGTTGAAGAATTCGGTGCGGAACTGGAACGAGCGACGATCGGTGACGCGGAAATTCTTCGCCAGCGTGAAATCGAAGTTCGCCATTCCCGGTCCACGCATGATGCCGATGCCGGCGTTTCCGAATGCCTGCGGCGCCGGACTGAACGCGGCGAATGCGTCGGTGTTGAACCAGCGCGCCACCGTACGCTGATCTTCCGGCAGTTCTGGATTTCCGACGAGGTTTGGTCGCGCGCGTCGTTCGCCGCCGAGGTTGAGGACCGTCGATCCGCCCAACGTTGCCGTCAACGCGAGGCCGGTCTGCACGACGTGAATGCCGGTCAACTGCCATCCGCCGAGCACGAAGTCCAGGCCGCGACTCCAGTCTTTTCCGTAACGACGGTCACGCCCGAATGGCATCTCCCAGATGTAGTTGACCACCAGACGATGTCTGACGTCGAACTCGGCCGGACCGCGCTCTGCGCGCAGGTTGTACGCGTCCTGGGGTTCGCGGAAGACGCCCGTGTCGAAGCCGGCGCCGCCGCCGCTGGTGGAGATGTGATCGACCGCGCCGGTCAACGCTTGCCCGAGCGTGTAGCTCACCATCCCTGACAGCCCGTGCGAGAAACGCTTTTCGAGGCGTGCCTGCAGCGAGTTGTAGGTCGAGCTGACACGGTTCTCCATCCACTGGATATCGCCGAACGCCGGGTACGGCCGCGCACCCGCTGACTGCGAACCGTCAGGATTCGTAATCACCGCGCGCTGGTTCAGATTGCGGAATCCATTCAGTTTCGTTCCCTTGTTGCCGACATATGCGACATCCAACACCACGTCTGACATCAGTTCGTACTGGACGCCAAAGTTGTACTGCTGGATATACGGCGTGCGCTGATTCGGATCCTGCGCGCGGCGCGCCACGGTCGGAGCAAGCGAGTTCGGATCGAGAAGACCCGACGGATACCCCTCCACCAGCCGAAACGGCGCAGCGGAGGCGACCGCGGCCGCCCCGGTCACACCTGTCTGCAGCAGGTTGTCGACTAAATAGGGTGGGTTGAAGCCGAGCAGTCCTTCACGTCCCTGTCGAACGGTGTGGTTGTAGAAGATCCCGTAGCCGCCGCGGACAACCGCTTTCGACCAGGGCGTGTAGGCGAAGCCGATCCGCGGCGCGAAGTTGTTGCGATCGGGGTGGATCAGCGCTCGTTCGTACGTGCTGCCGTCCTTCGCGAACACCATCGTTCCCGCAATCGGGTCGAAGTTCGAGAATTGATTGTCTTTTTCGACGGGTGGATTGGCGTACTCGTAACGGAGGCCGACATTTGCCGTCAGATTGGGCGACAGACGGTAGTCGTCCTGCACGAAAAAGAACCGCATATCCTGCCCCTGATCCATCACGGTGTAGCTGGTCAGCGCCAGCTGTGATGGGAGGCCGAGCAGCAAATCCCCCATCGCCCGGTTTGTAAACCGGTTTTCGAAGTTCATGCGACCGATCGTCGCGTTGAGGTCGTTGATTCTGGTCTGAACGTGGAGAAACTCGCCGCCGAACTTGATGAAGTGCGCGCCGCGAGTCAGGCTGAACGTCGCGCGCGGATTCCACGAACGCGGCGTCTGGAATTGTGGCGTCGACGTGTGCCGCCCGACCGCATCAAAGCCCTGGATATTCACCTTGGGCACTCCGCCGACGATCCCTGGATCGTTAGGGACGTTCTTCAATCCGATTTGCGCGGCTCCATCGATACCGAAGTTCGGCGGATACGTGTAGTAATCGCCGCGCGCGTAGCCGAAGCGAAATTCGCCGACGAGCGTGGGGGAGGCCGTCCACGTCAGCCCGAGCGCGAGACCCTGTGAGCGATTGTCGTTCGATCCGAATGCATCGTTGAACGAGCCTTCACCCAATCCCGGTAGTGGCGCCGGACGGAACGTTAAGGTATCGACGAAACTGAATCGACCGAAGAGCGTCAGATTGCTCGAGTACTGGTGATCGAGGCGAACGTCGAACTGATCCTGCCGTGTGTCGGTGACCGGCGTCGAGGCATAGATGGTCGTGCCCGCCACGTTTGGATCGGGAATGAGCGCGACGATCGCGGCGCCGACCGGATCCCATCGCTCTCGCGGGATCACCCACTGTCCCTGCGCGTTCCGCGCGAACTCCGGACGACCGGCCGCAAAGGGGTCGACCACCGCAGAGCTGAACAGGCCAGCCTTCTCCGCCGCGGTCGGCACCTGGCGGACACGAGGGACACCTTCGAGATCGCGCAAGCCCTCGTAATCGCCGAACCAGAACGTCTTGTTCCTGACGAGCGGTCCGCCGGCGGCCGCGCCGAACTGGTTCCGTTCACGTTTCGGCTTTGGTGCGTTCAGCGCGTTCGAGAAAAAGTTGTTGGCATCGAGGGAATCGTTGCGGAGGAACTCGTAGACGCTTCCTCGCAGCATGTTCGTCCCCGACTTGATCGTCGCGTTGACGACTGCGCCGGAGCTGCGGCCGTACTCGGCCGAATAGGCATTCGTCTGAATCTTGAACTCCTGCAGCGCTTCGATCGACGGCTGCACGAGCTGCACGTTCTCACCGCGGAACGAATTCGAGTAGGAGATGTTGTCGACGCCATCCAGGAGGAACACGTTGTTGAACGTGCGATTGCCGTTGACATTCAGGACGCCCTTGAAATTGACGCTCGCCAGGCGCGGCGTTCCGGGCAGCACGCCAGGTGAGAGCAGCGCGAGCTGGTTGTAGTCGCGCCCGTTCAACGGCAGTTCGACAATCTTTTTCTCGTCGATCACCAATCCGCGTGAAGAGGTTTGGGTGTCGAGCAAAGGCGTGGCAGCGACGACTTCGACCGATTCGGTGAGCTGCCCGGGTTTCAGCGTGAGGTCGATTTGTGCGACCTGTGCGACCTGCAGCGTCACTCCGGTGCGAATGATTTTTTGAAACCCGGTCGATTCGGCGGTGACGGAGTACTCACCCGGCCGAAGACTCGGGATTCTGTAGAAGCCGGCATCATCGGCTTCCGTCTTGACGCTGATATTGGTCTGGGTATTCGTCACCGTGACAGTGGCCTTGGGCACGATCGCGCCCGATTGATCTTTGACACTGCCCGTAATCGTTGCTGTTTCCTGTTGCGCGGCAGCGGCGAGCGCAGACGCGCAGAGTGACATCAGGAGAAGGATGAATGCCAGCCGCGATTTCTTCATGACCGGACCTCCGAGAAAGCTGCGCACGTTTCCGGCGAGGGAGGAGCGGCAGTATATACCCTACCCGACTTGACTTCGATCGAAGTGTGACTATACTCCGCGGAAACCGGGGACGACACCACTCCACTCCCAGTCGCAATCGCCCTTAATACGTACACGGTCACGCACTTCGGCACGCTCACGGTGTTGTGGGGAAGGAGTCCTCGAATGCGACTTGTCCGATGGTTCTTGCAACTCACCTTGCTGGCTTGGCTGTTTGGAATCGTTCACACCGTGGCCATTGCGCAGAGCAGCAATGCCACGCTGCATGGCACCATCACCGATTCTGGCGGTGGCGTACTTCCCGGAGTCACCGTAAGAATCTCTGCACCCGCGACGGCCCTCACGCGTGAGGCAGTTACCAACGGGGCCGGCGTGTATGTGTTCAATTTTCTTCCGGCCGGCGAGTACGTGATTACAGCCGAGTTGTCGGGTTTCAAGAGCCTTCGCCAGGCCGACGTCACGCTGGAGATCGGGCAAAGCCGGGGGCTCGATCTCAGGATGGAGGTCGGGCGTGTCGAAGAGATCGTTCAGGTTGAGGCTGTCGCGCCGTTACTCGATCGGACGTCACCGTCGATCGGCACGGTCATCCAGGCGAGTCATCTGAAGGAACTCCCGCTGGCGGGGCGCCATTGGGCCGGTCTGATGCTCCTGGCTCCCGGCGCCATCAACACCGGCGACGGTACGCACCTCAGCACGCGGTTTGTCGGCCGAGCGCGCGACGACAACAACTGGACGTTCGACGGCATCGATGCGACTGGTGTGAAGGACCCACGCCAGGACAGCGATGCACGCCTGATCATCAGCAGCGAATCCATCGCCGAGTTCCGCGTCAGTTCGACGCTGTACTCGGCCGAAGCCGGCACTGCCGCGGGCGGCGTCGTTCAGTTGATCTCCAAGACCGGCACGAACACCTATCGTGGCACAGCATTCGATTTCATCCGCAACGACATGTTCGACGCGAAGCCGTTCGGCACTGCCGGAGATATGCCTCCGTTTACGTTGAATCAATTCGGCGTGAACCTCGGTGGCCCGATCGTGGCGGAACGCACATTTTTCTTCGCCAATTACGAGGGCATCCGGCAGCGGCAGGAGCGGAGCTTCACGCGTTCAGTGCCGAGCGCCGCATTTCGCGCCGGCGTCACCGCTGATCTTGGGTCGGTCGTCGCGCTGTATCCGCAGGGAACCAACCGAACGAGCAATGCCGACATCGACGACTGGGTAGGCACAGAGCGAGTGACCAATGACGAGAACGCGGTTCTGGCGCGTGTTGATCACCGGTTTTCCAGCAAGACGACGCTGTTCGCTCGCTACAACTTCGATCAAGCCGATCTGGTGAGTCCTGCTGACACCGGTTCGACGACAAACTACATTCGACCGGCAAACTTCACGCTCCAATTCCAGCGGATCATCGGACCATCGATAGTCAGCGAAACGAAGTTCGGCTATAACCAGTCGAACCGCGATTCGGTGCGAACCGGCCCGATCAATCAGCAGTTTAGTGTGTCCGGGTTCACGAATCTGACCGGGCCGCAAGAGATCATCGAAAACGGAAAGACCTTCAGTGTGCTGAGCGATCTCGCGATCGTGCGCGGGCGCCACAACGTCAAACTTGGCGGAGAGCTTCGCCGCATCCTGATCGATGTCGGCGAAGACAACACGACGACCCTGACCTACTCCAATCGTCCGAACTTCCAGGCGAATCGGCTCGACAACTTCAGCATCGTCGATTTTCCGGTCGTCCAGGGGCAGCGGTGGTGGACGATTGGCTACATCCAGGATGACGTCAAATGGCGGCCGAACCTGACGATCAACGCAGGACTTCGATACGAGTTCTACACCGTCCCCGTGGAAAAGGACGGCCGCGACAAGGTGTGGCGCATCGCGTGCGGCGGGTTCTGCGCACCGGGAACACGCTGGTACGATCCGGACTACAACAATTTCGGGCCGCGTGCCGGATTTGCCTGGGCGCCGGCACGCTTCAAGGACAACACCGTCATTCGCGGCGGGTTCGGTGTGTTCTTTGGGCCGGGGCAGAACGACGATGTGTTCGCGCCGATCGACAATGCGGGTGCGCGCACCACGCTCACGAGAGCGGAGGCACCGCTGCTGTCGTATCCGATTGATCCGTTTCTCGGAGTCGCGGCGAGCGTCGGGAATGCCGCGCGCGCGGTCGACGAGTTTCGCGTCGACCAGTACGCCGAGCATTACAGCCTCACGATTCAGCAGGCGTTGCCGTGGCGGCTCACGACACAGATCGGTTACCTCGGCAACCAGGCGCATCACCTGCTCGATCGCAACAACGTCAACAACATTGACCCGGCGACCGGTCAGCGCCCATTGCCGCAGTTCGGCCGTGTCGATATCAAGTCAAGCGGTTCAAACGCGAACTTCAACGGGTTTCAATTCTCTCTCTATCGCCGATCGACGAACGGGCTGCAGCTCGGGACCCAGTACATGTGGTCGCACGCGTTCGACGAAGGTTCTCTCGGTGGCGGTGAATCGACCGCGCGTCAGAATGCCGCATGCCGCACCTGCGAGTATGCGTCGACCAATCAAGACGTTCGCCACACGCTCACCACGAATTGGGTTTACCAGTTGCCATTTGGCCGTGATGGGGCTGACGGAAATTGGGTGAAACATGTCGCGGGCGGCTGGCAGTTCTCGGGACTGCTCCAGGCGCGGACAGGTCGTCCATTGATCATCACTGCGAGCCGAGCCACTGGCGATCTGCCAGACGGGAACAACGCCAGTCAACGTGCTGATCGTGTCGCCGGCGTGCCGATGTATCCATCGGAGCAGACGCCAGAGCAGTGGTTCAACCCCGCAGCGTTTGCGGTGCCGGCTCGCGGCACGTGGGGCAATGCCGGTCGCAATATCATTCGCGCGCCGGGGCTCTTTCAGGTGGATTTCGCACTTCAGAAGCGCTTTGTGCTTAGTGGACCGCGCAATTTCGAGTTTCGCGTCGAAGCGTTCAATGCCTTCAATCGCGTGAACCTCGGCGCGCCCGGCACGGCGGTGACCTCTCCGGCAAGCTTTGGCCGCATCACTGGCCCGCTGAACAGCGGTTACGGCACGGGCACTGCGCGCCAGATGCAGTTCATGTTCCGATTTAATTTCTGAGAGGAATCTGCCGGCTGTCCGCTGTCCACGGTCAGCCGGCAGACGAGCTCGGGCTACCTTGCCACCCAAGGCACTCATGATCGTGCAAATTCCCTCCACGCTGGTGATAGCCATCGCCGTCGTCGTGTGCGTGATCAGTTGCAGCCGCGGAAGCCATTCCGACTCTTCTCAGTCCGCTCCGGCAGCGAGCCATCTGACGTCAGCCAGCGAAGTGAAGGCCGCATTTGCAACAGCATCGCTGTCTGACGATCCGGACGACCCCGCCATCTGGGTCCATCCCACAGATCCATCCCGCAGCTCGATTATCGCGACCATGAAAGTGGCGGCCCCCGCCGGCGCGATCGTTGTCTATGGTGTTGACGGTCGGGTCCGTCAGACGATCCCGGGTATCAATCGACCCAACAACATTGACGTCGAGTATGGGTTTCGATTTCGGGGACGGCTGATTGACGTCGCAGTTGCGACTGAACGATTGGCACGCCAGTTACGCGTGTTTGAAATCGACCAGGCCGATGGGCACCTGATCGATCTCGGTGGTGTCCCTGTTCTTCAAGGGCAGCAGGGAGAGAGTGGCGCGCCAATGGGAATCGCGCTGTATCATCGGGAGAGCGACGGTGAGCTATTCGCGATTGTGGCACCAAAGGAAGGGCCACGCGAGGGTTATCTCTGGCAGTACCGTCTCACGGATGCTGGGAACGGCGGCGTCACGGCAACATTCGTCCGACGATTCGGCACGTTCAGTGCGTCAACGGTTCGCGACGAGAACGAAATCGAAGCCGTGGCAGTCGACGATGCGCTCGGGTACGTGTACTACGCAGACGAGGCCGACGGCATCCACAAGTGGCATGCCGATCCGGATCAGCCGCAAGCCTCACGTGAACTGGCACATTTCGCGCGCGGCGGTTTTCGTGGCGATCGCGAAGGGATCGCAATTTACGCCCTGCCCGACGGCACCGGCTACGTCGTCTGCACCGATCAACTCGCCGGCGACAGTGAGTATCACTTCTATCGACGAGAGGGTGAGCCGGGCAAGCCGCACGATCACTCGCGCGAGATCGTCGTGGTCCGCGGCGGCGCTGATGCGACCGATGGTCTCGATATCTCATCGCGCTCGCTTGGGCCGACGCTGCCGCACGGCCTGATGATCGCGATGAACAGCAAGCCTCGCAACTTCCTGGTGTTCTCCTGGGAGAGCATCGCGAGGGCGGCCCAGCCGCCACTGCGTCTCAACACACCG
This sequence comes from Acidobacteriota bacterium, assembly GCA_046734955.1. Taxonomy (GTDB): domain Bacteria; phylum Acidobacteriota; class Vicinamibacteria; order Vicinamibacterales; family 2-12-FULL-66-21; genus JALZOC01. Next base: position 33,758 of record JBKPSH010000141.1, read on the forward strand.
AACGGGCATTAGCACGATAATCGCTACTCGCTGCTCGCTCCTGGCTACTCGGACAGTTAGCGAGGAGCGAGCGGCGAGGAGCGACTCTCAGCATGACGCGCAAAGAATTCCTCAAGGCTGCGGTAGGGTCGACTGTGCTTGGCTCAATCAGCGAAATCGGAGGATCGGCCGGCGATTCGCGGCAGAGTGGATTGTCGTCCGCGTCCGCGACCGAGCCCGTCACAGGCCAAGAAATTTCCGGCCGGAACGACGAAGGCGGTCGTCGAATTCATTTCGAACGCGTCGATCGATCGCATGCCAACCACAGCGGTAGACGAGGCGAAGCGGTGCCTGATCGACGGTTTTGGCGTCGTGCTGGCTGGTGCTACCGTGCATGGCAGCGCAATCGTACGCGAGCACATCAAGGCGGCGGGGGCGCACAGCGGTTCGACGATTCTCGGACCGGAAAAGATCGTCGCGACCGCGGCGCATGCGGCGCTCGCGAACGCTGCCATCGGTCATGCGATGGACTACGACGACACGCAGCTGTCGACCACGCCCGACCGCGTCTTCGGTCTGCTTACCCATCCAACCGTTCCCGTCCTGGCCGCGGCGCTTGCGCTCGGCGAACGCCTCAACGTGTCGGGTCGCACGTTTCTCGAGGCGTTTCTTATTGGCTTTGAAGTCGAGTGCAAAGTAGCCGAGGCGATCAAGCCCGATCACTATCTGCGCGGGTTCCACAGCACCGGGACGATCGGGACGTTCGGCGCGGTCGCAAGTGCCGCGAGACTGCTGAAGTTGTCGCCAGTGCAGCTGACGCACGCGCTTGGCATTGCCGCGAGCCTGAACAGCGGCATTCGTGTGAATTTCGGATCGATGACCAAGCCGCTTCATGCTGGACGCGCGGCCGAGAACGGCGTCACTGCCGCGGAACTCGCCTCGCGCGGATTCACCGCCGGAGACGAACCGCTCGATGGCGAATGGGGATTCTTCCAGGTTCTCGGCGGCGGCGCCGATGTCCCACGGATCGTGGCGGTGCTCGGCAACCCGTTCTCGATCGTCAACCCCGGCGTCTCAGTGAAACCCTATCCCTGTGGCTCGCTCGGGCAGCCGACGATGGATGCGATGCTGAAGCTCGTGACGGATCAGCAAATCGAGGCACGCGGCTTCGACAAGATGCGCAGCATCGTCGAAGTGGATCTGGTCGATGGACGGAAGCTGTCGCAGCCGTCGGATGAGCGCTACCGCGGCGCGCCGGAGAAGCCGTTCACACGTGCTGAACTCCACGGGAAGTTCACCGATTGTGCGAGCCTCGTGCTGTCGGGCGATCGCATCACGCGCGCGCTCGATGCGATCGAGTCGGTCGATCGGCTCGCCAGCGTCCGCGAACTCGTTGCGGCGCTTGGGTGAACAGCTTTCACTGTCACACTGCGATCCCGTCTCAGGGACGAACACGAGAAGGAGATCGCAGCGTGACAGTGCACGTTGCTGATTGATCTAGAAGGAGCTCAACATGAAATCCGTGTTGAAAGGCGACGAACCCCGGTTCACGCGGCGATCGTTTCTGCACACGGCATCAGCCGGTCTGGCCGGCGCCCTGGTGATCGACTTGGGGCGGCGTGCCGACGCCGGCCCGGTTGCATTTCCAGTGCAGTTTAAACCGGCGTCGCTCCTCGGAAATTGCACGGCCGTCGACGGACGGTCGATTATTCCGGGTGCAGTCTGGTATGAAGCAGAACGCGAGAATGACGGTCTCCTATTCCGCTTCGAGGCCGGCACCCTCGTCGGCATGCGGTTTCTTACCGCCGACATCTATGCGGACTCTTCAGATCTCCCGGTGTTTCAGCTGCGGTTGCGTGAGGGTGAAGAGGGCCCGACGTTCACGCTGGTCTACGCCATCCTTCCCTATGCTGAAGCGCGGATGCGAATGCGCGCGGAGGCCATCAGCCAGAACCAGTGGCAGTTTCTTCGCGAGGGAGCATTTCTCAAGCCAATGGCTGGAGGGTCGCGCGTCGACCTGTCGAAAGTCGATCGCATGGAGCTAGTCGTGCTTCGCAAAGGTCCGGATCTCGTTCGCTGGTCGCAAACCGCGATCACCGCGACGCTGGAAGAACCGGCGAAGCTGAAACAGCCGCGGGTGCCGGGTGGCGTGCTGCTCGACGAACTCGGACAGAGCGACACTCGAGTCTGGCCGGGCAAGACACGCAACGTCGAGGAGTTGAAAACGCGCCTCACCGCGCAGTTCGCTGC
>JBKPSH010000142.1:0-8958 GCA_046734955.1 Acidobacteriota bacterium
GATCTATCTGATCCTCGCGGCCGTTGCGCGGTTCGTGGAAGAGTCCTTCCGAGCGGAGCCACAGACTCCAATTCTCGCCGGCCTTCACAGTTACCAGTGGATAGCCTTCGGCTCCCTTCTCGCCGGCATCGTCTGCACGACAATCCCTACCGCCGCGTCGACCCCGACGTTCGTCTGGCCTGACGCGCGGCTCGTGTGGTCGGCCATCGCGATGGCGATGCTGGCAGGATTCGCGGTGGGCGTTGACTTCCCGGCCTCGAACCGCCGCTTCTCCCGTCTGGCGCCTGCAGACTGATTACATTGCGACGGCATTTTTCAGCGGTCACAGCGTCATCCAAGGAGCGGTGCAGGCGCTCGGCGGCCGTCATCACGTTGCTCGACACGCCTCCCGTAGTCGTCCTGACGCGTACTGCGGAGGAGACTCGAGATTAGGGTTTGATAGGGCAACTTTTCTTCGAGTGCTCACTTCTGGATGGCTTCGAGATCCGAGCTCGCGAAGAAGAGCAAGCGCGCGGTCTCGGCGGCGCCGCGTCGGGCCGGTTTACAGGCAACTTCGCGATCGGCGGGCTCGGGTCAGGAGCGAGTCGCCGAGAACTCCGATTACTCAAGAAGCTCCGCTCTGGGCATACTTCGCTCAACGTACGAGGAGAATGAACGTGGGAACGCCCGTAAGTGATGGGACGACATTAGGAGGTCTGACACAATTCACGCGATGTCGTCGTTGCCGCTGTCCGTAAACCGCTGAATCTAAATACCATCGCAGAACAGTAGGATCTGAAGAGGGTTTTGCGATACTCTTATCCTGGATCGCTCGCAACTCGTTGATTCTAAACGGAGAGATGTCCGAGTGGTTGAAGGAGCACGCTTGGAAAGCGTGTGTAGGGGAAACTCTACCGTGGGTTCGAATCCCACTCTCTCCGCCAATCCCCGCTTTCGTTGCCCGCGACGAATAGATCGAACGGCTTCCCCCCACAAGCGAGTGAGTTCTTCTCCACTCGGGATGCGCTCCGTGCCCGTCCCGTCGTCGACGATCAACGTCCCGATCGTCCGATCGATCAAGTTGATATCCTGAAGCAGTTGCGTCTTCGCCTCTGTCGCCCGGATGGCGATGCGCGCCCATCGCGCCGCATCACCGTTACCCGCCAGTGCCCGCTTCGTGCCGGTCTGCGCGAGCATCTCGAATCGGGCAAGCGCCGTCGCGACTTCGAGCCGGGCATCGAATTCCTTTGCCGACAAGTACCGCCGGATGTTTTCCCTGATCGTACGAACTTCAGTCCGAGGGAAGCTAGATGCTCTTCGAAAACCTGTTCGCCACGCGTCTTCGCCTCGCTCATTGTCATGGCTCGCCGAATTCATACTGAAGGACCGAGTTAGCAGAAACGCCCGGGGCGACCGTCTTCAGCAGCGCAGGGAATGCCTCTCGCGTCAATACCGTCGCTCAGAGACGGAGCCTGCGAGTCTTCGCGCGGGCTTTGCGGGTTTGGGACGCCACCTCGGCATTCGATCGAGGTCGGGGCTGTTTCGCCGACCGACGGCTCTCGCTGGCGGTTTCACCACATTCGGCGACGGTGCAACTGCGGGTCGTGACGCGCTTTCGTCTGCCCTGGACCTATGATGTCTCTATGGCTTTGATGGCTTGGGTGGGCGACGCTCGTGACGATCTGTGGCTTGGTTGCCGGCGCCTGCGACGTGACCTAGAGACTACGACTGCGGCAGTTCTCGTTCTGGCGTCCGGCATCGGTCTGTCGGTTACCATGTTCGCGGTAGCCGACACCGTACTTCGCCGCCCGCTACCGGTTCTCGACCAGGAGCGGGTCGTCGTGCTCTGGGGGGAATCCGGCGGGAGCATGCGCACGTTGCCTCTCAGCCGTCAGCACTTCGAGCGTTTTCGAAAGGAGGCGCGAACTCTCGAAGAGGTTGCTGGGACGCTGAGTATCGACTCGTGGGCTCAAGCTGTCCGCGACGGTACCCAGACCTTCCGCATCAATCTTTCGCCGGTCACAGGAAACTTCTTTGTCGTGCTGGGCTCCAGGGCGGTTCTCGGCCGCACGTTAGGGCCGGACGATGATCATCCCGGCGCTGCCCCCGTCGCGGTGCTCAGCTACTCCCTGTGGCAAGGCCAATTCGCGGGAAATCCGGCGGTACTCGGACGCCGCTTGGAGCTGCGGAACTCACGTGTGGTGACGGTCGTTGGCGTGGCAGCACCCGGGTTGGAGTATCCGTTCGGTACGGAGGTCTGGGTGCCTTTCGCGAGCCACTCCGCTGGCGAAGTGATGCCGCTCGGTCGCCTTTCGTCGCACGCGACTGGTCGAGAGGCGGCGGATGAGCTCCGTGCATCGTTCGAGCGTGAGCCGGAGAAAGCGTTGCGCGGCCTCCGGGTGGCAGCTGTTCCACTGCCAACGTTTATCCTCGGCGACGTACGGCCCGCACTTCTCCTTCTCACCGTGGCCGCCGCGGTGCTACTGCTCACGGCTTGTTTCAATGTCAGCAATCTGCTGCTGCTTCGAGGCGCAACGCGTCAACAGGAGATAGCCGTGCGGCAAGCTCTTGGCGCCAGCCACGGACGAATCATTCGATTGCTTCTCGTCGAAGGCGTTCCCCTCACTTTTCTGGGTGGCTTGATTGGCGCCGTCGTGGCAACCGAGCTCGTGCGAGTTCTGGTCGCGCTTGCGCCCGCGAACATTCCGCGGCTCGAGGAAGTCCGTCTCCACGGAGTTCCGCTCGGTCTGGCTGTTCTCGTCGGCTGTGCGGCCGCATTTGCTTCCGGAGTGATGCCGGCGCTCTGGTTGTCGCGCGATATCAAATCGCTCCACAGCGGCGGCAGGAACACGACTGCAGGGAGGAATACCGTCTTCGCATATCGGGCGATGGTGATTTGCCAGATAGCGTTCGCAGTATTCGTCCTCCTCGTGGCAGGACTCCTCGGTCGAACCCTGCAGGCTCTTCACGCCATCGACACCGGGCTGGCAGTGGACCATATTGCGGTCGTCGAGCTCAGTTTGCCCGACAGGAAGTTCGCCGCTGGCGAACGAGTCGCCGCGATGTACGAGAGTCTTCTTCCGAGAATCAGAGTGGTGCCAGGTGTGACGTCCGTTGCAACTGTAAATGTGGTCCCGTTCACAGGGGCGACAGCTGGTTGGGACGGCCCTTTCGTTGCTGAGGGGCAATCCTCACCGCCACAGATGTTCAATTTCGCCGTTGTTGGGGCCGACTACTTCGAGACGATGGGCATAAGACTGCCGAGCGGCCGGACGTTCGACCGGAACGACCGACGCGGCAGCGCTCCGGTCGCGATCGTGAGTGAACAAGCAGCGCGACTGCTTGGTGTCGAGAACGGAGCCGTCGGGCGACGAATACGTTTGGGTGAGTCTGGAGACTGGCTCACCATCATCGGCGTTGCAGCAGAAACAAGGTATCGCGCAATCCGTGAAGCGGCTCCGACCGTGTACCTGCCCCTAGAGCAGTTCTCCGAAGTCATGACACTCATCACCACACTGGTCGTGCGCACTGATGGTCGCCCCGCCGCTGCTGTCCCTGCGATCCGCGACGCCGTTGCGCAAACCGACCCGGATGTCACCGTTCTCCACGCGGCTGCGCTGAGTGATCTGGTCAGCGTACAGTTCACCGGGCCGCGGCTAAACGCCGTTCTACTCTGGCTGTTTGGTACAGGAGCGGCGCTGCTGTCTACCGTTGGTCTTTATTCGCTGCTCGCAGCAGCCGTCAAGGCGCGTCGTCGAGAGCTTGCCATCCGGCACGCAATGGGAGCCACGCCTGCTCGACTCCGGCGCATCGTCGTCGTTCAAGTGCTGTGGCTCTGTGGGGCGGGGCTTGCATTCGGGCTGGTGGCTGGACTCGCTTCCGGTCGGCTGTTCGGCAGTGTGCTGTACGGCGTTGCCCCGAACGACCTCTCCACGGTGTTGGGCGTCGTCGTCCTCCTCATGATCTTTTCGGTGGCGGCCAGCTACGTACCCGCGCGACGGGCCACGCGACCCGACGTGGTCGCACTGTTGCGGGATGCGGGTTGAAGGTTCGATTCCTAGGCGGCTCCACCATCGTCGCTCGCCTGTCACTCATGCCGCCCGCTTCAGCGCCGCGACTTGCCGCCACCAGCTCGACAGTGGATTCCAACTGATGAAAATCTGGCCTCATCACCAGTCTCCGAGCATCAATCGAATGATCCGGATGTCGACGCGTTCGGCAGCAAGCGACGCAGGTCGTGCCAGCGACGATCTTCATTCTGATCGGAGCGCTTCTACGGGATCGAGCTGAGACGCCCGCCAGGCGGCGGGCACCGCGGCAAAGAAGGCAGTCAGCAGCAGACAGCCTATCGGCATCACGATGCTGAACGAGTCTGTTGGGTGCACGTCGTGCAGCAACCCTTTCACGAATCCGGACAGATACAACCCACCTGCCAGGCCGACGATAATCCCAATGCCGGTCATCAGGGCCGCGTCTCTGACGATCGCGATCACCAACGCGCCGGATCTAGCCCCGAGAGCCATTCTGATACCTATTTCCCGGGTGCGTCGAACGACTGAATAGCTCAGAACGCCATACAAGCCAACGGCCGCCATGAGAAGGCCGACCGCGGCAAAGAACCCCGAGAGTAGCGCGAGCAGGCGCTCTCGCAGCAGCGTATTTGCGATGCGCGTCGACTGAAGCTCGAATTTCACGCGAAGCGAAGGCTGCGTCGCGCGGACTTCGCGATCGATGACAGCGGTCAGGGCGAGCGCGTCTCCGGCTGCTCGCACTTGCATCGTCCCCAGCCCGCGGTGCGGCACATAGACGGTCGGAGGCGGGACGCTGTGCAGATCGCTGACCCGTACGTCAGTCACGACACCGACAATTTCCTGACGGACCGGCGGAGGTTGGCCGGTGCGCTCGTAGGCGCGACCAATCGGTGAGGCCGCCCCGAAATAGCGCCGCGCGAAGGCTTCGTTGACGATGACAGCGGTGGGCTCGAGCGGTTCTGAATCGCTCGGGATGAAATCACGCCCCTCCACGAGGCGTATGCGCATCGTATCGAAGAAACCTGGAGACACCGGCATGTGAGGCGGAGAGAATGTGTCGGATTCGTGTCCGGGAACGCGGACGAGGGAGATCGACCCACCCTGGCTGAACAGCGGCCACGCCGAAAGACTTACGCTGGCGACGCCCGGTACGCTGCGAACACGTTCGAGCAGCTGGCGCGCGGTTAATCGCGCGGTGTCGGGATCCATGCGATCGCGCGACTCGAGTCTGACCAGTAAGACACCATCCGTGGCAAAGCCGACGTCCGTGTTCGCCAGCCGTCCGAACGACAGCAACAATAAGCCTGCAACAAACAGAATGGCCAGACTGAAGCTGACCTGAACGGCAACCAGCGGCCTCGGCAGCCCACTTCGGGACGTGGCCCGATGCTCTCCGCCCCGGAGAACGCCGATGGGCGCAACCCGCGACGCGCGGAGCGCCGGTGCGAGTCCGAAGAATATCGTCGTCAGCGTGCCGGCAATGAAAAGGAAGGCCAACAATCGCCAGTCGGTACGCAGCTCGAGATAGACGGGGCTTGTGGATGGTGCCAGCATCTCGATGATTGAAGGCCCGGCGACGCGCGCGAACAGCAGACCGAGCACGCCGGCCACCGCGGCGAGCAGCCCGCGTTCGATCAACATTTGCTGAATCAGCCGCGACCGGCTGGCGCCAATCGAGAGCCGCACCGACATCTCGCGTTCTCGTACCGCAGCGCGCGCGAGATAGAGATTCGCCAGGTTGGATACTGAAATAAGCAGGACGAGACCGGCAAGGATCGAGAGAATCCAGAGCGGCCGGTCGAACCGTTGTCGTAATCCTGACGGGCCGGTGGCGCAGACTCCAGTGCGAGCGGCGTTTTTACGTATCGTTCGATCCGTTCAGGAGGATTCTCCGGCCCGCGTCGTCCGGCCATGAGCTCCCGGCGGAACTGGCTGAACGGCGCCTGGAGCACGTCACGGGCTCGCTGACTCGTTACGCCGGGGTTGAGACGACCAAGAACCCCCAACCAGTTCCACTCGCGATTAGTAAATGTAAAGCCCCCGGCGTCGTACATAGCGATAGGGACCCACAGGTCCACAAGGCGGCCCGGCTCGATTCCCGTGAACGATTCCTGCGCAACGCCCACGATCTCGAGCCGCTTCTCACCGAACGTGAAGGCGCTTCCTACGACGGAAGGGTCACTTCCGAACCGGCGCCTCCAGAATGAGTGGCTGACCACAGCCACAGGATGAGCCCCTGTCGTGACGTCGTCTGATGGTGTGAGCAATCGCCCGACAGCCGGCCCAAGGCCCAGAACAGAGAACGTATTGCCCGTCACAAACTGGACGCGCACCTCGTCTTCCGCTTCAGCGTTTCCGAACGTGACCCTGCGCCTGGTTTCATCGCTGCTTGTCGCGAAGAGCTCGACGTCGCTTCCCGCCGAGTCGCGGAGGCGTGAAAACAGCGGCCAACTGAAATTTGTTCCGATTGGCCAACCAGCCGAGTACGTGGGGAAGCTCAGATATACCAAACGCTCCGGCTCGCGCACCGGCAGGGTCCGCAGGATGAGGGCGTCGATCAGAGAGAAAGCGGCTAGGCAGGCACCCAGTGCGAGTGTGAGCGACGCAATCGCCGCACCGGTGACCACGATGTGCTTGCGGAACATGCGAAGGGCGAACCGAATGTCTTTGAACACCGACTCGACCCACGGCAGCAGCTTGACGTCCCTGCTCGATTCGCGGATGCGCAGCCGGTTCCCGAATTGCCTCGATGCGGCCAATTCGGCCGCCTCGCGTGTCATCCCCGCGGCGACGAGGTCGTCTACTCGGGCCTCGATGTGGAACTGCATTTCCTCATCCAGGGTGCGATCGACGGCAGAAGACCGGAACACGTTTGCCATGCGAGACAACCAGGACACTAGTTCCTCCCTTCCCTGAATCTAGGCGTGCTTGAGCACGTGGTTGATCGCACTTGTCGTGGAACGCCATCGCTCTTCTTCGATGCCGAGCTGCCGGCGCCCGTCGGCCGTGATCTCGTACGCACGCGCGCGGCGGTTATGTTCCGTCGTAATCTGTCGCGCTTTTATCCAGCCGACCTCCTCCATCCTGTGGAGAGAGGGATACAGCGAGCCTTCCTCGACGCGCAAGACATCCGAGAGGAGTTGAATCTGCGTCGTGATGGCATAGCCGTGCAGCGGACCCCGGCGCGCGAGAAGGGTGAGCACCAGCAGCGGAAGTGAACCTTGCAGAGTGTCCGGTCGTGTCGGCATACCTAGCGGCCTTAGTAAGCACGCTCAGTATTCGTCCTCATGCTATGGCATGTCAAGCGTGCCGAAGTTGCCTGCCGAGTTGCCGAGTTTAGGAATCTCGCTGTCCCGGGCTTCGGGATTCTCCAAACCCCCACCTTGGACCAGTAAAGCGAGCGTCCAGAAAGGTCACGGTGATCGCCGCCGGCGTGAATTGGCGCAACAAGCTGCCGACCCCCGCTTGACTATGCGGCTCGTTGGAGCCCTTGGAGCTGGCTCAGCCAGCTCGACATCTGGTTCCAACTCGCGAACGTTAGGGTCAAATCCCTTTACTTCCCTCGCGCAGTCCCCCTGTAGGCTGCTTGAGTCGGAGACGCGGACTCAAGAGCTTGACGGTCCTTGCCTATTTGTTCACACTTTATGATAAATGTCTTGCTGTGCATCGCCTCCCCGCGTGAAAGGAGTCACACATGACGAAGCACCTGTTTGGAGGAGTCGTGCTTCTGCAACTCGTGCTCGCGCCGGCTGGAGCACCACAGAATGCGCAGCCGCACGCGGCCACACCAGTTGATCCCATCGCCGCCATTGTCGAAGCGTTCGGGACGCACGACGTCGTCACCTTGACCGACCCACACGGCAGCGTGCAGATTCAGTCACTCCTTCTTTCGCTCGTTCGCGATCCGCGTTTCCGAAACGTCGCGAACGACATCGTCATCGAAACCGCGAGCGCGCGGTACCAGGATGTCGTCGACCGGTTCGTTCGTGGCGATGACGTTGCCGCAGATATCTTGCGGAAGGCCTGGGAAGACCATACCGTGCCGAACAGCCTCGGAGTTCAAGCCGAAGAGTTCATGCGAGCTGTACGTGCGGTCAACACGTCACTCACCGACCCCAAAAAGTTGCGAGTGGTGGCCGGCGATCCTCCGATCGATTGGGCCAACGTCGTGTCGCGGCAGGACCATGCGCGGTGGATCGAACTTCGCGACAGCTATCCGGCTGATCTCATTCGGCGGCAAGTTCTGGATCGCGGTCGGCGAGCCCTTGTCGTCTACGGACAGGGTCATCTGCAACGTCGGCAGATCGCCACAAACTATGACATGTCGGCGTGGCAGGCACAGACAGTTGTTAGTCTGCTCGAGCGAGATCACTCTGCGCGAGTCTTCAACATCTGGACACTGAACAGAAGCGTGGAACTTCCGGAGAGTACCGAGTCGTGGCGAGTCCCAAGTCTGGCGCTCCTGCGAGGGACGATGTTGGGAGCGAGCGACTTCGCGGTCTATGATCGCGGTCTTGGCGACGGGAGCCGGTTTGGCGTGAAGGCCGGTCAACTGGTTCGCCTTCCGCGCGAGGAGTGGAAGGTCGTGCGAATGGAAGACCAGTTCGATGGCTTCCTTTACCTCGGACCTCCCGCTGCGATGACAACCACGGCTGTCCCAGAGTCCCTGTGCAAGGACGCCGATTTCGTCAAGCGTCGCATCGACAGACTGACGCGCTTTGGACCACCGGTTGAGATTGAGAACTTCAAGAAGGCCTGTAGCCTCTGATGGTTGTGAAGGCCGCAACTCCAATTTGGTGCCAACGGTGGCTCGTGACTATCTGACTGACTTCGAACTGATGTTATTGCTCGCAACCCTCCGAGCGGGTGATGACGCGTACGGTGTGACGATCGCGCGTGAGATCGAGGCCTCCGGCGCGCGCACCGTCATGTTAGGTGCTGTATATAC
>JBKPSH010000143.1:0-54322 GCA_046734955.1 Acidobacteriota bacterium
CTAATCATTCAATCGGACAATCGCTCATCGGCGGATCCGCGAGTCGCTCTCACGATTGGAGGATTCGACGATGAGGGATTCGAGGATTCAATGAGTAGGGTTTACGATCAGCGACTAGTGATTCGTCATGATCGACAATAAAAAACTGTTACCCATGTCGCCGGACCGATCTGTAACCGAGGTCGCCGGCCGGACAATCGGACAATCGCTCATCGGCGGATCCGCGAATCGCTCTCACGTTGGAGGATTCGAAGATGAGGGATTCGAGGATGCAATGATTAGAGTGATTCACGATCAGCGACTAGTGATTCGTCATGCTCGACAATAAAAAACTGTTACCCATGTCGCCGGACCGATCTGTAACCCAGGTCGCCGGCCGGACAATCGGACGATCGCTCATCGGCGGATCCGCGAATCGCTCTCACGATTGGAGGATTCGAAGATGAGGGATTCGAGGATTCAATGATTAGAGTGATTCACGATCAGCGACTAGTGATTCGTCATGATCGACAATAAAAACTGTTACCCATGTCGCCGGACAGATCTGTAACCTAGGTCGCCGGCCGGACAATCGGACAATCGCTCATCGGCGGATCCGCGAATCGCTCTCACGTTGGAGGATTCGAAGATGAGGGATTCGAGGATTCAATGATTAGTGATTCACGATCAGCGACTGGTGATTAGCGATTCGAGCCTCCCGGCTGCTCCGGTTATTTCCTCGCCCGCGCGCGCGCCCGACGTGGATTGCACTGATTAGGACCGTCGTCCTTCGGATCAAAGCTGCAGGAACCGTCGCCACCTTGCTTCCATCGTCCCTTTGGCGGCTTGCACTGATCGGGACCGTTGTCGTTCGAGTCCCACGTGCATGAGTCGCCGCCGCCCTTCTTGAACCGGCCACGCGTGACGGGCGTGCACTGGTTCGGTCCGCCATCGTTCGCGTCCCAGATGCACTCATCGCCTTGCTGCTTGAACCGTCCTTTCTCTTGAGCGAAGACGGCTCGATAGGTGGCTGGATCGCTCGCGAGAACGGCTGCGCTTGGGGCGGAGCGTGGCGCTGACCTGAGATCCACGCCGATGCTGCCGGCGACGAATGCGATGACCGCGGCGCATGCGACAAGCCCTGCGTTCATACGACCTCCTATCATTACGAACCAATTCTTAATGCGTCCACAGTTCGGACTCAAGTGGCCTTTGGGCCAAGGTATGGTACTGGACTTACAGACCTAATTGCAGTGGCTGATTGGGAAGTTCATCGTCGAACATCAGGGGGGTCTGTTTCCATTCAGTGAGGCGGCTTCGGCGCAATATCAAAGACACCGCCGCCACAACTGTGCCGATGATTACTGCATAGATAGCCCGCTTGATCGCGGTATGCACGAGGAGAACGCTGAAATTCGTGAAAAGTACGAAGGCGGCGAAACTGGGCACCACGGTGTAAACGACCATTCGCTTGCCCGGCATATAGGAGCAGGTGAATGGAATTCGCCGCCACTCGAGCAGAACTCCGTGCGCGAATATCGTGCCGATGAGCGAGACGGTGATCAGTGCGATCGTTGCTTTCAGAGGAGGGAGAACTGACCAGAACACAGGGACTGCTACGAGCACGGGCAGCGCGACGACATACAGCGTCACCACCCAATCAACCGCGCGCATCTGTTCTCCGCGCGTGGCGTCACTTTCGGTCAGCCGAAAGATCCAGTTGGCGCGGTGAATCATTGGAAGGGCGATCGCCGCGCGCACGCTGAGTCCGCAGACGAACATCAACGCAAACGGCGTCCACAAGGACACGTATAGCAGGAACCCATCTGTCGGTCTCTTCATGTCGACGCGTGCCCAGGTGTGAGCACCAACCAGCCGGTTCAGCGCCAGCGCGAGTCCGCATGCGGACAAGCCGAGGAGCACGCCCTGATGCAACTGGCTGCGCGCGAGCGTCGCAACGATAAAGCGAGACACTGCGCGAAATGCAGAGGCGGAAACGCTCGCGCGGTTCGATGCGATTGATGCTGTACTCCGCATTTCGCTGCTCTCGCGGCGGAATCGAGGAATCGAGATTGCCGGTGGCCGGAGTAGCAGGTGTTCGAAGCGCCTGAACAGGAGCACGTACACTCCGCCAACGATGACGGCCACTGCGGTGAATCCGCCGAGAGCGAGCAGCGTGAGTTGTGCATACCAGTCGGTACTCCTTAACAGGAAGTGTTCGAGCCCGACGAACCATGCGGGAGGAACGATCGTCAACCATACCGCCTTGCGGGCGAGTGCCTGACCTGCGTTTGGCAACCAGAAAACAAACGGCACGCAGACAACGAGTGACGTCAGCAGCAGACTCCTCGCGAGCGCCGTGAGCGCATGCAATCGGGTCCGCGAGAGCACGAGGGTCGCGGTTCCGACGGATGCCGCGATCGCGAGCATTGCGAACAGTGAGCCCATGACGCTTGCAACTAGCCACGCGGCCAGACGCGCGAGGACCGCGTGCTCGCTGAAACGACTGAACGAGGCCAGCACCATCAAGGGCGCGAGCGCCACGTGCAGCACGGCGACGAACATTCCAGTGAAGAGGAAGAGCGCCGTGAGTTTGGCGCCAAAGATGACAGTCCTTCCAAGCGGAAGCGGACCGAGAATGCGGAAATCACGTTCGTCTGGGAACAGGGATTGACTGACCAGCAGCGTCGCCAGAGCAACGAGCAGCATTGGGAGGCCGATCAGAAACAGGTCGTCGCCAAGGACAGCGATGCGGTACGCTTCGGGCGACGCACCTCCGGACAGCGCCGCGTACTTTCCGGCGTACACCCGCGTCGCTCCCAACCCTACCGCAATCACCGCCCCGACACTACCGAGCAACAGATGTGTAAACGAGTCGGCTCCCGCTGGCGTTAGCACGCCGAAGTCGAACATGGCGCCGAAGAAATGCCACGTTAAACGCCACAACGGGGTATGCGTGATCCGCCGGACCGCAGTCGACTGATGCATGGCCTACGAGACTTGGACGACGTCGAGTATTTGCCGTGCTAAAGGCGCGAAATCGCTCTGTCGCGTGGCGCGAACGAAGATCTCCTCGAGCGACGGCGACTCGGGATCGCGAAGCGACGCGACATCGTGTTCGGCGACGATACGGCCGGCTGAAAGAATCACGACGCGGGAACACAGTTGTTCAACCATGTCGAACCGGTGTGTGCTGAACAACACCATGCGATTGCCCGCAACAAAGAGACGGAGCAGCGTCCGAAAGAGGAGTCCCGCCGTCACATCAAGCCCCGAGAACGGTTCATCCAGCACGAGAAGATCGGGGTTATGGAGAAGCGCGGCGGCCAGGAGCACACGTTGCCGCATGCCCTTGGAGTACGACGCCATCGTCGAATACCTGCTATCCCAGAGGAGCAGCAGACGCAGCAGCTCCGGGACCTGAGCCGTCAGCGTGTCCTCCGGCAGTTCGCGCAGTCGCCCGACGAGCATCAGATACTCGGTGGCGGTCAGGTGCGTGTAGAGGTGCGGCTCCTCCGGCACGTATCCAATCCGGCGCTTATAGCCGACGGGATCATCCAGGATTGCGATCCCGTCGATCGACAGCGAGCCGGCGCTGGGATCGATGAGGCCGACGACCGCATTAACCGTTGTGCTCTTGCCGGATCCGTTCGGACCGAGATAGCCAAGGATTTCACCTCGGCGGACGTGGAAGTCGACTCGATCCAGTGCGAGGAATCCGCCGTAACGTTTCGTCAAACCGCGTGCTTCAAGCATGGTTACCTTGGACACCGCAGCGGGGCCAGAAGTTCAGTGATCGGGAATCGGTGTTAGCATCCGGTTCGTGCGCATCATACTCGCGCGTTTTCCGATTGGCGTCAGCTTCGTCGCGTGTTTGTGCGCCACGCTCAACGTCAGCACCGGCCAGTCAGCCGCTATCCCGTCAACGCCGCTGCACTACGGTTTGTTCACATTGAGGCTTTCGCCCGATGGCGCTCTCGCGCTGCAGGGCGAGGGCTGGCCGACGTTCAGCGGTTCGTGGAGAGCGGAAAAGGATGAACTCACGGTACGAACACCGGCCGTTGAGGACTGCGTCGGCCTGGGCCGCTATCGATTTCGCATGGACGGCACACACCTTGTGCTGACAGTAATCGAGGACGGATGTGTGGCGCGCCGCATGATCCTTCACGACAGCGCGTGGGTGCCGGAAGGAGAGAAGCGGGGCGTACCAGACCGGAAGATTGTTCGAACCGGTAGGGACGGAGTGACGCTGCCGGCGCCTGCGTCGAGCCAGGGCAGCTGGCCTTCTTTCAGAGGATTCGGTGCGTCGGGAGTTGCTGATGGTCAGCGTCTTCCCGATAAATGGAACGGCACGACCGGAGAAAACATCCTCTGGCGCACACCGATTCCAGGTCTCGCGCATTCGAGCCCGATCGTCTGGGGCGATCGTGTCTTTGTGACGAGTGCGATCAGCAGCCGGCCCAACGCCACGTTCAAGCGGGGGCTCTATGGTGACGGGGATGCATCCGACGATCGATCTCGGCACAAGTGGGTGCTCTACGCGATCGACAAGCGAACCGGACAGATCGTCTGGCAGCGCATTGCATTCGAAGGAGCGCCGGGAAACAAGCGGCACATCAAGTCGACCTATGCGAGTGCCTCGCCCGCAACCGACGGACGCATTGTCGTCGCGTGGTTTGGCTCGCAAGGTGTCTATGCGTACGATGTGAATGGGACCCTCCTCTGGAATGTAAGTTTGGGCCACGTCGACATGGGCGCCTACGACATTCCATCGTACGAATGGGGCCCTGCGAGTTCGCCGATCATTTGGAACGGCCTGGTGCTCCTGCAGTGCGATACGCAGGCAGACTCATTCGTGCTCGCACTCGATGCGGCAACCGGCAACGTTGTCTGGAAAACCGATCGCGATGAGCTTCCCTCGTGGGGAACGCCCACGGTCATCACAACAGGCGATCGCGCGGAACTGGTGACTAACGCCGCGAACTACATTCGAGGCTACGATGCCCGCACCGGCCAGGAGTTGTGGCGACTAGGCGGCAGCTCGAAGATCACGGCGCCGACACCGATCTTTGCCAATGGCCTGATCATCGTCGCGAGCGGACGGCGGCCCGAGCGGCCGATCTTTGCCGTGCGCCCAGAGGCAAGAGGCGACCTGACACTCGACAAGGATCACAGCAGCAACACGGCGGTCGCATGGAGCAAGACCGCCCGCGGTCCGTACATGCCGACGCCGCTGGCGTACGACGGCATTCTCTATTCACTTAACAACGACGGAATTTTCGACGCCTACGAAGTCGAGACAGGCACGGAGGTTTATCGTAAACGACTCGATCCTGTCGGCAGCGGGTTCAGCGCATCACCGGTGGCGGCGGACGGCCGCGTGTATCTGTCGAACGAAGATGGAGAGATGCTGGTTGTCGCCGCCGGCCGTCAATTTCGTCTGATCGCGACCAACACGATGGGCGAACCACTCATGGCGACGCCCGCACTCTCGGACGGCATCATGTACGTGCGCTCAGCTTCCACACTCTTTGCGATCGGATCGCGCCGTTAAGATGTTTCGCAGCTTCCGCATCCATATTCCTTCCGCGGGTTCTCGTCTGTTGCTCTTCAGCGGTTGCGGATCCAGTCCGAATGCCTCGTCATCAGCGGCCGACGTCGGTCGCCGCATGGAAAGCGCCACCGGTTACGTGCAGGTCGTTGCGAAAGCGTAATGGCAAGCCCTGGCCACGGTGACTGCAATGTCATTGTTCGCGCATGACGGTCAGCGGATCCGTCGCGAGCGCGAGACGCGCCGGCAGGACGCTCGCGATCAACACCGCCACGAGAAGCGCGACGGGAGCGGCGGCCCAGATCCAAACCGGCGGTGGATCGGCAGAGGGGGAAACCTGCGACAGCCAGCGCGCAACAAGACGGGAGGCAAGCAGGCCAGCGATTGTTCCGGCGACGGCGAGACGCGCACCTTCTCGGAGCACCTCGCTCACCAATCGCCACCCTGGCGAACCCAGTGCGAGACGCACACCAAACTCACGGCGGCGCTGACGCGCCGCATCGGCCATCGCGCCGTATAGGCCGAGACCACCAAGCAGAAGCGCGATGCCGGCCGATGCACCGATCAGCACCATGGCGATTCGTTCGGGGGCGAGGGCGACGCGGCTCAGATGCTCTTCGAGAGTTGTGATGATAACTGGCGACCGGCCACCTGGGATGCCATCGAGCCGGCTGCGCAGCGACGCAATCGTGGCGGCGCTGGCATCACGAGATCCGACGATGAGCGTCATACGCGGCAGGAAGTCCTGTGCCATCGGAAAGTAAATGGCAGGTTCGGCTTGCCGCTGCGACGCTCTCAGCAATGGCGAATGCACCACGCCAATGATGTTGGTGCGATGGCCACTGTCGTCGATAACGGCGCCACCCGTAGCATCTCCGCCGAAATATCGTTCGCTGGCCTCTTCGTTGACGAGGGCGACGCGGCAGCCTTGTGCGGGGCTACTCGTGAAAGGCGTCCCCGAGGTGATCGTCAGTCCCATCAGATCGAGATATGTCGGGGACAGGACGTAGGTCTCCAGCACTCCGCGCCGACGGGTCACATCCGCCGGAACGCGAAATCCAGTGGCGCCAATCCGATCGGGCGAGACAAGCGCCTGGACCGGATAGTAATAGACGGTCGGACGAACGCCGAGTTTTCTACTGGCGTCGCTCGGTGCCACAACACCGATAATCTCTGCGTGATGGCCTGCGAGATCCAGCATCCGCTCACCAACGACGTCGTGCCCGAGAAGATCACGACCTGCCGCATTGAGGACGACGACAGGACAGGATTGTGTGGTGTCGGACCGACCGAACATGCGGCCCGCGACCGGCGGCAGTTCGACCGCAGCCATTGACTCAGGCGTGAACAGAGCAACGTCCAGGGTGAGCTCTCTCAGCGTCGGATTTGCCGGCACGATGCGGACCGGTTGCGAGCCGGGCCGGTTGCCGGGCGGCACGGCGGACCAGGCCGTTGTCACCGTTTCCGGCATCGACTGCGCCGCCTGTTCGATCGCTTGAAAGTACTCGAGCCCTAAATCTGGGCGCGTAAATCGCTCTTGCGATTCGACGGTTGCAAGCATCGCGTGTGCCAGGTGGCGGCCCGTCTGCGTGCGAAGCGCGCTACGAAAACCAGTGATCAGTATGGCGGCGGAGATCACGAGCAGGCAGCAGCACGCCATCTGCATACTGACCAGGATCGTCCGTACGCGCCGCATAAGCTGCGAAGGACCGGCGCTTTCGCGCCGCAGGACCCGTGCGGAATCATCACGACGGATCTCGATGAGCGGGGCAAGACCGCAGATCACCATGATGAATGCGCAGCCGATCGATGCGGTGAGGGTCGCAGAACGATCCAGGACGAAGACCAACTGCTCCGCGTCCTGTTCAAACAGCAACGACGGGACAACCCGTGTCGTCCATGCAGCGGCCAGACCTCCGAACGCGGCGCCGGTGAGAGAAATCAGGACCGAGTCGGCCAGTAACTGCCCGGCCATTTGTGCGCGCGTCGCTCCGAGCGCCATCCGCACGCTCGAATCGCGCGTTCGACTCGACCACCGCGACAGAAGGAGCGTCGCAACGTTGATGCATGCCAAGGCGAACACCGCCCACGCCGCTGATGTCAGCAGCAGGCCGATACGGGCCATGGCAGCCGATATGACCTGATTGCTTTCCGCAGCTGGAAGATCGCGCAGCGTCAGTCCGCGGACGAACCCGAACACCGCGGCATTGCTGCCGACGCCGACCGCGATCGTGAGCAGAAGTGTGATCGTCAGACCTGGAGTTCGGGCGAGACTTCGTGCCGAGTACCGAAGGTTCGTCCAGATCATTTCGGGTTAGGCGCTGCCAGCGGCATGCCACAGACTACAAAGGGAGAAGGGAAAAGGGACAAGGGAAAGCGCCTGCGGCCCGAGCGAGGCGCGAAGTCGCCGAGCGAGAGCGAGCGGGGGTGGGGCCCCGCAAGCAGTGAATAAAGCAAAGAAGTGTTCGGATCCGGGACGCTCCGTCTCTAATCGGGACGACCAGCCGCTTCAAGGTTTTGCTGCAGGAAATCGCTCTCTACCTGGTTCGTGCTGCACGCGATTGCGGCTTCGTATGCGGCTGCTGCCTCGCTGACACGACCCAGTCGTCTCAGCAAGTCGGCACGAACTGCGTGGAAAAGATGATAGCGATTCAGCTCTGGACTCTCGCGCTGGATTGCGTCCATCGTTCGGAGCGCGGCTTCGGGTCCATGGACCTCGGCAAGCGCAACCGCGCGATTCAGGGCGACGATCGGTCCGGGCATGAATTGCAGGAGCTGGTCGTAAAGCTGCAGAATCTGCCGCCAGTCCGTATCGGCTGTCGTCGGCGCATCGCTGTGAACGGCGTTGATTGCCGCCTGTATCTGGTACGGGCCTGGTTCATTGCGGCGAAGACAGTGCCGCACGATCCCTTGTCCTTCGGCGATCAACGTCTGATTCCAGGCCGCGCGATTCTGATCCGCCAATCGTATGAGCTGGCCGCCGGGAGCAAGCCGCGCTGGCCGCCTCGCGTCGATCAAGAGCATCAACGCCAGCAAGCCGAGGACTTCGGGTTCGCGCGGCATAAGCTCGGACAACATGCGGCCCAGCCGAATCGCTTCCCCACATAATTCTCCGCGCACGAGGTGCTCGCCCGCCGCCGCGGCGTAGCCTTCGTTGAAAATCAAATACACGACCGCGAGGACCGCTTGCAAGCGCGACGGCAGTTCCGTTTGATCCGGAACTCGGTACGGAATCCCTGCATCACGGATTTTTCCCTTCGCGCGGACGAGCCGCTGCGCCATCGTGGTCTCTGACGTCAAGAACGCGCGCGCGACCTCCGGCGTCGTGAGGCCGCCAAGCAGTCGAAGCGTCAGCGCGACTCGCACGTTGATGGCGAGCGCCGGATGACAACAAGTGAAAATGAGGCGCAGTCGATCGTCGCGCACGGGCTCCTCCGCACTCACGAGATCCTCGGTTCCGGGATCTAGAGATCCCCCGCTGCCAGACGTTCGGTGGTGCTGCGCTGCCTGCGCATGCCGTTCCTCACGTGACGCCTCGCGGCGCAACCGATCGATCGCCTTGTTCTTCGCGGTCGTGATAATCCACCCCGCGGGGCTGGGCGGCAGTCCGGTAGCGGGCCATCGCGCCACCGCTGCCGCAAACGCATCCTGGACCGCTTCTTCAGCGAGATCGATATCACCAAAAGAGTGGACCAGGATGGCAATCGCGCGCCCGTGCTCGGCACGAAAGACGCGTTCGATCTCACCCGCGGTTACTGTTGACATGCCGGCTCAGTTGCCTCCTTCGTCTCGAAAAGGGCGAACCTCAATCGGCAACGTCGTGGCGGTTGCGAGCTTCCGCCCCCACATGAGCGCGGCGTCGAGGTCCGGCGCTTTGACAATGGAAAAGCCGCCGATGTACTCCTTGGTTTCCGTGAATGGCCCATCGATTGTCAGGACCTCGCCATTCTGAGGACGGAGGACAGTCGCGGTGCTCGGTTCGTGGAGACCTCCGGAGAACACCCACGCGCCTGCGGATCTCATTTCGTCGCGAAGAGCGTATACGTTGCGCATGATTTTTTGCAGGGCTTCCGGCGCAGGCATCACGCCGCCTGCGGGTTGAAGAACACTGAGAAGATATTGCTTCATCGCGAAATCCTTTGAATTTGCCGGCGTCACTGCCAGCTTCATGGTCTATACGAATAGGTCCGGCCCGGATCGACACTTGTCGAGTCCAGGAATAAAGTAATGCCGAGGAGGTTTGAGTTTGGGTTCACGGCGCTTCCTCTCGTTCGCCTTCCTGCTGTGTGGCACGATCGGCACGTCTCTTTTTTTGCGCGCCCAGGCGCCGCGCGACGTCACCATCCGATACGTTCCTGATGATGTGCAGGAGACCTCATGGCTGAGGCGCCTGGCCGCCGAGCAGGCCAAGGCGATCTCCGACGTCAACACGTTTCACCACTTTCAGTTCACCGACCGCGTGACCGCAACTGGCATTACCTTCAAACATCGAATCGTCGACGATGCTGGAAAAACCTACAAGGCGGCGCACTACGACCACGGGAACGGAATTGCGATGGCAGACGTCGACGGCGACGGATTGATCGACATCTATTTTGTCAGTCAGGTCGGCGGCAATCAGCTCTGGAAGAATCTTGGCAGCGGAAAGTTCCAGGACATCACAGCGTCAGCCGGCGTCGCGGTTCCCGACAGGATCGGTGTCTCCGCCTCGTTTGCCGATATCGATAACGACGGCGATCCGGATCTGTATGTCACGACGGTCCGCGGCGGCAACGTCATGTTCGAGAATGACGGTAAGGGTCATTTCCGCGACATCACGGCTCAGGCGGGCCTGACGTATGTGGGGCACTCGTCGGCCGCTGTGTTCTTCGACTACGACCGGGACGGGCGCCTCGATCTGTTTCTCGTGAACGTTGGCAAATACACGACCAATACGATTGCCGGCGACGGCTATGAGTACTACGTCGCATTCGAGGATGCGTTCTCCGGTCATTTGAAGCCACAGCGCGCCGAGGCCAGCGTGCTCTATCACAACGGCGGCAAAAACCGATTCACCAACGTCTCCAAGCAGGCAGGCCTCGTCGATCTTTCCTGGTCCGGTGATGCCACCGTCGTCGACGTGAATGACGACGACTGGCCCGACTTATATGTCCTGAACATGCTTGGCGACGATCAGTACTACGAGAACGTCGGCGGCAAGCAGTTTGCGAAGAAGAGCCGCCTCGTTTTTCCGAAGACCCCGTGGGGATCGATGGGCGTCAACGTTTTCGATTTCAACAACGACGGCCGGCTCGACATCTTCATCACCGATATGCATTCCGACATGAGCGAAGCGATGGGTCCGGAACGAGAAAAACAAAAATCCGACATGAAGTGGCCGGTGTCGTTTCGCGGCACGGGCAAGACGAGCATCTGGGGAAATGCGTTCTTCATGAAGGAAGGACCGAACAAGTACAAGGAAGTGTCGGACGCGATTGGCGCAGAGAGCTATTGTCCGTGGGGACCCAGCGTCGCTGACTTGAACGCGGACGGCTTCGACGACGCGTTTATCGCCTCGGGGATGAATTATCCGGAGCGATACGAAATGAACTCCGTCAAGCTGAACGACCACGGCCAGAAGTTCGTGGACGCCGAGTTCGTGCTTGGTGTCGAGCCCCGCGCAGGGAATCTCGCCGCGCCCTGGTTCGGGCTCGATGCATCGGGCAAGGACAAAGCGCATCCGGATGCGAAAGACGCGACCGGACGCGTCGAGGTGTGGGGCGCGCGCGCGTCGCGCTCGTCGGTCATTTTCGACGTCGACGGCGATGGCGACCTTGATATCGTCACCAACGAGTTCAATGCTGCGCCGATGGTGCTGATCAGCAATCTGACCGAAAAGACGTCAGTTCATTACATCGCGATCAAGCTGACAGGCACGACGTCGAATCGCGACGGACTCGGCGCGATTGTCAAGCTGACCGCTGGTGGGTCGACGTATACGAAGGTGTACGATGGCGACTCCGGCTATTTGTCGCACAGCCTTTACCCGCTCTATTTCGGTCTCGGTAGCGGCGGCCGTGTCGACAAGATCGAAGTGCAGTGGCCGTCAGGGAAGAAACAGCTTGTCGAGTCGCCGAAAATCAATTCGACGATCGAGATAAAAGAAGAGTAGGGCGGGATCTTCCGACCCGCCAACGGATTAGGTGGCCCTGACTCCCGCCTCTTTCAAGTACTCGGCCATCGTCTTCGCATAGTGCGGGAACGCGACCTCGGGCTCCTCGATCTCGGGGTGCCACTTCTTCTCCCACTCGAAGCAGTAGTAGCCCTTGTATCCGGCGCCTGCGAGCGTCTTGACCTGCGCTTTGACGGGCACGTCGCCCGTGCCGGTCAGCACATACTTACGATCCGTTCCGGCGGGAACCGAGTCTTTCAAGTGCGTGTGACGAACCCAGCGGCCGAGTGCCGCCCAGGTTTCAGCCGGCTGTTCGTGACCGGCGGCGAATGTATGATGCGCATCCCACAGGATTGCGTAGGCGTCCGAGCCAACGCCCTTGTAGATCGCGACGATGTCTTTCGAATGCGTGAAGTCGCCGTGCGTCTCCTGGATTACCGTGACACCCGCGGGTTTCGCGTAAGCGGCCATCTGCCGGAAGCCGTCAATGACGCGAGCAAAGACGGCGTCACGAGGCTCATCGGGTGAAATCTTGTCGCCGAAGATGCGCACGTACTTCACGTCCATCGCGTGCGCGAGATCGATGAATCGTCGCCCTTCGTCAAAAGCCTTCTCGCGCGCGGCGCCGGTCTCGTGCATCGCGGCCGAGGCGCCAAGGTCTGAGACGACGAGACCCAGAGCGGCGAGGTCCTTTTTCGATACGGCGAGCTGCGAGCCTGAAAGCTCGGGGACTTTCGGCAGGTCCATTTCGCCGGCAACCCCTCGGAGCTCGATTGCTGAATAGCCAAGCCGATCGGCCTGGTCGAGGATGTTCTTCCAGCTCCAGGCCGGACATCCCAGCGTGGAAAACGCGATTGGGTAGCGCTGGCCCTTTCCACGGATGAGCCTGGAGGCAGCCGCGCCTGCCGCGAGTGTCGTCATGAACGTGCGGCGATTCGTTTTCATGGTGGAGATTATATTCCTTCGCTGTTCGCGTCTCGCTGCTCGAGGGTGGCTGTTGCAACCATGACCGAGGAGCGAGGAGCGAAAGGCGAGAAGCGAGAGCAAATCACTTGCGTGCTAGCGGGCGATATCCCACCTTGGCATATTGCGGCGCCTGCGGAACGAACCTGGCGTCAAACCGCGGATCGGGTGGATCGAATGTGTTGGCCTTGCGATCGACAGTGTCGCGCAGGTCGTTTACTTCGCCGTGAATGAACGATCCACGGACACCTTCGGCATCAGCGATATCGAGCTCGTAGCGCGGACCGGTGGAGATTCCTCCCTTGAGCGTGTTCATCCAGAAAATCGAGTCGACATAGGTGCTGCCGATGCCATTGTCATCGACGCCGTTCCAGTTGCCGGTGAACGTGCAACGGGTCACGGTGGCGCGCGATCCTTCGAACACCGTCAGCGCCCCGGACCCATGCTCGGCGTGATACTCGGCGCCGCCAAGAAGGCCGACGACGTCTACGCCGATATTTGCGATGTTGCCGACGAACAGGCAGTTCTCGAGCGTCGCATAGCTGCCGTGCAGCAGATCGAGTGCCGATCCGGTCGTCTGGGTCCGGTTGTCGCGGAAGATGCAGTTGCGAAAGAGGACCGAATCCAGCGGACGTCCGAGGTGCTCGACCGAGACGCCACCGCCACACGGGCTCGAATAGTTGCCGAAGATCTCGACGTCCTCGACGACCGGATATGCCCGCGCGTAGACCTTGATTCCGCCGCCGTCGGTGTAAAAGAAGGTGGTCTTGCGAATCTCGTCGGCTTCAATCGGAGACTGCTCGCCGTTGCCGGTCGTGAAGTTGTTGGCGCCAGTGATTTTGAATCCGCGAAACGTCGTCTTCCGGGAAATCCCGTCGCCAAAGTACACGACATGATTGACAACGGCCGGAGACCCGGGATGATGCGGGTCCGCGACCTCGGGATTCGCTGCCGTGAGGATCACATCACCGACGGCTTGCAGCGTGATCCCGTCGTGTCGGGCGTTCAGCCAGATCAGCGCCTGACCCTTTGAGGCCGGCCGATACGTTCCCGCGTGTACGTAGACGGTTTTATTGACAGGATCACGTGCCGCGGTTTCGAGAGCATCCTGAATCGGCTGATTCGGATAGACGTGGTGGCCGGCTGTGTTCGAGCCGGCCGTGGGCGCCGACTCGACAGCCGTCGTGTGTTGCCGCCGTGCGCGGTGGGGCACCGCGGCGGCGGCGATCAGGATCTGAAGGAACTCGCGGCGCGGCGGGAACGGGTTCGTCATCGGGGTCTACATGTTTCTACTAGGTTCGGCGGGGTTCTACAAGGTTCTGATTGACAGCCCTGTGAGTCGCGAATATATTCGCGATGAGCGAAAATATTCGCGCAGAGACGAAACCCTCTGCTCGGCGCCACCGTCAAAGCTGTCGTCACCATGGCCAAGCTCACCACCGTTGACCTTACCCGCCGCGAAAGCCAGATTATGGAGATCCTTTATCGTCGCCGCCGCGCGACGGTGGAGGAAATCCGGGCTGAGCTGCCCGATGCACCCAGCCCGTCGAGCGTACGCAAGCTGCTCGAGATCATGATCGATCGCGGCCTGCTGGCGCGCGAATACGACGGTCCCCGTTTCGTCTATTTTCCCGCCGTGAAAACGGAAGACGCCAGCCGATCGGCATTGAAACAGCTCGTCCGCACCTTCTTCGACAACTCACCGGGTTCGGCAATTGCGGCACTGCTCGATATCCGCTCGACTCAGCTCTCGGCTTCTGAGTACCGGCATCTGAGCAACCTGCTGAAGCGCGCCCGCGAACAGGGAGACGAACGATGACCACCTGGTTTGCCGACTCCACTTCCGCAGTGGTGCTGTGGCTGATCGTGAAGGCGACGGCATTGGTCGGCTTCGCGGCAATCGTGCAGATGCTGTTCATGCGACGCGCATCCGCTGCGGCGCGCCATCTCGTGTGGATGTCCGTGCTCGTCTGCCTGCTGCTTCTTCCGGCTGTCTCGCAGATTCTTCCATCATGGCCGCTTGCCGTTGGCGCGGTGCCTTTGGCAGGGTCTGCCCAGCCTCCGCTAAAGCTACGGCGGTCCGCCGGAGCCTTGGCGAAGGCGGAAGACCGTGCCGTACAAGCATCACCTCCAGTCGTCCCGTTCGGCATCGAATCGCCGGGTTCATTTATCGCGTCAGCGCCAGCGCAGGTTCAGTCGGCTGCAGCGACGTCAAGCATCTCGACGGAGCCGCGCTCGCTGGCGGCGATTGCCGCCTGGATCTATGCGGCAGGCATCATTGCGCTCCTGATGTATTGGTTCGCGGGGCAATGCCAGGTTCGTCGATTCATCCGCCAGGCGACAGTCATTGACGAACGTGAATGGAACCGGGTGTTTTCAGAATGCTTGCGTGCGCTCGGTGTGTCGCGTCCAGTTCGCCTGCTCGAGAGCCGTGAGCGCAACGTGCCGCTGGCCCTCGGCACCCGTCATCCAGCGATTGTCGTC
This sequence comes from Acidobacteriota bacterium, assembly GCA_046734955.1. Taxonomy (GTDB): domain Bacteria; phylum Acidobacteriota; class Vicinamibacteria; order Vicinamibacterales; family 2-12-FULL-66-21; genus JALZOC01. The sequence continues at coordinate 15,129 of JBKPSH010000143.1, forward strand.
CCCTTGATTGCCGAGACATGGGACGAAGACCGTCGCCGGGCAGTGCTGTTACACGAGCTTGCGCACGTCGCAAGGTTCGATTGCCTTACGCATACCGTTGCGCTCGCCGCGTGCGCCATGTACTGGTTTCATCCTGCCGTCTGGTGGATCGCAAAGCGAATTCGCATCGAGCGCGAGTTGGCGTGTGACGATCGCGTGATCGCGGCCGGGACCGAGCCGCGCGAATATGCGAGCCACCTGCTGGAGATCGCGTATTCGTTCGGTGGCCGGCGCGCGCCCGCGCTGGCGGTGTGTATGGCACGGCCGCGTCAACTCGAGGGCCGCATGCTTGCCGCGCTCGACGCCGCGCGGAATCGCCGCCGGCCATCGACGCGAGTGCGCATCGCCGCTGCGGCGGTCGTCGTCGGCATCCTCGCCGCAGTCGCTGCGGCGCGCCCGGTGCTGACGACTGCCGCTGAACCACCGCCGGCGGCCGAACAACAGTGGCCTCGATTCCCAGACGCGCGCGAGGCCGTCCACTCCGCGAAGACTGCAGTGCAGCAAGACGTCAAGGCGATCGCGCATCTGCCGCTCGATGGACTCAAGCAAGTGCGCGCCGTGGTCCGAGCCGCGGCGTTCGCGGTTGGCGTCCAGCAGGAGAACGTGCCGGGCACCTGGGAAATTCGTCCGACCGACACGAAAGGCGTGGTTCATCTGCGGATCGTCGAGCGCAATTCGTCGAGTAGCACCAACGTGCCGATTGAACAGCTCGAGGGGCTTACGGCTGCACAGCTCACAGGTACGGGCGGCCTGGTGCAGTTCAAGGTGCGCCGTGACGCAGGGACGTTCAACTTCGAAGGCGTCATTCGCAGTGGCGTGGGTGCCGGCACCTTTACGTTCATCGCTGATCAAGCATTTCCAGGCGAGATGGTGAAGCGTGGCTTTAGTCGTCCGACACCTGAGCAGCAGTACGAGATGGCCCGACACGATATCGGCTACGCATTCATCGACGAATTGACGAAGCAGGGCTATGGCAAACCGAACACGTCGGAACTGGTGAGCGCGGGGCAGCATGGCGTGCAGGCCACCTATCTCCGCGAAATGGCAGCGCTCGGGTATCGGCTTGGAACGCTCGACGCCTTAATCACGCTGAGAGATCACGGAGTCACTCCGTCGTACGTCCGCGAGCTTGCCGACAACGGCTACAAAGGCCTGTCAGCCGATGCCCTCCGTGAAGCGCGCGATCACGGCATCACGCCTGATTACGTCCGAGCGATGCGCAATGCCGGTTACACGTCCGTGCCGATGGAGGAATTAATCAAGGTCCGGGATCACGGCGTCTCTCCGGAGTACGTGCGCGGACTCGGAGACGCTGGCTACAACAAGCTGCCGCTCGATGAGTTGGTGCGCGTCAGAGATCATGGCGTCACCACGGAGTACGTGCGCGACATGCGCCAGCTTGGATACTCGCTGTCGATCGACGACCTGGTTCGTGCTCGCGACCACGGGGTCACGGTTGAGTACGTCCGCGAGATGCGTTCCCTCGGATACGCTGGTCAGCCAATTGACGCGTTGATCCGTATCCGCGATCACGGTGTCACCGCGGATTATGCGAAGGACGTGAAGGCGCTCGGTTACGACAAGCTCACGCTCGACGATCTGATGACACTGCGCGATCACGGCCTTACGGCGGAACGAATCCGTTCTGCCAACGCTCGTGCCGGGACGCGGCTGCCAATCGACATGTTGAAGTCCCTCGCCGCCGGCGGAATGCGTTAAAAGGCAAAAGGCAAAAAGGACAAGGCAAAAGGCAAATCTGACATTCTGGTATTTCGGAGGCACCTCCACGAAATATGGAGGTTCCTCCGACTCCTGCCCCGCCTCGTACGAACCAAAACTCCAATGCTTTCCTAGAGTTGGGCGGAGAACCGCCCGTGATCGATCTCTGGCATCCGGTGTGCGAGACGTCACTCGACATACCCGGGCACACCCTTATCCACTTCGGTCGGCTTGGTTCGCAGATGGAGGAACTATGAGAATGACGACGGTCGTCGCGGCTTTGGCCGCTTTACTTGCCGCCCCGGCTGCGCATGCGGCGCAGAAGCCGGTCACCGTGGCCGAGACCTTGACCAAGACGGCCACGGTCGTGGCGATTGATAAGACCGCGCGGATGGTCACGCTGAAGGGGCAGGACGGCTTCGTGGTCGACGTCGTGTGCGGCCCGGAAGTGCAGCGCTTCGATGCGCTCAAGGTCGGCGACACAGTGACGTTCCGGTATCACGAATCGGTGGTCTCGGCGATTAGCCGACCGGGCGACAAGCCGAAGGAACCAATTTCCACCAGTGTCACGCGCACTTCGGGCGACAAACCCGGTGGAACGATCGCTCAGCAGCTGACGGCAGCCGTCACGATCGAAGAAATCGATCCCAAGATCCCGTCGGTGTCGGTGAAAACTGAAAGTGGGAGCCGGATGTCGTTCAAGGTCGAAGACAAAAAGAATCTCGACGGATACAAGGTTGGTGACAAGGTCAACATCACTTACACACAGGCGCTTGCCGTCAGTGTGAAGTAAGCCCACCAGAAGGTTGGTGGCCGCCGCGTCCTGCGGCGGTCGCCAACACTCGTTACGCAAGTATGAGTCGAAGCGGATTTCAGATCGTGACGAGGCCGTGCCGGAGCGCAAGGCGTACGGCGTCAGTGCGGTTTGAGGCACTCAGCTTGCCAAAAATTGACGCCAGGTGGAATTTGACGGTCTCGTCGCTGACGCTGAGCGCGCTGGCGATGGCTTTGTTCGACAAGCCATCGGCTACCAGCTCGAGCACCTGCGTTTCGCGTCGCGTCAAGGGTTCAACGAGAGGCTCTTCGTCGCCGGTCACTGGAATCAAGAGTAGATAGGCATTTGAAGCGGCCGCGGCCACCCGCCCGTCACTCAGTGTCGACGCCTCACCAACAATGGTCACCGCCTCGGGCAGATTCCGCCTGGCCCGTTCTCTTCGCGATGCGGGCCCGACCAGGACGACGCGCATATGATCAAGGACGCCGCTTCGAGCAGCGGCGTCCCGACCAGTCACCCACGCGGCCGATTTGCCACGAGGATATCGATATCGCGCACCACGCCTCCGTGCAGCGTTTTCACCGGAACCTTCTGCCCAATGCGCTCGCTCGTCAGCCGGTCCAGCAGATCCTCTGTCGATTCGATGCGGGCTCCGGCGAAGTCGAGCAGGATGTCGCCAACGATGAGTCCGGCAGCGTCCGCCGGGCTACCGGGAGTCACGCCAACGACGAGCAACGCGCGCTCCCTGTCATCCGTCTTGTGCGCTGCCGGCACGTGAACGGGTTGCGCCGCGATGCCAATGAAACCGCGCGATCCGCCGGTCGTGAGAATCTGATTCGCCGACGTTACTGCAATCGATGCCGGGATGACGACCCCAAACCCACGAATGATCGCCGCGGTTGTGATTCCCGTCAGTTGCCCCGCCGCATCGAACAACCCGCCACCCGCAAAACCTTCGTGCATCGGTGCGGTCACCCGAATGACACGCGGGATCTCACGGCGTCTGCCCGTCCTGAGTGGTCCTCCGACGACGGCGACAATGCCGGCACTGGCTGTGAGTGCGTTACTCCACGATCGCGCGAGTGCAAGCACGAACTGGCCGGTTCGGGGTTCGGTTTCGGAAAACGGCGGCGCGATGTCCATTTTGTGGCTCGTCCGAATCACCGCGATCCCTGTTGCAGCATCCCATCCGACGATGTTCGCATCGATCGCGGCGTCGCCGATCCTCACGCGGACACCATCTTCTCGTCCGATTGCCCGGCCGGTTGTCAGGATCGTGTCGGGACCGTGGATCACACCACTGGCAGGCCTGCGGGCGCCGAGCACCTGCACGACGGCCGAGGCCTTGGCGGCGGAAAGATCGGCGAGTTCATTGGATAACGAGAGAAGTGAAGAAGTCGTCATGCGGGCGATTGTCGTCTGCTTTACGGCGTCGACGGATCACCCGGATGGGGAGGTATGTCGAATCGCTCATCGCTAATCACTCATCGTGAATCACTAATCGGCGCGCTGCCATTCCCTCGAACTGGGACCAGTCGATTCGAACGGGTCGGCGCGAGACTCTGCTGAAGAGTTGTTGAGTGGATCACAGTTTCCAGTAACCAGTTGGCAGTAAACCACGAGCACCGAACTGGAAACTGGAAACTGATGTTCAGTGCGCCGTGTGAGTATGACCGCGGGTGCCGTCCTGAAGCGCCTCGGTGAGCGCACCCGGATCCGTCCAGTCACCCTCGAACCGGCGGCCATTCACGAAGAAGGTCGGGGTTCCTCTTACGCCGCTTCGCCTGCCCGATGCGACGTCGCGTTGAACGCGTTCGCGCCTGACGTCCGACGAGAGATCATCGGCGACCACAACCGGGTCGACACCAGCCGCGGCCGCGTACTCGATCAGATCGTCGTGCTGCAGCGCGTCCTGGTTCTCAAATAACAAGTCGTGCATTGTCCAGAACGCGTCTTCGCCGCCACGCGCGCCGACTGACTCGGCTGCTTCGGCTGCCGTCCACGCGTGCGGGTGCGCGTCGGCTACCGGATAATTCCGGAATACGAATCGCACCTGGTCAACAACGTCTTCAAAGACCTGCTGCAGGACGACATGGGCAAGGCGACAGTGAGGACATTCGTAGTCGCCATACTCAACGAGCGTGATCGGCGCGTCCGCAGGACCGCGGACGTGATCGTCTGGACCAACCGGAGTAATGAGCACGGAGCTCATGCCGCGCTCGCCTCGTCTGTCGATTGCGCGAATGGCGAGGTGACACCATGATTCGACGAATGCGACAGCCGAACCATCCGGTGTGATTTGCGAGATAAGTACGGGTGCCTCATGGCAGGGACGAAAGCAAGACCTTGGCCCGTGCCGCCGTGGCACGGACCGGTCCAACTCACCAATTCACCAGCTCACCCGATGCCGCTAACTCATTGGTTCGTCCGCACTCGGCCCATAAATCTGCGGCACCTTCGCGCCCATGGGGCGCAAGTACGTCGACAGCTGACCGCGATGATGGATGATGTCGAAGAAGAAACCCCACGCATTGCCGGACCCGCTCTCGCTCATCACTTCCTGTCCTTGATACATGAACGGGACCTTGCGTTCCCAGTTCGCCGTCGAGAGCGCTTTCAGCTTTTTCGTCGCTGATTCGTGCTGTGCGTCGTAGGCAGAGAGCACCTCTTTCATCGTCGCCGGTGCCGCGATTTCCTCCCATTCGAGCGTGCCCACCTCCAGCCCGTCGGCAAGCACTTTCTCCTCGCGCACGATCAACCAGGCGATTTCGCGTGCGGTCCGCGATTTGGGATCCGGCCGGTAGGTCGAGCCTTCCGGGATTCGCGAGATCACCTTGCGGGTTGCGGCGGCTTCCTTCTCCCAGAACTGCAGAAAGAGGTTCTTGTCGTCCATCGTTTTCTCCTCGCGCTTGCCCACTCGAACGAGTGGCCTCTCCACGAAAGCCGAAACTATAGAGCGAAGAAAATACGAAAGTCAAGGCCCAGCCCCTCGGAGTCGTTACGTCCCGAATTGCCTGATCGCGCCGGACTTCGTTTTATTCGCCATCGTCTTGCTCACGATCTTTCAGTAATAGCTGCGCCCGGGAGAGAGCTGCGGCAGGGCATAGGTGGCGGTCGAATTCGGCGTCACCGGCACATCTCGCGCGACGAGCGGCGGATTGGATGAGGTGCCGAAATAGACGTCGGCCTGGGCCGACGTATACCGGCGCGTCCGGCGGCAACGGTGTGAACCACTTCGTCTCGATGTTCCCAGTCGTGTTGTTCCACTTCCTGACGAACTGCTGGCGGAAGTACTCGAATATGTAGCCACTCTGTTGGAACTCGTTGTGTTCGAGTTGAGAATTCGTCGAGGCGCTCGTCCAGTTCGATGAGCCGAAGATTGACATCAGCTGGCTGTAGAGGAGGATGAGTTTGCCGTGATTCAATCCCTGGTGCGCCCGCATTTTTACCTGGACACCCGCCATGTACCTTCGATCGACATTCCACGCGTTCCACAGATAGTTCGGGTCGCGATTCTCACTCTGCTCAGTGAGGACACGGACGATCAGTCCGCGTCCGGCTGCCGCGATCATCGCGTCGGCATGACGACGATCGGTGATGCGAAACATGATCGTGTCGATGCGCGAGGTCTCGGCGTTGTATAGGTTCACTGCTCGCGATGCCTAGTCTTCCGTCGGAGAAAATTCAGCGAGGGATCTTTGGGGCGGTTCGGATGCATCCAGTGGCGGTAGCGATTTGCCCTTATGAGGATGAAACAATTCAGAACATCGGTTGATAGTTGCTTTGCCGACGCGAGTGGACCGCCGAGCTTACCGAGCGTTGACAGCGTCATCGACGACCGTTATCGTCCTGAAGCGACACCCAATCATTCCGGTTCGCGAGTTCACGATGTCCCGCAACCCCTGGACTGCCACGACGCGCACGACGCGGTCGCTGCACATTGCGCGTCCGCGCGGTGATCGCTTTCTCGAGCCGGGCCAGGTGGTGGAGAGCCCGGAGACGCACCTGCGCTATCGAACCGAGCGTTTGATCGGCGAGGGTGGCTTCGGACAGGTATATCTGGCAACGCGTGTTGGACACTCGACCGCCGTTCCGCAAACCGTCTGCCTGAAGGTGAGTGCACGGATCGACGGCTGGCTGCGCGAAGCGTATTTCGGTCAGCTGCTGGACGATCATCCGCGCGCGATTCGTGTGTTCGACATGTTTCCCCACCTGCGCGCGGACGGACGCGTCATTTACTACCTCGTGCTCGAGTACGCGTCGCACGGCGACCTGAGCGCGTATTTGCACAAGCAGGTAAAGGGGTGGTCCGAGCGTGCGGTGCGGCGCGAAATCGCCGGCATCCTCGACGTCCTCCGGAAACTGCACCGCGGTCAACTGCTGCATCGGGATCTGACGCCGGTGAACGTCTTCGTCTGCGACGGGCCGCGCCTCAAACTTGGCGATTTCGGCATCGTTCGCCAGCAGAGCGATCGCCGCGGCATTACCGCGCACACCATGAACGCGATGACCGCGCCGAGCGACATCCTCGCGCGCGCAGTGCCCAAGTGGCAGGCACGCGACGACGTGTATCAGGTGGGACAGCTTGTCGGGATGCTGATCCGGGGGAATGCGAGAGAACGTATCCGGACCAACGACGTGCGGCAACTGCCCTGCAGCGATCACTTGAAGGAGATTGTTCATCGCTGCATCGGCGAGCGCCGGAAGCGTTACGAGAGTGCCGAGGAAATGATTGAGGCGCTTTGCAACCCGCCTGCCGCGTTGAAGGTCGGCATCCTTCGGAGCCTGAAAGGCGTCCATCTCGCGTTCACCGGTATCCTCTCGAAGCGGCGCCGCGACGCGATTGCCGCCGCCAAACGCGCGGGGGCCGTAGTCCACGGCATGCCATCAGTGCGCACCACGGTTGTCGTGCGCGGCCGCCCGAATGTTCAACAGGCGGCGGGGCGCGATGGTGGATTGAAACTGATGGAGATCAAGCGACTGCGGGAAAAAGGCCATCGCATCACGCTTCTCAACGAAGCGCAGTTCTGGCGTCTCGCGGCGAAGCGGTAAGGCCGGGCAATCGTGGATCCTTGAATCCTCGAATCGCTGGATCCGGGATTCAAGGATTAGCGATTTGTCCGGATTAGCGATGCAGGTTGAGTGATTAGTGATGAGCGATTCAGTGGCCGATATAATCCTTAAACAGACCGGCGGGCAGTGAACCACCAATACGACGTCATCATCATCGGTACGGGCGCAGGCGGCGGTACGATCGCGCAGGCGCTTTCAGAAACTGCTGCAGAAATCCTGATCGTCGAACGCGGCGACTTCGTGCCCCAGGAGAATGAAAACTGGGATCCGGAGGCGGTGTGGAAACATCTCCGCTACCGCGCGCGTGAGCGGTGGCTCGACGATCGCGGCCGCGAGTTCATTCCCTACACCCATTATGGTGTCGGCGGGAACACGAAGTTTTGGGGAAGCGTGCTCTACCGGCTTCGCCGCGAGGACTTTCAGGCGATCGAGCACATGGACGGCCTGTCGCCGGCGTGGCCTATCGACTACGACACCCTGGCGCCGTACTACGATCGTGCCGAGCGCCTCTATCACGTGCGAGGGGCAGACGGCCTCGACCCAACCGAACCCCCACGTGCGCCATATCCGTACGAACCGGTTCCCCACGCGCCACAGATGGCCGACATCGTCGACCGTCTGCGCGAGCAGGGGCTGCACCCTTCCCCCTTGCCGCTTGGACTCCTCAGGGTCGGCGAAGACGACGGCTGCATTCTGTGCAACACGTGCAATTCGTTCGTATGCAAGCTGCACGCAAAGAGCGAGGCGGACGTCTGCTGTGTCCGGCCGGCGATGTCGCGACCGAACGTGACGTTGTGGACCAATTCGGCGGCGACACGCCTGCTGACCGATCCATCAGGACGGAGGGTTGAGGCAGTGGACATCGAGCGGAATGGTGAGACCGTTCGCGTTCATGCCCCGCTCGTCATCGTGTCGTGCGGTGCGGTCAATTCAGCGGCACTGCTGCTTCGATCGGCAAACGCAAAACATCCGAACGGCCTGGCCAATTCGTCGGGGCTTGTCGGCGCACGTTACATGGCGCATCTCGCGACGATGATGCAGGGATTTCATCCGTTGTGGAAAAATTCGACCGTCTTCCAGAAGACGGTTGCGATCAACGATTTTTATCTGCGCGGGCCGAAGACCGGCTATCCGCTCGGGCAAATCCAGTCCCAGGGGCGCACGCACGGCGTGATGGCGCAGACGGTTGTTCCCTGGATTCCGCTCTGGGCATACGAGGCGTGGGTCTCTCGCGGCGTCGACTGGCTCGTCATGTCGGAGGACCTGCCGGCGGCGTCCAATCGCGTGACGGTCGACTCGCAGGGGCGTATCCAACTGCGCTATCAGCCGAATAACCTGAAGGCACACCGGCGGCTGGTCCGTGAGACGAAACGGATCCTGCGGCGGCTCGGATACTGGGTTGTCATGACGCATTCGCACGGGAGCACCAACACGACTCACCAGTGCGGCACATTGTGCTTCGGCACGGATCCACGATCGTCCGTCCTGGATGCGCACTGCCGCACGCACGACGTCGAAAACCTCTTCGTCGTCGATGCCTCGTTCTTTCCATCCTCAGCCGCGGTGAATCCAGGCCTGACCATTGCCGCGCAGGCGCTGCGCGTCGCCGATCACATCACAGACACATACTTATGAAAGCGCGATCCTTCAGTCACAGCGGCATCACGGTCTCGGACTTCAATCGCGCGGTCAGGTTCTACTGGGAGATCTTTGGATGTCCGCTCGTCGGTGTTGCGGACACTCCCCCGGATCGCATCCGCACATTCTTCGGCATAGACGCCGATCACTGCAGTTGCAAGATTGGCTGGATCCGAGTGCCCGGTGGGGCGGTGCTGGAGATATTTGCCTTCGATCCGAAAATCCCGGCGGCAACCGTCCCGTGGAACCGGATCGGGCTGACGCACATTTCCTTCGACGTCCGCAACCTGCAGAAGTGGTACACCTACCTGCAGTCGCGTGGCGTGGAATGCGTCAGCAAGCCCGAACGCTCGCCGCGCGGCCACTCGTTCTTTTTCGTCAAGGATTTCGACGGCAACGTGATCGAGCTGATGGATCTGGGATACAAGTATCACGTGCTCAAGTGGCTCGGGCCGCTGGGAGGGGTGATCTTCAGGCGCGGGATGTACAAGCGGTATTACGAATAAGCCGGGATCCGGGATCCGGTGTTCGGGATCCGGTGTCCGATGGTGCGGTGAACTCGTGTGGCTTCCGCCTTTAGGCGGAAGGACAGGTAGCATGAAAGCTCGAAGTATCGTTCTCGCGATCGTTGTTGTCTCGTTTCTTGCGGTGACGAGAGCTTACCTCTCAGCCCAACCATCGCGCCCACCAAACTTCATCATCATCCTCGCTGACGACCAGGGCTACGGTGATCTCGGCAGCTACGGACATCCGACACTGCGCACGCCGAACATCGATCGCATGGCGGCGGAAGGGCAGCGGTGGACCAGCTTTTACGCAGCTCCGGTGTGCACGCCCAGCCGCGCGCAGTTGATGACGGGTCGCCTCGCAGTGCGGACGGGACTTGCCGGCGGTGTGCTGTTTCCGGATTCCACCGGTGGCTTACAGCCAAGCGAGATCACTATTGCCGAGATCCTGAAGGCTCGCGGTTACGCGACGGCGGCAATCGGCAAGTGGCATCTGGGAGTGCTCCCCGAATATCTCCCCACGAATCAGGGATTCGATTCCTATTTTGGGATCCCGTACTCGAACGATATGGACCAAACGGGCGCCGATCTTCCGGCTGACGAGCGGTTCCGGCGCTACATGGACGCGAAGATCGAATACTTTAACGTGCCCTTGATGCGCGGGCGTGAGGTCGTGGAGCGGCCAGTCGAGCAAACGACGCTGACGAAGCGGTATACGGATGAAGCGCTTGCTTTCATCACAGCGCATCGCAATCAACCATTCTTCCTGTATCTCGCGCACAACTTTCCACACATGCCGCTTTTTCGCTCGAAGGAGTTCGAGAATCACAGCCAGCGAGGTCTCTACGGCGACGTCGTCGAGGAAATCGACTCGAACGTCGGCCGGGTGCTGTCAACGCTGCGTGAGTTGAATCTCGACGCCAACACGCTTGTGCTCTACATGAGCGACAACGGTCCGTGGGCGCCATATCTGGAACAAGGCGGATCGGCGGGTTTGCTGCACGGCGCGAAAGGTTCGACATGGGAAGGCGGCATGCGCGTGCCCGCGATCTTCTGGTGGCCCGGCACGATCAAGCCAGGCGTGATCACCGGGATGGGATCGGAACTCGACGTCCTGCAGACATTCGCGAGCCTCTCCGGCGGTGAAGGGCCTTCCGATCGTGTGATGGACGGCTACGATCTGTCATCGACACTCAAGCGCGGTGATTCGAGTCCGCGGCACACGCTCTTCTACTACGCGAGTACCGGTAATGGCGTGTTGAGTGCCGCACGGCGGGATTCGTTCAAGGCGTTTTTCGTGATGCCGACGACAGACACGGCATCGTCTGCGGCGCCGCAGCTATATAACCTGGATCAGGATCCATCGGAGAAATACGATCTCGCAGCAAAGCGTCCAGAAATGGTGGCCGAACTGCGGAAGCTCGCCGACGATCATGCGAGGACGGTGGTTGCGGTGAAGAATCAGATCGCAACACGCCGTTCGAAGTAACGCTCGCTATTGCGGTGAATGCCCCGTGCTCGCGCCGTCTTCAGCCGCCAACAGGCGATGCGCGCTCAGGAAGCTGCGAATCGCTCCATAGAAGCGCTCGGTGTCCAACGTGGTAGCGTCCACGTGCCCGCCCCGAACTTCAACGAATGTTTTCTCTCCGGGCGCGGCCTGGTACAACCGCCGCCCTTCCGCGATCGGAATCACCGCATCCTCCGGGCTGTGGAGGAATAGGAAGGGAGCGTGGACGCGATTGATCTTGCCGATCGAGTCGAAGTGGTTGCGCATGATCAGCCGAATGGGGAAGAACGGATACTGCTGCTGCCCGATGGCGACGACCGAGGAGGGGGCTCCTTCAAGGATCAGCGCGGCAGTTTCGACCTCGGATGCGAGCCTGACCGCCACCGCGGATCCAAGCGACCACCCGTAAATCACCAGGCGTGAGGCTGGAACTCCGCGGACAGTCCGCAGGTAATCGTAGGCGGCCTGGGCATCGGCTGCGAGCACCGGTTCGGTCGGTAATCCGTCGAGGCCGCCAAAGCCGCGATATTCGGGTGCCATCACATTCAACCCGAGTTTCCTCAGCTCGGAGTAATGCGCGATGTTGACTTTCGCCGCAACGGTCGCGGCGTTTCCGTGGAGGAAAAGCACCCATGTCGCCTTGTCCGGCGACAGCGGCGTCTGCATGATCCAGGCAAACTGACGCGCGCCATCAGTTCGAGGAATGTCGATGTGTTCGTACGGAAACGAAGGCCTGGACTCGGCGAGCGTGCGGCCCGCCTGGAACACGAGATCGGTTTCCTGCGTGATGAGATACAGCACGGCGGCGCCGTAGCACATTGCCGCGATGAGCAGCAGTGCGGCGAGCAGGCGCAGCGGTCGCGGCCGCCATCGCGGGGACTTTCGACGTTCCGGCCCGGTATATTTCTCAGCCCGCCAGTGGTGCATTGACCTCGCGATTATAAGGGTTGCGATATTCTTTCGGCATGATCGAACCGTCGCGCCGGGCGTTTCTTCGCTCCGCCGCCGTGCTTGCCGCGGGCGGAGCTGTTATTCGGCGTCTCTCGCCGGTCCACGCTGCGTCCATGGAAGCGGCGCAGGCCGCCGCGGCCCCGACGGACGCGTCCATCGCGCTACGGACGCGGATGGGATCGCTGCCAATCGCGATCAACCGCCTCACCGATCGGCTCGTGATGCTCTCCGGGCCCGGCGGCAACGTCGTCGTCCTTCATGGTTCCGACGGCAAGCTGGTCGTCGATTCATTCATGCAGCCGGCGTGGCCACAGTTGAAGTCAACGCTCGACGGTCTGGCTGGCGGCTCGATCCGCACCCTGATCGACACGCACTGGCATCTCGACCACGTCGACAATAACGCGAATTTTCGCGAGACCGGCGCGAGTGTGCTCGCGCACGTCAACACCAGGACGCGGCTCACACAATCGCACAATCTGCTCGGTATGCACTTCGAGCCCGCGCCGGCGGCAGGGCTGCCGACCGACACGTTTTCGGACAGGCGATCGGTGACCATGAACGGTGAGCTGGTGGCCGTTACACACGTTGCCGCGGCGCATACCGATAGCGACGTGTTCGTCCACTACACCCGTGCGAACGTCCTGCACATGGGCGATGTGTTTCATAACGGCGGTTATCCGTTCATCGATGGGTCGACGGGCGGCAATATCAACGGCATGATCGCGGGCACCGATCGCGCGCTGGCGATGACCAACGCGCGCACGAGGATCGTGCCCGGCCACGGGCCGCTGAGCGATCACGCCGGGCTTCTGAAGTACCGGCGGGTCATCGCGACGATTCGCGATCGCGTGCGGGAAATGAAGCGCGGTAAAAAGACGTTGGCGCAGGTTCAGGCGGCACAGCCGAGCGCCCAGTTCGACGGCCAGTGGGGCAAGGGCATGATCTCGCCGAACGATTTCGTCGCGCTTGTTTACAACACACTGTGATTGGCCGCAGGCTACCCGCCGCTGCCGCAGTTCGTCGCGCGCATCCGCACCGACTCGGCATCGAGCACCGGAATGTATTCATTCGGGATCGGCGTTGCGCCGCCGGAACCGGCAACCGGAGGTCCGCCGCCAATCGTCACGCTCTTGCCAACCTTGATGCCTGGTTCGATGAGCGCGGACTTCTTCACGATACCGGTGACGTCGACGAGATGCCCGTCATGCTCCTTGACGTCCTTCATGATGTCCTTCTTGCCGGCGACGCGAAACGATTTCGCCTTCACGATTGGACCGCTCTGGGTGTCCTCCTGCCGAACATCGGAGACCGCCAGCACCCGGCCTTTCAGACAGCCGGTGACGACGAGCATGATGGAATCCTTCGGCACCTTGGGATGTTCTTGTTGGTTTTCCTGCGGGCTCGACATCAGCGCGAGCAGCAAGGTGAGGGTGATCATAGGTGTCCTTCTTTATACGGCAGGCGCCGCGGCGACGAGAGATGCGCGACCAGTCCAGTTCAGAAAATTCTCGGAGAAGAGCCGGCGAACATCACGCGCGATTTCGCCAGCCGTGATGCGCCGGCCATTCTCGACGACGCCGACATACTGATCCCCGAGCGCATTCGCGATGTCGCGGCGCGAATGCGGCCACTTGTAAAGGAGCTGCTCGAGAATGCGCGCGTCGGAATGCTGCGGTACGAACGTCGGCCCCAGCAGTTCCAATCGCTCGCGGGTGATCTCGGACACCATCGACGGATTGTTGAGAAACCACCAGCAGCCAAACGGCATCAGGTTCGAAAACTTCCGCGCCGCGACGGCGAGCTCGTGCTGATTCTCGCGCGACAGCATGGTCACCAGAAAACGATTGTCGGGATGGAGGCGGCAGAGCCGATGAATCGATGACACATCGGCGCGTCCGAGTCCGTCACCGGCGTCACCAAGCGCCGGGTTCACGGCGCGGCGCACGCCAATCATCATCGCGAACGGCAGTCGATGTTCCCGGCATGTGGGGAGCACTACGTGTTCGATCAACTGCCCGCGTGGGCTGTCTTCAGGCCACAGGAAATCGTCCGGGAGTGACACGGCGAGATAGAACGGATCCATTCGATCGATCCATGCATCGACGAAGCGCCGCACTTCATTCATGCTATGGTCGTCAACCTGCGCGCCGAGGTGGTACCCGGCGGCTGACAATGCCTGCCGAGCGTTATCCCAGTTGTTGAGCAGCGCATCGATTCGCAGTGCCGCCTTGAAGCGCGGATCGGACGGCCGCCCGTGGCGCCACAACTCGGCCTCGGCCGCATCGAACGGATCGTTGGTCATGACGACAGCCGAGACGCGCGCGCGTTCGAACACCAGATCGACCTGCTGCTCGGCGGTCGTGTCGCGGAAGAACTCTCGGGCCTGACGCAGGTTGGGCTGGTTGGGATCGACAGCCAGCGCGGAAAGCACGCGCACCACGCCGCGCGTGGCTTCCGAGAGTGGCGTGCTTCGCACAAACAAGGCGTCCCAGATTAAGTCGGCTTGCGCCGCTGTCGGCATTTGACGAAATCGATCCGGCCGCACGTCGCTCGCACGCATCACTTCCGCGACGAGATAGTGATACGTCAGCAGATTATCGATTCCCCATTTCGACAGGGCGCCAAACTGTGGCGGGAAGAGATGCGTGTGCATGTCGAACACGACCGCATCAGTCACGATTCGCGCGACCTCGCGCCGCACGTCCTCAGCGCGCGTCAGCGGCAGGTTCTCGGAGGAAGAACGGATGTGGTCAGTCAACGAACGGCTCCCGGTCGTCGCTGGGATCGGCCCAGCGGTCATTCGGCACGAGCGGCGCCCAGCCTGGGCGGCCTGGATCCTGATCGTACCCGTAGTTGCCAAGTTCGCGGTAGAGATCTGCGTATCGTGCCAGCTTCTGGCGATCCAGCCGGACTCCCAATCCGGGACCGTCGGGAACACGAATCGCCCCGTGATCGTACTGAAGCTTTCCGCCTTCGATGATGTCGTCGACCAGATGGTGGTAATGCGCGTCGGCAGCGAAGGACAGATTCGGAACGACGGCTCCGAGATGGAGCATCGTCGCAAGCTGAATGCCGAGCTCGCCAGACGAGTGCACCGCAACACCCAGCTGAAACGTGTCGCACACCCCGGCGGCTTTTACGCACGGGCGAATACCGCCCCAGAACGTTGTGTCGAGAAGAATGACGTCGACCGCAGGCTGTAGGACATTGGCCGCAAGCTGCTCGAAATTGACGACGACCGTGTTCGTCGCCAGCGGAATGCGAAGCCGTTCGCGGGCGTGCCGCATGCCGTTGAGCCCAAACACTGGATCTTCGAGATAGTCGTTGTTGAGGTCTTCGATCGCACGTCCGAATCGAATGGCCTGCTCTGTCGACCACACCGCGTTCGGATCGAAACGAAAACGGTCCCCGGGAAAGGCTGCGGCAAGCGCTCGATAACATTCGAGATCGTACTCGAGCGGGAACACGCCGCCTTTCATCTTGTGCGTGCGAAATCCGTATTGCTTCTTCGATGCGCGCGCGTACGCCACAACTTGATCGGGCGTGCGCACTGTGCCGTCGCCGCGCGAGTTTGCATACCGGTAGAAGACATACGAGGCAAACGGCACGCGATCGCGCACGCGGCCGCCGAGGATGTCGCAGACGGGAACGCCCCACGATTGGCCGAGAAGATCGAGACAGGCGAATTCGAGCGCCGCGACGATCTGGGTCCGGTTGTTATACAGCGACGCGGTGGGATTCGCGAGTACGAAGCGCATCTCTTCAAGCCGCGCCGGATCGCGGCCGACGAGCGACGATTTCAACGCGAGGACCGTGGCGATCGCCGATTCGCCGCCGCCACCCATTTCACCGAGGCCGACCAGGCCTGTGTCGCTCTCGATTTCCACAATTGTTCGGACGAATCGCCCCCAATGGCAGCCGTTCGCATGGCGCAAAGGCGCTTCCAGCGGCACGGTGACGGTCGTCGCGCGAACATCAGAAATTTTCATGGCGGCTCAAAGGTTAGAATAGCGGTTTCGGCTCATTTCTGGAGTACCTACATGACCACCTGGAAGTCCATGCGCGTCGCGGCCCTGTCTCTGCTCGCGACGCTATGTTCGACGTCGGCATTCGCGCAAATCGATGCGCGCATGTTCCGTCAGCCTGCGGTATCAAAGGATCAGATCGCGTTCGTCTACGCCGGCGATATCTGGCTCGTTCCGAAGAAAGGGGGAGCCGCTGTTCGGCTTACCTCGTCGCCCGGCGAGGAATCGTTTCCGAGATTCTCGCCCGACGGAACGAAGATCGCTTACAGCGCCTCCTACGATGGCAACGTTGACGTCTACGTTGCGCCGTCGAGCGGAGGAGAACCGAAACGGCTGACGTATCACCCGATGGCCGATCGCGTGATTGGCTGGACGCCGGACGGCAAGCGCGTGCTGTTTGCGTCGAGCCGAGAGAGCGGACGTCAGCGTTACAACCAGTTCTATACCGTTTCACTTGACGGTGGCCTGCCGGAGAAGCTACCGGTGCCGTATGGCGAGTTCGGCACCTACTCACCGGACGCGAAGCAGTTTGTCTACATGCCGATGTCGCAGGACTTCAGAAACTGGAAACGCTATCGCGGCGGCTGGGCACCGGATCTGATGCTGTTCGATCTGAAAACGTTCGCGACCAGGAATCTGACGAGCAATCCGGCGAACGACGCGCAGCCGATGTGGCACGACAATACGATCTACTTCCTCTCCGATCGCGGCGCCAACGAGCGCAACAATCTCTGGGCCTATGACGTGTCAAAGAACAGCGTCCGTCAGATCACCCAGTTCGGCGACTTCGATATCACGTTTCCGTCCATCGGTCCTGACTCGATCGTGTTTCAGGCCGGTGGTCGCCTCTATCTCCTCGATCTCGCCAGCGAAAAACCCGCAGAAGTTCCGGTTCACGTCGTCACCGATCTGACGACGCTGCGTCCGAAGACGGCAAAAGTCGAGTCGTTGATCGATTTCGCTTCGGTATCGCCGACAGGGAAGCGCGCCGTGTTCGAAGCGCGCGGCGATGTGCTGACGGTGCCGGCCGAATTCGGCGCGGTTGTGAACGTCACCCGTTCGTCCGGCGTCGCCGAGCGGTATCCGCGCTGGTCGCCAGATGGAAAGACGATGGCGTATTGGAGCGATCGCCCGGGCGAGTACGAGCTGACGCTTCGTCCCGCCGATGGGTCGGGCGCGGAGAAGACTGTGACAACGCTCGGGTCCGGCTTCCGCTATCCGCCGCAGTGGGCGCCCGACAGCAAGAAGATCGCCTTCATCGATCAGGCGATGCGCATTCGAATCTACGACGGGAACACGAGCAAGACGACTCAGATCGATCAGAGTCCCGAGTGGCTCGAGCATCCGACCCTCGAAGCGTTTCGAATGGAATGGTCGCCGGACTCGCGCTGGCTGGCGTATTCCAGGCCGACGAAGGACGGCAACAAGGCGATTTTCTTGTACGACACGAAGACGGCCAAACTGCACCAGGGAACCACCGGTTATCTCAACGACACGCAGCCCGTCTTCGATCCTGAGGGCAAGTATCTGTTCTATGCGTCGGACCGCGAGTTCGATCCTGTTTACGGCAGCTTCGACAACAGCTGGACCTACCCGAATCCGACGAAGCTGG
Organism: Acidobacteriota bacterium; assembly: GCA_046734955.1. Lineage (GTDB taxonomy): Bacteria > Acidobacteriota > Vicinamibacteria > Vicinamibacterales > 2-12-FULL-66-21 > JALZOC01. The sequence goes on from JBKPSH010000143.1 coordinate 32,974, forward strand.
TCGCCGTGCCGCTCCGCCGCGACGTGAAATCGCCGCTCGCCGCTCGCAATGACGACGAGAACGCGGCGTTGGATACGAATAAGAAAGACGAGGGCGCGAAACCGGCGGACAAAAAGCCGGACGAGAAGAAGCCGGATGACAAGAAAGCGGACGACAAGACTCAGGACAAGAAGACTGAAGAGAAACCGGCCGAGGAAAAGAAGACGGACGATCGCACTCTCGCTCCAAACAATGTCGAGATCGATTTGGATGGGTTCGAGGCGCGCGTGGTGGTGCTCCCGCCAAAGGCAGGTAATTACACCGACCTCCAGGCGATCAAAGGCAAGCTGCTCTATCGCCGTCAGCCACGAACCGGCTCCGGCGACGAAAAGAACGCCGTCGTCTACTTCGATTTTGCCGAACGAGAAGAGAAAACAGTCCTGGACGATGCGGACGGTTTCGAGACGACCGCCGACGGCAAGAAGATGTTGGTGCTCAGCAAGAAGAAGTACGCGATTCTCGACATCAAGGCAGGCCAGAAGTTCGAGAAGCCAATGGTGACTGCCGATATGGAGGCGCCGGTCGATCCGCGCGCCGAGTGGCGGCAGATCTTCCGCGATGTCTACCGGTTCGAGCGCGATTTCTTCTACGACCCGAACATGCATGGCGTCAGCTGGGAAGCGCTCGGCGAGCGATACAGTAAAGTCCTCGAAGGTGCCGTGACACGTTGGGACGTCGATTTTCTGATTGGCGAGTTCATCGGAGAACTGAACGCCTCGCACACCTACCACGGCGGTGGCGACATGGAACAGGCACCGCAGCGATCGGTCGGCCTCCTTGGCGTCGACTGGGAACTTGCGAATGGTGCTTATCGAGTCAAGCGAGTGATTCGCGGCGGACCGTGGGATTCGTCAGTCCGCTCACCACTCGATGAACCGGGTGTCCTGGTGAAGGAAGGGGAATACGTACTGGCGGTCAACGGCATTCCGATCGACATCAAATCGGATCCGTGGGCCTCGTTTCAGGGTCTTGGCGACAAGACAGTCGTGCTCACCGTCAACTCGTCACCATCATCGTCCGGCGCGCGGCAGGTCGTCGTGAAGTGTCTGACCAGCGAAACCGAGTTGCGCTTCCGATCGTGGATCGAAGAGCGCCGCCAGATCGTCGACCGGGCGACCAACGGCAAGATCGGCTACATCTACGTGCAAAGTACCGGCGTGGATGCACAGAATGAACTCGTCCGTCAGTTCATGGCGCAGTGGAAAAAGGATGGCTTGATCATCGATGAACGCTGGAACAGCGGAGGACAAATCCCCGATCGATTCATCGAGTTGCTCAACCGGCCGATCCTCGCGTATTGGGCCGTTCGCGACGGCGCGAGCCAGCAGTGGCCGCCGGTGGCGCTTCGCGGACCGCAAGTCATGTTGATCAACGGCTGGAGCGGTTCAGGCGGTGACGCGTTTCCAACGTACTTCCGTGAAGCGGGCCTCGGACCACTCATCGGGACGCGCACGTGGGGCGGGCTCATCGGGATCAGCGGCGCCCCAGGACTCGTGGACGGCGGCGGCGTTACCGTGCCGACGTTCCGCATGTTCGATCCAAAGGGTCAGTGGTTCGCCGAAGGCCACGGTGTCGAGCCGGACATTCCTGTTGAAGACGATCCGGCGCAGCTGGCGGCGGGCAACGATCCGCAACTCGCGCGCGCGATCAAAGAGGTCACTGAACGGGCGGCGAAAGTGCCGAAAGCACCGGTGCGGCCGGAATACGAAAAGCGCATTCCAACAGTGCGCGGAAGTGGCAGCGGACAGTGATAACGTTTCGCTGACGCGTGCCGGGATCCGGTATGCGGGATGCGGGATCCGATCCGGACCCGGATCCCGGATCCCGGTAGCGAAGTCAATACTCAGCGAAGGCATCGTCCGGGTAGCAGTACAACCATTTCTCTCCCGGTTCGGCCGATGCGACGACGGGATGCTTCGTCGCTCGAACATGTTTGGTGGTGTGGCGATTGGGCGATGAATCGCAGCACAGCGTGACGCCGCACGTCTGGCACGTCCGAAGGTGAACCCAGCGGGAGCCGATTTTCACGCACTCCTCGCATTCATGCCGCGCGGCATGGCGGACGGCGGTGACTGACTGGATGTGCGAACATGCATCATTCATAGGAGACTCTTCAGTGTCGTCGACGATCTCGCGGGCTGACTGGCCGCAGCTTGGGCTGCCGGATTGGATTGAAACGCGCGACGCCCTTCACTTGTGGCTGCAGATTGCAGGGAAGGTTCGCCTGCGGCTCACCCCGCTGGTCAATCACTACTGGCAATCTACCTTCTATCTTACGGCGCGCGGCGTCACGACGTCGCCGATTCCGTACCAGGGCCAGTCGTTCACCATTGATTTCGATTTCGTGAGTCACCGGCTGGTCATTGCGAAAGTCGACGGCAGCCGCGGCGGATTTCCGCTCACAGCGCAAAGTGTGGCGCACTTCTACGAGGAATTCATGTCGGAACTCGGCCGGCTCGGTATCGCTGTTCGCATTTTCGCGACGCCGAACGAGTTGCCGGTGGTCGTGCCGTTTGCGAAGGACAACAAGCCACGGCCGTACGACGCGGACGCGGTTCATCGGTTCTGGCTCGCGCTGGTGCAGAGCGATCGAGTGCTGAAGCAGTTTCGAGCGCAGTTCATTGGAAAGTGCAGCCCGATCCATTTGTTCTGGGGCGGTATGGATCTCGCCGTCACACGCTTCTCGGGACGGACCGCGCCGGCGCACCCCGGTGGAATACCGAATCTCCCCGATTATGTGACCCGTGAATCCTACTCTCACGAGGTCAGCAGCTGCGGGTTCTGGAGCGGCACCGCTCCGATCGACTATCCCGCGTTCTACGCGTATGCGTATCCGCAGCCGCCGGGATTTGCCGAGGCGCGGGTACGTCCGGACGGTGCCTTCTACAGCAGCGACTTTGGCGAATTCATTCTTCCTTACGAGCGCGTGCGTGCGGCGGAGTCGCCCGACGCTGCGCTATTCGACTTCCTGGAGTCGACTTATGCGGCAGCCGCGGATCTCGCACACTGGGATCGCGCGGCGCTCGAACGGCGTTAGTCACTCCGAGGGGCTGGGCCCTCGGACTTCCCCGCACACTCGCTCGCGTCTTTCTTCGCCCATTCTACAAGGTGCGCAGGACATCGATGAGCTGCTGCAGGGGCGCGGACGTCACCGGATCGCAGACGCTGACCGTGTGACGTCGAGCGCCGTCTTCAACGGTTATCTGATACGTGCAATGGTCGGCTGCGCCCGGGCGTGTCGGCGCCTGCGGCCGGAGATTGAAGAAATCCACGTCGCGGATCAGTCTGGTCACAGTCTCGCGAGTCTTGCCGTCGAGCTCGTCGACGTCAATGGTGCGAGGCGCTGCCAGCCCCGGAAAAAAAGCGATCCCACCGCTCGTCTGCAACCGTACGCGCATTAGGTCGTCACCGTCGATGACACGGCGAGTCCCACGGTTGCCCACGCATCAGCGACGATGTCCTGCTCGACGCTCCCTTGTCCGTAGAGGCGTCCTGCAGTCGCGACGGTGAGCCTGGCGAAGCGCTTGAAACCGGTGTTCGACTTCAGCGCCGAGTCGCGCAGCGTCTCGTACCAGATCCGTCCTGCCTTCTCCCACGCATAGCCATCAAACGAGTAAGCGGCGAGATAGAACGCGCGGTTGGGAATACCCGAGTTGATGTGCACACCGCCATTGTCATCGTACGTGTTCACGTACTTGCTCATGTGATCGGGCTGCGGATCGTCGCCGAGCACGGGATCGGAGTAGGCAGTCCCGGGCGCCTTCATCGATCGCAGCGCCTTGCCATTGACCGCAGCGGTGAACAGTCCTTCCCCGATCAGCCAGTCTGCTGTCCGCGCGGTGTCGCGATTCTTCTTCTGCTTGATCAAGGAACCGAAGACGTCCGACATTGATTCGTTGAGCGCGCCAGCCTGGAACATGTACTGAAGCTGCGCCTCGTCCTGGGTGACCCCGTGCGTCAGTTCGTGGCCGATCACATCCAGGGCAATGGTGAAGCGATTGAACAGCTTGCCGTCACCATCGCCGAACACCATCTGCTGCCCGTTCCAGAACGCATTGTTGTACCGGCTGCCATAGTGAACGGTTGCATTGAGCGGCATCCCTTCGTCGTCGATCGACTGCCGATCGAACACGTCGAAATAGAAATCCCACGTCGCACCGAGTCCGTTGAACGCCTCGACGACTGCGGGATCGGCATTGGCAGGGGGAGGATTCTTTTCGCTGGCGGCAATCGTGCCGGGAAGCTGCTGCTGATTGTGCGCGGTGTAAATCGTGCGCTGCTTGACCGCCGGCTCGGCGACGAATGACGGCGGCGGCGCGCCAAGGGCGAGGGTCGTCGCGCGCATCGCGCGAAAGGTTGAGTCGAGCGCCAGCGTGCCGCTCGCCGCGATTCTCTCTTCAGGCGTACCTCGCTCAGCAATTGCCCGCAGGATGTGCGGCGGCATGATGCAGAAGATCGGATGGCGTGAACACATTTACGCGGGCCCTCCTTCTCCGGTTGTATCACGTGATGACGATCTCGTGGGACGGTGGGTTCCGGGGTAGCACCTACACACAATCAACGTCATTCACCGTCACGCTGCCTTCGCTGTTTAAGAGATGGAGAGGAGAAGGGAGAAAAGAGTTCTCCTTTCTCTTTTCTCCTTTTGATCTCTTGGCGAGAATGCAGCGTGACAGTGAGTGACGCTCGGGTAGGTGTCAACGATGCATGACCACCGATGGACGATAACCGGCCCGGCCGAGCGCGACCTGAACGGTCTGTGCGATTTCCGAATCCAGAGGTGTCAGCTCACGGATCGAATCTTTTTCGCAGATCGCGATCGCCACCCCGTCGCGGTAGGCGATGCGCGTCCGTGCGGCCGCGCGGACCCGGTCGCCGGCCGTTACGATGCCCGCGAGGTTGAGTGGGTCCGCGGCACTGATGGTGAGGACCTTCCCGGTTGCTGGTGTGCGACGGATCGTGCGCAGCTGCTCGACCGCCTCAGGTAAGGCGAATTGTTCTCCCGACATCCCTGACACGAAACGGCCGCCCCGCAGTTCGCCACGTGCTTCGAGCCGGCGGTAGATGCGCGTGAGATCGCGCCAGGGTACTGCGCTCGACTCTCGTGTCAGCACTCGCCGAAACACAACGCCGTATCGTCGCAGCAGCGTGCGGGCGAAAGTCTCGAGGGCAGCGTCGCGTGGTCGCTCCGAGCGGTTCAGGAGGGTCCATCGCCCGGCAAACTTCGTGCGCCGATCGCGCACCGGCGGAATACCGCGTGCCGCGGCGATCAGCGCCCGGACCCCGGAGAACCCGTCGGAGGTCACAAATCCCGCAGCGACAAGTGCTCCGACGGCCTGTCGCAGATTGTCTTCGCTCAGTTCCGACACGCCGACCAGGTCACTGAAGAATGACGCACCGCGGCCGCGGAGGAGATTGAGAACATGGCGCGCGGTCTCCGGCAGATGGCACTCGCGATTAGCGATCGCGTCGTCTTCGCTCCGCAAAAGCTGCCAGGCGTCAGCGTGCTCTCGCAGGAAGAGCGCGACCGGTGTCGCCGGCACGAGCCGCGGCGGGTTCTGCGGATCCAGTACCGGCGATGAAACTCGGGCCCAACCCACCTCGCCCGTGAAACACAACATGTCGAGCAACTGCGGATTGTAGGGATCCATCCGCGCGGGCAGGATGGCGCGTTCCCAGGCGGACGCTGCGGCTTCGAAGCCGTCAAGCATCGCGATGGCTTCCCGGAGTCCGTCAATCGACGTGAGCTTGTCGGCCGTCTCGACGTGCTGCCAGGAAAAGAGAAACCGCATGAAGTCGGCAGGACTGACGGGCTCAATCTCGGCGCGCAAACGGTTAAGCGTGTAGCGGTGAATGCGCGCGAGCAGCGCGCGGTCGCACCACTCCATTGTTCGACTTTGCATGCCGGGATCCGTGGTCCGGGATCCGGAATCCGATGTGGTGTCAATCAGCACGTCGCCTGCAGCTGCTGGCTGCTGCGGGCTGGCGACTGGTCGTGCAAAACGCCCACGCAAAATGGCTCCGTCACCTTCCAATGCGAGGAGGGCCGATTCGATGTCGCGATCAGCCACGGAGAATGACTGCGCGATTGCCAGTGACGTCACCGGACCAGTAGTGGTGAGGCGTCCACGGAGGAGTTCAACCAGCGCGTCGGCGCGCGTCCAGGTGCGTGATGTTCTCGAGGGAGGCGGTGTAATGCCAGACGGGATGATTGCTGACGGATGCACCGCGAGGATTTCCGGAATACGCTCGACGGCGACGGCGACCGACTGTCCGCCGTCCAATGGGACCAGAGTCGCACGCCGTTTCGAAATCAGCTCGACAAAGAATTCGGCGGGAATGCGATCGATTTGATCCGTCGTCAGGAACCCGCTGGACAAGAGGGCATCGTGCAGTTCGTCGGCATCCCGAGGCTGCGGACTTGCCTCGGCACGTACTCTTTCGATCGCTACAGGATCGAGCTGGCCCAGATCTCCCCCCGCGGCCGGTTCACCCGCACGCCTCGTCTGCACCGCATGCGCCCGCCGCTCCTCGAGCGGCGCATCGTCGAGGAACGCGTACGGTTTTGCGTTGAGAATCTCGTACGCAAAGAATGACGGCTCGGGCGTGTCGCGGGCGACGAGAGCGATCTCGTTCCGATGGATGCGGGCGAGTACCGCCGCCAGTCCGTCGAAGTCCATGGCCTCCTGCAGGCAGTCACGGACTGTCTGCGCCACGAGAGGGTGATCCGGAATCTGCCGATCGCCGGGAATGTTTTCAAGGCAGGCCGCAGCATCGGGAAACGCAGCGGCGAGCAGGTCGTCGGCAAGCATCCGCTGCAGTTGTGGCGGCACCTTCTTGCCGCCGCGATTGCGTGGAACCGCGAGCGAGATCGTCGTATTCCATCGCCAGCGCGTCTGGAAGACGGGCGCATCGAGGAAAGCCTGCACGAGCACGTCACGCGTCGTGTTGGGGTGAAGATAGCGAAACACGTCCGCAAGTGGAAACGAATGCTGCGGCCCGAGCGAGAGCAGCACCGCGTCGTCAGTTGCGGCCGCCTGCAGTTCGAAGTTGAACTGCCGGCAGAATCGTTTCCGCAAAGCCAGGCCCCATGCCTTGTTGATTCGGCTACCGAACGGCGCGTGCAATACCAGCTGCATGCCGCCCGATTCGTCGAAGAAGCGCTCCAGCACCAGCGTGTCTTGAGTCGGGATAACCCCGAGCGCCCGTCGCCCTTCCGCGAAGTAGTCAATCAATTGATCGACCGCACCACGAACGAAGCCCGTCTCACCGGCGAGCCAACCGGCGGCATCGCCGTCCGGCGACCCGAGTCGTCGATCGATCTCGGTGCGAAGATCGCTGACCGCTACGGACAACTCGTCGCTTCGCGCCGGCGCCTCGCCGAACCAGAAAGGAATGTTTGGCGGAATGCCGCGGGCATCGGCGACGCGGACTGTGCCGGCTGCGACCTGCAACACTCGCCAGGATGCGTTCCCAAGCTGGAACACGTCCCCGCCCATGCTTTCGATGGCGAAGTCCTCATTCACGGTGCCGATGAACGTGTTCTCGGGATCGAGGACCACTCGATAGTCGGCAACTTCGGGAATTGCGCCGCCCGATGTCTGGGCAAGAAGTCGCGCGCCGCGTCGCGCACGAACAACCCCATTAATTTCGTCACGATGAACGAGGGCCGCACGGCGACCACGACGTGTGTCGAATCCTTCCGTCACCATGCGGAGAACTGCGTCGAACTCAGGCCGCGACAGTTGCCGATACGGCCACGCTCGCCGCGCGAGGGCGAAGAGTTCATCCTCCGAATACTCGCAACACGCGGTCTCAGCAACCAGCTGCTGCGCGAGCACATCGAGCGGTGCGTCGTGGTTCACGATCGCATCGAGCTGTCCCAGTCGTATGGCGCGAACGAGCGCCGCGCTCTCGACCAGGTCGTCTCTGGAAGTCGGGAATACGCGCCCCTTCGGAACGCCATTGATCGTGTGTCCCGATCGCCCGACGCGCTGGAGCAGCGTCGCAATACGGTGCGGCGATCCAATCTGACAGACGAGGTCGACATATCCGATGTCGATGCCGAGTTCGAGCGACGCGGTCGCGACGAGCGCGCGAAGCCGACCAGTCTTCAGGCGCGTCTCGGCATCGAGCCGCTTCTCCTTCGAAAGGCTGCCGTGATGTGCGGTGACGGCGTCTTCTCCAAGTCGCTCGCTCAAGTGGCGGGCAACGCGCTCCGCCATCCGTCGCGTGTTCACGAATACCAGGGTCGTGCCGTGACCCGACACGAGCTCGGTGAGGCGGTCGTAGTACTCCTCCCAGACCTCCTGCGACATCACTGCATCGAGCGGCGAACGTGGGATCTCGATACCAAGATCGATCCGCCGTCGATGTCCTTCATCGACGATCGCGCATGCCTCGGGAGCGCCGTAGGTGCCGAGAAGGAAGCGCGCGACCTCTTCGATCGGCTTTTGCGTGGCGGAAAGACCGATGCGCAGCAGAGGCCGTTCGGCGATGTGCTGGAGTCGCTCCAGTGAAAGCGCGAGATGCGCGCCGCGCCGCGTCCCGATCACGGCATGGATCTCGTCAACGATGACCGTGCGGACGGTCCGTAACATTTGTCGACTGCGATCGGCCGTGAGCAGCAGATACAACGACTCCGGTGTGGTGACCAAGATGTGCGGCGGTGTCCGCAGCATCGCCGCACGCTCGGATGGGGTCGTGTCACCGGTGCGAACAGCTGCCGTGATCGAAGGCGCCGCAAGGCCGGCGCTCTCTGCCGCGCGACGAATGCCGCGTCGCGGTTCGGCGAGGTTCTTATGGATGTCGGCACTGAGCGCTTTCAAGGGTGAGACATAGACGACCCGTACTTCGTCGGCCAACCGCCCGGTCGATCCTTCCCGAATCAGGTCATCGATCGCGGTCAGGAATGCCGCCAGCGTCTTGCCCGAACCGGTCGGTGCGGAGATTAGGGTGTGCCGGCCCTGAGCGATCGACTCCCAACCGCGCAACTGCGCAGACGTCGGTTCGCCGATTTCAGTGCTGAACCATTGCCGAACGGCGGGGTGAAAAGTTGTAAAGGACATGAAGCGAGAAGCGAGAAGCGAGAAGCTATTCCTCTTCGGACGGATCCGACGACGGATGCGGAAGCGCCGTGCCGGACCAGGGCGCCAGGACCCCGGCCTTCACGTATGTAAAGAGCTTGTCGCGCGTATCTACGATATCCAGGTTCCTCATCGTCAGCTGGCCGATGCGATCCTGCGGCGAGAACATCGACTCACCCTTCTCCATCGTCAACCTTTCCGGTTTATACGTCAGGTTTGGAGACGTGGTTTCGAGGATGGAGTAGTCGTTGCCGCGTCGCAGCTCCAGCCTGACCTCGCCGGTGATCGCGCGAGCGACCCAGCGCTGCGCCGTTTCGCGCAGCATCATCGATTGCGGGTCGAACCAGCGTCCTTGATATAAGAGACGCCCGAGCCGCCGGCCCTGATCCCGATATTGTTCGATCGTATCTTCGTTATGAATCCCCGTGATCAAGCGTTCGTAGGCGATGAACAGCAGAGCCATGCCGGGCGCTTCGTAGATGCCGCGGCTCTTGGCTTCGATGATCCGGTTCTCGATCTGATCACTCATCCCGAGACCGTGGCGGCCGCCGATGCGATTCGCCTCGAGCATCAACTGCACGTGATCCTTGAAGCTGATTCCATTCAGCGCGACCGGCTGACCTTCATCGAATTGAACCGTGACTTCTTCGCGTTTGACCACGACGTCGTCGCGCCAGAAGCCGACGCCCATGATTGGTTCGACGATTTTGATTCCTGTGTCCAGCCGCTCCAGATCTTTGGCTTCGTGTGTTGCCCCAAGGATGTTCGAATCCGTCGAGTACGCCTTTTCGGCGCTCATCTTGTAGTCGAACCCCGCGCGCCGCATGTATTCCGACATCTCCGCGCGGCCGCCGAGTTCATCGATGAACGTTTGATCGAGCCACGGTTTGTAGATGCGCAGGCTTGGATTGGCCAGCAGACCGTATCGGTAAAAGCGCTCGATGTCGTTTCCCTTGAACGTGCTGCCGTCGCCCCAGATGTTGACCTCGTCCTCCTTCATCGCGCCGACCAGCATCGTCCCGGTTACCGCGCGGCCGATAGGCGTGGTATTGAAATACGGCACACCGGCGGTCGAAATGTGAAACGCGCCGCACTGGAGAACGGCGAGCCCCTCGGCGACGAGTTGGGCGCGGCAATCAACGAGCCGCGCTTTCTCGGCACCGTACTGCAACGCGCGGCGCGGGATCTCGTCGTAGTCCGGTTCATCGGGCTGGCCGAGATTCGCCGTGTAGGCATACGGGATCGCGCCTTTCGCGCGCATCCAGTGCAGCGCGGCGCTGGTGTCGAGGCCGCCGGAAAATGCAATGCCGACTTTCTCGCCGGCGGGAAGTTGCTGGAGGATGTTTGCCATCGTGAGAATCCGACCTAACATCATATCCGGCCTCGCGCTGCTTCTCGTTGCGCCGATCGACGCGCATCGGTGCGTGTCGGATGCCAGGCTGCCGCTGACGCACCGCCCCGACAATGGACATGCTTCCAAGGTGCAATTCAGCATCTACTAAGGAACATGACGGAGCAGTTAGCCGATCTTGAAGCAGCCGCGCGCGTCGTCTACGAAGCGATGACGCCGACGCCACAACAACGATGGCCGTTGCTGGATGCGCGCTGCGGGACCAGCGTATGGGTTAAACACGAGAATCACTCGCCTGTGGGGGCCTTCAAGGTCCGCGGCGGTCTCGTCTATTTCGATCACCTTCGTCGCGCGGAGCCGGATCTCAAGGGCGCGGTCGCGGCGACTCGCGGCAATCACGGGCAGTCGATTGGGTTCGCCGCGTCGCGCCTCGGCATTCCCGCAGCGGTTGTCGTGCCGCACGGAAACAGTGAGACGCAAAACGCGGCGATGCGCGCGCTCGGACTCGAGCTCATCGAGCGAGGGCACGATTTCCAGGCCGCACTTGACGCGCGCGCGGAAATTGCGAAGGCGCGAGGCTGGCATCAGGTGCCGTCGTTTCATCCGCTCCTGGTTCGCGGCGTCGCATCCTACTCACTCGAACTCCTTCGAGCAGCGTCAATCGACGTCCTTTATGTCCCGATCGGATTGGGATCGGGAATTTGCGGCGCGATTGCGGTGCGCGATGCACTGAACCTGAAGACACGGATCGTGGGTGTCGTGTCCGCTGCCGCACCGGCTTACGCGCGGTCGCTTGCGCTTGGCCGCCTCGTGTCGCATGAGTCCGCCACCCGAATCGCGGACGGCATCGCGTGCAGGACTCCGGATACCGATGCGTTGACGATTATTCGGGCGGGCATTGATCATGTGGTTGAAGTGACCGACGACGAGGTGGAAGAGGCGATGCGCGCGCTGTTCACCGACACGCACAATGTTGTCGAGGGCGCCGGCGCGGCGTCGTTCGCAGCCGTGCTCAAGGAGCGGACAACACTTCGTGGCCAGACGGCCGCGATTGTCCTTACCGGCGCCAACGTCGACCCCAAACCCTTTGCAAGGATTCTCGGCCAATCCTGAAACGTCATTCTCCAATAGGCGGTGAGCGGACCGACAGCCTGCTGTCACTTCCAGAGCAAAAAAGGGAAAAGGGAAAAGGGAAAAGAATGGCCCCCTTCTTGCGACTTCGGCTGGCGCCGTGGAGTGCTGGATCGGGGTCGGACAAGACGGGGATCGTCGCGTGGTTCGTCTCGCGGGACGATTCGCCGACGCGCAGGTCCCTGAATTGATGCAGGTGTGCGCGGCAGGTGGTCCGATCAGCCTCGATCTCACCGAGCTTGTCTCGACCGATGCGGCCGGACTCGAAGCGCTCTCGCGGATCCGCGACCAGGGCGCGATGATTATCGGTGCCCCAACCTACATCCAGCTCAGACTCGATTCGATCGCACGCAAGTCGCGCCCGTCGCGGGCGTGATCTTTTGCGTGAGAAGGAGCCACGCCAGGTGGTGAAGTTCAAGACACTCAAGTCCCGATTTCAGGTCAACCGGCCCAGTCAGGCGAAGTTGAAACGCCACGATCCGGCGTGGGCGGGTAAGGGCGTGTTTCAGGAGCTCAGCAAATCCGAACTGAAGGCACGCGCGACGACATTTCTCGAAGAAAACCGCGCAGCGCTGGCCGAAGCGCAGGAGCGGTTGTGGGCGACGGATATGTACTCGGTGCTCGTGGTTCTGCAGGCAATGGACGCCGCCGGCAAGGATGGAATCATCAAACACGTCATGGCCGGCGTGAATCCACAAGGCTGTCAGGTTTTTTCCTTCAAGAAGCCGAGTGACGAGGAACTGGATCACAACTTTTTATGGCGCTACATGCGCTGTCTCCCTGAGCGCGGCCGGATTGGACTTTTCAATCGCTCGTACTATGAAGACGTCCTGGTAGTCCGTGTCCACCCGGAAATCCTCGCAAGCCAGCGGCTGCCGAAAAACAGCAAGGGCTCAAAAATCTGGCAACATCGGTACGACGACATCAACCGCTTCGAGCGGCACCTGACCCGCAACGGCACCGTCATTCTGAAGTTCTTCCTCAACGTCTCCAGGAAAGAACAGAAGCAGCGGTTTCTCGATCGCCTGAACGATCCGGCGAAGCAGTGGAAGTTTTCACCGGCGGATTTGAAAGAGCGCGGGTATTGGGATCAATACCAGGAGGCCGTTGACGATGTGCTCCGCCACACGAGCACGCCGTGGGCGCCGTGGTGGGTGATCCCGGCCGACCACAAATGGATCTCGCGGGCGCTTGTTGGTGGAGTCATCACCCACAGCATCCAGCAGCTTGGCCTCAAGCGGCCGACCGTGACGCCCGAGCAAGCACGTCTGATCGCTCGTGCCAAACGCGAGCTCGAAGCCGGACGGGCATAATAGCCGCCAGCGTCCCGGCGAAGCTCGATACGGCTGCACAATTCATTCATGGCTCTCCTCGAGCCCGCGCCTTCTGCTCGCGCTGGCTCGCGATGAGCGAGTAGCTCACGTAGTACTTGTAAATGTTGCTGACGTATTGAACCGTCTCACGGCCGATTTCACGGGCGGCGACGACCTCGACGTTCCCAAACCACTTGTTCGGATCGAGCCGCATGGTAGTCGCTTTCCGGCGGAGAGCGGCGACGCGCGCCGGGCCGGCGTTATACGATGCAATTGCGAACAATCCTTTGTCGATCCGCTCCATCGGTTCGTTCTTGTAGTAGCGATCGACCATGAAGCGCAGGTACTTCGCGCCGGCTTCGACGTTGCGTTCGGCGCTCTTGTCCACACCTTTGATGTTGATCGGATCGCCTTCCGCTGTCGAGGGCTTGATCTGCATCACGCCAACCGCTCCGACAGGACTCTTCTTGTTCTGATCGATCGTCGATTCCTGGTACGCCTGCGCGGCAAGCAACAGCCAGGGGAAGTTGTAGCGATCGCCATAGCGACGAAACAGCTGCGCCATGTCCTGGAACTTCTTTCGCTCCGATTCGCTTCCCGCATTCTTGACCCACTGCGTACTCTGGAAATATTTTTTCAAGATCACGTTGTAACTCAGCGATCCCTTGGGATTTGCGTTGATGAAGCTGTTGACGGCTTCGGCGAGCTGCGGGGTATTGCGACGGAGCGCCCACGCGATCTGCCCACCGGTGCGCACCGCGACATCGGTGACCTTGATCTGGTCGAAGATCTGTTTCCAGAACGTCGCCAGGTGTTCATCGACGATCGTGATCGGAATCAGGCCGGCGTTGACCATCTCCAGGAGATCTTCGTCTTCGAGCGGCTCGTTCGCCGGAACGATCTCGACCGGCGGTTTTCCTGCCTTGCGGAGTGACGCATTCAGCGTCGTCAGGCTCTCGTAATAGCTGCTCGATTTCCGGACGTGAACCTTGCGGCCAGAGAGATCCTCTGGCGACGTCACAGCAGGCTCCTTCGGAGCGGTGACGACGAGTTCGCGAACGTCGCTGAACACCGGCAGCGAGAAATCAACGAGCTTTTGACGTTCGGGGGTAATCGTCAGGTTTGCGGCGGCAATGTCGCCGCGCCCTTCCGCCAATTCCGACAGCAGCTTGTCCCGGCTGACCGGAATGAACGCGAGCTGCACGCGAATGTGTTTCGATTGCAGACGCTTGTTCAGGAAATCTTCGAAGAGCTTGCCGGCATCGTGCGTCGCTCCATGTTGCTCCGGACCGTCAAGAAAGTAGTTCGTCTTGCTGAACGTGACGAGCATCCGGATGTATCGCCGCTCGATCATCTGGTCGAGGTCTCCCTTCGACGGCTCCAGCATCTTCGCGATCGCGCCGTCGGAAGGGGGTTGATCCGCTGCAGCTGGTGGCGTGGCTGCCGCGTCAGGACCTGACGGCGCCGGTGCCGGTGTCGCCGGTGCGGGTGTCGACGGCGGTGCCGCGCCCGCCTTCGACTGCTCGGGCGACGACTGACCGCACGCTGACTGGCCGGCCGCGAGCATGCCCAGGACAAAGACCGCAGAAAGCACGCGAAGGCGCTGAGACACTCTTCGACTCCTTTTGTCGTGGTTCGGCAGCGCAAGATGTGCGCCGATCGATCGTCATGCACCGCCGGTTGGCAAGTCGCAAGTTTCACGGTGTTTACCTTACATGTCGCCCATGACCGCTGTCCATGGAACGAGGACGTTCACCGCGGATTGTGACAGCGCATCACAATCAATGGTGAATTCCGTCGCGGATTCGGGAAACATGCTGAAAGGACTCGACAACAATCCTGGGATCATGGGTCAACCGTGGCGTCGTTCTTGCCAATTGTCGAGCGCGTGCCGCGCGCTGTCCTTCCGCCGCTTCTGGCAATCATCGTCCTGCTCACGGCCCACGCCACGAGCGCAGCGCAGGAACTCGAGCCCGGTTCTTACCAGAACGCGCCAACAGGCGTGAACGTCGCCGCGGCGTCAGTCGTGATTTCACGCGGCAATGTGCTCACGGAGGCCTCGCTGCCGATTGAAGATGCCCGGGCCGAGGTCGAGGTGCTTGGGCTCGGATACGTGCGCACGCTCGGCGTGCTCGGACGAGCGGCGAAGTTCGACGCCCAGATCCCCCTGACGTGGGCCAACTTTTCCGGAGTCGTTGACGGCGTACAGCGGATCCGATCTCCGCGCGGAGTGGCCGATCCGCGATTTCGGCTTTCGGTGAATCTACTCGGTTCGCCAGCGCTGACTATTCCTGAATTCGCGAAGTACCGGCAGCGGGCGATACTCGGCGTCAGTGTGCAGGTGGTCCCCCCTCTTGGGCAGTACGATGACGATCGATACGTCAATCTCGGCTCCAACCGGTGGTCGTTTCGTCCCGAGACAGGCGTTTCATGGGGGCACCGTCGATTCATTTTTGAAGGTGCCGCAGGCGCGTGGCTGTTTACTCACAACGGCAACTATGTCGGCCGCACACAGGAGCAATCGCCTTTGTACTTCGCGAAAGGGAACGTGATCGTGACGTTTCGCCGCGGTATTTGGTGGGCGCTCAGTTACGGACGAGCGATCGGCGGCCGCACGCGCGTCAACGGAATCGAGACAAACTCGTTACAAACCAACGATCGGCTGGGCACGACGTGGCTGGTCCCGATCACCCGCTGGGCCGCGGTGCGCGTTGTTTATACCAGCGGCCTGGCGACACGTTTTGGCGCTGACTTCGACTCGTTCGCGATTGGGGCGCAATACACGTGGTTCAAACGGCCGCAACCAGGAACTCGAAAGGTCTCGGGGAGCGCTACGCACGACATCCGGTGAGACCAGCTGACGATACCTCGTGACAATCGACGAGAATCGCGCAAACATGCACAAACTTCAATCCAGCTTGCGGCGACGATCTTGCTTTGATTAGCAGCACCCTATGACTCAACCGTCGGCGCGTTCACCGCTCGATCGCCTGCTGGGTGTGTTTGCCGATGTACACGCCGGCGAGGGCGGAACGTCTCTGCTGCTCGCGCTGAACGTGTTCCTGATACTGACGGCGTATTACGTGCTCAAGCCAGTTCGTGAAGCGCTGGTGCTCGGCGAAGGCTCGCCTGAGCTGAAGTCCTATCTTTCCGCCGGGCAGGTCGCGGTGCTCGCCGTGGTCGTTCCTTTCTACGGCCGGCTTGTCGCGCGATTCTCCCGGATGCGGCTCATCAACGTCGTCACGCTGTTTTTTGCCGCCTGCCCGGTGCTGTTTTACGTCCTGGCGACGCTGCACGTCCGGCTCGGGATCATCTTCTTCGTCTGGATCGGAGTCTTCAGCCTGATGATCGTGGCGCAGTTCTGGTCCTTCGCCAACGACATCTATACCAAGGAGCAAGGCGAGCGGTTGTTCGCAATCGTTGGCTTCGGCGCGTCGCTTGGCGCGGTTGCCGGAGCGCGGATTGCTGACGTGTTGATCGAGCCGATTGGCGTGTATCAGTTGATGCTCGTCGGCGCGGCAATTCTCGTCGGGCAACTGGCGCTGACAAACTATGTCAATTACCGCGCCGGCAGACGCGTCAAGGCCTCGCCGGCAGCGGCCGCGGCGGCGCCACCAAAGACGTCCGGAACGAATGCTTTTTCACTGGTGTTCCAGACGCGTTATCTGTTGCTGATGGGGCTCATGCTGATGCTCCTCAACTGGGTCAACACGACGGGCGAGTACATCCTGGGAAGCATTGTCAAAGACACGGTGACGCAGACGATTGCATCAGGGAAGGCGGCCGGACTCAGCGAGGAACAGCTGATTGGTGATTTCTATTCAAAGTATTTCACCTACGTGAACGCACTCGGCCTTCTGCTTCAACTATTCGCCGTGTCGCGAGTCGTCAAGTATTTCGGTGTGTCCAAGGCGGTCATGATCCTGCCGGTGATTTCGCTGGTTGCCTACAATGTTCTGATCTTCTATCCGATGCTGATGGCCGTGATGGCGGCAAAGGTCGCGGAGAATTCGACTGACTACTCGCTGAATAACACCGTCCGGAACATGCTGTTCCTGCCGTGCACCTACG
Source organism: Acidobacteriota bacterium (assembly GCA_046734955.1). GTDB lineage: Bacteria > Acidobacteriota > Vicinamibacteria > Vicinamibacterales > 2-12-FULL-66-21 > JALZOC01. The sequence continues at coordinate 49,965 of JBKPSH010000143.1, forward strand.
AAGAAAAGTTCAGCGCGAAGCAGGCAATTGATTCGTTCTTTGTCAGAATGGGGGACGTGTTGTCGGCCGTCCTGGTGTTTATCGGGACCGCCGTGGTCACGCTTCGCCCGCGGCAGTTCGCACTCGTCAACGCGATCATCGTCGTCGCGTGGCTCATGATTGCATGGCGGGTGGGACGTCAATACGTCGTGCGGTCTGAGGCAGCCAGACGTCCGGCGCCCGCGGCTTGACCTGTCATCGCGAGGCTGTCACGAATCCAGCCGAGATATACCTTGATACCTTCGAGGGTTTCCTTTTCGATCCGCGAGCGCAGGACTCGCGCCGCCAGCCCTGACAGCTTCGAAGATTTGACGCGCGCCGCTCCGGTGGCGTAGAAACCGCGCCCGTCAGTCGATGCGTGCACCGACAACACGAGCGCGGCGGCTTCGAAGGAACGACTTGAATAGATGGTCTTGTCGGCGACCAGGATCTCGCTCGTGCTCTTCGGATAGACGACGAGGTGGTGAATCGTAAACACAGGATCCGCACCATCGTTGACGGCCGTCCAGTAGAGCAGTTGGTCGGCACCCTTTAATGTCGCCTGCGGGAACTTCTCGAGATAGTCCGACAATTCGGGCACGAGGATCTTCAGGTTGGTCGCACCGGCGAGCAGCGTTCGAAAGTCATCGGCTGCGCCGCGCGGTTCTTTCTGATTGTGGTACGTGCCAAGCGCTATGTCTCCGCCCGTGAGGTAGGCCTTGACGTAATCGGTGAGCATCTGTCTGAGCACGCGTGCGGCGTGTTCGCCGGCCTGGGGATCGTCCCAGCGGAGGTCCTGTTGGAATTGTTGAATCGCACGTTCCGATAGGCGGACGTCGCAAGCTCCGACTCGGCACCTTCGAAGTGCCGCGAGATCACGTGGGTCTGGCACGAACGACGCGAAGGCGGCTTCGGTGACGGGTTGGGTGATGACGGTCGCGTGGCCGAGGTCGGCGGCCTTTCGAAATGCCGAGATATCGTGAACCCAGTTCACCAGCCGGTGCATGTCACCGTCGATTCGGAGCGCGCCGACGACTGCGAGTTCGTCACGCGCGTTGCCGCTCAACAGCTTCGCCACGGGCTGTCCCTGGCTCGCCTGCGTCACTTCCGCAGGCGTGAAGTGGAAACGCTCGCTCAGGATCAGCGCCGGGTCTACCACCGGGCCGCTCGTCTGGCCAGCGAACGCGAAACCCAGCGCGACGATCGCCCCAAGGGGTCGCATTGGAACGACTACGACAAGGATCGGCTGATATTCACCAGTTTTATGGGTTCATCCGCGTAGTCGTCGACCTGCAGACCATTCGGCCCGCCGGGCTTCACCTTGGCGGCTGCGGCCATCGTTCCCTGCCCGACGCCGGCATCGTCTATATCGAACTGGATGATCGCGAGCTCGTATCCTTCTCTCGGCTTGGCGTTCACGTTTCCACCACCGACGAAGAGCATCGGTTTATCCGTGACGACGGAAATCGTGCGTTTGTTCTCGCCTGAGCGCTGTTCTCGTGCCCACCGCACCACGAATGTGTCGGCGCCGACCTTCACCGTGCCGACCTGTGGCGCCTTTCTCAGCGCGTCTACCAACGCCGGGTATCCACCGCTCTTGAAGGTGGCAATCATCGCGTCCCGATCCTTATCGACCGAGTATTTGTCGATGTGGATGTCGACGTAAGCGGCCCCGGACAAGCCGGCCTGGTTCGTCACTCGTGCCGAGGCGCGAAATGTTTCGGGAGCCGTCGGCCGGCGCGCCGACCCCGGCTTCTGCGGCATCAGGAGGCTGAAAACTATCAACGCAATGGTGGACGAGGACGCAACCAACGAGCACATGAGGAATTCTCCTGAATCGAGAATGGCGGTACCTTCCGTGACCGCCCGTCGTCCGCATGCTCACCATATTTGGTGACGACGTCCCGGTCCCGCCTGTCTTTACCGCGTTTTTTTCGATCGCGCTACTGTCCCGTTGCATGTTTCCGGCCGGATTTCATCGATGAGATCCGACGGTGTGGCACGCAGTGCAGCGTTCGCGCGATAACAATGAAACGTGTCCTCGTGATCGAAGAGCACTGGTGCTACTCGTGCAGAAGCTGGTCGACGAGGTGATGTACAGCGAGGCGGGTAATGAGGTTCTGTTGATAAAGCATCTGAGTTAGTGATCCCAACTTCAGGGTCACTTTCTCGTTGGCACTGAGACATATCCGTTCCGTGCCCGCACCTTGTACCCCTCTCGATTCGCACGCACACGAATGCTGTGGTACTTGCCATCGCCGGGATGCGGTGACGAGTATCCGATCACGTACTGCGTGTTGAGTTCCTCGGCGATACGCGCGGTGGCACCGGCAATCTCGGTGGTGTCGTGCACAACCTCGGTATGTCCGCCTGTCTGGTTCGTGACTTCGCCGAGCGCTTCGGGATTGACGCGCGCGTTAATCGCCTGACGAATGGGAGAGTCGATCGCGACCGCAAAAACGAATGCATCGGTGCGAAGGAGCGCCGAGCGCAAATCGCGCAGCGATGTGTCGCTTGCCGTATCGGCGCCATCGGAGATGAGCACGAGCGCCGCGCGATCGCGGGGGCGCTGATCGATCACGGACAATGCGGTCAGTACGGTGTCGTAGATCGCGGTGCCGCCCGACGGACGCAGCGTATCGAGCGCGCTGCGCACCGTGGCGCTCTCGCTCGGCGCAATCCATGTCGTCAGCAGGTGCGGCGTGTGATTGAAGGTCATCACGAACGCCGCGTCCTCGGGTGCAAGCAGCTGGAGCAGGAAGCGCTCTACGGCTGCGCGGGCATCGAGGATGCGCTGGCCGAACATGCTGTCGCTGACGTCGAGCAGCACACCGAGGCCGACCGGAACACGATCGTGCGTGAATTGGGTGATGACCTGCGGCTCGCCATCCTCGTAGATGGTGAACGCATCAGCCGGCAAGTCGGGAACGAGGTGGCCGTTTCCATCGCGAACCGTTGCCGTGACCACCGTGAGCTCGATGCTCGATCGCAGCATCCGCGGTGAGCGCTGGATCGGCGGCGCTTGCGCCGAGAGCATGGCGATGCTCGTCACCGTCGCGCAAACGGTCCAGATTGTGAGGCGGCGGCCCCTCGCGATCACGAAAACAAGTGTACTCTGCACAACAGGTTGCAGGAAACGGCTGCCGCGCCTCGTTGTTCCGGGGCTTGACCGTAGCGGCGGCCGTATGACATAAAAACTGAGATGTACATGGTGGGTTTGTGCGCGTGTTGTTGTCCGGAGAATACCGGTCCTCGCGCTGTACGCCTGTTCATGTGACATCTTAGTTATCGGACAGGCTCAACCCAGTTCGAAAGGCCCGGAAGATAAGTACTTCCGGGCCTTTTTTTATGCGTGCCTGCGACAGACAGGTGTAGGGCGCGGTCTTTAGACCGCGCCGCGTGCGGAGATGTGGATGCGGTGGCTGAGGATACTCTTAATGATTTCAGCGATCCCGGTAACCGCCCGTGCACAAACGACGACCGAGCCGTCCCCGCCGGTGACGGCCGGCTGGCAGGACGGGTTCGTGCTTCAATCGGCAAACGGCGACAACCGCCTTGTGCTCGGACTGACGCTGCAGGTTGACGGCCGATTCTCGCTTGGCGAAAGCGAATCGTCGCCAGCGACGTTCTCGATCCGCAGGATGCGACCAACGTTTTCGGGCCGAATCGCCAAGTACTTCGACTTCAGGGTCATGCCCGACTTCGGCGGCGGCAAGGCTCTTCTGGAGGATGCCTACTTCGACGTCCGAATGTCACCGAAATTCCGTCTGCGCACGGGCAAGGAAAAGACGCCCGTCGGCTACGAAGTGCTGTTGGGCGATCCGTACCTGGTGTTTCCTGAGCGTTCGCTCGCCGCGCTGCTGGCTCCCAATCGTGACATCGGGTTCCAAGCTCAGGGGGATGTCGGTCCGCGATTCTCGTACAGCGGCGGAGTGTTCAACGGCGTCCCCGATGGTGTCAGTTCTACGACCGACGACACGAATGGCGCGAAGGATCTGGCTGGGCGGATCGTGTGGCGACCGTTCCGATCGAGTGTGTCGCCCTCGGGCCCGCTGAATGGAATCGGGTTTCATCTGGGCGGCTCGGCGGGAAAGCAACAGGGCACTCTCCCGTCCTTCCATACATTCGGCGGATTGACGTACTTTTCGTACGCAACTGGCACGGTTGCGTCCGGTCCACGCGATCGAATCTCACCAGCTGTTTTCTACTATCACAAGTCCTTTGGCGGTTATGCGGAATACACACGCTCCACACAGGCCGTACTTGGAACGGGCACGACCTCGACCGTCTCGAACGACGGCTGGGAGGTGACCGGATCGTACGTACTGACGGGGGAAGAC
>JBKPSH010000144.1:0-34125 GCA_046734955.1 Acidobacteriota bacterium
GGGCAAACTGCCGAAGGTTGCGCTCGTTGCCGCGATGCATAAATTGCTGATTCATCTCAACGCCATGCTCAGACGTCAAACGCCTTGGCATCCGCCCGCGACGGTTTGACATCTGACACAGTAGCTACAGGCTCTCTCGCGCGCCGCTTCGCCGGCGCGCTGCGTTCGCCTGGCTCGCTTCGCTGCGCTCGCTCGCGTCTTGGGGTTACACTCTCATCGCTCGCGCCGCAAGATCGAAAGAGCCGGGCGCTTAGTGCGGCAGGTGACGCAATAAGCGCCGCCATCGCTGAATTGGAGATCTGCATGTCGCCGAAAGTGAATCGTCGTGAATTCGTCAAGACCGGCACCGCTGCCGGCATCGTTGCAGCCGCGGCGCCCGCCGTCTTTGGTCAAGCGCCCGCGGTGGTGACGTCCGGCAAAACGGTTGTCATCTCCTCCGCGAACGGACACAAGTTCAAGAACGGCGGCGACAAGACATGTGTCGAAACGGCGTTCGCCAAGATCACGAAAGGCGACGACGTGCTCGACGCGCTGATTGCTGGCGTCAATATCGTTGAGCTCGATCCTGAAGAGGATAGCGTTGGCTATGGCGGTTTGCCGAACGCAGACGGGGTCGTGCAGCTCGATTCCTGCTGCATGCATGGTCCGAAGAAGCGGGCAGGCGGCGTCGCGGCATTGGAAGGCGTACGGACGCCATCACTGGTTGCCCGTGCGGTGATGGAGCAGACGGATCACCATCTGATCGTCGGCAAAGGCGCTCAGGAATTCGCGCGCTCGCTCGGATTCAAAATCGAGGACGATCTCAACACTGAGAAATCGCGCGCCGCATGGCTGCGATGGAAGCGTGAGACGGATCCCCTTCACTACCTCGATCCCATCAAACGGCAGGAGGCGATGCGTCGAATTGAACTGCAGATGATCGCCGAGGGCATCATCGATCCGAACCACTTTTACGGGACGATCAACTGCGACGGCGTGAATGCCAAGGGGGAAGTCTGCGGCGTCACGACTACCAGCGGCCTCTCGTGGAAGATTCCTGGACGCGTTGGCGATTCACCGATCCTCGGCGCGGGACTGTATGTCGACAACGACATCGGCGCAGCAGGTTCCACCGGGCGCGGGGAAGCGAATTTGTACAACCTCTGTTCGTTCCTGATCGTCGAAGAAATGCGCCGCGGTGCTCACCCGAAGGATGCAGGCATGGCGGCACTCCGTCGCATCAAGAGCAACACGATTGAGAAGCGGTTGCTGAATCAGCGCGGCGAACCCAACTTCAACATCAGCTTCTATGTGCTGAACAAGAAGGGCGACCACGCCGGCGTGGCGATGTACGGCAGCAAGACAATGAACTACGCCTACTGCGACGAGAACGGCCCGAAGATCGCGTCAATGGAGCCGTTGTTGCAAGGACAAGCCTGAGAAAGCTTTCAGCGGTCAGCTGAGAGCTGAAAGCTGAGAGCTGAGAGCTCACGTAGAAGATCGCCGGGTTCGCCTCGTAGACCGGGGTCCGTTCCGTGTTTGTCCGTGTTCTTCCGTGGCCCGGGATGCGTTGTCCGGGATCCGGGGTCCGTTCCGTGTTTGTCCGTGTTCTTCCGTGGCTGAATTTGTCCGTGTTCTTCCGTGGCTAGATTTTCCGTGTTCTTCCGTGGCCGGATTTTCCGTGTTCTTCCGTGGCCCAAGTCGCGGCCTACTATTGCGTTACCGGCCGTACTTTGCGAAGAGTTCCTTCAGCGGCTCGATCGGCAGTGCGCGAACGGTCTGCCCGTTGCCGGTTGTGTCCACCGCTTTAAGGAGGGAGTTGTAGACGGCTTCTTCGGTGGCGTCGAGTGCCGCCTCGAACAGCGGCGACACGCTATCGGTCGTCAGCAGCGTGCGGGTTTGTGCACCGGTCGCAGGCGATACCCGCAGATTCTGATTCGTCGAGAAGGCGATCGCAAAGTCGCCGCTGCCGTTCGAGTAGGTCGAGCCGGTTCGCGCCAGCGCGAAAATCGCTCGCGCGGCGAGCCGTTTGAGATCGCGCGCGTCGAGTGGCGCATCGGTGGCGACGACGATCATGCACGATCCATCCGCTGCGGGCAGGTTCGCTGGCCGTCCGGTGGGCGACAACGTCTTCCAGACGGGCACGCCGTTGATGACAAGGCGCCCGCCGTAATTCGTCTGAACAAGGACACCCACGGTCCATGTATCGGACTGCTGACGAACCCGCCGCGACGAGGTGCCGATCCCGCCTTTCCAGCCGAACGCAATCGTCCCGGCGCCGGCTCCTACCGCGCCTTCTTCGACGGCGCCCGTCTTCGCGCCGGCGATGGCCGACGCGACGTGCTCGCGCGTGACGTGCAGGCCGCGGATGTCGTTGAGCGTCCCGTCGTTGGTCTCGCCGACAAGTGCGTTCACCGAACGCACGGTTTCGTTTCCCGGCTGTCCGATCGTCCAGCGAACGACTGCGTCAACCGCAACACCAACCGAAAGCGTGTTCGTCAGGACGATCGGCGACTCGATGGTGCCGAGCTCTTCGACCTGGGTCGACCCCGCGAGCTTGCCAAAGGCATTGCCGACGAAGACGGCGCCTGGCACCTTATCGCGAAAGACATTGCCACCGTGGGGAAGGATCGCCGTGACACCAGTCCGGACGTCTTGTCCTTGCACGACTGTCGTCTGGCCAACGAGCACACCCGCTACGTCGGTGATCGCATTGAGTGGGCCCGGCTCCATCACACCCGGCGCCACTCCGAGCTCGCGCGCGCGGGGGCGTGATGAGGCTGTCTGCATTTCGATCGCAAGTATGCCAAGGAGGAGAAGTGCCGCCGCACGCATCGCCCATATAATACGGTCCAAACTTTTAGGCGCGCCACGGGCGCGCCCGCCGCAGCGGAGCGGGGCGCTGGGCCCCCGCGAGCGACGGCGTCGGGGGCCGCGGGGCGAAGCCCCCGGATCTAGCGAATGACTGTGGTCCGGATCACAAGACTCTCCCCATCGATAGCACTGCCGCGATACGAGAGCGAAGGTGCTGCCGCATTCGATCTCGCAGCGGCCGCAGACGTCACCGTCGAACCTGGCAGCGTCGCGCTCATTCCGACGGGACTCATCATCGAGGTTCCAGCGGGAATGTTTCTCGGCATCTTTGCGCGCAGCAGCACACCCTTGAAACGCGGGTTGATGGTGGCCAACGGCGTCGGCATCGTCGACCAGGACTACTGCGGTCCTCACGACGAAGTGAAGATTGCTGTCTTGAATTTCACATCGGCGTCGGTTCGAGTCGCGGCGGGCGATCGCATCGCGCAAGGCATGCTGCTGCCGGTGACGCGCGTCGCCTGGGAAGAAACGCAGGGGCTGCGCCGCGAATCGCGCGGTGGATTTGGGTCGACTGGTTAAAGGGAAAAGGGAGATCCTTTTCCCTTTGGTTCAGCGCAGACGATACAGCCGCAGCCCGCGTGTCCCGACGCCCACCAACTCGAAATCCGATCGCCCATTGAGGGTGCGGATCACGTCGTCTGCCTCGTTACCGAATCGTTCCGGGTGCACCATCACGTGCGTGACGCCGGCGCGCCGCATCGCATCAATCGCGTAATCGCGCGGGAAATACCAGAACGCGTCGGCGAACTTTACGTACGATGCCGGAGTGTAGCCGCTATACCCGTTCATCAGCGGACGCCAGTGTTCCGTGGAGTTGAGGACGTATTCAGCGTTCTCGAACGTTGCCTGTCGCGGATAAAACGGCACTTCCGCCAGGACCACGCGAGGTTCCGATTTCAATAACTGGTAGAGTGACGGGATGCCGCCGAATCGTTGGTATTGAATCGGTGCGCGGAGCGCCTCGATGTTCGCGGTGATGACGAGCACGGTCGCGACAATTGCCGCGTATGGCGAAGTGCGGGGCCGCGAGGCGAGCGCTCGATAGACGCAAAAGAGTCCGTATCCGGCTAGTCCGGCCGTTCCGAGGAGGAACAGATTGCCAAATCGAGCGGCTACGCGGAGGCCGTGCATCGGTGGGAATAGACGATAGAGCCAGCCGTAAATCGGCGTGTGTGTGCCGAGCGACAGCACAAACCCAACGACGGCAATCGCAAGCAGCATTGTCACGCGCCGCTGCGACGGCAAGTCCATGCGCCGGATGCCGACGAGCGCGATGATCGCGAACGCGCTGACGAGAAAGCCCGGAAAGAAGGTGTTGACCGGGTCCTTGAAGAAGGACGCGATCCAGGTTTCGAGATGAATGCGGCTCGAGGCAGCCAGGTACCCCGCCGGCGTCGCCGAATATTCGGTCACCGCAGCGAGCGAGCGGACCATACCTTGTTCGGTTGCTGCTCGTTGGTACGGCAGCGCGATCGGAACGATCGCGATTGCGGCGGCGACACAGGCGATTGTGAATCGAGGTGCGATCGATCGCGCCTGCACCACCCATTCGGGCGCTCGTGCCATCATCGCGACGCCAATCAGGACGACCCCGAAAACGAGGAGATAGCCCGACGTGTACGCGAGTACTGCCACCCATAACGCGATCAGCCATGCATCACGGGTCCGTCTGAATGAAATGAGCCGATCGACGGCGAGCAGCGCGAGCGGCAAGCCGTAGATGTGTAGCGCCTGAACGTGAGGAATGCGCGTCAGGGTGTGCGTGTTGAACGCGAATACCGATCCGGTCAGCAGAGCGGCCACCCGGTTGCCTGTCCAGGCGAACATCAAGGCGTAGCCGGCCAGCGCACTCAGGGCAAAGCCAGCGATCACCAGCAGGTTGAACACCAGGACCGGCGATCCTCCGAGCGATGCGACAGGTGCGCCGAGGATCGCCGGCACGATCAGCGGTTCGGAAAACGCGAGCGAATCGTTGGCCGGATAAAAGATATTTGCTTGGAAGAGGCGAAGCGGTGCGCGCGGCAGCGTGTGTTGAACCCAGGCGAGTATCCACTCGTTCAGTTGAGCATCAGCGTTGTCATTGCTCGAAAGAGTCGCCGGATGCAAGGCGAGAGGCCACGTGTGCGCGATCGCTAACGTGACAACAAGCGCCAACGGGATAATCCATCTGTCGCGTGGAGCCGCTGCCGTGCGATGTCCGTCAGACGACGACATGTGAGGGAGGCCAACATTATGTCACCGTCCATCTCAAACGACCTGCCGGTGATCGCAGGCGCGAAAGAGAGGCGCACAGAGCCTGGCGTCACGCCCAGTCGATCGCCCAGCAGCGTTCGCAACTGCGCGCGGCGCGCGATGAAGCGCTGCCGATCGCGCGGCTTGATGAAACGGTCCGCTCGCCGCCGCTCGTCAGCGGAGAGAACCGGGAACGCTGCACACGACTCGTCGTCCTCGGACGATCCGCGCATCACGACGATATCGATTCCACTTTCAGTCGGCAGCATCCACCCGGACTCCTTTGAGCGGGAGCGTCGATGTTCAGAGTAAAGGCCGGTGTGTAGCACCGCGGCGCACGACAGCTGAGTTGGATCACGCTAGAGCCATCGGCGAACCTAGCGCGCGAGTGGCCCACGCGCCCGCCTTCGCGCCGAAGGCGCTTCGGCGCGTCCACTGTAGCTTTAGCGGAGGTGGAAGCGGAGCGGGGCTTGGCGGCCCCTCGAGCGAGCGTGTAAGGGAGTCCGAGGGGCGAAGCCCCTCGGAGTAATCAACGCGACGCGAGACCGCGAATCAGCGTCAGCAGCATGTCAATTGCCACCGTGTTGTGGCCGCCAACTGGAATGATGATGTCGGCGTAGCGCTTACTGGGTTCCACGAATTCCAGGTGCATGGGTTTCACCGTGCCGAGGTACTGCTCAATCACCGACGGCACGGTTCGCCCACGTTCCGCGATATCCCGTTGTAGTCGACGAATGAACCTCGTGTCGGCGTCAGCGTCGACGAACACCTTGACGTCCATTAATCCGCGCAGCGACGCATCGACGAAGATCAGGATGCCTTCTACGATGATGGCTTTGCGCGGGAGTGCAGGAACCGTGTCGGCGCGACGCGCGTAGCGCGCGAAGTCGTAGTCGGGCACCTGGACCGGACGACCCGCGCGTAAGTCCTGCAGATGTTGCACCAGGAGATCTGTTTCAAGCGAGTCGGGATGATCGTAGTTGAGCGCAGCCCGCTCTTCGAGGCGAAGATCGTTCCGATCGCGGTAATACCGATCGTGTTCGAGGATTGTGACCTGGTCGTCGCCGATGCTCTCGATGATGCGCCGGACCACTGTGGTTTTGCCGGAACCGGACCCGCCGGCGACACCGACGACCAGCGGCGCCGGCGGCCGGGCGTTAGCTGGGTTGGTCGTCTCCATGTGGCTTGCATATCATTTCATCACGCTTTACGTCCGTGCTCACTTGCGCAGCGTCTTATAACTGCGCACGTTTGGATGGATCATTGATGTGCGCCCATACGGAACAGGCGCAATGCCGGTTTCCATCGAAGGCTGTTAAGATGTGGGGGCCCCAACAACCTGGTCACGCCCTGCGGAGGTCGCAGACGTGCTCTTCATCGGGCTTTTGCTGGCCGCGATCCCGTTCGTCCTGCCGATCGCCTCGTGGGTGGCGGCACGACGTACCCGTGCGCGTGTAGAACAACTATCGCGCACGATCGGCGAGCAGCAGTCGACGATCGACACGCTTTCCATTCAGATCGCGCAGCTCACACGCGAGGCGCGCATCGGCCGGGCGCCCGAAAGTGAAACTGCGTCCACTCCTGTTGAGACTCCCGCACCTCCGGTGGTTGGGAGTACGGCAACTCCGCCCGCGAGACCACCGATAATTGCGCCTCCAGCGCCGCCGCCGGTTACGGTGCCGGAGTCAAGTCCGCCGCCGGCTCCGCGTGAAAATCCGTGGCCGGAGCTCGCGAATCTTCGGCCGTCTCCGCCTCCACCGCGGACGACACCGCCACCCTCGGCGCCCAAGGAGAATCCGTGGCCCGAGCTCGCGCGTGAACGCGAGCTTGCGCGTGAGCGTGAGAAGAGCTCCGGCGCCGTCGTACAACCTAAGCAAGTAACGCCGTCCCCGAGGACGACTCCCGCTTCGAGTGCGGCGAGCGCAACGACCCGTCCGGTTCCGCCGCCACCATCGCCTCCGCCGCCCCGGCGGCCCACGAGTGCCGGCGCTCAGCCGCCATCAGGGTTCGACTTCGAGAGCCTGCTTGGCGTGAAGCTTTTTTCTGCAGTCGCGGGCATCGCGCTCGTCCTTGCTGCCATCTTTTTCCTCAAGTACTCGGTTGAACATGGCTGGCTGCAACCGCCGATACGAGTTCTGATCGGAACCGCCGTGGGCGTGTCGCTCCTGGTCGTCTGCGAACTCAAGGCCGCGCGGCGCTATCCAATCACCGCGAACGCGCTCGACGCTGCAGCAATTGCCGTCCTGTTCGCGACGTTTTTCGCCGCTCACGCATTGTGGAACCTGATTCCTTCGATCGTCGCATTCCTGCTGCTGGCGATGGTGACGACGGTTGCAGTACTCTTGTCGATCCGGCGTGAGTCTCTGTTCATCGCGGTCCTCGGTCTTCTCGGCGGTTTCGCAACGCCGGCGCTGTTATCAACGGGTGAGAATCGGCCCATTCCTCTCTTCGCGTACCTGATGCTGTTGAACATCGGGTTGGCCTGGGTGGCCTATCGCCAGGTGTGGCCGCTGCTGACCGCCCTGACCGTGGTGTTCACCGCCATTTACCAATGGATCTGGGTCTTCAAATTCCTTGATGCGGGATCACTCCCGCTTGGGATGGGGATCTTCGCCGTGTTTCCGTTGGCCGCGCTCGCCGGCCTTGCGATTGCTCGCGGCCGCGCTCTGTCGAGCGAATCGACCAGCGCTGATTCGGCTTTTGAGTACACGGCCATCGGCGCCGCGGCGATGCCGCTTTTGTTTGCGGCGTATCTGAGCACCGTGCCCGCGTACGGCAACCGCCCCTGGTTACTCTTTGGCTTCCTCCTCCTTGTCGATGCAGGATTGTTCGCCGTCGCGATCGCTCGTAGCCGCGTGCTTCTGCACGTCGCCGGCGCGACGGCCACGCTGGTTGTGATGGCCTGCTGGTTAGCTTTCTCCTTCGCACCTGGCACGTATGCTCCTGCGCTTGTGTTCTGTGCGATCTTCGTCCTGTTCTTTATCGCCTCGCCGCTCGCCGCCGGGTTGATCGGTCGTCCATTGCAAAGAAATCCGGCGGATCTCGCGGCCCCCCTTTTACTGTTCGTGCCCGCCGTCCTCGCGCGCATCGAACCCGCATTCGTCGATCCGCGCATTCTGTTTGCAACCTTGTTTGTCCTGATGATCGTGATTGCATCGCGCGCGATCGCCGGCCGCAGAGGCGAGCTCTATTTCGTCGCGGCGTTTTTTGCGCTCGCGACACAGGCCATCTGGTCATCTACTCATCTCACGGTTGACCTCCTCCGCTCCGCGGTCGTGATCTATGGAGTCTTCGGAATCCTGGCGACAGGCGTTCCGATGGTGGCGCGCAGCATCGGCCGTCCGCTCGAACCTCGAAGCGGCGGCGGTCTCGTCCTGATCGCAAGTCTCACGCTGCTTCTGTTTTTGTCCCTGGGGGACGTCAGTCCAGCGGCATTGTGGGCGCTCGCGCTTCTCCTCGCGATTTTGAACGCCGGCTTGTTCATCGAGAGTGGATCCGGCGGACTTCCGGTCGTGTCCGTGGCTGGGAGTCTCGTCTCGTGGATCGTTCTCGCGAGCTGGTGGATGCGTGCCGGAGCGGCTGTGGGTGTGGTGCCCTCGCTCGCCGTTCTGACCGGCCTGACGCTCATTACATTCGCGGGACATGCGTGGGTGAATCGGCAGTCAGGACGTGAAAGGGCCGAACGAGCTGCCGGGTTCAGCGATGGGTTGTATTTAGGGCTCGTGGGGCACCTCTTCTTGATATTTGTCGCGACGAATCCATCGTGGTCAATTCCTCCGTGGCCTCTGTTCGGCACGCTGACGGTGCTGACGCTTACGGCCAGTACGGTGTCGCTCCTCACCGAAAGGGTCGCGCTCCACGTTGCCGGCGTCGTCGCTGCCGCGTTGATCGTCGCGGCTTGGACCAGTGTCGCCGGACCGACCTGGTCACTTGTGGCAATTGTTGCGTCGGTGTCGACGAGTACTTTCGCGTTGCTCTGGATACCGATCGACAAGGATCGCGCGGTACGGCAAGGCGCGGCGGCGGTGCTGTTTCTTGGAGAACTGGCGGCAATCATTGCCGCTCGCCAAGGCGCATCCATTCCATTCGCGATTATCGTCGCGACCCACGTCGTGAACCTGTCGGTCTTACTCGCGCTCACGTTTATCGAGCGCTGGCGTGGGATGGCACTGGCGGTGGTGTTCGCCGGCTGCTACGCGGTCGCGATCCAATGGATGTCAGTTGACGTCGCGATCGGTTGGCTGCGACTACTGACGCTCTCGTCCGCGATCTATGTTGTGTTCATCGCGTATCCGCTCGTGCTGGGACGGCGTGCTCAGGACGATCGCGATCCCTCCATTGCGGCCGTGATCGCGAGCGCGATGTTATTCGTGGCGGCGCGTGCCGCGCTCATCGCCGGTGGGTATGACTGGATTGTAGGTGCGCTTCCGGTTGCGGAAGGCGCGGTCATGGCGATTCTGTTGCAGCAATTGTTACGGATGCAACAGCCGGGCGCCCGAGACCTCGGCCGCCTTGCTCTGGTTGCGGGAACCGCGCTCGCCTTCGCCACAGTCGCCATCCCGCTGCAACTCCAGCGACAATGGATCACGATTGGCTGGGCGCTCGAAGGTGCGGCGCTCGCATGGCTGTTCCGTCGCATTCGCCATCAAGGATTGCTCTATTGGTCGCTTGGCCTGTTCGCCGCGGTATTCGTTCGACTCGCGATGAACCCTGAGATTCTGCTCTACGAACCCCGAGGCTCGATGCGCATTCTCAACTGGTACTTGTATGCGTACCTCGTCTGCGCTGCGGCATTTCTCCTCGCGGCGTGGTGGCTGTCGTCGCAGGAGCTAACCGAATCGAACGCAGAGTTTTCCTATTCGCCCGTACTTTCCGGAGGCGCGGTCATCCTGTTGTTTCTGCTCTTGAATATCGAGATCGCCGATTTCTACGCGACCGGGCCGACAATCATGTTCCGTTTCGGGGCGACGGTCTCGCAAGACCTCACCTACACGATCGGATGGCTGATGTTTGGGATGGCGCTTCTTGCCGCTTGCATATACGTTCATAGCCGGTTGGGGCGCGTTGCGGCACTCGTCCTCATCGCGCTCACGACGTTCAAATGTTTTCTCTACGATCTCGGGTCGCTTGAAGGGCTGTACCGAGTCGGCTCCTTTGTAGGATTGGCGATGTCGCTGGCGCTCGTGTCACTGGCACTGCAGAAGTTTGTTCTTGCCAAGCAAGAGGAGCAGGCATGAGGAGAGCCCTGCTCGCAGCGGCTCTACTCACTGCGTCCGCCGCCACCGTCGCCGCCCAACGACCGGAGCTGGGGGCGCCGCTCGATCCGGCGGCCTTCATGTTTCAGAGGCCGATCCCCGACGGCCGGCCCGGCGCCGTTGCGCTTGTCGTTGATCCGTTCGCACTCGCACATAGCCGTGGGCCCGTCGAACGTTTCGCGGACGTCAGAATCCTGGACGACATGCATCGGCAGGTGCCATACGTGATCGAGCATCGCGACGCTCCGCTGGTCGTGCCGCTGGCAGCCGAGCGCGCAGATCCCCCGGCGAGTTCACCCGGCGCCGAAAAGCGATCCAACTCATCGAGTTATCGCCTCAAGCTTCCGTGTGCGAACCTGCCAGCGTCGGAGATTGCCATTGAAACGTCGGCGCGTGTGTTCCAACGCGGAGTGCAGCTCGCGATGGTTCGCCCCGCCGACCGGCATTCGCGGAATATGCGGCTCGAGATCATTACCTCTGCGACCTGGGGACACGTCTCGACCGAAGAGCCTGGTGATGCGTTGACGTTGGCGGTTACACCGGGCGACGCCGCCGAACTCTGGCTCAGGATTGACGAAGGAGACAACAGCGCGCTGCCCATCACGGCAGTCCGATTACTGTTGCCGTCGTACCGCCTTCGCTTCTACCGGCCTGCGCGTTCGTCGTTGACGCTCGTGTATGGCCGGAGCGATCTGCTGGCACCTCGGTACGATCTCGCGCTCGTCTCGGGTGATCTGCTGACTGCGGACGCGACCGAAGTCAATCCGCTCTCCGAGCGTCAGACGAAGCCGGCTCGCCGCACCCTTCTTTCACCGGTCCAATTCTGGATCTTTCTGTCGGTCGCGGTCGCCATCCTGCTGATGTTGATTGTGCGCCTGACCATACGGCGTTCAGATCCGGCCTAGGGAACCCGCCCGATAGCGGCGATGCCAGCGGTCTTCAGCTGCGTGTTCACTGCCGTCAGTCCTGTCGTCTTCAGTGTGTTCCAGCGCGCGATCGCCGCGCGCGCGTTCGTCACGGCTGTTTCGATTGTCTTCACCTGCAGCGCGGTCGGTTGCGCATCTGCGGCTTGCAGCGTATTCATCACGGCGGTCAGCGTGGTGCCGCTCGGTGCAAATGCGGACTCCACTTTCTTGTCGAACTCCGACAGCGCTGTTGCGGCGGATCCGGTCGCCTGTTTCTTGACCCGCGCGATCTCGTCGCGAAGACGTTGCGCGTCCGCCGCCGCCTTTTGCGCCTCGACTGCACTCATGTATGCCGAGCGTGTCAATGAATAGACCCGCTGCATGACGATCGCCGGTGTTTTCACCCTGGGATCCTGCTTGACCGTGATCGGTTGCGTGTAGGCCTTGCCGTTGACGGTCAGTTTCACAGTGTAGGTCCCCGGCGACACCCATGGAGCCGTTGGCGCCGGGACTGTGTTGTAGGGCACCGCGGCGATGGGTAGTCCGCCGCGGCCACCGCCGCCGGCGAGTGGCTGATAGTGAAGGTCCCACGTGAAGCGATGCATCCCCGGCGCGGTCGAGAGAACCATCGGCGGTCTGAACCAGTACAACGGCAGGTTTCCATTGATGGGATCAGGACGAACAATCGGATCCGCGCTCGAGTAATGACGAACCAGGTGTCCTTCGGAATCCGTGATCTCGAGCGTCGTCGCTCCTGTTGCCGCCGCCTTCAAGTAGTAATCGATGATCGCGCCCTCCGGGGGATTTGGCGCGTTCGGTTCGTCGGGCGGAAGCGGCGTATCGGTATTTGTATTCCACCTGACGCGATAGGCGGTCTGCGGTTTGAACAAGAGGGCATCGGTCGCGCCCGTCGTCTGATCGATCTGCCGCAGCGGTGTTACGTTGTCGAGAATCCAGAACCCTCGACCATGTGTCGCCGCGACGAGGTCGTCGTCTTTGACGACGATGTCGCGTACCGATGAGGGAGCCATGTTCAGCTGCAGCGATTGCCAGTGATCTCCATCGTCAAAGGAAACATACACTCGGCGCTCGGTTGCCGCGTACAACAATCCCTTTCGTTTTGGATCTTCCCGAATTGAGCTGGTCGGCCCGCCGTCCTCGAGGCCGGTGTTGATTTCCGTCCATGTCGCCCCGCCGTCATGCGTTCGCCACAAGTGCGGACGCATGTCGTCCAGACGCAGCGTATTGACGGCGGCGTATGCCGTGTGCACATCGAATCGGCCGGCGTCCATATTGAAGACCTTCATCCATGGCTTGAGCGCCGCCGGGGTCACGTCTTTCCATGTCGCCCCACCGTCCGTTGTCGTCTTGATGATCCCGTCGTCGGTGCCGATCCAGATGCGATTGACGTCGACGTACGAAGGCGCGACTGTGTAAATGACGCCACGTTGAATCGCCAGTGCAGGATCGGTGTACTTGCCGATGGTCGCTGGCAGCTCATACGTCTTGCGTGTCGGATCGTCGCCCAGCGGCGTCCAGGTCACACCGCCATCGATGGTTTTCCAGAGATAGTTGTTTCCGAAGAACAGCGTGCGCTGATCGACGCCGGAAAAGACAACCGGCAGCGTGCGGACGGTCCGATACGCGGGCGTGCCGGGTGGAGGCGCCGGCCCTCCTCTGCCTCCCGGAACGGGAGTGATGTTCTGCGTCTGTGTGGTGCGCCGATCGTAGCGAGTGATCTTGCCGCCATAGACGATGTCGGGATTGCGTGGGTCAGGGACGGCGTAGCCGTATTCCTCGACGCCAACCGGGTGCCACTCGCGAAACGTGATCTGTCCATCGTTGCCACGGCTCGAGACACACGCTGAGCCGCTTTCCTGCTGACCACCGCAGACGCGGTAGGGAAAGTCATTGTCGGTATTGACGTGGTAAAGCTGCGCTGTCGGCTGGTTGTACCAGGAACTCCAGGATTCGCCGCCGTTGAGTGAGACGACTGCACCCTGATCGCTGACAAGCAGGATGATGTTCGGATCGTTCGGATTGATCCATCCGTTTTGATAGTCATCACCGCCGGGCGCACCCTTGAACGGTACCCACGACTTGCCGCCGTCCATCGACTTGTAGGCGACGGTGCTGGCACTGATCAACATGTCGTCGTCTTTGGGATTCACGATAGGAACCGGAAGGTCGCCGCCACCGATCCGTCCCGTCGGCCGATTGTCCTGGGTGATCTGTGTCCACGTCTCGCCGCTGTCGTCCGATCGATAGAACGACGTGGCGGCACTGAGCGCGACGGCAGCGTAGAGACGTTTTGGATTACTCGGTGCGATGGCGAGGTTAGCCTGCGTCAGCGCGCCGTTCTGCGGCAGGCCGTTCGTCAATACCTTCCACGTCGACCCTCCGTCGGTCGACTTGTAAATGCCGCCGCCGTTGCCGCGCCATTGCGCGTTTTCCCACGGGCCCTGCCGCTCTTCCCACAACGTCGCGTACACGATGTTCGGGTTCGATGGATCGATGTCGACGTCGTTGCCTCCGGTGTTGACATCCTTGAACAACACTTTCTGAAAGGATTGGCCGCCATCAGCCGACCGGAAAATGCCACGCTCTTCATTGGGACCGTACGGGTGGCCTGCGACTGCAACAAACAGCCGATTCGCATTCCCCGGATCGACGGCGATGTTTGGGATCTGCTGCCCATCGCGGAGCCCGAGATGCGTCCACGTCTTGCCGGCATCCGTTGATTTATACACGCCGTCGCCGACCGAAAGGTCTGGCCGTCCGAGTCCCTCGCCGCTGCCCACGTACAGCACGTTTGGATCGGACGGCGCGACCACGAGCGATCCAATCGATCCGGTCGGCTGACTGTCGAACACCGGCTTCCACGTTCGGCCTGCATCGGTCGTCTTCCACACTCCGCCGTTACACACGCCTATATAGAACGTGTAGGGCTGGCTCGGATGTCCGGCAGCCGACTTGGTACGGCCGGCACGATAGGGACCGATATTGCGCCACCTCATTTCGCCGAACAGCTTCTCGTCCGGCGTTACGGTGGTGCGCGAAGCCTGCGCAATCGGGTGCAGATGCGACGCGGCCGCGCCCACGAGTGCGAGTGTGGCAATGACGAGCGTGCGTGATGCGGTCACGGATCCTCCGCGCTGAGTCTACCCGAGAGCAATGTTCAACGCTCAACGCTCAATGATCAATCTTCAATGCAGTCGAGGAACAAACATTGAACATTGGACATTGGGCGTGAGCGCTTCGTCACGAAAGCGTTGACAGAATTCGTACATCTCCGGATAGATTGGCGCATGAAACTGCTGATGATCTCCGGCGTGACGGCTCTTTCCATTGCGGCGATGGCGCAGTCGCCGTCACAGGTGCCCAGCGCACTCGAGTCGCTGGCGAGCGCCGAGCGCGCGTTCGCGAAGACGGCAACCGAAAAAGGTATCCGCGATTCGTTTCTCGAGTTCTTCGACGAAAATGCGATCGCCTTCAATCCCGCGCCGGTGTCGGCGACGGCACGCCTGCGGAGCAGGCCGGGACGGCCGTTCAGCGAATACGAGCTGCGATGGGAGCCGCGAACGGGAGACGTTGCCGCAAGTGGTGAACTCGGATGGCTGACCGGTCCGTCAACGTTCATCGATCACACAAGCCCGACGCCGACTCCCCACCACGGGAACTATTTGTCGGTGTGGCGCCGGGAATCGGGTGGCCCATGGCGAGTACTCATCGACATCGGATCTGATCCGCCACAGCCCGTGACGTTCCCCGACGGGTTCACGCGATTCCCTTTTGCGTCGCGCTACACCGGTGGTGAAACGAAAGCAGCCGGTGCGGGGACGCTCCTGGACGCAGACAAGACGCTGAACGCGCGAATCGCGACGGACGGCGCAGCGAACGCATATTCGGCCGTCACCACGAGTGAATCGCGTCTTCATCGAAGCGGCTTCATGCCGCCGATTGGCACCCCTGCCATTCGCGCCTGGTTGGAGGCAAACGCTCCGGCTATGTCGGCCTCAACGGGCGCGGCAGACGGTGCGAATTCTGCCGACCTGGGCTACAGCTATGGTACCTACGAGGTGAAAGTTCCTTCGCAACAGAAGGGCGCGTATGTTCGTGTGTGGCAGCGCGACGCCTCCGGTAAATGGTTGGTCGTTGCCGACGTTGTGCAGAAGACGTAACCTCCACCCCCGCCGTTTGTCGCGCGACTGATCTGCGACGACCGGACCGGCACTATTTGTCGTGTGAGGCTACGAGCTTTGTGGTCCAAAGCGTCAATCCGCCTCTGCCTTAGTCAACATCACATGGCAGGTGATTTGAGTGCGATCGGGTACTGCCATGGGCCACCTCGATCCCCGCATCGCGTGGGCTATCGAACAAATGTGCGATGCCCCACCGGCCGTTGCGGGTCTCTCAGCTGGCGCGCGCCGTCAATCTCTCTCCCTCTCGATTCACGCTGCTGTTTCGCGCTGACACGGGTGTCTCGCCCGCGCGGTACCTGCAGATGCTTCGCATGCGCGAAGCACGCGTGCTGATTCAGTCGACCTTTCTGAGTGTGAAAGAAGTCATGGCCAAGGTCGGCTTCAACGACCCGAGTCACTTTACGCGCAGCTTTGCCCGGCACCACGGCGTCGCGCCAAGCCGCTTGCGATCGTCGCCGCGGAGCGAGTGACGACGACTAGGATGATCGCTCCGGCGGCAACACTGTCTGCACAACAAGCGGCTCCGACGACACGGGCGTTGACAATTCCAATCGTCGGCAGCGGCGGGGGAGGCACATTCAACGGCGTGTTCACGCTTCAGAGATTTGCGACGCAGAACGGCCAGCACGTGGCGGTCGGGAATGTCAGTGAACCGTCACCAACGCAACGGGCGTCGTGGGGACCATTCTCAATCGGATTGCAGATTAACTTGAGTCGCGTGGTCCTGGACATCACCGCGCAGCCAGGCCCAGGCAATTTGCTTGGCAACCGGTTATGCGGCGTCGCCAACCTGCTGAATAACCCGGGTGGGCTTGCAACGCTCCTGAACCAAATCCTCGCGGCGTTGTAAGAAGGACAGAGAGAAAGGAGAAAGGCGATGCCTGTTCGCCTTCGTCTTTTCATTTTTTCCTCTTTCCTTTCGCGTTTTCTCTTTCCCGTTTCTTCTGCCTTTTCCGTTTTCCCTTTTCCCTTTTAAAATACGGTTACTTTGCCAAGGAGTCTGACCGCTGTGAACCCCCGCATTACGAGGGCTCTCGTCCGTTTGTGCCTGATCGCTGCACTCGCCGGAGGCGCGCTGCACGCCGCCCCCGAAGCTCAGGATCGATTGAAGTCGATGCCCGGATACGGGCGCTACGAGAAGATGTCGCGCGAGATTCCGTCGGCGATGAAATCGGGCGGTCTCGCGGGGGCGTGGATCGACACTCACACGTTTGAGTACTCCCGGGATGGGAAGCGCTACCGGTATGACGTGCTCACCAAAACCGCGACCGAAACAACAACAACGACGCCGCCGGAGACGGCCGGGCGAGGAGGACATGGCGGACCGGCGCGCGGTCGCCAGGTCGATTCAGCCGCATCGCCGGACGGCACATTGAAAGCGTCGTATCACGATCGAAATCTCTGGCTGATTGCTGCTGGTGGCGGCGCCGAAACGGCAATCACCACCGATGGCAGCGAGAAGAGTCGCATCAAGTACGGCACCGCAAGCTGGGTGTACGGCGAAGAGCTCTCGCAAACGACCGCGATGTGGTGGTCCCCCGACAGCTCGAAGATCGCGTACTACCGATTCGATGAGTCAAAGGTGCCGGATTACTTTCTCCAGACGGATCAGACAAAGCTTCAGAGCACCATTGATACCGAAGCCTATCCCAAGGCGGGCGCGCCGAATCCGATCGTAGATCTCTGTGTCTATGATGTCGCCTCAAAAAAGACGACGCGCGTTGATGTCCGGGACGGGAAGCCTTTCGACAATTCCGTCGTCGGCCATTACGTCTATCACGTCGCGTGGTCGTCTGACGGGACCGAGCTTCTCTTCAATCGCACGAATCGCCGCCAGAACATTTTGGAGTTCGTTGCGGCGAATCCGTCTACCGGGGCGACCCGGGTCATCGTTCGAGAGGAATGGCCAAGCGGCTGGATCGAAAACAACCCGGCCATCTTCTTTCTCAAGGACGGCAGGCGGTTCATCTGGGAATCGTCGCGCAACGGGTGGGAGAACCTCTACCTCTATGATCTTGGCGGCAAGCTGATTACCCCATTGACCTCGCATACGACGTTCGAAGTCGCGAACGTTGTGAAGATTGATGAAGCTGCGGGTGTGATGTTCTATACCGCGCGTGATGGAGACAATTTCCTGAAGCTCCAACTTCACCGCGTCGGCCTCGATGGCAAGGGTGATCGGCGCTTGACTGATCCAGCGTTCCACCACAGCGTCGGGACCTGTACCGCATCGAGCGGCGGCAGGGGCGGTGGCGGACAGCTTGGGGCCAGCGGAAGCGGGTGTGGTGTTTCTCCCGACAACAAGTATTTTGTCGACGTTTTCCAAACGCACGACGTTCCGCCGTCGACGCAGCTCGTAGACGCCGGGAGCGGCGACGTCGTCGCGAAGCTCGCGGAAAGTGATCTGACCAGGTTCGATGAGCTGGGTCTCAAGAAAACCGAGATGTTCACCTACAAGGCAGCCGACGGAAAGACGACGCTGCATGGGACGATACAGTTCCCATCGACATTTGATGCGTCGAAGAGGTATCCGGCGCTGGTCAGTGTCTATGGCGGTCCCGCGTCGGCGAGCAACACGGCGCGCGAAACGTTCATCGTTCCAAGTTCGATTACCGAGTACGGGTTCCTCGTCATCAATCTCGACTCGCGCGCAGTTCCAGGTCAGGGTAAGCGCCTGCTTGACGAGATCTACCTGAAACTGGGGCAGATCGAAATCGATGACATGGCTGAAGGAGTGAAGGCGCTTTGGACACGCCCTTACTTTGACAAGGCACGCGTTGGGATCTACGGCACGTCGTACGGCGGGTACTCGGCCGTCATGTCGTTGCTCCGCCACCCCGACGTGTTCGCCGTCGCCTCCGCCTCGTCGCCGGTGACCGCGTGGAACCACTACGACACCGTTTACACGGAACGGTACATGTGGCTTCCCGACGAGAACAAGGCGGGCTACGAGGCTGGCAGTGCCATGACCTATGCGAAGAACCTGAAGGGGCGTTTGATGCTGTATTACGGTACGGCTGATAACAACGTGCACCCGTCGAACATGATGCAGCTCATCGCGGCACTACAGAATGCGGGGAAAAGCTTTGATTTGCAGGTCGGTCCTGATCGGGGTCACAGCGCCATCAACAACGATCGGATGATGGAGTTTTTTATCGAGAACCTCGTCGTGAAAGCCGCCCCCACGGTTTCGACTTACTAGCCGGCCAAGAAACGTCCAACCGGCCGATAGTCAGCGACTTACGAGAATCAAAGCAATCATCAGAATCGCCACCAACGCGACAATGGATCAGATGGTGACCCGACCGACGGTCGTTGTCATTTTTCGCCCCGACTGACCTGGTGCCAAGCGTGGACGGCTACAGTCGCAGTCCCGGCCGGGATCCGGCCCGCGGCATGCAGCGTCATAGTCAATAGCGGCGGGCTTTCGGCGCCGCTGACCCGCCGTCGCTTGAACGGTTGGGCTTCTTTGAAGGCATGTCGAACCGGTCGGGCCGCCTCTCCGAATGAGCCCGGCGCGACAGGCTGCCCGCGGATTGGATATGATGAGCAGTACACCTATGCATCCAGAAACGATTCCGGCAGAGCGTCGCCAGAAACGCAGCAGCACCCCAAAGATCACGGTACCGCAGCGCGAAGTTTGTCCAAAATGCGGTAGCCCGAACGCGCGGATTATCGGCCGTTCGGAGTCATTTCCGATTCTCTATTTCCGGTGTGAAGACTGCCGGCGGACTTCGGTCGGTCCCGCGGTCTAACAGTCGGCCATTCTCATCGCTCACCTTGACGCTTTTCCAGCGCGTAGCTGGAAGTGTGTCCGGAGGCTTCCGTGGATGAGCGAATCGAACGGGCGTTGCAGCGGCAGCTTACCGATGGATTCCCCGACATCCGTGGCGCGCAGGCGGCCATTACGCTGCCCATCTCCGAGCGGCTGCTGAACGAGGTTCTTGCCGAGACAATTCCGCGCTCCGCCCCGATCACGGATCTGCACGTGACTCCGGAGGCAGGTGATCGCTTCGCCGTGCGCTTTCGCGTTGGATCCTCGTCGCTTCTTCCGCGACTGAAGATCGTTCTTGCCATCGAGGCGCAACCGGATCTGCCGGCGTTGCCGATTCTCGTCCTCAGACTGGAGACGAGCGGCTTAATGATGTTGGCGGGACCAGTGCTCCGTCTGTTGAACGCCCTGCCGGCTGGCATCACTGTCAAAGACGACCGCATCCTCGTCGATATCCGCGCGCTTGCCGAGCGGCGCGCTGTCGCTCCATACGTTGACTACCTCGATCAACTGCGAGTGAATACGGTGAGCGGATCAGTGGTGCTGACGGTACACGGGCGAATTCGTTAATCCCTACTTTTTGAACATCACCTGGACGATGGCCGCACCGGCAATCGGCGCGCCGTTGATGCGTTGCGGTTCGAATCGCCAGTGACGGATCGCTTCCATCGCCGCGTGGGAAAGATCAGGCGGACCACCAATGTAGACGGGGTGCTGGAGCATGCCGTCAAAATCTACGAGGACCTGGAGACGTATCGGCGCATCACTGGGAGGAGTGCCCGACGGGTAGGTCGGCGGCGGCATGTCGATGGGCCGCGCATCAGAGAACTTGACCGGCAGAATGGCCTTCGAATCTCCGCCAGCGCACGTGCCATCGGCGTATCCAATCTGCACCGTGTCGATCGGACGAAGCGTCGAGATCGCAAACGTCGCTGCAAGACTCGAGACAGGTGCCTGGATACCCGGCAATAGCCTGCCTAGTTCGGCGTCGCGCGCGTAATCTCCATCTCTTCTCGGCGCCGCACCCTGCGTGCTGACGACATCGATCGAAATCGGAGCAACCGTACGCCCGTCGCAAGACAGCGGATAGGCGAGGATCACGGTACGTGGCTGTCTTAATGCGGGCGGAGGCGCCTGCGGATTAACTTGTACGCTCGTGAGGTGCGTAATGCGGGCAAGCAGCCGGAAGTGATCGAACGCGACACCGTGAGTCGTCGAGCCGTCACTGTCGAGCGGGATTGGTGCGAAATCGCGGCTGCCCTGTTCGATCGCCGTCGTCAGCAACGCGGTCGATGCGAAGAATGGATCCGGCGGCGGCAGGCCGAGAGCGATTGGTTGACCGCACGTGAATCCGCGCGGCGCCATCGGATCGGTGAAGTGATACTCGTCGACGTAGATCGTGATCGGCTTTTCAAGGCCGTCGTAGATCGTCTCGTACGCGTCGAGGATCGTGTTGCCATCAGGCGCCGGCAATGATCCAGTGCGGCGGTAGCGAACGACCTGCCCCTCGGGTCCGCGCAATGCCTCGAGATATCGGCGCTCGCGGGCAGGGCCGTACATCGCGCCGCCACCGACCTGCACGGGTGTGGCCGCTGCCAATCCATATCTCTCGTCGGTCGATGTCGCGCACGGCGGGACGACGCTGCGATCGGGTGTTGATTGCTGCGTTGTGACGCGACCGGCGAGAAGTGCAACCGTGAGCAATGTGAGAGTGGTCGTCATAGGTTTGCGCGACCGCGCGTATGCGACAGACGGGCCAAGCTTAACCTGCATTTGAACCGCACCCGCGCGATGCCAAGCGTAAAGGATCGCTGGCACCTTTCGGCGAAAAGTGCCAGCCAGCTTTTTTCGTGTTTTTGGACGTGCGCTTGCAGCTGAGATGGCAGTGCCGGGCATGGCGCAGGCTGGAAAAGGCCATCTAACCGACACAAATTACGGAACTTGCCCGATTGTGCCAGTCAGAGAAAATTATGTCTGCGGATTGTCAGAACTGTAACCGGCGCACGTGGTTGGGACACTCGGGATTCACGCTGACCGAGCTCCTGATCGTGATTGCGATCATCGGGATCATTGCCGCGATCGCGATCCCGTCGATGCTCCGGGCCCGGCGAACAGGGAACGAGGCGTCGGCCATCGGATCGCTCCGCGCATTGAACAGTGCGGAGAGCAGTTACGCCGCGCTAGCAGGGAAGGGCGGGTTTGCACCGTTGCTCGCGACGCTCGCCACGCCATGCCCCGCGAGCAATGCCGCGTTCATCTCGCCGGATCTCTCAATTGACCCGGCGGTCAAAAGCGGCTACACGATCACGATAGGACCGTCGGCCACTTCGTCAGCAGGCCCGCTCGACTGCAACGGCGTCGCAACCATCGACGCCTACTACACGACGGCCGTGCCGATCTCGGCAGGCCTCAGCGGGCTTCGCGCGTTTGCGTCTTCAGGCTCCGGCGCCATCTTCTTTGACGCGGCGGGTGTCGCGCCGACCGAGGCGCAAATGGCGCCTGGCGGCGGCGGTACGACGATTCAGTAGGAGCTGACTTTCAACAACTCCCCTTAAAACACGAACCGCAATCCGAAACGCATCGTCCGCGGACCGCTTCCAGTAGCGATCCCCTGAATCTGACCGAATGTGTTGCCGGGGTTGACGCTGAAGCCCGTGCCCGGGTTGCCCCAGCGAACCGAGTTTGTCGTGTTGTACACATCGACATGGATCTCGGCGTAACGCTTCTCGCCAACGCTGAAGCGCTTGAACAACGACGAGTCCAGCTCCCAGAAGCCAGGACCCTCCGGACCGTCGTTGCGCGTCAAGTTCCCCTGGGTCGCGTTCGCGGGCTGCGCGTAAGCCGCCGGATCGAAATACAACTTGCCCGGCCCCAGGCCGCCAAGGATCTTTTGTTGCCCGACCAGATCGGCGTAGGCAGTGTTTCCAGGGGTGTTGAACAGCGTACCGTTTGCCGTGATGGAGAGCGGCGTGCCTGACTGCGCGATGAAGATGTTGCTGACCTGCCACCCGCCAATGATGTTGGCCAGGATGCCCTCGTTCAACCACTTCTTGCGCGGTCCCCACGGCAGTTCGTAAATCACCGTGTTCACGTAATTGTGCGTGCGGTCGAAGTTCGATCGCCCCCAGCTGTCGTTGAAGTTGATCGGCGTGGCGATGCCCCCGTTCTCGTTTACGTAATCCATCGACTTGCTGTAGGTGTAGGAGTTAGTCACCAGCAGGCCGTTGCTCCATCGCCGATCGATCTTCATCTGCAGCGCGTTGTACTGTGTCTTGTTGTCGTTGGTGCGTGTGCGCGAAGTGCCAGTGCGATTGAACGTCGCGAACTGCGGCCGTCCAGCGTTGCCGGATCCGTACACCATGCTCGCGTTCGTGTCGACGTCCATGACGATGTTCACGCCGCGATTGCCGACATACGCGACGTCAACGGTGAAGCGGTAAGGCAGCTCGCGCTGGAACGCCACGTTCCACGAATGCAGCGTGCCCTCGCGGAGGCCGGGTGGAATGACGTCGAACGTGGAGTTCAGGAGGGCTCCGCTGACCGGGATGATGCCGTCGGACGGAATGTTCAATAGCACCGGGTCCGGGAACCCGGTCGCCATCGCCCCTGCCCGCTGGAATCCATTGGCGGCCGATCCGTTGTAGTTCTGCTTCACCGGGTAGTTGAACGCGTACCGGTTATCGGGGAACGGAATCGTGCTGGCGCCGTATCCGGCACGGACGACGTTCTTGTCGTTGAGACGCCACGATACGCCGGTGCGCGGTGCGAAGTTCGTCCATGTGTTCTTCACGTTCAGGGCGTTGTCGACGTCTCCATACCCGGCAACACGAATCGTATTTGTCGACGGATCGTAGTTGGCGAGCGTGCCTTTCCCCTCGAGTCCCTCCAGCGGCGTGTAGTACTCCCAGCGAAGACCCATGTCTACCGTGACATTCGATCGTGCCTGCCACTTGTCGTGGGCGTAGAGGAACGTCCCCATGTGTTGCGTCCCCGGTTCGTCGATGACTTTGAGGTCGCGCTGCACCGTATTGGGCCAGTCGAGCAAGAATGAGGCGAACGCGTTGGCAACGTTCAAGGCGGCCGACTGCTCTGCCGGAACCGTCGTGCCGGAGGAGTTGAACGCGAACCGTCCGCGCGGTCCACCGGCATCCTGCGTCTGCAGCAGCATGTCGCGATTGTGCCGCCACTCGCCGCCAAACTTGACGGTATGCGTGCTCATCATCTTGGTCAACGTCGTCACCACGCTCCATGTTTTTTCGGAGCGGTCCCAAGGCTGACTTGCCGAGAAGCCGAGCAGTGGATCGCCGTAGCCTCCGATGCTGATCGACGAAACGCCGCTAGTGTACTCATCGATGTTCGCGCCCGGAATTCCGACGTCGGTGCTTGTCGTCAGTCCATTTCCCGTGGTGCTGGTGACATTGTGGTAGTAGTTCAACCCGCCGCGTACGTCGAGAACCGTCTTGGGACCAAAGACCCGGGTCCACGTCACCGCGGTGCTGGTGCTCGTATTGGTCCCGGTGCCGGCGAAGCCGCCGTTCGCAGGACCACCGTAAACGCCAAACTGCCCTGGATCGAAGACGACCGGACGCATAAAACTCACGCGATACGACATCTGATCCTTGGCGCTGAGGGTGTAGTTGACCTTCGTGTCGAACCCATCGGTCGTTTTCTCGCGCACCTGCGCGTTCGTGTAGTTCTGCTGGCCCAAAGCCGCGTTTGGAATGTTCGGTTCCGGAACGAACGCGAGCAGCTTGCGTGCGATTGGGCTGATGCGGTTCTGCGGAATGATATTGTTCTCGAAGGCAACTCGATTCGCACCGCTCACGTCCCCCGTCAACGGGTCGTAAATTTTGCTGCTTGCGGCACTGAAGTCGCCGTTCCGCATCGCCAGCGTCGGAACCGTCGTCCGCACAACGTAGCCGTTGTTGTCGAGGGTGCGCTGATAGTCGCCAAAGAAGAACAACTTACTCTTGACGATCGGACCGCCTAATGTAAAACCGCCATTGACGAACTTGGTCGGTGCCTTCTGATGTGTGAAGTAGTCGCCGGCGTTAGTCTTCTCGTTGTTGCCGAAGAAGAATAAGCTGCCCTTGAGGTCGTTTGTCCCCGACTTGATCGTCACGTTCGTGACCGCGCCGCCCGATCGACCGAACTCCGCATCGTAATTGCTGGTGGAGATGCTGACTGTTTCCAGCGCGTCGGCGGCCGGGATGATCACCTGCAGCAAGCCGGTTTTCTGGTTGTCATCAAGTCCTTCGATCAGGGTGTTACTGGCCATGCCAGGCTGACCGTTGACCTCGTAGCGCAGCGAGTCCTGCGAGTTGAAGAATTGTGAGTGTTCGCGATGCGGCCGGGTAATCCCCGGGACGGTCATCGAGAGGCTCTGGAAGTTGCGGTTGAAGGTGAGCGGGAGCTCGGACACCATCTTCGACTCGAGGATGCGGCCGGTGTCAGTTCGATCCGTCTGAAGAGCCGGGCTCTCGGCGCCAACGGTGATTTCCTCGGTCATCTGGCCGACGCTCAGCGACAGATCGATACGAACCGTCGTGTTCACATCGACCTTCACGTTCTGCCGCGCGGTCTTCTTGAAACCCTGCAGCTCGGCATCGACCGTGTAGTTCCCGTTCGGGAGGCTGTTAAAGATGTAATAGCCCGACTCGTTGCTGACGGTGGTGCGGCTGATGTTCTTGTCGACATCGGTGGCCGTCACCGTGGCACCGGGAACGGCGGCCCCGCTCGAATCCGTAATATTGCCGAGCAGGGTTCCGGTGACCGCCTGTGCAGCCGCGGTCGTCGGAATAAGCATGAGTAGAGCGCTCAAGGCGAGCGCGCCGAGCGGTGGTCCAAACAGACCTTCGGAGACCGCACGCAAACTGCGTCGCATCAACCAATCCTCCTAAAAAAGCAAAGCCAGACAAGCACAAGCCACGGGCCGATACCCAGCAGCGCTGGTTATGGTACTCCTGAAATGCACTGGATGTGCCGGAGTGATAGCATCCAAGGTTCGTTGGCCGTTGCTCGCTTGTCGCTGCTCGCTGCTCGGAAATTCGCTGATTTTGCGGCCTTCGCTGCCGGGATCCGTGGTCCGGGGTCCGACATCCGGCCCGAAGTGATCCGGGATTCTGGATTGCCGATTCAAGGATTCGCCGATTCGGCGATTAAAGGATCAGTGAGTCAGGATGATTCAGGATAGTGATTCAGGATCAGATTCAGGATTAGAGTGATTCAAGGATGAGCGATCCACGATGAGTGATTCCGGATTAGTGATTAGCGATAAGAGATTCAAGAATGGCTTACACGGTAACCAAAGACTTGATTCTGCCGAGCACGGTCACGGGTTCGTGGCCGCGGCCCCGTTGGTTCGACATGAGCATGTGGGCGAGGCCGCTCGACACGTGCATGATGGACATCCGGTTTCGCGAGAAATTCCAGGACGCGCTGGCGGTTGTGATTAATGATGAGGAGCGGGCCGGGCTGGATATCCTGACTCACGGAGACTTCCACTGCGACGAGGACTTTGCCGGCCGTAGCTGGCACCATTACCCGTTGCAGCGGTGGACGGGATTCGAAGGGGATCTCCTTCAGTCGGAGGAAACGCGGAGCCCATGGCTTCGTTATCCACCGGGCACGCTGCTGAACGAGATCTACACCGCCTGGCGCTGGCCGCGTGTCACCGGCAAGATCGAACATCGTCCGCTCGACTACCCGAAGATCTGGCGCATCGCGCAAAGCAAGACACGCAAGCCGGTCCGCTTCGGCACCTGCTGCTCGCAGGTCATGGGGCTGTTTCTCGACATTCACACGAAGCAGTACAAAGACAACCGGGAAGTTGTCTGGGACATGGCCGTCGCCATGAACAAGGAACTGCTCGCGTTACGCGACGCCGGATGCCGCTGCATTCAGATCGAAGAGCCGACGCTGCACTTCATGGCCAACACCTTCGGCGCCCGCGACGAGAAAGTGAAGTTCATGGTCGAGTGCTACAACCGCGAGGTCCAGGGACTGGACGACGTCGAGATCTGGATTCACACGTGCTGGGGCAATCCAAACATGCAGCGGGTGATGGAGGACACGAGCTATCGCGCGTCATTCGAACTTTATCTGAACGAGATGCGCGGCGATGTCTGGACGATCGAAACGAAGGATCGTAACTTCGCGGACATCGAGCTCTTTGGCGCGCTCAAGGGCAAGCTGCCGAAGAAGATCTGTATCGGTGCGGTCAGCCACCGAGTGCTTCAGGCTGATCGAGCCGAAGATGTGGCGAACGCGATTCGTACGGCGTTGAAGCATATCGCCCCGGAACAATTGATTGTCTCGAGCGACTGCGGGTTCGGACGCCAGGGCGCGAATCGAGAGATTGCGTTCTACAAGGCCAGCGCCATCGCACAAGGCTGCAATATTGTGCGCGCGGAGCTTGGCGTTCCGACGACCTACGTGCCGGCGGCAGATCCCGGGCTGCAGATGGACATTGTGCCGAAGACGGCGAACTAATCCGCCGCCGGGTTTGACCCACGTTACAGTCAGCTTTTCTCACTGCGCGCGCGGCCCCACCCCCGCGCGCTCTCGCTCGGCGGCGCCGCTTCGCGGCGCTCCCTTCCAGCGCCTCGCTCGGGCCGCAGGCGCTCGCGCTCATTGTCAGCATCAAGCTCACGCCGTCGCTTCGCTTGATCGATCAATTCGTTATTGTGCTCGTACGACAACGCGCGCCTGTCCGTATCAGGTGGCGGGTATTGATGCTTCGCGTACACCGGATACGCCTCCGTTCTCAGGTGAGCGAGCATGCTGTGCGCGCGGCGTGTGTCGCGTTCGTGGCGCAGCGCGGTGATGTCGATCGGCGCGACGACGATGCGTTCGCCGGGACCGGGTGAGGCTTCGGCGAGGATGCGCCCGTCGAAGTCGACGATCTGGCTGCCGCCGGGC
This sequence comes from Acidobacteriota bacterium, assembly GCA_046734955.1. Lineage (GTDB taxonomy): Bacteria > Acidobacteriota > Vicinamibacteria > Vicinamibacterales > 2-12-FULL-66-21 > JALZOC01. Next base: position 27,140 of record JBKPSH010000144.1, read on the forward strand.
CAGGAGTAGGGCGGGTAGTGTTTGAGGCTCGCGCCCTGGTTGGCGGCGACGACAAACGCGGTGTTCTCCAGCGCGCGGCAGCGATTCACGATCGTCCACCAGTTCATCGGCTCGGTCGCGCCCCACGGATCCATGTAGGCCGACACGCGAATGAGCACCTCGGCGCCATTCGCCGTCAACTGACGAATCGCTTCAGGAAACAGCCAGTCGTAGCAGATCGCGCAACCGATGCGGCCGATCGGTGTGTCGGCTACTGGGAACAATGGATCGACGTATCCATCGATCTCATGCGGACTCGAGTGCACCTCGTAAGGAATCCACGGGTTTACTTTCCGGTACTTATAAAGGATCCCGTCGGGGCCGATGAGACAGGTTGCATTGAAGACGATGCCCGGCCATTGCGGATCCGATTCGATCATGGATCCGGTCTGGATGTAGATCCTGTGCTCCCGCGCTTTGGCGTGAAGGCGATCGGTGTGTTCGTTTGGGATCGGAACCGCGAGCTTCTGCAGTAGTTCGTCCACCGTCGCGTAGACCGGCGCCGCGTGCGCGAACTCGGGAAAGACGACGAGGCGTACCGGGAGAAAAGGCGCGCTGCCGGCGACCGCCGCATCAATCATCGCGACCATGCGATCCGTGTTCGCGCGCATCTGGGATCTGTCGAGCGGGTTCGGCAGATCCGTCTGACAAGCTGCCGCGGAGTATCGAATTGGAGTCATATGCGATGTCTGCTTTTATCAATGCGCGTGGGGCCCCACCCCCACGCGCTCTCGCTCGGCGACTACTCGCCTCGCTCGGGCCGCGGGCGCTGCTCGCTTGTCTTGGTCACCGGGCGACGAATTCACCCAACGGTTTGCTCACCACTCGCGTGTTGTAGCGCTCCAAATAGTCGCGATACGGCAGGGTATCCGGGTAATGCTCGTCCGGACCATAGGGATACTTGGTCATTGCACGGAACGGCAATGGGCCGACCGTGTCCGGACTCGCCGATCGCGGGTTCATCTCCTTGCTGTAGCCGTGCGCGTAGAGAAGAAATGACCGCGTCCAGCCTGGCGCGAGCGGCGGCAGCGCCGCGGCGTCGAACGACAGCGCGATCTCGTCGCCCGGGCGCGAAATCACGAACATGTCGTCCACACTGCGCACGAGGTCGCGCACATCTCCTTCGCGCGTGTAACGGCCGACGAACATCTTCCACGGCGTGATGGACGACACATGATCGTAGTCGTAGCCGATCGGTTCGCGCCCGTCGGGCGTCGTTTCGCGCGAGAACCCCCGCCAGTGCAAGTCAGCCGAACTCGGATCGAGGCGCGTCAACTTCGGCGCTGATGCATCCGCATTGGCGACCTGAATTTGATCCCAATAGATCCGCATATTGGTGAGAATCCGGACTTCTCGCGAACGAGAGAGGAATTTGCCTGTCAGGTTGACGGCAATCGTCTGCGGCCGCCCGACGGGCAAGCCGACGTCCGCGATTACGGTTTGCCAGGCGCCGCTGGCATCCTTCACCTGAAGCGATGGCGGCATCGTTTCGATGCGAGCTTGCGAGGCGGCGACGTTGTCGCTGGAGAACGCGTAATCGGTCCAGCCGGTCAACAGCAACACGGCGTTGTCGTTGCCCGGACCGAGATCGAGCGTCAACGAATGTGCCGCCGCGTATCCGCGGATCGGCAGCAGACCGAAATCATCGGGATAGCGGCGATCGAGCGAGGCCACTTGCGCGAGAACATCATGGCCGTGTTCGTCCCGTGCGGCACGCAGCGGCCTCGCGTCACGAATCGAGATCGGACGAAATGCTTGGCGCGGGGGCTGACGCAACCCTTCGTTTGGATAGACCGACACGTCAGCGCCATGGTCAGATGCGATGAGCTGCAGGCGATCGACGAACAACACTTCTTCCAGCTCGTTGGTGATTCGCAGTTCGTAGCGGCCATTTCGTGGCTTCAGCTGATCGTCTCGGATGCGAACGTATTCGTCGGGATCCGGCTGGTTCCAGGCTGAAGGGCCGACCCAGTCTCCCATTTCGCCGCCGCCCATGAAGTCGGTCACGAACTCGAATCGTGTTCCGTTCCAGGTAAACAGGTAAGGGCACGATGACGGCTTGCGATCGAGTTCTGTTATTGGAAGGACCGCCGAACGTGCACTCGTCGATGCTGGTGTTTCCGCCTGGACGATGCCCGATGGCCAGAGGACGCGGACGGCATCGGCCGCGGTTCTCGAGCCGAGACCGAAGATTACGTCGGCAGGTGCGACCGCGGGTGAGGCAGAGGAGGTCTCGATCGTTTGCCGCAGGCTGCCGGCACGAAGATCAATTTTCGCCCCGAGTGCGCTGCGATTGCTCACTCGTCCCGTCAGACGCACACGCAGCGATGCGTTGCGCTCGCCGCCGTCGTTCTTCCAGATGCGCAGCCGGCCCGTCGACTCGCGCATCACAACGTCATCGTCGCCGTCGCCATCGAGATCGCCAACCGCCATTGATTGAAACGTCGCGCCTGGCGAAGGCGTCAGTGTGCCGAGTCGGGCAGCCGTGGTGGTCTCGACCCATCCGTCGCTGCCGACGTTACGGAAGATCCGCGCCGCGCGATCGGACAGCGTGAACAAGTCGAGCAGGCCGTCATTGTCATAGTCGAAAAACTGGGCCTCGACTGTGGCGTCGGCTTCGCCAGCGATAGTAGTGGCTCGAAAGCGCCCCTTCCCATCACTCAACGCCAGCACGCCGGGTCCACGGCGCCCAAGGACAAAGTCGGGATATCCATCCTTGTTGACGTCGCCGACCGCCAGCGTGGTCACCCCATCGCCCTGCTGCAGCGAGACGTCACTGCTCGCATCGCGGAACGTCCCATCACGCATGTTGCGGTAGAGCAGCGCGCCGCGCGTGCCGCCGGCGATAAACAGATCGATGTCTCGACGGTTGTCGAAATCCGTCGGCGCGACCGCGACGGGTCGTCCGACCGCGCCATTAAGATGCGCGTCGGCAGTGATGTCGGTGAATCCGCTGTCGGCCCCATTGTTGCGAAGGAGCTGCAAGGCCGCGCCTGCCGCGACGATGTCGAGATCGCCATCGTGATCGACGTCGACGAATGCGGCGGTGACGACAGGCCACGGCGCCTTCGGCAACTTGGCCGACGTCGTCGCGTCGTCGAATCCGCCATCCGCCGATTGATGCAGCAGCACGTATCCTGTCGTACCGAATAGCAGCAGATCTGGCCGGGTGTCGTTGTCAAAGTCACCCGCGACGACGCCCGACAAGCCCTCAACGTGAACGCGCTCGAGCCGAGACGCCGCCGTGCGATCTGTGAATCCGCGTTCGTCCTTGCGGAGCAGTCTGACGCCGCCGCTCTCGACGTCGACGACATCGAGGGTGCCGTCATCGTCCATATCGACCAACGTGAATCCGCCGACGATGGCTTTGGCTGGCTGCTGGTTCGAGCTGCCTGGCGAAGGCAGAAAGTCCGCAGGAGCTTCGCTGAAAGTGACCGACGGAGTAGATGCATTCACGAGCGACGGCTCGCTGCCTGCCGATGTGAGCGCCTCCGCATACCGTCCTTGCGACAGATACGTCTGCGCATAGGTGACGCCGTAGGCGCTTGCGCGCAACGTATCGAAGCGCTGCATCGCCTGACGCCCTTCGTCGGCGCGTCCGGCGCGCGTCAATGCCAGCGCGACACTGTACGCGGCGGTCACGTTGTACGGTTCGGCGGTCAGCGCTCCCTGAAACAACGGAATGGCATCGTCGTATCGGCGCTCCTGGGTCCTGATTTGTCCGAGCTGGATTTTCGTCCCGGCGTCGTTCGGATCGATCTGCAGCACGCGTTCGAAGGCCGATGCCGCCTCATCGAGACGGTTGTCGGTCTTCGCGATGAGGCCGGCGATGTAGTGACTCGTTGGCGATGCCGGGAGCGCGCTGACGCCGGCGCGCGCTGCATCGGCCGCTTCGGCGGCCTTGTTGGCGTAGAAGAGCGCAATCGCGAGATTCACGCGGGCGATGCCCAGGTCGGGCGCGATCTTCAGCGCTTCGCGAAACGCAGTCGCAGCGCCGTCATAGTTGAACTGCTCGAGCAGCGCGACGCCACGATTATTGGCGCGATATGCACCCTCGGCGTCGCCCCTCTGACCGCCAGGACTCGCGGTCTGCTGGACCAGTGCCAGCGCAATGAGAATGGCAAAGAAAAACGACTTCACGATTTTGGCTTTGTTCCGAATGGAACCGACTTGACGACGCCTTTGCCTTCGGCAATCGTGACGCTCTGATCACCTGCGACGCCGGGAAGGCGTTCAACCTTGCCTGTCGGCCAGGTGACCTCGATGCCGCCGACCTTTGTGACAGCGCCGAGCCCGATCGTCAATGGCCGCTCGCTCTGCGACAGGTAGCTCGAACCGGTCTTCACCATTTCAAACACGGGAACCCCAGACACGCGCGTTACTCGAAGCTTAGCCCCGATCGCATCGTGATTCGAGTTGGAACCGACGAGCGTCACGCGCAGCTTGTGATTGCTGGTGCCGTCATTGCGGAAAAGTCGTGCCGGTCCGTTATTCGCCGCAATGACGAGATCGAGATCGCCATCGTTATCGTAATCGCCGTACGCCGCGCCGCGCGCGACAGCAGCCTTGGCGAACGCTGCGCCAACGCGCGTGCTCACATCTTCGAACTTCTTGTTGCCCAGGTTGCGGAACAAGTGAGGCGGTTGCGCATACGTGATCGTCGGCTGGACCGTGTTGATGTCGTCGGCGACATGGCCGTTGGCAGCGAATATATCGGGCAGTCCGTCGAGATCGAAGTCGAAGAAGAAACAGGAGAAGGTCAAGCGAAGCAGGGAAGCTTTCCCGATCGTTGAGGTGGGTGCCTCGTCGATGAACAGCCCGTTTCCTTCATTCGAGTACAGAGCCATCATCTCGTTCGAAAAGTTTCCGATGATTAAACTCTGGCGCCCCGACCCGTCGTAGTCGGCCGCATCGGTGCCCATTCCGGCACGCGCGACACCCGCTTCGTTGAACGCAATCCCTGCCGGCACTGCCACATCGGCAAACGTTCCATCGCCTTTGTTGCGATAGAGACGATTGGGTTGGGTGTCGTTCGCGGCGAAGACATCGATCAGACCGTCGTTGTCGAAATCGATCAGAGCGAGACCGAGCGTCTTCGCGGCGGGATCGTACACACCGGCCTTCTTGGTCACGTTCTCGAACGTACCGTCGCCATTGTTGTGATAGAGCGTCGGGCTTTGCCCTTTATACGATTCCGGCGTGCAGTACGACTTCGTCTTGCCGTTCAGCGTGCAAAACAGATCCTTGTCTGCCGACCACTCGACGTAGTTGCCGACGAACAAGTCGAGTTTTCCGTCGCGGTCGTAGTCGAACCAGACTGCGCTCGTCGAGAATCCTGGATCGCCGACACCTGCCTTCGCCGTCACATCCTCGAACTTGCCACCGTTGTTGCGAAACAGGTGATTGGGCCCAAGCGCGGTGATGTAGATGTCGCTGTCGCCGTCATTATCGTAGTCGCCCGCACTGACGCCCATGCCATACATCTCGACCGCGAGCCCTGCGGTGCGTGTGATATCGGTAAACGTACCGTTGCCATTGTTGTGATACAGCGCGGGATAGACAGGGGCGGCAGATTGTCCCGGCCAGTTTCGTCCGTTGACAAAAAGAAGGTCCTGCCAGCCGTCGCCGTCGGCATCAAGGAAGGCGACGCCGGAACCGAGCGTTTCTGGAAGATATTTCTTACCGAAGGCTCCGCTCGTGTGACGGAAATGAATACCGGCAGCTGCAGTCACGTCGGCGAACTGAGGCAGCGCGGCGGAGGGCTGCGCCGCGTGAGCGCCGATGACAAAAACACCTGCAGCGAAAGAAGCCAGAACGGCTCGTCTGAACATCGATCCTCTTTAATGGCTGCCGACGCGGGCCGGTGCGGATTTCACGGCAGCCTGGATCGTCGCCGTCGTGTGCTCGTGAATCTGCTGCCGTTCATTGTTGTCGTCGGCGTGAAGCTGACGATATGGACCGGTGATCGATTGCGACGATTCATCCGCCTTGAACCGTTCGTAGAGCGTGCGTTCGCGCGCGGCGGCGGGCGTGTCACCGAGACCCTGGTAGCACAGCATGAGGTTGTAGTGGGCTTGAAGATCTTCAGGATCGATCCCTAACACTCCAGTGAATGCCGCGACTGCGTCCGTATATTGACGTTTCAGGAACAACACGCGTCCAAGCTGATTGAGCACGACGCGGTCGCGCGGATACTTCGCGTTCGCGATCTTCAGATGGTCGATCGCTTCGTCGTACCGGCCAAGACTCTTGAGCGCCGTCGCCAGAAAGAAGTGAGTCTTCGCCAGCTCGGGATCGATGCGGAGCGCCTGCCGGAGTACTTCCTCGGCGCCTGTCATGTTTCCTTCCTGGACACGCGCGCGGCCGACATTGACCCAGCCGTCCGCGTACGATGGCTCCATCTTCGTGACCCTCAGGAACGTTGCTTCGGCATTCTTGATATCTCCCTGCAACAGCAGGCCGATGCCGTAGTCGTTCCACCGTTCACGGACAGTTGGATCCATGACCGGAGCGACTTCCGGGAGCGCCGCCCCTCGCGGCAACACACGCAACGTCGCTTCGTTTTGCGCCATCACGGTCGTGGGAATGTCCGGAATGGCTTTCACTGATCCCGACACACGCGACGTGTCTCCAGTGAAGATCCACTTTCCATCGTCGTGTGCAGCGGTGATCGAAGGGTTCTTGTCCGCAGGATCGCGAACGCCTGCGAAAGCCCACTGTGTGTTCCACCACGCAAACTTTCGATAGTTCACCTTCGCCTTGAGATAGATCCGATCGCCGGCGTCCTCCGGGATCTGCACGCGGTAATGGATCGTATCGGCGGCGCCTGGCGGAATCAGGCGAACGTAGGCCACCGACCGCCCCGCCCAGGCGTTCCGCTTGTTGATTACGTTGCCATGTTCGTCGAGCAGAAGGCTCCGATATACATGGGCGCCGCTATCGACTGG
>JBKPSH010000145.1:0-24371 GCA_046734955.1 Acidobacteriota bacterium
GACTTCCGTTTCTTGACGTTCTGACGTACTGTCCTCGTCATGGGTGGTCCTCCTTTGGCTGACGTACTTTCTGGTCGAAAGCAGTCTGCCCCAACTGGAGGCGCCACCCAAATTTCAACTGAGATTAGCTCGCACCCATCCTCGAATCGCTGCACTGATTCAGCGATTCGATGATTCAGCGATTCGATGATGAGCGGTTGCCGCTGAACATGCTGCCGGTGATGACTTCGATCCAGCCCGCATTTGACGATGTTGGAAATGTCCATCGTAAATCGCTAATCACTGACCACTCATCGCGAATCACCAATCCTCGAATCCTTGAATCCCTCATCGTCAATCCTCGAATCGCCGCACTGATTCAGCGATTCGATGATTCAGCGATTCGACGATGAGCGATTCAGGATGAGTGATCAGTGATTAGGGATTGTCATGCTCTCGATCTGCGCGCGACGAAGCCGTCGAATCAGCTCCTCGCTTTTGGCGCGATGACTTCAATCCAGCCCGTAAAATCACTGATCACTCATCGCGAATCCCCAATCCTCGAATCCTTGAATCGCTCATCGTCAATCCTCGAATCGCCGCACTGATTCAGCGATTCGATGATTCAGCGATTCGACGATGAGCGATTCAGGATGAGTGATCAGTGATTAGGGATTGTCACGCTCTGGACAAGTACTCACCGGTTTCGGTGTTTACTCTAATTTTGTCGCCGTTATTCACAAACGGGGGCACATTGACGACGAGGCCGGTTTCAAGGCGCGCGGGCTTGATCTGATTGCTGGCGGTCGCCCCCTTGATCCCCGGTGCGGTCTCTTCGACGACGAGGTCCACGGTTTGCGGCAATTCGATGCCGACCGGTTCGCTGCCGTAGAACTCAACCGTGATGAGCGCGTCCGGAATCAGATAGTTGACGTTGTCGCCCAGCGCCTCCGCATCGATGTGCAGTTGCTCGTACGTGCTCGTGTCCATGAAATGGAACGCATCGCCGTCGCGATAGAGGTACTGCATCTCGCGCTCGTCGAGCGTCGCGCGTTCGACGAAATCTTCCGACCGCAGCTTCTGATCGGACAACGCGCCGGTGCGGATGTTGCGGAACTTCACCCGGACGAACCCGCGCAGGTTGCCCGGGGTAACATGCTGCAGTTCAAGCACGCGGAACAGATCCTGCCCGATCTTGATCAGCATGCCCTTCTTCATTCGAGTTGCCTGTAGAGTAGCCATATCGTCGTGTCCAGAACCTCCGGATCGTAACACATCCTTTCGTTGCCGATTGGGTGCCTGGTGTGCCCCGCGTGCCTTGGGTGCCGACTCACGGCACTCGTGCACCCTGAGCACCCTTGGCACCCTGAGCACCCTTGGCACCCTTGGCACCCTTGGCACCCACATACTCCGTCAGTGCTACGATCACCGTGTATGTCGTGGGATCCTCTTCGTGACCTGCGCGCCTGGCAGGAACGGCTCGAACGATTGACCGATCACCACCCCGAGTCCTGGACGCCCCCCATTGACGTCTACGAAACCCAGGATCGCTACGTCGTGGCCGCGGAAGTGCCGGGACTCGCCCGCGAACACATCGAGCTGGCGCTCGAAGATTCGCGGTTGACGATCCGCGGCCAGCGGACCGACCGAAACGCGACCGCAGGCGACGTCCTGCATTTTCACCAGGTCGAGCGTGGCCACGGCGGGTTCGCGCGGACCTTCGAATTTGCCTCGAAAATCGACGTCGAAGGGGTGTCCGCCGATCTCACCAATGGCGTGCTCACGGTGACCCTGCCGAAGGCCGCGCGCCCTCCGGCGCGCAAGATTGAGGTTCGATGATGGTGCGACGAGTAGCCGTCTTCGCTTTTTTCATGACCATCGCGTTTTTCGCCGGCCTGGTCGTGACCGGACGGATGCGCAGCGCCGGTGAAAGCACCGCCGGGCCGGCGCCGCAACCCGCGGCACGGACGACGTCGGTACCGGTAAACGGCGGCATGCCGGATCTCACCGGCGTCGCGCAGCGTGCGATCTCGAGCGTGACGAACATCTCGTCGACTCAGATCGTTCGAACGCCAAATTCGCCGTTTGCAAACGATCCGTTCTTCCGCTTCTTCTTCAACGATCAGGACGACGCGTTCGGCTACCGTGAACGCCGCGCGCAGAGTCTCGGCTCCGGGGTGATCGTCTCGCGCGACGGTTACGTCCTGACCAACAACCACGTCGTCGATCAAGGCGTCGAGGTGACGGTCACGATGCCGGATCAACGGGAACTCCGCGCCAAAGTGATCGCCACCGATCCGGCAACCGACATCGCGGTCCTGAAGATCGACGCCGAGAATCTGCCGACGATGCCGTGGGGAGATTCGTCGCAGCTGAAAGTGGCCGAGTGGGTGCTCGCGATTGGGAACCCGTTCCAGCTCAATCAATCGGTCACGCTTGGAATTGTCAGCGCAACCGGGCGGCGGCTCGAGCAGCGGCTCGCCACGTATGAGGACTTCATTCAGACCGACGCGGCGATCAATCCGGGAAACTCCGGCGGTGCGCTCGTCAACGCGCGCGGAGAGCTGATCGGAATCAATACCGCGATCTTCAGCGAGACCGGCGGCTACCAGGGCATCGGGTTCGCCGTGCCGAGCAACCTCGCCCGTCACGTCATGGACGAGTTGATCAAGTACGGCGAGGTGCAGCGCGGCACAATCAGCGGCATCACCCTGCAGCCACTGACCACGCGCCTGGCCGAGCAACTCGGCGCACCCAACACGCACGGAATGGTTGTCGTCAGCATGCAGCAGCGCTCGGATGCGTATGCGGCTGGCCTGCGGCCGGGTGACGTGATTGTCAGTTTCAATGGCACCACGCTCGAAGATCAGTCGCAGTTCGTGCGGCTCCTGTCCGACGCAAAGATTGGTTCAAGCGTGACGCTCGGCGTGCTTCGCGAAGGAAAATCCGTGAGCATCAAGGTGCCGGTCGTCAAGTCGATAGGCCAGCCGCGGCGCCGTCAATGAGATCTAGCGAAGATGGCGCTTCAGTCCAGATAGTGCGTCGCTTCCAACCGCGACGCATCGCCACTCTGATTCGACGCCGACGTTGATGCCAATCCGCGGTGTCCACGCCACACCCCGCGCAGCGAGCCGTCGATCTTCGATCCGCAGCGCGCTTTGAGTCAGGTCGCTCAGGTTCTGTCGAAGCGTGATACCGAGTGCTCGCGTCAGGTTGCCAGGACCGCGACACAACTCCGCGCTGCTGAAATCGCGCGCTGAACGGCCCGTGCCCCGCACGCGGCGGCGGCGCATCAACTCCTCGCCTTCGAGCGGCTCAAGCGCACGGATCAGGACGGCGGCGGGCGAACCTTCCGATTCCGTCACGGCATTCACCAGGTAGTGAATGCCGTAGTTCAAATAGACGTACGCGATCCCGGGAGGCCCGTAAAGCGGGGCGTTTCTCGTCGTCGGACCGGGAGCCGCGTGACATGCGGGATCGGATTCGCCGATGTAGGCTTCGGTTTCGACGATCACACCCGACGTGATGCCCACCGCTGTCTCGTGGACGAGAACTTTGCCAATCAGCGCGCGCGCAACATCGAGCGTCGGGCGCGCGTAGAAATCGCGCGACAGTACGGGCATGCTCAGAGTGAGGACGGAGATTTTGGGATTTGCGCGCGGTGTTTGATTCGATCGATCGCGCGCGTCGCCGCCTGCGCTACGCTGCGATCCGTGTCGCCGGTCAACGGCTGCAACGCGGTCACCGTCGCGGCGTCGCCAAGTGCACCGAGCACGGTCGCAACGTTGGCGCGGATTGCCGGACTGGGATCCTGGAGGTGTGAGACGAGCGCTGGCGCGACCGGGGGACCGAGTTCAAGCAGGTAATCCGCGATCTGCGGCGCCATCTTCTCCGAGTCGAGCGACTCGACCAGGCGCGGAACGTAATTACGTCCGAGCTTCTGCAGCGCAAACGCCATTGCCGCGCGGACCATTTCCGACGGGTCGTTGCCGGCCCCCATCTGCAGTGCCGAAAGCTCGGAGGAATCATGAGCCCGCCCCAGTCCTTCCGCCGCGGCGCGGCGGAGGAACGGATCCTTGTCGGTCAGCGGGATCTTGAAGACCGGCACGCTTGAGGGATCGGCAATGTGCGCCAGCGCGTCGAGGGCGGACCAGGCGCCCTCACCCTTGCCGTAGAATTTCAGCTGATCGGTGAGTGCCTGAATGGCGCGTCGTTCGCCGATCAAACCGAGCGACCGCATCGCGGCATAACGTACCGGCGCCTGCGAGTCGTTGATCGCGTGGATGAGCGCGTCCCCGGCACTCGACACATTGAGCCGCCCGCTGACTCGCGCCGCGGCGGCTCGGATCGCTGGATCGTAATGATCGAGCGCCTTGATGAGCAGCGCCGCCTGGCTCTCGCTCAGCGGTGACCGTGCGATCGTTCCAACCGTGTAAATCGCCTCGCTCCGAACCTTCGGGTTCTCATCGTCGACAGCTTTCAAAAGCGCGTCGAGCAGTTCGGGCGGCGCGACGCGGGGTTCGACCGCCAGCATACCCATTTCGAAAGCCGCGGCCGCGTGCGCGGGATTGCGAACTTCCACGACGTAACCAAGCCGCTTCTTCGATGGGATGTCCTGTGTCAGAAAAAAAGAGAGCTCGGTGGTAATCGCTTCAAGCTGGATCTGATCGACTGGATCGTTGACCAGCGGCGCCAGTGGACCCATCGCCTCCGGGTATTTCGATTCGCGCAGCAACTGGACGGAGGCGAGGCGAACCTTCGGATCCGGATTGCGGAGATTGCGAATCACATCGTCAAAGCGCACCGGTTGCGCTTGCACAGTCGCCGCCGTGCAGACCAGTGCGGCCGCTAATGCCGCACCCAACGGAAAACGCACAACCGACATGTCAGTTTCGTGCACCGTATGCGTTGGCGCGGCCGACGGCGAGCACATCTCGCAGATATCGGCCCGTATGCGACGTCTCGACCTTTACGATCTGTTCGGGAGTGCCGGCTGCCACGAGACGGCCACCTTCCTCCCCCCCTTCAGGACCGAGATCGATAATCCAGTCGGCCGTCTTGATCACGTCCAGGTTGTGCTCGATCACGAGCAGACTGTGGCCGGCCTGAAGCAGCTTGCGGAAGGCGGCCAGCAGTTTGGCGATGTCGTCGAAATGCAGTCCGGTTGTCGGCTCGTCGAGGATGTAGAGGACGCGGTCGCCCGTGTGCGACGACAGGTGCGCAGCGATCTTGATCCGCTGCGCCTCGCCACCTGACAGCGTCGTTGCCGGCTGTCCGAGACGCAGATAGCCAAGGCCGATCTCGTCGAGCACCTGCAGGCGCCGGAGGACTTTGGGTGAGCTGCTGAAGAACGTCAGCGCCTCGCGAACGGTCATGTCGAGCACCTGGTCCACGCCGCGTCCGCGATACTTGACCTCGAGCACCTGCGGCTTGAAGCGCTTGCCCTCGCATTGTTCGCACGGCACGAACACGTCGGCGAGGAATTGCATTTCGACCTTGACCTCTCCCTCGCCTTCGCACGCCTCGCAGCGGCCGCCCGGCACATTGAACGAAAAATGGCTCGCGGTGAGTCCCCTGGAACGCGCGTCCTTCGTTGCCGCAAACAACTCGCGAATGGGATCGAACGCCTTCAGGTAGGTCACTGGATTGGATCGCGGCGTCCGTCCGATCGGCGCCTGATCGACGAGCACGACGTCGGTCACAAACTCCGCACCTTCGAGTTTCCGATGCGCGCCGACGCGTCGATCCCAGTCGCCTTTCACTTTTTTCAGCGCCGCATAGACGACGTCGTGGACGAGCGTGCTCTTCCCTGAACCGCTGACGCCGGTGACGCACGTCAGGAGGCCGAGTGGAAGCTCGACGTCGATTGCCTTGAGGTTGTGCTCGCAGGCACCGAGAATGCGGAGCTTCTGATTGCTCGGCTTCCGGCGCGCCGCCGGCACCGGGATCGCCAATTCGTCGCGCAGATACTTTGCCGTTAACGAACGCGGTTCGTTCAGCAACGACTGCAGCGTCCCGTTGAAGATCACACGGCCGCCTTGCTCACCTGCCCCAAGGCCCATATCGACGACGGTGTCGGCGACCCGGATCATGTCCGCATCGTGTTCCACGACCAGCACCGTGTTGCCCTGGTCCCGAAGTTGCCGAAGGATGGCAATCAATCGCTCGTTATCGCGCGAATGCAGCCCGATCGACGGCTCGTCGAGCACGTAGAGGGTGTCGACAAGCGCCGACCCGAGCGAGGTGGCGAGGTTGATGCGCTGCGATTCACCACCGGAGAGCGTCGAGGACAGTCGATCGAGCGTCAGGTAATCAAGGCCCACGTCGCGAAGGAACCCAAGTCGTTTCCTGATTTCGCGGAGCACCTTGTCGGCGATCGCCGCCTCCTTCTCGGACAACGACAAGCCGGCAAAGAACGCATCCGCCTCGTGAACCGTCAGGCCGCAGACGGCATCGATGGTTCGGCCACCAACCTGCACGTCGCGCGCTTCACGGCGAAGCCGCGCGCCCACACACTCAGGACAGGTCAAGTAGCCGCGATAGCGGCTGAGGAACACGCGAACGTGAACCTTGTATTTTTTCCGTTCGAGCCAGCGGAAAAACCCCTTCACGCCCTCGTAGCTCGCGCCATCGCCATCGATCACAAACCGCTTCTCGTCGTCGCTGAGCTCTGACCACGGCACGTCCATTGGCAGATTCCGAGCTTTCGCCGCGCGCTTCAATTCCGCCAGCTGCGCGCGATAGTGCGGCTTACTCCACGGCTCGATCGCGTTCTGGGTGATCGACTTCGATGGATCCGGGACCACCAGATCCATGTCGAGCTCGATGATGTTGCCGAAGCCATGACAGAGCGGACAGGCGCCAAACGGATTGTTGAAGGAAAACAAACGTGGCTGCGGCAGCTCGTAAGGAATCCCACATTCGCGGCACTCGAACCGTTCACTGAAGCGAACGGTGACCGCATCGGCTTCAGCGGATTGAGGCGGAATCTGGATCGCAAAGGCCGCACCGCCGCCTTCCGTGTATGCAGTTTCAATCGAATCGGTTAAACGCGCCCGGAGGTCGCCCTCGACCTTGACGCGATCGACGATGACCTGCAGGGTCGCGCGTTCTTTGAGCGACGACGGATCGACATCGTCCAGCGAGATCGCGCGGCCATCGAGATAAAGCCGGCCGAACCCTTTCCGTCGGAGCGCGGCAATCGTTTCCGCAACTGGATCAACCAGGCCTGGGAGATCCGGTTGCGGCAGATCGTCGCTCCCCTGCTCCGCGGCCGTTGCGTCCTCATCTTCAGGCTCGGGAACCGGCGTGATCGTTGGCGCCGTGATCACCGGCATATCGAAGCCAATCAACAGCCGCGTACCTTCGGGCAGCTCCGTAAAGCGCCGCGCCACGACCTCCGCCGTTTCACGGATGACTTCGCGTCCGCAATTGCGGCAGTACGTCCGTCCGATGCGCGCATAGAGCAGACGGAGATAGTCATGAATCTCCGTGGTGGTGCCCACGGTGGAGCGTGGATTTCTGATGCTGTTCTTCTGTCGAATGGCGATCGCCGGACAGATGCCTTCGATTGAATCGACGTCCGGCTTTTCCATGCGTTCGAGGAATTGCCGCGCGTAGGCCGATAGCGATTCCACGTAGCGTCGTTGTCCTTCGGCGTAGATGGTGTCGAAGGCAAGAGATGACTTTCCGGATCCGCTGACCCCGGTCATGACGACCAGCGATCGTGGCGGCAAGGTCAAATCAACGTTCTTCAGGTTATGCGTCCGCGCGCCCCGGATGACGATCTGGCCGCGTTGCTGGGTCTTGCTGGTGGTATGCATTGTCTGAACGGCTCAGCGGTCGGATCTTGTGAATACGACCGTATTCCACAGCCAAGCCGGCCCATGCCGGGAGACGCCCTGACAGGCGTCTCTTTTTTGAATTCCTGAACAGTCCATGGTACAGCAGGGTTGCCGAATCCCTCAACCTCGACGGCAATCATTTGTGCTATTTTGTTTGGGCTTTGTCGGTGGGGGATCGCGGGGTAGTCCTGGCTGTCTCTAATCGGCACGAACCAAGAGGGGGCTGTGCCAGTTCGTCTGTTTATAGGCAATCTGCCGTACGCGGCATCCGAGGCAGAGTTGCGCGATCATCTATCCAGCGTCGGTGAACCTACCCAGATCGTTCTCCCAGTCGACCGTGAAACAGGACGGCCTCGTGGCTTCGCGTTCGTCGATTATGCAGATCGCGCAGTCGCCGAAGCGGCCATCAGCCGGTTCGATCAACAGCCTTTCAAAGGACGTCCGCTCGCGGTCAGCGAAGCGCGTCCTCGCGAAGAGCGGCCCGCCGGACCACGTCCCGGCGGCTACGGCGGACCACGTCCGAGCGGCGGACCACCGGGTAGCGGCGGCTACTCACCCCGTCCCAGTGGTTGGGCGCCGCGTCCGGAAGGTGGAGGCGCGCCCGGTCCTACCCGCAATCGCAATTTCGGTCCTGATGCGCCGCCGAAGAACAAGCGCAAGCCGATGCGCAAGGATTCGGACCGCGGTCCGAAGGGACCGATCAAAGAGCGCCCGGTCAGTCGTCTCTACGAGAACGACGAGGATTGGCGTAATGAGGCGACCGACGATCTCGGCATCGACGACGTAGCCACCAGTCGACACGACGAGGATACAAACGGCGACGAGTGAGGATGAATGCAAACGCACGTCAAGGTACTCGGCGTCGTCTACCTGGCCGTTGGTGCGTGCATGCTTCTCGCGGCGATGTTTCTTTTCCTGACGATGAGTGGCGTGGCGGGGATCGTCGGGGCAACCGCCGAACCGCACGATGCGGCGATTGCCATCCCTATTCTTGGTTTTGTCGGGACGGCGCTTGCCGCATTTCTCATACTGTTCTCAGTGCCCAGTCTGGCCGCCGGGTATGGTCTCTTGAAGTTGAAACCGTGGGCACGCGTGGTCGGGATTATCCTGTCGGCGATTAGCCTCATCAAAATCCCGATAGGTACGATCATCGGCGCGTACGGACTTTGGGTACTGCTGAATACAGAAACAGAACGGCTCTTCAGTAATTTACGCGCATCTTCAACGCCTTTCTAAACCTCGGCTGAAGCACATCTCTTGCATGGCACTAAAGCGTGCCTGATTTGCAGGTGCCACGTGGCGACGCGCCTGTCGCGCATCTGGCGACGCCACAGTGGCAGAGCTTCGAAGTTCGAATGCGCGCCAGGAAGGCCGAGCGCTGCCTGCAGCGCGCAGCCGCGGCGCTCGACGACGGCTCGATCGATGAAGCGCGTGACGCTCTCGAAGAAGCACGTCAACTCTCGCCCTTGGATCCACGTCTCGATAAACTTTCTGCACGACTCGATGCGCTGAAGCATCCGGCGCCGCCGCCACCCGCTGTTGCGGGCCACGGGTCCCTCTGGACGAGTGCTGCGATTATCGCAGGCCTGGTAGTCGTCAGTGCCGCAGGGTGGGGAGGCTGGGTCTACAAGGATCAGATCGTCCAGCTCGTTCCGACGCCGCACACGGACATGGACGCCACGACCGGGCTTGCGGCGCCGGCGGCAAACAATGCGGCGAACGCTCCATCGACGCTCGCGGGCAACGAAGATGCTGGCGATGCGAAGAGCAACGACACGGTTGTACAAACGACACTGGTGCGTCCGGACCAGGTGATTGATACAAGAACGGAGGCTTCATCGGAACAACCCGCGACTCCGCTGGTGTCCGACGCAACCACCGGCAGCGAACAGCCGAGCGACTCAAAACCAGAAGCGATCAAAGCACTGGCGACACCAACCGCACCTGAACTGCCCGCGCGTTCGCAACGAGACGCGCCGCCACTACCGACATCACTGGAATACCGGGCGCCCGCGGTTCTTCCGGCGACGCCAATACCGGCGCCTTCGACAACCTTCATTCCCTCAGTGGCACCGCCTGCCGAGCCGCCAAGAGCGATAAACGCGACGACGCCGTCGGCAACAACAGCGAACCTCGCAACGAATACGACTGCACCTCCGCCCGTGGCGAACGCACCGGCATCATCACCAGATCCAGCGGCATCCACTCCAGCGCCTGAGCCCTCTGCGGCGCGGGACGAGCGTGTCGCGATACGCGCAGCGCTCAGTCGATATGAATCTGCATACAACCGGCTCGATGTCGATGCGGTCCGATCGGTCTGGCCGTCACTCGATCAGCGCGCGTTGGCTCGCGCCTTCGACAGCCTGACTTCACAACGAGTCGCGCTGCAGAACTGCAACGTCGACGTGAGCGGGAGCACGGCGCGAGCGAATTGTTCGGGGAACGCGTCCTGGACGCCAAAGGTCGGCGGCGGCCAGCGCAGCTCTGCCCGGAAATGGACCTTCGATTTGAGCGAGGCGAACGGTGCGTGGCGGATCACGCACGTGCTAGCGCGATAGGCCTTGAGCCCTGAGCCTTAAAACGCATACTCCAGCGCCACTGTCGGCGTCACCGGCGCAGTCAACCCGCCGCGCGTCAATGGCCAGTTTAGATGGCCGCCGATCACGAACGTGTGCGTCACGTTCCACTTCACTCCAGTCACAATTCCGCCGAGCGTTTCCGCACCGAGAGTGGGCGCGAGACGGAATGTATCGACGCCGATCAGATCGGGATGCGGCGCAGACACGAGCGCCAAGCTGTGGAGTTCGGTCACACTCCGAAGGAGCGTCTCAGCGGAAACGGTGACCCTCGGATCGACGGCAATCGACACGGCGCCGCCAAAATCGTACTCCGATGAAATCCCGCCGGTCATGACCGCAGCGTTCCCGTGAAGCGCAAACGGTCCGTGCTCAAATGAGCCGATGCCCATGATGCGTAGCGACGCTTTGCCCGCACCCAGAAGATTGTCCGCGTCGCCGGTGGGTAGACGCACCTCACCGGCAACCGCAACGCCGCCGCCGCGTACTGCGACGAGGTTGACCTTGCCGCGCAGCGCAATGTCGGCAAGTCCGCTCGCGCTGGCGTCGCCGGATGCCTGAATCAACATGGTGCCGCGATAGTTGTCGATTCGTTGTCCGTCAAGACTGAGCTGCACGAACGGCACGGCAGCGCCGATCTCGACGCGATTGCCGACACCCACGCTGCCGAACAGGGTCATCACACTGCTTCTGAGATGAAGAATCAGCGACTCGGTATCGTAGGGTGCCGCTTCGTCACGAAACTGATTCGCAACTGTGACGAGCGCGCCATCGCGCAGACTGCGCCCGTTGAAGCGACTGAATGACGCCGTCGACGTGGAGATGCCAAAGGAGGCATGACCGTTGCCTGGCGTAAGCGCCCGTTCGACGAAGAATCCGCCGAAACTTTCCGTCGCGCGCTCGACGGTGCCGAGCTCGGGGTTGAGGCGATACAGGAATCCGCTCGACGCTGTCGCGAGCGGCATTGACGTGAGGTTGAGGAGCAGTGACTTGGCGATCGCGTCCCGCGCCGCCTCCGCCGCTGCGTGATCCTTCGGCAGATCGCCAGTCCGAATCGCCTGGTTCGTGACGAGGAAGCCGACAACATCATTGACACTCTGCTGCGCAGCAACCCGGCCGCGCGCGACCAGCACACAGACGAAAACGAGCGATGCGAATTTGAAGGATCGAATGGTGAGGGATCGAATCATTTTCGTTTGACCTCATCGGCCCGGATTCGACCGTCCGACATTTCCATGCCCTTGATCTCGAGATCCATTCCTCTGTCGATGCGATCGCATGACGTTCGGTTGAACACGGTCAGGGGAGTCGTAAAGATGAGCCTCT
The DNA here is from genome assembly GCA_046734955.1 of Acidobacteriota bacterium. GTDB lineage: Bacteria > Acidobacteriota > Vicinamibacteria > Vicinamibacterales > 2-12-FULL-66-21 > JALZOC01. The sequence goes on from JBKPSH010000145.1 coordinate 11,726, forward strand.
CCTTTATCACGAACGTGATTACGGGACACACTCCGCTGATCTGGCCTGCCTTGCCTGATAATTCGATTTCGCGCACGGGGATCGGCACCGGAACAGGAGTGGGTGTTGGCGTAGGCGTGGGCGTGGGAGTTGGCGGCGGCGTGGGTGTCGGCGTCGGTGTAGGGGCGGGCGAGGGTGTGGCCTCCCCGCCCTGGGTAGCGTTCACCGCCGTGCCAGCCACCACTACTGACACCGGTCTTGCCGCTCCCGAGTTCGCCGACACAATCACCCGCACCGCCGCATCGCCGCGGCCTGAGGCCGGAGTGACCGAGGCCCATGCCACACTGCTGGTCGCCGTCCATGCGCACGCGGAATGCGTGTGAACCGTGAGCGTGAGTTCGCCGCCCTGCGCTGCAACGGCACTGCTGCTCGCCGCGACGTCATACCGGCATGGCGCCGCTTCCTGTGTGATCGACAGATGCTGATTCGCAACGTCGATGGTGCCCGCCCGGCTCACAGGATCCACGTTCGCCGCGATCCGATACGCAACCGATCCATCTCCCTGCCCGCTCGCCGAGGATGTAAATCCGATCCACGGTGACTGCGTCGCGACACTCCACGTGCATTCGCGCTCCACAGTTATCGAAGCGGTTCCAGCACCGCCGCCGGAACCAAAGGATGTCGTGGACGACGAGACATTGGCCTGACATCGTGACGTCGTCGTGCTGGACGGAGCGGCGACGCTTGTCGTTGCCGAACTCCCGCACGCGATAGAAAGCGCGAGCACAGCTCCGCCCGCGGTAATCGCCACGTAATCGACCAGGGCGGTGGCGAAACGGGACGAACACGGCAGAGGTGGGCGACGCACGCTTCAGCTGTGATGCACGAAAGTCGCCAGCGTGCAGCGATTGCGTGCTATACTGAAATCACTCCAGCGGAACATTTTTTCGATGAGGTCCTGGCGAGCCGGCCAATCCGGCTGGCGCTCGTATTCCTTTTCTTTCCTGTTGTTGGTCGTCGGCGTCTCACAGGCGTGTGTCGCCGGCGCCTCTCTCGGTGCGCGGCCTACAGCCGAGCTTTCGTCGAACGACGCGAACCACGCAGTCGCCTGGTTCGCACCGCTCGTCGATAGCGACAATCTCTCGCTCAGCCGTTGGCGCAAGAGCGTCGGCCCGCCAGTAATTCCTCCAGCGGCGATCGACAACGAGGCACACGACGCGTTTACGCTTATCAGCTGGAACACCGCCGTCGGCGACGCCGACATTGTCGCGTTCGTTCGATCGCATTCTGACGCTCGACGACCCGTCGTGATGTTGTTGCAGGAGGTGTTCCGTTCGGGATCAGACGTGCCGACGACGCTGGATCGACACGACGCGTTCGCCGGACGTTTGGGAAGCGGCGATCACGCTCGCGCCGGCCACGAGATCGAGGAAGTAGGACGGCTTCTCGGTCTCGCCGTTTATTACGTGCCTTCGATGCGCAACGGCGACCAGGCGTCGACTGAAGACCGCGGCAACGCGATTCTCTCGAATCTTCCGCTCAGTGATCTGCAGGCAATCGAACTCCCGTTCGAGCGTCAGCGCCGCGTCGCTATCGCGGCGACGATCCATGGTCGCACCTCGTCGGGAACTCCGTGGCGCGTCCGCGTCGTCTCAGCCCATCTCGACAATATGGGGAGTGCGAAACGAGCGTGGATCGGGTCGGAATACGGTCGCGCCCGCCAGGCTCGCGGACTCGCTGCCCTGCTGCGCGGCGAGCAGCCAACCATACTGGGTGGTGACTTCAACACCTGGTTTGGGTTCTCCGATCAGGCGTATCGCGAGATCGCTGGCGAATTTCCGGAGACCCGCATCGTGGATCGGCGTCCTACGTTCCGTGGTCTGCTGAGACTCGATCACGTGTTCTACCGGTTACCGCGCGACTGGCGACTCGACATACGTCGAGGAGAGTCACGTTTCGGCTCGGATCACTATCCGTTGGTGGGTTCGCTACAGTTCAATTGATATAATCGCGGCCTCTCGTCGGCCTCGGCGGTTGAACCGCGACCCTCGACGATCCTTAAACCCATGTCACTTCCGGTAGGCGCAAGTGTTGGACCGTACCGGGTCCTGAGCCAGCTTGGCTCGGGCGGCATGGGCGAAGTGTATCGCGCGCACGATCCGCGCCTCGGCCGCGACATCGCGCTGAAAGTCATTCGACGGGCGCTCGTCGCTGATTCGAAGGGACCCGATGACGCGATCGAGCGGCTGCTGCGCGAAGCGACGCTCGCGTCGGCGCTCAACCATCCCAACATCGTCACGATTCACGAGACCGGAACTGTCGACCACGATCGCTACATTGCAATGGAACTCGTCGAGGGGCGAACCCTTCGCGAGCTGGCGACGGAAGGATTGCCACTCGACCGCAGCGTGGCGATCGCCCGACAGATCGCCGAAGCGCTTGCCGTCGCGCATACCGCGCAGATCATTCATCGCGACATCAAGCCCGACAACGTCATGGTGCGGCCAGACGGCTACATCAAGTTGCTCGACTTTGGCCTCGCACGTGTACAGCAGGCCACCATCAGCGCGGGCCCTACTGGAATGGCGACAGAGCCGGGGCTCATCATCGGCACGATCGGCTATATGTCTCCTGAACAGGCGCGCGGCGAGACCGTGCCGCCGGAAGCCGACATCTTCGCGTTCGGCGCCATGCTGTACGAGCTCGTTACCGGACGCCATCCGTTCATGGCGGCATCGCATCTCGGAACCCTGCACGCGTTGATGTGGGAGATGCCCGAGCCGCCGTCGCTCATCAACCCGGAGATTCCGAGAGCGCTCGATCAGTTGATTATCGAGATGTTGCAGAAGGACGCTCGTCTCCGGCCGGGCGCGGGCGAGGTTCTGTATCGTCTCGGACTTGCCCACGACGCGTCGGTCGCGACTGCTTTGTCGGCCGTCAGCGTCTCGCAACGTACGGCGCGCGCAAGCCGCGCCGTCGTCGGCCGCGACCTCGAGATGGACGCGCTTCTCCACGAATTCGAGCGGGCCGACCGCGGCAAAGGCCGTCTCGTCGCGTTATCGGCTGAAGCGGGCGTCGGAAAGACGACAATCCTCGACGCGTTCTTGCGGCTGCTCGAGGATCGGGGCGAGGTGGCCCGCGTCGGACGCGGTCGATGTTCCGAGCGGCTCGCCGGAGCGGAAGCGTATTTACCGGTGCTCGAGGTCCTCGACAGCCTGCAGCGGAGCGAGCAGCACGGCAGCTTGTCGCGCCTGCTACGCGCGCTCGCGCCGAGCTGGTACGTGCAGATCACACCGCTCGCGGAGAATGACTCGTCCGCCGCGCGTCTTGCCGCCGACGTCGCGATCGGTTCGCAAGAGCGCCTCAAACGCGAGATCTCCGCACTGCTCGAAGAAGTCACACGCATGCATCCCGTCGTCCTGTGTTTCGACGATGTGCACTGGGCGGATCCATCGACGACCGATCTGATTGGCTATCTCGCGCGGCGTATCGACACGATGCGTCTGTTGATCATCACGACATATCGACCGTCGGAACTGGCGCAGGCGAAACATTCCTTTCTGCCGTTGAAGCTCGATCTCGTCGCGCGCGGCGCCTGCCGCGAGATTTCACCGGGCCTGCTGGACGAGACTGCGATTGGGCGCTATCTTGCATTGCAGTTCGCCGACCATGCCTTTCCACGCGGATTTGCCGCGCTCATTCATCAACGCACCGAGGGCCATCCGCTGTTCGTGGTCGATCTGCTGCGCGATCTGCGGCGTCGGCAGGTGCTGCGGCAGCACGATGGCAAGTGGATCATCGATGAAGATCTCTCCTCGCTCGAACGGGCGCTACCGGAATCGGTCCGGAGCATGGTGCAGCGCAAGATCGACGCGCTCGACGACGCCGATCGGAAATTGCTGGGAGCGGCGAGCGTACAAGGACTTGATTTCGATTCCTCCATTGTCGCCGGCGTTCTCGACCGCGATCAGGATGACGTCGAGGACTGCCTCGAGCGGCTCGAACGCGAACACGCGCTGGTGCGCTTCGTCGACGAGCATGAAACCGATAACCGTGAACTGACGCTGCGCTATCGATTCGCGCATCACATCTATCACAACGCCTTCGACGCTTCGCTGCGCGCGACACGCCGGGCGACCTTGAGTCGCGCGATCGCGCAGCGATTGATTGCCCGTCTTGGCGGACAGCCGTGCGATTGTGCGGCCAACATTGCGCTGCTTTTGGAGTCGGCGCGCGACAACGTCCGGGCCGCCGAGTACTGGAACCAGGCGGCGCAGGCGGCGGCGCGACTGTATGCGCACGACGAAACCGAGCGGCTCGCGCTTCGCGGGCTCGAGCTTCTCGACGGCGAACCGGATTCTGCCCAGAAGTCGGCGGCGGAACTCGGGCTGCAAATGACCTACGGCTTGTGCATGAAGACAAGCAAGGGCTACGCGGTGCCCGAAGTCGGCCGCGCATACGCGCGAGCACGGGAACTCGCTCGACACCTCGACGATCCCGCGCATGTCGTGCCCGTCCTGATCGGCCTCGGCGCGCACCACATCGTCTCGGGTGAGCTGATGACGGCCCGCGACGTCGCGCTCGAGATGCTGGACTTGTTCAACCGATTGGGCGATCCGAATCTCCAGATGATCGGCCAGTGGAACCTCGGCGCGTCCCTCTTTCATCTCGGCGAACTCGAGGTCGGACACGAGCACCTGTTGCGCGGGCTCGAACTGTATCAACCGGAGTTTCACAAACCGCGTGTCTGGGAGACGGGGATTGATCCGGGCATCTTCTGCCGCTGCGAGCTGTCGCGGACGCTGATGATGCGAGGGTTTCCCGATCAGGGACTTCGGATGGTGCGCGACGCGGTTACTGAGGCGCGCGCCCTCGAACATCCGCAGCCGCTCGCGTTCGCGCTGCTCTTCAGCACGATCGTCCACCTCGCGCGGCGAGAACCCGAGCAGGTTTGCCGCGTGTACGACGAGCTCGCGGCGCTGTGCCGCGCGCATGGAATCGCGCAGGAACTGAACTGGGGCGCTCCGCTTCGCGGCCGCGCGCTCATCGAGCTCGGGCAAATCGAGCGCGGCATGGACGAACTCATGGCCGGGATGGAGACACAAACGCTGACTCGATCGGCGTTGCTCCGCCCCTACTATCTCGTGCTGGTCGCCGGCGGATGGCTACGCGCGCGACAGCTCGATAAAGCGCAGGCGGCGCTCGTTGAGTCACGCAATGTCGCCGAGACAACCGGACAACATGCCTACGATGCCGAGCACCGGCGTCTGCAGGCAGAGGTGTTTCTGGCCCAGGGCAATCATGAAGCGACGGAGCGCACCTATCTCGAGTCTCTCGAGATCGCGAAGTCGCAGGGCGCGCAGTGGTACATTCTCCGATCCTCGCGCGGCTATGCGAGCTTCCTGCTTGGCGTCGGCCGAGCGAAGGAAGCAAAGGAAGCGCTCTCGATCTGCGATGCCATCGTCGAGGGGCGTGATACGTACGACTTCATCTACGCCGAGGCGTTGCTGCGGACAATCGAATCTGAAGTCGCGCGATAGTTCTCAGCTCGAAGCCGCGAGCTGGCAGCTGAGATACGATGTGCGGCATGCTTCCCATTCTCCTCGCGCTCGCGCTGACGCCATTACCTGCCACGCCGCCGCTCGCCGCCACGTCAGTCCTCATGGCGAAGGCGGGCGACGCAATCGTCACGATTGCGGTTGACGACTCGCAGTTTCCGGCGGCAACGGCAGTCGACATCGCCGTCGACGGAGAAGTGAAGACAACGGTCCTGGTGTTCGGGAGGATTGGTCATCCCGCTTACACCACACTGCTTCATGCGCTGCCTGCAGGACGCCACGAAATAACCGCGCTCCGATCGCCCTTCTGGCCCTGGCCCTCGGGTGGATCCACACCAACACTGACGGCCGCGGTCGCGCCCGATTCGATCGTCGTCTCTCACGCGCCGTCGCTCTGGCTGCGTGCCGATACGATCGGTATGTCCAGCGACCTCCCGCTGCTGCTTTACGCGGAAGATCTGCGGGTCAATGGTTCCGGCGTGCTCCGCTACAGTTATATCTTTTCGAACGAAGACGGTGGCACCGCAACGCCTGCCCTCCTGGCACGCTGGGGCCGCACGACGGACATCGAAATGGCCTACGAAGAAGAATGGAAGGACGGACGCGTGATCGCGTCACGCTATCAGGCGCCGGACCACCATGTTCTCGAGTACGCCGGTTCACGACAGGCGGATCATCCGTCGCTGCTGGATGCCACGCTCAACAACGTCTTCCTCGATCGCGGCCGCTCCGGCGTCCGGATCACCCTGGCGCCGTTACTCGTCGATTTGCAGTCTGCGACGCGCGAGTCGGTGATGGATAAAAACCCCTGGATCTATCGCCGGATGGCCAACGAGTTGAACGAGGAAGGGAAAGCCGCTGTCTACGGCGACGTGCGCGAATACCTCTACGTCGATGCCAGGTTGACGCTCTCGGACAGCGCGGTCGCGGCAATCGCGCGCGGGTCGGACGGCACGTGGCGCACCTCCGACCGCGGCATCAAGGATCTGGCCGTCGATCGCAACGGCTGGGTACGAATTGCGATTCCGAATTCGCGGAATGCGAGCGACGTCGGCTTCGTTTGCTACCCTGTGAAACCGGCTGCCGGCCGCTGTCGAGTGGAGATCAGTCGCGTGCTCTCCCTCGACGATGGTTATAAGCCAGGGCCCGACAAAGGTGCGGGGACTCTCGATCTCGCCGCCGGAGAGATGAGATCAATTGCGATTAAGTAACCTTCCAGCTGCCAGGTCTTTCCGGATCCCGGATCCCGGACAACCGACCCCGAAAACGAGGAGCGAGCAGCCAGAAGCGTTATTTCTCACCCATGAACGGGTATGTGTAATCGCGCGGCGGCACGAACGTTTCCTTAATCGTCCGCGCACTCACCCATCGCACCAGGTTCAACATCGAACCAGCCTTGTCGTTGGTGCCTGACGCTCGCGCCCCACCAAACGGCTGCTGCCCCACGACCGCGCCCGTCGGCTTGTCGTTAATGTAGAAGTTTCCGGCAGAGTTGCGCAGCGCGCTCGCCGCTTCGCGAATCGCCACGCGATCCCGGCTGAACACCGCTCCAGTCAAAGCGTATGGCGACGTGCGATCGACGACGTCGAGCGTCTCGCGCCATTCGTTATCGGGATAGACATACGCAGTGACGACCGGTCCGAAGATTTCTTCGCACAGGCATCGATACGCGGGATCCGCAGTCTCGATCAACGTCGGCTCGATGAAATACCCCTCGGCGCCGGTCGCTGTTCCGCCCGACACAATCTTTGCGTTCCGCTTTGCATCGTCCAGGTAGCCGCTGATCTTGGTGAATGCTTTCTGATCGATCACGGCGCCCATGAAATTGCGGAAATCGGTGACGTCGCCGACCTTGATCTCTTTCATCATCGCGACCGTGCGATCGCGGACGTCATTCCAGAGCGATCGCGGCACATACACTCGGCTGGCGGCCGAGCATTTCTGTCCCTGATATTCGAAACCGCCACGCGCGATCGCAACCGCAACCTCCACCGGATCCGCCGATGGATGTACGACGATGAAGTCTTTGCCGCCGGTTTCGCCAACGAGTCGCGGATAGCCGCGGTAACGGCCGACGTTCTCGCCGATCTTCTTCCACATCGCATTGAACACTTCGGTGCTGCCGGTGAAGTGGATGCCCGCCAGCTCCGGCGAGTCGAGCAGCTGATTGCTGATCTCACGCGCATCGCCCGGGATGAAGTTGATGACGCCCGGCGGCAGGCCGGCAGCCTCGAGGACCTTGAGCGTGTAATACCCGCTGAGCATGGCACTGGAAGCAGGTTTCCACACAACCGTATTTCCCATCAGCGCGGGTGCGGTCGTGAGATTCCCTCCAATCGCCGTGAAATTGAACGGCGAGATCGCGTAGATGAAGCCCTCGAGCGGGCGATACTCCATTTGATTCCAGACGCCCGGCCCGCTGATTGGCTGCTGACTGTAGAGCTCCTGCGCGAAATACGCGTTGAAGCGCCAGAAGTCGATCATCTCGGAGGCCGAATCGATCTCGGCCTGGAACACCGTCTTCGATTGACCCAGCATCGTCGCCGCGTTGATCGTCGACCGCCACGTGGTAGCGAGCAGCTCCGCGGCGCGGAGCAGCACCGCCGCACGATCTTCCCATGCCCAGCTTCCCCACTCTCGCCGTCCCTCCGCAGCGGCCGCAATCGCCTGCTGCACATGGTCCGGCCCGGCGAGGTGATAGTCGGCGAGGACGTGCTTGTGGTCGTGCGGCATGACCGCATGCGCCGTACGACCGGTCCTTACTTCCTTGCCGCCGATCACCAACGGAATCTCGATGCGCTCACCCGCCATCTGTTTCAGGCGTGCCTTCAGCTCCGCGCGCTCCGCTGAGCCTGGTGCATACGATTTGTTCGGCTCGTTGATCGGTTGCGGGACTCGACGAATGCCACCAAAGGCGGAGAGCGTTGAGGTCGGCGACAAGTCGGTCTTCGGCGACGTTGGTAGCGGGGTTGGAATTGTCGAAGTCGGTGTAGACATATGGCTCATTTTACTCCCCACACGCTCGCTCGCGGGGACCGCGCGATCCCCGCTCCGCTCGCGTGGGCTCACTCGCGCGCTCGTTCGCCGAGCGCGCTGATGACTGGCTGAAGTGTAGGGTACCCCCGCCACTTCACGCCGACAGGAATCGCTGCGCCGCGTCCATCCACGACGCACCGCCGGGCGCAACGGCAGACACATCGTCCAACCAGCGCTGCGCCTTTCGGCCCAACAGACGCCATTGATCCTCGGCGTCGGCTGCGTGCATGTGCAGCCATGTAATCGCGAGCGCGGTGGCCCAGGCGCGATGAATGTCCTTCCCCGCGGCTCCGTCGATCGCCGCCTTGAGATCTGGGAATCTGCGGCCGAGTATATCCGCCAGATCGGGGGTCAAGTCCCACGACCCATCTGCCTTTTGCAACGCGACAAGTGCATGCATGCCCGTCGCCGCGGCGACGTCCTCGCTTCGGCCGACGCGGATGGCGCGCGGAAGCCGCACTGACTCGAGGAAGGCACTCGCTCGTTCGACGAATCGTCCCCGGGCCGTCGCCGGTTGACGGAGAGGCGCCGCCTCGTCGAGCTGGAACATGTCAGGCGCTGCGGGTCTAGCATGAAACGTTCGAGACGCTCCAGGCATAACGCGGCCCATTCGTCTCTGAATGCCGCCCCACCCATCGGTCAGCGCGATCGGAACGCGGCGAAGTTCAACGTCGCCGGTCACTGGCGTTTCACGCCGTTCAACGGCAACAAACGACGTCTCACGCGAGACAAGGCTATAGCGAATGCTCAGTTCGATGATTTCCCTGCTGACGCTGCTGACTTTTCTTTCCTGCTGGCGTGACCCGCGCGCCGTCAACCACTCTCCACCTTCTTCCAGCTCGCGAATCCTGGCACGAGCCGCAAGCGTCGCCACCGATTTGCCGCGCACGATCCGCGCGCCGGCAAGCGGGACTTCGACAGACAGCGGATTCGACGGACCTTTCGCCGACAACCGTACCGCCGCCGGCCGCTCGTTCGTCTTCGGGAATCCGTACACGAGCAGCCGGCCGCCAGCGAACACGGGCGGCACCCTCATCGGCATGGCCGTCACCGATGCACCGACCCACTCGACCTTCACGTCGTGAAGCGCTGGCGACAACAGCCGCCCAAACTGTCGAACGACTTTCGATTCGATCCGTTCGCCGGGAAAGATGAATTCAGCTGACCCTCCGCCCGCTCGCGCGAGAGCCCGCACGAGGTGTTGGCTCGCGCCGGCACCGATCCCAAAAGTAAAGATCCGAGCAGTCGCCGCATGTTGTGAGGCAAGACTCAACACCGCGTCAGTGTTGGTCACTTGCCCGTCGGTCAGCACGACGACCTGTCGCGGAAGCTCGGCGCGACGCGGCTGCTCGAGGGCGAACGTCAGCGGCGCGAGGATTTCAGTGCCGCCGAGATTCGCGCGCAGCTCGCGAACGTGTCTGCTTGCCTCGTCCAGACTGCGCTCGTCGTACAACCGCGGCTCGGGAAACAGCGATTCGTGGGTTGAGCCAAATCCGACGATGTTGAATCGACAGCCGGAGATCATCGTGCGGAGGCAAAGCTGCAAGGCGTTTCGCACTTCCTCGATCGAGGTGCCGTCCATCGAGCCGGAGCGATCGACGACGAAGACAATCTCGGCAGGCAGTTGTGTCTCAGTGAACTTGGGGACCAGCGATACAGCAACCGCCTCAGTTCCGTCGTCGCCACGCTCAATCAGGACTTGCGGCGAATCCATTCCCGCAGCGTCTATGGAGAGCACGAAGTCGCGGTCCAGGCTCGCCTCCACCTGTGCGAGCTTCACGGTCGCTTCCTCGTCATTGATCGTGATCGAGATCGGATGTGACGGTGATTCGATAGCGGTGATTCGCGCTGGCATCGTGATACGGAGCGACAGGTCCAGGCCGTAAGGGACGGTCCACGCCAGGGGCGGGTTCAGCGTCTGCGCATCGGAACGACCGACACCAGCGCGGTCCGGTGCAGGTGCGTAACGCGGCGACACCGTGGTCGGAATCGAAAATCGCGCGCGTCCGCCATCGATCGACAGCTCGGTCACGTACGTGAGCCGAACAAGCACTTCCTTTCCTGGCGGCAGGTTTCCGATACTCGCCTGGAATACGTCCGGCCGTTCTTCGTCCAGGAGGAACGCCCCATGTCCATCTGCCATCGCGTCGTCGTAGATCTCGAACGCCTTATCACGTTCGTGCACTTCGCCGACGACAAGCGTACCGTCAACGACGGCCTCGAATCCGCAGACGGCAGCACCCTCGTCGAGGGGAAACACGTAGACGGCCTCGATCGGTTTGGTCTCGCGGTTGACATACCGCTGAGCGACCGCGACGCGCGCGGACAATCCGGTGATCTCCGCTTCGATTGAGACGCCGGTCAGCGGGATGGGTGCGTGGGTCTCGTCGCACACGATCAGTCCGGCGTTCGACTGGGTGGATGTTTCAGCCATTGTGATTCTCATCTTCCTCGGCCTGATCTGTGCTGGCGAAGTGCAGCCGACACCACTCCGCGAGTTCTCGCAGCCGCGCCGGCGGGGGTAATCGAACGGTACTCGCGAGGTGCAGTTCCACTCCCGGCATCACCGTCATCCGTCGCCAGAGCGAACGCGGAGGCAACTCTTCCCGTTTTAATTCCGCGCCGCTCGGTCGATTCGACATCTGGCCAAGTACACGCCGAATTTCGACGAGCGTCCGGCCATTCTCCTGCAGTGCTCTCACACGAAGCAGTTGCTCGAGGTGCTCAGGCGTGTAGTGATTGCCGCGACCGAGACCCAATGGCGGCGGAATCAATCCTTCCTGCACGTAGTAGCGGACCGTCCTGCGCGACACGCCGCCGAGCGTGGCGAGTTCTTCAATCGCATACCGAACGGCGGCAGACATCGTGGGTGAATTATGCGACAGTTACTGTCGCATTGTCAACTGTCGCTTTTTTTCAGGCTTTAAACTACCTCAGCATGCGCCGCGCGCTGCTCGTTGTTTTCATCCTCCTGGTGCTGCTCTCGGCAGGCACCTACGTCGCCGCAACGCGTGTGCTGACGTCGGATTACGCGCGGACGACGCTCGAGCAGCAGTTATCGGCGGCGATCGGGCAGCCCGTCCACATCGGTGCGCTCAGCGCTGCAATTTATCCACGCGTGGCCGTCGACCTTGACAACGTGGTAATCGGTGCGCCCGAGACCGTCGCGCTGTCGCGGGTGCGACTCGTAACCGGCCTTCGCGCTTTGTTCTCGCGAACCATCTCCGACGCAGAACTCATCGTCCGCAACAGCCGACTCGCGTTGCCACTGCCGGGCAATTTGCTTCCGACGAAAACGGGAGCCAACACCGCGACGGGAGGATCGGGTCTGACCATCGAATCGGTTCGAATCATCTCCCTTGAAAACCTAGAGCTCGTCGCGCCAGCGCGCACGATGCGCGTCGATCTCCGCGGTTCGCTTGCCGGCGATCGATTCGATGTCGAGCGCCTGGCGATGCGCGGTTCGTCAAAGATCGACGGCACGGGAACGATCTCGAGCGTCGCTCGGCTCGAGGGAAACATCGAGGCGAAGGCCGATCCGCTCGATCTCGACGAGCTGATGGCAATGGCATCGGCGTTCACATCCACGTCTGGCGCGACGCAACAGACGCGTGGAAGTGCGACACCGATGCGCCTCACGGTGGCGCTCACCGCGACAAAGGGACAGTTTGCCACCTACACGTTCAGTGATCTGTCGACAACCATTCAGCTCGCGACCGGGACGGTGACGCTCACTCCGCTGGCGGTGCGATCGTTTGGGGGAAATTTCAAAGGCCGTCTCGAGGTGGACACGCGCCGTGATGTGCCGCAGCTGCGCCTGAACGGACGCGTTGACGGTCTCGAGGTAGCGGCGTTGATGAAAGCAAACGGGACGGCCGGCGGCGTCACTGGCACGCTCGGAGGCACGGTGACGTTATCGGCGTCGGCGAGCAATGCGGCAAGCGTGCTGCAGACCGCACACGGCACGGTGGCCGCCGCAATTGTCAATGGCACGATCGAGCACCTCGATCTGGTGCGCACCGTCGTGCTCGCGTTCGGCAAACCATCGGGCGTGCCTCCCGAAGGATCGGGAT
>JBKPSH010000146.1:0-44787 GCA_046734955.1 Acidobacteriota bacterium
GCTCAATCCTCGCCCATTGCCCGTCGCTAAACCAAAACAAGTTCGCCCGCATCTGTTGGCCCCCCGATTCGGTTGACCAACCCGTTGAATCTCAACATGGTTAATTGGGTCTTAACCCTTAGGCTCTTATCCTATAGATCAGACTGACACACGTTTGTAGTCGGGAGCGATCAGGACCCGTCTTGACGGCGGCTGAAGCGCAGACATGTGTTTTATCGTCCTCTCCATCGTTGACGATTTCTTCGGGCGGCGTTGTCCTGCGTACATTCGCTGGTGCTCCACGCACCAACCTCCGCTCTCGGTCATCGACGCGGAGCAGCCGTTGACGGTCGCCTCCAAGGCCACGGCCAACACCTACACTGCAGCATGCAGGAATCGAGCGGCGACGCGTACGCCGATCCCGCAGAACGATCGCTCACAGAGCCTCGCCCGCGCGGGAATCGGAAGCGTTCACCGCATAGGTTGCCAGCGTGAGAACAGCACGAGCAACCGCATAGTGTCGTAGGGACGCTTCAACTCGCCGCGATCGCGAACGCGGCGGGAACCGAGCAGGCACAGCCTCCCGGTCGTCGATGACGACCACAGGTCCTGATCGCACTTCTGTTACGGCGCGCTGGCTCACAGGGCTAGCGCGCTCGAGTGCAACGACTTCTCAACACAGTTCAACTGCGCACGCCGAACGCGTGTGCACGCGGGAGGTTGCCATGAGGACGTGGTTGTCGGTGACGCAAGCAGCTGAATACGCGGGAGTGTCCAAGGACACGATCTACACCGCGTGCGAGCGGCGAGAAATTCGACACGCGCGGATCAGTGGGCGTCGCTCGATTCGAATGAAGCCGGAATGGTCGACGAGTGGCTGGAACGACACTCGCGCGAGGCCGGCAGTGGGGTCCGGTTTCCAGATCGCCGCAAGCAGGCGCATGATCGTCGAGCGGGCATGGCCCGCCAGGAGCTCGCCAGGGCGGCGAGCATCTGAAGGGAAGCTCTGATGGGTCTCTACAAGCTCTGTGAGCACAAGGGGCGAGCACACGACCGCTGCGAGCACGTCTGGTGGGCGCAGTTCCGCAAGATCCGCGTGAGCCTGGAGAAGTGGGCGATTCGGGAGATCGAGAACAAGACCGAAGCGAACGAGGTCTTCGACGATCTGAAAGATGCGGTGCGGAGCGGCAGGTTCGACAAGCGGGACATCGACGTGGCGCTCGAACCCACAACGCTCACGTTCGGGCAGTTCGCCGACATCTACAAGGAACGCCACGTGTTCGCGAAGGCGCTCGCGATTGGCACGACGATCGAGTACCGCCTGCGGCCGCTGATGGATTACTTCGGCAATCGGCCACTCGCGGAGATCAAGACGGCGGACGTCGAGGACTTCATCGCCGATCTCCGCAAGCCGAAGATCGCCGGCCGACGGAAGAGGCCGCGCATCTTGTCGCCTGCTTCGATCAACCGAACGATCGAGATCATGCGGCACATGATGAACTGGGCGGTCGGACGCGAGTACCTCGAAAAGGACTCCGTTCCGGCGTGGCACCGAGACGCTGATTAGGAAGCTGCGCGAGGACAACAGACGTCGCCGACGAATTTCTGAAGACGAAGAAGCGCGTCTCTTGGCGGTCGCTCCGCCGTTGCTGCGATCGATGATTATCACGGCGCTGGACACCGGCACGCGCCAGGGCGAGATGCTCGCACTCCCGCGACATCGACTTCCCGCGGGGCCTGATTACGCTCCGCGGCGAGACAACGAAAAGCAAGAAGACGCGTCTCGTGCCGATCGCCACCGCGAGGCTTCGAGCGGTGCTCGAATGGCTGCAGCTCGAAGCCGATGGAACGAAGAAGCCGGATGAGGCGCTGGTGTTCAGCGACGAAGCCGGCGACCCAGTCGGCCGATTCAGAACGGCCTGGGTGACCGCAATCCTCAAGGCTCACGGTATCAAGCCGGTGTGGAAGGCGTACGGGTGGACAGCACTGACGCCGCCGTGCCTGGCCGAGTTCAGGCGCATCAACCTGCACTGGCACGACCTGCGCCACGAGTACGCGTCTCGGCTGGTCGAGAAGGGAGTTCCGCTCGCACAAGTGCGCGACCTTCTGGGCCATGCATCCATCACGACAACCGAACGCTACGACAACCAGAAGCTGGAGAACTTGCAGGCTGCAGCTGCCCGCCTCGAGCGAGGCGAGACCTTCACTCCGCCGCCTACGGCGATGGTCGAGGACTGAGGCTCAAACGGGCGACCGAAAGCCGCGCAGCAAGCGCCGCTCACGGTCAAATCGTCAAGATTTCGTCAAGAGTTGGGGTGATGAGCACCCCGAGACCGACGTGGATCGAGAGTCAGAAACGAGCACTAACTCTCACGCTGATCTCGATTTAGAGAATTGGCTGGGTGTTCGGGACGATTTCCGCAACTGGCTCATCCGTGCGGCGTGATCCGCGGCTTCCAAGTGCGATTTCGCGCGGCGTCCGCTGGCGTCACCACGATGCGTGAGAATGGCCAGATCGGAGGATCACCGTCGGTCAGCAACCCCTCGACGTACATGGAAGGGCGCAACACGCTGCCGTCGGGCGTCTCGTCACGGAGCGCGATCGCAATCGGCGTCGCCGCCAGGATGCGCAGCTGGGTGACGCCGACGGCGGCGTAGAGTTCGAGATCGGCCGCCTCGATCGTGTGCGCGTGCATGTCCGCGAGGCCGGGCACCAGGAACTTCCCGCGACCGTCGATGCGCCGCGAGGTTGGGGCGGGAGTCACCTGATTCGCGGGCGCCACCGATACGATCCGATCGCCGCTGATCACAACCGAATGGTCGTGGAGCACGCCCCGCCGATCCATCGGGATTACGCTCACGTGCTCGATGACTGTCGCGCCCGGCATCCGGCTCACCCCTGCTGTCGTGATCGCACGGCCGCCCTGAGGCGAACATGCCGTTACCGCCAACAGGCAGCACAGTCCGAGGCGCACCGCGGAATACTCCTTGAAATGGTGCAGCACGAGAACACTAAAATTGAGGACCAGAAACAACTGCATCGTCGTCAGCACACCAACGCACGCCCACACAGCGGAAATGGCCGCGACCGCGAGACCGAGTCTGCACCAGCGTCCTCGTACGAACCACATCGAGTTGACCGCCTGTCGCGAGATTCAATCGCACACGTCCCATCTCGTCAACGGGAGCCGCAGTCACGGGGGAGTTCTCTAGAGTAGTCACCCTGCGCTGGAAGTTATTGAAACGAAAGGAAATTTTGTGTGGCTGTTCGGGACGATTTCCGCAACTGGGCGGTCACAGCAGCGTGAGCGCGCCACACGCATCTGCCCGTTCATCTCGACTGTTTCGTCGACAAATGGGCCGATGCGGTCATCGTGCTGGCGGTAATGTGAAAATCATCGAAGCAATGACATGATCGCCGATTTCACGGTCGGCCACGCGGACGAATACGGGCTGGCGGGCTCGAAATGGCCGACGCTCGGCACGATGAGCAATTGGACTGGCTCGCCCGCTTGCCGCGCTGCGCGCTCGTACTTCTCGACAATCGGTTGTGGCACGATATCATCTCGCTCTCCCCAGATGAGTACTTGCGGAACGTGGAGCGGCAGACGAGTGATGGCCGACACCTCGGCGTAGCGCTCTGGCACAGCAGCCGGCGTGCCACCAAGCAGCTTCGTCACGACATCATCGCCGCGGCACATCGTCGCCATATGCGCGATGTTGTCGCGCATGTCGATCGTGCCCGCAAGATTCACTACTCCTCGAATCGGCAGGGGATTGGCCTGGAACAGCGGGCTGCTCTTCGCGACCTGGTGCCGAATCGCCGCCCACATCGCGAGGTGTCCGCCGGCCGAGTGTCCGAGGACGATGACCCGATTGAGATCGAGCGCATGCTTGGTCGCGAGCGATCGCAGGGCGTCGATCGCGCGTCCGACATCGAGATAGGTCCCCGGCCAACCGCTGCCAGGCTGCGGCAGCCGGCGATACTCGATATTCCAGGTGGCGATGCCCTCAGCCTTCAAGACGTCGCCTATCGGACCGAGCTCGCGCAGCGTCGAGTACTCTGCCTTCCAGCATCCACCGTGCACGAGCACCACGACGGGATGTGGGCCCGCGCTCGCCGGCACACGGAGCTCTCCGAACTGATCGGCCTCATCGCCGTACGGCACCCGGCGATCTGCTGCCGCGACCGGCAGCGACTGAAATTCACTGACGGTCATCACCGCCTGATCGCCCCGGGACAGCAGGGGCGGGAGGAGCAGGGACAGAAGAATCAGCGTGGACTTCATATCGACCTCCGCTGTCCACACTAGCCCGCAGGCCCGTTGGCGTAGTGGGACGAAACCGCCGGAGGCCAACGTCGCATTCTTACCAGCGGGTCGTGACGAAGGTCGCGTAGAATCGGGACGACCGGTCCAATTTGCGAGAGCCATCGGGTGATTCTCAAGGAATATCCAGCCACCTCGGCCACGCGAGACGTGGTGCGCGTGTATCGCGTGGTGCATTTCACGCTCGAAGCGACGCAGACGCGCGCCGTCAAGGTGTATACCCCGACGCCCGAACACTGCCTGCAGCTCTTCGTGCGTGAACCGGAATTCGTCGAGTACCCCGATGGACACCGATGGCAGTGGGACAGCGTCCTCACCGGCGCACATGACATCACGGTACGACGCATGGTTCCCGCCGACTTCCTGATGATCCAGGTCGTGTTCCAGCCCAGCGCGCTGCATCGCATGACGGGACTGCCCGCCGGAGACCTTCACAATCGATACGTCGATGCCGAAGCCGTGCTCGGGCGGAAGGTAAGGCGGATCACCGATGCCATCCAGGGCGCCGAGACGTATGGCGAGATGATCGGCATCATGGATGGCTTCATCGCGGGGCTCGCCGCCGTGCGCAAGCCTCCGCGTGACATCGACGCCGCGCTGCGGCTGTTGCGTGATGACCCGACGGTGGGCGTCGACCGTCTCGCCGCATCGTGCGGCCTCAGCCTGCGTCAGATGGAGCGCAGCTGCCGGGAAAGGACCGGCCTTGGACCCAAGGCGTTCGCGCGCCTGTCCCGTTTCGACCGGGCCTTTCACGGCAAGCTGCAACGCCCGGGATTGGACTGGTTGTCGATCGCCGTGGCGTGCGGGTACTTTGACTATCAGCACATGGCCCGTGACTTCCGCCAGTTCACCGGACTCTCACCGAGTCGCTTGCTCGAGACGCAGTCCACGTCACCGGAGAAGATCCTGGGCGTGCGGCACGAATTCGACCTGTCGTACTCGGTCCCGATCATCTAGCGCGCCCGCAACGCACGCGCGTACACGCGCATCAGGTATCGGTGAGGGCGCGATGGCTAGAGACCGGCTCACACCGTTCGCGACTTCGTAGATCACTACTCGAAGGACGTTCGGCCGCGGTCGCGACTGTCGCGCCGATGGTTCGCTTGCGGCGATTTGCTCTGAAAAAGTTCGATAGTGCAATCACCCTATGCTGCAAGTCATTGAAAACACGGGTGAAATGTTGTGGCTGGGAGGCAGGGATTCGAACCCCGATAACGTGGTCCAGAGCCACGTGTCCTACCGTTGAACGACCTCCCAACATTGCTTCCGATCGCGGCGGGAAACCTTAATTATATCGGTCCGTGGAAAAATGGCGCAACCTCTCATAGTGGCGGCTGCCAAGCGCCACACCTGCGACCGTGACGGCGAGTGCGAAAAGCAGCGAGCGTTTCATCGGCCTCGGAGTGGCGGGTTTCAAATCGGTCGAGGATCAGAATGCGCGCCTTCTCCTTAGAAAGATTCGTCACCGACTCTGGCCGACTGCGCTGTGCATCGATGGGTTACGCGAAAGACTCATGATGAGAATCGCTGCGACCCGCGCGACGCGCCGACACCGACGGGCTACCCCTCTCGGGCTCGACGGTTGAGCCATGATAAGGATTGTGTCGCCGCAGACATGCTAATTTCTCGGGCGATTTCGTGAGCAGGCGCCAAGCGCTGCGCTCAAACCGGAAGAGCTGACGTGCGCTCGAGAACCTCAGCATTATAGGGCACCGCGCGTTGCATACCTGTCCAGCATGAGCCGCAAAATGCCCGAACCGCCTGAGGCGTACTTCGCTGCAATTGTCGAGTCGTCCGATGACGCGATTCTGTCCAAGGATCTCAACGGGATCATTCAATCGTGCAATGCTGCCGGCGAGCGGATCTTCGGCTATCCGAAAAGCGAATTAGTCGGCCAGCCTGTTCGCATCCTCATTCCTCCTGACCGTCAAGCAGAGGAAGACGACATCCTCGCGCGGGTTCGGCGCGGCGAACGTGTGAATCACTTCGAGACGGTCCGTTTGCGAAAGGATGGCCGTTCCCTGGACGTGGCGTTGACGATTTCGCCGGTGCGAGACGCGACGGGTCAGATCATCGGCGCATCGAAGATCGCGCGCGACATCACTGAGCAGAAGCGCACTCGCGCGGCTCAATCGTATCTTGCGGCGATCGTCGAATCCTCCGAAGACGCGATCCTCGCGAAGAATCTCGACGGGATCATCCAATCGTGCAATGCCAGGGCGGAGGAACTCTTCGGGTACAAGGCGGCGGAACTTATCGGTGAGTCCATTCGACTGCTGATTCCGCCAGATCGCCAGGCCGAGGAAGATGAGATTCTGGCGCGGATTCGTCGCGGCGAACGGATCCAGCATTTCGAGACCGTTCGACAAGACAAGACCGGCCGGCTGATTGACGTTTCGCTGTCGATCTCCCCGGTTCGTGACCCGGATGGTCGCGTCGTCGGCGTCGCCAAACTTGTGCGTGACATCACCGAGCAAAAGCGTCTGTCGCGCGAACTGGAGGCGCAGCGCGAATGGTTTCGCGTCACGCTCGCCAGCATCGGCGATGCCGTCATCGCCTCTGATCCAGGCGGCCGCGTGACGTACATGAACGAACCCGCGCAGCAGATGACCGGATGGCCCACGAACGAGGCGATCGATCAGCCGCTCGGCGACGTTTTCCACATCATCAACGAGAAAACGCGGAAGCCTGTCGACCATCCGGCGGAATTAGTGTTGCGGACCGGGCACATTGTCGGGCTCGCCAATCACACCGTCCTCATCGATCGCAAGGGCGTGGAGCGTCCGATCGCCGACAGTGCCGCGCCAATCCGAGGAGCCGACGGCAGCATGATCGGCGTGGTGCTCGTCTTTCGAGATGTCACGGAAGAACGACGCGCCGAAGAGGCCGTCGCCGAGCAACGCGAGTGGTTCGAAACCACGCTCGAAAGCATCGGCGACGCGGTCATCGCGACCGACGTAAACGGCAACGTCGCATTTATGAATCCGATTGCCGAGCATCTGACGGGGTGGCGGCTCGCAGAGGCGCGCGGCCGATCGTGCACGGACGTCTTCAACATCATCAACGAGAACAGCCGGCGCAGTGTGGAGAGCCCGGTCACCCGCGTCCTTGCAGAGGGCACCGTCGTCGGACTCGCGAATCACACGGTGCTCATTGCCGCGGACGGTACGGAACGCCCGATCGACGACAGTGGCGCACCCATTCGCAGTCGCGATGGCCGAATCGTGGGCGTGGTCCTGGTCTTTCGGGACATCACCGAACGACGGCGTGGTGAACTCGATCGTCGGCAGGCCGCAGTCGAGCGCGACCGCCTCCTCGAAGCGGAGCGGGCCGCCCGTGCGGACGCCGAGCGCGCCAACCGTGTGAAGGACGAATTCGTGGCGATGGTCTCGCACGAGCTCCGGACACCACTGAATGCGATGCTCGGGTGGACCCAGTTGATTGTCAAGCCGGGCGTCGGACCCGACGTCATCGCCCGCGGAATTGGCGTCATCAGCCGGAATATTCGTCTGCAGGGGCAATTGATTTCAGACCTGCTCGATGTCAGCCGGATCGTTTCGGGCAAGCTGCGACTCGAGATCGATCAGGTCGATCTGGTGTCGATCATCGATGATGCGATCGATACGGTTCAGCACGATGCCGACGACAAGCGCGTCGCGATCAAGCGTGACCTGGACGGCACCGTGGGAATGATTGCTGGCGACGTGGCGCGCCTCCAGCAGATTATCTGGAACCTGCTTTCAAACGCGATTAAGTTCACCGCTGAAGGTGGACAGATCACCGTGCGCCTTCACCGAATCGGCACCGACGCGCAGATCAGCGTGATCGATACCGGTGTCGGGATTCGCCCGGAGTTCCTGCCACACATCTTCGACCGGTTCAAGCAAGCGGATCAATCGATCACCAGACGTGTCGGCGGTCTGGGACTCGGGCTGTCGATCGCGAAGCATCTCGTCGAACTGCATGGTGGTTCGATTCGCGCGGAAAGTGGTGGAATCGGGCAGGGAACGACGTTTACCATCGTACTGCCGGCGAGCGGAGCCGAACGCCGGGACGCACGACCCGCCAGCATGCCCAAGGAGACGGTGCAAGGGCGCGAGTCGCTGAACGGCATCCGCATCCTGGTGGTCGAAGATGAGCCCGATACGTGCGAATTTCTTGATCGATTTCTGCGCAGCTACGGAGCAGACGTCGTGGTTGCGCGGTCGGCCGCGGAAGCCCTCTCGCGTATCGCCGCCGACAAGGTCGATATCGTGGTCAGCGACATCGGCCTGCCGGATGTGGACGGCTACGATCTCATGCAGCGCATCCGAAAGCTTCCGGCAAATCGCGGCGGCGCGACACCGGCGCTCGCCCTCACGGCGTATGCACGAACGGAGGATCGCACACGTGCGTTCCGCGCCGGGTATCAAGCGCATCTCGCGAAGCCGATCGAACCTGCCGAACTCGTCGTCACCATTTCGAGCTTCGCGGGCTTAATTGAGGCCCGGCGTCGAAACCGTGAGGGGGAGACTTCAGCTTGAGAATGCGTGTTCGCCCCATCTAACGCTCCGGCGCGCGATCGATCTGCGTGGTGCGGCCGTTTTGGATCCGCTTGATCTGTTCCTCGACGCCGGCAACAGCAGCGGCCGTCGTGTGCAGGCCAAAATCGATCGCGAAGTGCCGCGTTTCGCCGGGCTTCAGTTTGGGGACGCGGCCAGCCTCGCGTTCGATCCGCCGCGTGTACGGAAACCCGGTGCCCGGCTCGAGTCCGGTGACGTAACCTTCTTCGAGCGCGGTCAGGTTTTTCCACAGCGTGACGTACGGGAGTTCGGCGACTGCGAACGCCATCGACACGGCGCGGTCGCGTGACGCATTGCTCAGCATCACCATGCTGCGGCCGTCGCCATCAGCAAACGGGTGCAGGTTGTAGACCTGCTCGATGAACCCGCGGACAGGCCCTCCATATTCAGAGTAAGTGGCAACGTCCTTCGCCGCGTGCGCGTTGAACGGCGTGACGCGCCGGATCGGAGCGGAGAAATGCGCGCCCGCACCGAGGAGCGGCGGACCGTAGTTCACGTGATACAGAATCTGGAACTCCGATTCGAACGCGCTCCGATTGGTGAGCGTGTCCTCAATGCGAAATGTCGGGCTCCCTGGCTCGACCAACAGCTCCGTCCACAGCTCCAGCTTAGGACCGTAGAACGCCCGTTCGTCGACGCGCCCCCTTACCCGGATCCGCGGGCGCGGCTCGCGTTCCACGATCACTTCGACTTCCGAGGCCGGGATGTTCTCCACCTTACCGTGCAGCGTCAGGTTCATCTCCGCCTGCTCGCCAACGTTGTTGATGAAGCGATCCGCACCGGGGTGACCGGCCCACTCGAGTCCGCAGCGTGCCAGCCACTCGTTGAATCCCTCGAGCCATCCGAGTCCGCCCCGTGCCTCGAGATTCACGTACTTCGGATGCACGACCTCGTGCACTGGAGAATCCCAACCCAGCCTGAGTTCGCCCATGACGACGCGCAGGATGCCCATGCCCCGAGTGGGGATGACGGTGATGGTCATCCGCCCGTTGTCGATCACGATCAAATCGACGCCGTCCTGCTTACCACCACGCAGGCGCTGTTTCCGCACCGACCAGGGCACGTCGGGAGTGACGCCAGTGTCGCGCGCGCCGATCTGCCAGTTTTCAAGATCGATGTTCTGCTCGACGCTCGTGAGAACGTAACGCGCACTCTGCGCGCGTGCCGGCTTGCCCGGCATCACGAGGGCGAGCATGACGATGGGCAGCGACAACAGGAGACGCACGGGGAACGTCATCGTGGAATGCGGGCATTATAGTCAGAACGTCAGACCAACCCGAAGGCGACGTAATCCTCCGCGCACAGTCCCGTGCATTCATTGGGATCGGCGATTAGCCAGTAAACGCTGGGGATCGCACCGACGGCAGCGCCGATCAGTACGCCGGTAAGCCTTAGGACTTTCGCATCGCGCCCTTGACCGCGTCAACGATCCGCTCCAGGTCGTACGGCTTCCCTACAATCTCGAGAGCATCCGTCGAGCCAACGAGCTCTTCGAGTCGTCTCTTGTTTGTTGTGGTGATAATAACTTTCCGGCCGCGCATCGCCTCGGTGTCGAGGAGGAGTTTGAGAAAGGTCCAGTTCTTGTCGTAAGGGATGCTGATGTCGTAGATGAAAATCGCCGGGTCGTGTTGACGCACGAACATCTTGAAGTCTTCATCACCGGTCTTAAAGTCGCGAATGTGGGCGGTAACGACCGACGTGAACCCGTGATCCGTCAGGCAGTGTCGCAGCATGTCGACCGTGTCCTCGTTGCTGTTCATCACGGCGACGACATCGTCGTATTTCGGGTTCGACATCACAATGTGGCAATCGCAAACGACGGGCCACCGTCATTCGTTGTCGAGGCTGCGCCACAGATACCAGCAGGCGACCGACCGATACGGCTGCCAAGCCTCGCCGATCTGGCGGATCCGCTCAGCAGTCGGCCGTTTTCGAAGACGGTACACATTCTTTATAGCGTTGACGATGCCCAGATCATCGACGGGAAGGACGTTGGGCCGGTGCAGCCGGAACATCAGAAACATCTCCGCTGACCATCGACCGATACCTTTGATCTGGGTCAGTGCCACGATCACTTCTTCGTCACTCATGGAATCAAGTGCGTCGAGGGGCAGTACGCCATTGAGCGCCTTCTCGGATAAATCTCTGAAGTAGGTGATCTTCTGCCGGCTCATACCGACTGCGCGCATCTGCTCGTCGCTCAATGCCGATAACGCCGCCGGCGTGAGGCCATCGGGCATCAGTGCGACGAGACGCGCGAAGATCGTTGATGCCGCCTTTGTCGAGAGCTGCTGTCCTGTGATCGCGCGGACGAGGGCAGAGAAATGGTCGGCACGCTGCGCCTTTGCAAGACCGCATTCACCGTGCTTGCGGATCAGCGCAGCAAGAACCGGATCCCGCCGTAAGAGAAGACGGCGAGCTTTGGTGTAATCGGCTGGGGTCAATCACGCGATCATAATCCGGGATCCGGTTTCCGGGATCCGCGTGAGACCAGAAAACTAACACGGTGAACAAGAGACCGCAGCCTCCTACGATCTCTCACTCCCCGTGTTCAAAACACCGCTGACCGCTGCCGAGCGTTCATCGGCGGACCGCTCATCGAGAACGGCAACTTACTCTTCGCGCGACCAGCCGTCGCGCTGCGAATAATCATCCCGCGCATCGTCCATCGACGAAGACGAACGCGACATCGATTCGGAGCCGCGCATCGATCGCGACGAGCCGGAGCTGCGCATCGATTCGGCACTCGAATTCTTCACGTTCTCGTCATTCTCGTTCGACGATGTATTTTCCGAAGTGGGGCCACCGCCCATTTGCTCGCGGCGACGCTGGTGGCTCGCGATGCCTCCCTTGCGGCCGGCATCCCGCGCCTCTTCACTCGTCCACTCGTGGGCGGTACCCTTCTGATGAGCTGCTTTCCCACCTTTACTCGCAATCTCGCGCTGCTTGGCACGATCCATTGACGCGAATCCGCGATCTTCCTTGGCCACGTTTGTCCTCCTCCCGTCCGGGGTTCGAGTCCCTGGTTACAAAGTGCGGTGGCGACCGCGTTGCGGCAGACCGCGAGCCCAACCAGTGCAACGGCAGTGCCACTCTTGGAGCGGATTCGGCCCGGAAGTTATTGACTTGGTAAGACTTACAGCCGGGAATCGGAGCGGGATTTGTAGGTGTGTGGTTGCCTGATCACGGCAGTTGAGTACCTCTTGCGAGTGGCGGCGGTGCAACGATTCACTGCATTCGGGACGGCACTTACCGTAGTTGGGAAAAACCTTGCTCAGCCGTAGCGAATGCCAGCCGGTTTGCTCCTGCGTTGAGAGTGGATGTATCTGCTACTTCGGTAGGAAATTTATGGCATCCCGGACCCGGGCGGCTACACGATCCGGCCCCATCAGTTCGAGGACGTCGAAGAGGCCGGGACTCACGGTTCGTCCGGTAACCGCCACGCGTGTCGCATGAATGAGCGGCGCAGCCTTGACGCCACGCGATTCCGCGAGCGTTCGCAACGCGGATTCCAGAGCGCCGCTTGTGAACGGCTCGACTCTCGCTAATGTGTCGACGAACGATCCCAATGCGTCCTTCACCTCAGCGTTGCTGAGATGTTTCGCAACCGCGGATGGATCGTACTGCACATGCTGCTGAAGGAACGGGCGCATCTCCTCGACGAATTGATCGAGCTTCTTCACTCGCGGCCTGATCAGTTCGACCAGTCGGACAAACCATTCGCGCCTATCGCCAGCGAGTTCGGGGCTCCAGAGTCCTGCCTCACGCAACACCGGCTCGAGACGTCGCGCGAGCTCGTCGATCGGTAAACGCAGGATGTGCTGTTGATTGAACCAGTCAAGCTTCTCCGGACTGAAGACAGCGTTCCCGCCGCTGATTCCCTCGAGCGTGAACGACGCGATCAACTCGTCACGTGTGAAGAGCTCTCGATCGTCGCCTGGTGACCAGCCGAGAAGGGCGAGGAAATTCACCATGGCCTCCGGGAGGTAACCCAGGCGGTGATACTCCATCACCGAGGTTGCGCCGTGACGCTTGCTCAAGCGTTTTTTGTCCGGTCCCAGAATCAGTGGAACATGGGCAAACTCCGGATGACGGGCGGCCAACGCCGCGTAGAGCAGAACCTGCTTTGGTGTATTTGAAATGTGGTCGTCGCCGCGGACGACGTGCGTGATCTTCATGTCCATGTCGTCGGCGACAACCGATAAGTGATATGTCGGCTGACGATCGGAACGGAGGATCACGAAGTCCTCGATGTGCGCGTTGTCGAAGGAGATCACCCCGTGAACGAGATCGGTGAATGAGGTCGTACCGCTGGGGACCTTGAACCGAATCGCGCGTGGCGTACTTTGTGCCTCGCGCGCGGCGACGTCTTCTGGCGACAGGCCGCAGCAGGTGCGGTCGTACACCCATCCACCTTCGGTCGCTTCCGCCGCCTTCCGCTTCTGTTGAAGTGTTTCCGCAGAGCAATAGCAGTAGTACGCCCGGCCGCCTGCGACGAGCTGCTCCGCGAGTGCCCGTGCTCGATCGAGTCGCTGCGACTGAAAATAGGGCGCGTAGGGACCGGCGACGTCGGGACCCTCGTCCCAATCAAGCCCGAGCCACTGCAGACCATCGACGATTCCCGACACCATTTCCCACGACGACCGCTCGGTATCAGTGTCCTCAATCCGCAGCACGAACGTTCCGCCGTGCCGTCGCGCATACAGCCAGTTGAAGAGTGCCGTACGTGCACCGCCAATGTGCAAGTAACCAGTTGGGGACGGCGCGAAACGGACGCGGAGCATCCCTCTATTATTGCTGATTGATGATTCGTGATTGCTGATTGTTCCGACTGGCGATTGTCGATTGAGATTTGAGATTGTCGATTGAAATTGCCGATGAATGATCGCTTCCGCGACCCCGACCCGTTCACAAATCAGAAGATCTCGCCAAAATATGACCAGAACATCTCTCGTGCCTTCTCGAGCAACCGACGTTGACGCCACTGGGCGAGCTCGAGCCGCGAACTGACGCGGAGATCCTGTTCGAGGTCCTCAGTGAAGCGGCGCGCGAGATCGCGATCCGAGACCGCGACGTTCAGTTCGTCGTTCAGCTCGAGAGAGCGATTGTCAAAGTTCGCCGAGCCAAACATGCTCCACGTGCCATCGACGACCAGCGACTTGGTATGCATCATCGTCGGCTGGTATTCGTAGATTTCGACTCCCATCGAGAGCAGCCGGTCGTAGGCCTCGCGCGACGCATATTTCACCGGCATCGCGTCAGTCTTGTCGCCCTCCACCAGAATGCGAATCTTGACGCCGCGACTGATCGCGTCCTGCAACGCCCAGGCGGTGGACTCGTCGGTGACGAAGTACGGAGATGTAATATCGATCGTGCGTCGTGCCGATGCAATGCCGATAAGGTATAGACGTTTCAAATCGCTGCCGCCACCGGTGGGCGAACTTCGCAGGACCAGCGAGTGCCCGACGTCATCGCGTTCGATTTCCACGTCGTCGAGCTCGGGGGCGACGGTGCCGCCGGTCTCGATGAAGTTCTCGTAAAATGCGCCTTCGACCAGTCGCACGATCGGGCCGCGCATTCGCACCTGCGTATCGCGCCAGTGATCTTTGCTGTCGGCGTGGCCGAGCCAATGATCGGCAACCCCGGCGCCGCCGGTGAATCCGATCTGTCCATCGATGACGAGAATCTTGCGATGCGTCCGGTAATTGACCTCCTCGAGGTTGTACCACTTGAGCGCGTTGAAGCTGCCGATGTGACACCCGGCAGCCGCGAGCCGTTTCATGTCGTCGCCCTTCATTCCGCTTGCGCCAACTGAGTCGACTACCAGATTGACGTGCACGCCGCGACGTGCGGCTTCCTCGAGAGCGCTTGTGAACTGGTTCGCCACCTCGCCGGTGTCATAAATGTAGGTCTCGAAACTGATGCGATGCTTTGCGCTCCGAATGGCGTCGAGCATTGCGGGGAAGAACTGATCGCCATTGGTGAGAACGTCATACCGATTCCCTCGGGACAACGCGCTGCCAACAAGCGCAGCGACGTACGCCGAGTGACGCGGATCGTCAGCGGCTACTGCGCTGCGAATCTTCAGCGTCTCCTGATCCTGCGCAAGCATCAACAGCAAAGCGATCACCACCCCGACAACGAGGAGAATCGCGAAGGCACGACGAACGGGCGACATTCCCATCGATTCAAGACCTGTGCAATATCAGTTCCCGTCCGCGACTTCGTATGTCTGTGTCCACCGCCCCGACTCAACTTCGCGTATAGTGCGCCCCATGGCTGCTTCCGCCACGCACGTTCGTTACCGCGTCGTCGCCCTGGCCACAGGGCTCGGGATGATCACGTACCTCGACAGGGCCTGCATCGCGACGCTCGCACCGGGAATCACTCGCGACCTTGGCTTGTCGACGGTTCAGATGGGATATGCCTTTACGGTGTTCCAGCTTGCCTATGCACTGTTCGAGATCCCGACCGCGTGGTGGGCCGACCGCAGGGGAACGCGGTCGGTGCTCTCGCGCATTGTCTTGTGGTGGTCGGCGCTCACTGCTGCGACTGCGGCCGCTTTCAGCTATCCGATGCTGCTCGCCATTCGTTTTCTGTTCGGCATGGGAGAAGCAGGCGCGTGGCCGTGCGTTGCACGGACGTTCGCACGGTGGATTCCGGTCCGTGAACGCGGAAGAGTCCAGGGCGTGTTCTTCGCCGGCGCACACCTGGTCGGTGGACTGACACCGGCTGTGGTGCTGTGGCTCCTCACCTTCATGTCGTGGCGGGCAATCTTTGTCACGTTCGGAACGGTTGGACTCGTGTGGGTCGCGATCTGGCACACGTGGTTCCGCAACGATCCATCCGAGCACCCGGCGGTCAGCGAGGCGGAGCTGCAGACGATTGTCGCCGAGCGGCCGCCTGACAGCGGTCACTCCGGCGGGCGGGAGTACTGGCGACGCCTCATTCGAAATCGGAACATGCTCGCGATGTGCATCATGTACGTGCCGAACTGCATGATCTTCTACTTCTGTATCACGTGGCTTCCCACCTACTTGAAACAGCGTCACGGGTTCGACGCGACATCGCTCGGAGTCTTCGCCGGCCTCCCGCTCGTCGTCAGTATGCCTGGCGATCTGCTCGGCGGTCTCGTCACCGATCGACTCGCGGCACGCTACGGGCTGCGAATCGGACGCTGCGGTCTGGGTGCTGTTGCTTACGTCGTCGCGGGTGTGGCGCTTCTGGCAGCGGCGGTGTCATCGACCCCGGTGCTTGCGGCAACGCTGATCGCGGTGGCCACCGGCATGACGATGTTCACCCTTGGCGCGGCATGGGGGACGGTGATCGAACTGGGACGCAATCACGTCGGCGTCGTGGGTGCGACGATGAACTCGGTCGGAAATCTTGCGGCGATGTTGAACCCCCTGATCGTTGCCTACTCGGTTCAGTGGTTCGGTAACTGGAATATCCCACTCTATCTGATGGGCGGCCTGTTTCTCTTGGGCGCGTTGTGCTGGATGCTCGTGAATCCGGAGCAGCCAGTTTTCGGCGAAGCGACCGCACCGGCTGCTGGTACCGCGCGGCCGAGGGTTGGCGCGGCGACGGCGTGACTGGCAGAACGAAATCAGCCAATTCGTGATCGGTCAGGACACCCCGTCCACCAGCCACATGAGAAAGAGCAGCCGGAGGTGCCTTGGCACCCTTGGCACCCTTGGCACCCTTGGCACCCTTGGCACCCAAAAGATACGATTCCGCGATTATGTGGATCGCCTGCCTCCTCGCCTTCATCAGCAGCGCCTGCACGCTCGTAATCGAGATCATTGCTGGGCGTATCATGGCGCCGTACATTGGCGTCTCGCTCTACACGTGGACGAGCGTCATCGGGGTCGTTCTTGCGGGAATGTCCGTCGGCAACTTTTTTGGAGGCGTCGTTGCCGATCGCTATGCCTCGCGGCGGACGCTCGGCCTGATATTCATGGCCGGCGGCGTCTCCTGCCTGAGCATCCTGGTGGTTACGCACGCGATTGTTGGTATCACCTTTGGCCTGTCGTTTTTGCCGCGCATCGTCGTGTATGTCGCGGCAATCTTTTTTCTGCCAAGTTTCGTGCTCGGGATGGTTTCACCCGTGGTCGTCAGGCTCGCACTTGCCAACCTCGAGCGCAGCGGCCACATCGTGGGAACGATCTACGCCTGTTCGACCATCGGATCGATCGTCGGCACGTTTCTCACTGGTTTCTATCTGATCTCATGGCTGGGGACACGAACCATCGTGTGGCTCGTCGCCATTGTTCTCTTGATGACCGGCCTCCTGGTCGCCGCGACCGATCGCCGAAAGAACAGGACAGCGATCCTCGGTGCCACCGCTGCCGCGCTCGCGATGTTCGTCTTCGTTGGCATGCGATGGGCGGCAGGACAATATGCGGCGCCCTGTGAGGTCGAGTCGAACTACTACTGCATAAAGGTGCTCGAGACCAGCGAGAACGGGCACGCGGCCCGAATGCTGATGCTCGATCGACTGATTCACAGCTTCATTGTTCCGGACGATCCACGCGCGCTCGATTATGGCTACGAGCGCGCCTACTCGAACCTGACACAGGCACACGCGGTAGGCCGGGAACAGATCGATACGCTCTTCATCGGTGGCGGAGGGTATTCTTTCCCACGATACGTCGAAGCTGTCTACCCGTCGTCGACGGTCGACGTCATCGAGATCGATCCGGCGGTGATCGCCGTCGTCTACGATCGCCTCGGTCTGCCGCGAAGTTCACGCATTCGATCGTTCAACCAGGACGCGCGTGTGTTCCTGACGGAGTGGACCGACCCCAAGCAATATGACTTCATCTACGGGGACGCGTTCAACGATCTTTCGATTCCGTATCACCTGACAACGGTTGAGTTCAATCGGATCGTCGCGTCACGGCTGAAACCCACTGGCGTCTACCTGTCGAACATCATCGACAAGTTCGAGGGAGGAGAATTTTTGCGAGCGGAGGCGAATGCACTGCGGGCGGTGTTCCCTCACGTTTACATCTTCGGCCGTGGCGCCGCCTTCCAGCCGTTTGATCGCAATACGTATGTGCTGATGGCGAGCCGGGCACCCTTGAATCGCGCCGCGCTTGATGCGATCACGGCGCGTGACGATCCGTCGCTGCGGACGACACCGCTGTCGGCGGAACGGTTCAATGCGTATGTCACCTCTGGTCGGGCAATCACGCTGACCGATGACTTCGTGCCGGTCGATCAGTTGCTGGCGCGCCTATTCGTGGAGCGCGGCAACTAGTCACTGAACGACACGGATCAAAGGGCCACGGAAGAACACGGATTAACACGGAACGGATTTGCCAATGCTTGGTCCGTGGCTTGTAATCCTTGCGGGGGTCAGCGACCGAGGCCAAGCTAAGGCTGGTCGGCCAGGGCCCTGAGTGCGTCGCGACAGTCCGGGTCGGCAACCTCCAGCAGCTGCTGCAACTCCTGCTCGATTCGTTGCGCCTCGCTGGCGTGGCCGAGGCGCCGTTCCAGCCACAGCAACCGCGCACGAAGTCGAAGCCAGAGGTAACCCCGTGAACCGGAAGAGGCGTACGTCGTGGAAGCGACTACAGACGTTAGCACGCGCCGCGCCGCCCCAAGATTCCCGCGTTGAATCAGCTGCCCTTTAAGATGACACTCACAGCAAAGTAGTGAATGGGGTAATTGCTGATTGCTGAATTGGCATCGATCAATCAGCAATCAAAAATCAGAATTTTCAGCATCATCTATCGCTTCACCGACGCGAGGACGTGGGTGTACAAGAAATCCGTGGGCCTATTCGCATTCGGCGAGTCACCATTCTCCGCGGTCGAGATCATGACAAGATCCTCGCGGGGGACCGCAAAGATCCATTGCCCTTGTGCGCCAGAGGCTGTGATGATGTCCCCTGGCTGTGGCCGAGGGTTCATGGGATCTGCAAGATCGAGAATCCACCACAGGTAACCGTAATCGACCCCGTGGACACCAAACGTCCGCGGGCGGGGAACGACGCGTTGCGTGCTTTCGCGAATCCAGGCGTCAGAGACAACCGCTCTCCCCTGCCACCGGCCACCGGTGACCATCAACGTGCCAAGCTTCGCCATGTCGCGCGGCCGCATATAGAGACCGCCGCCGGTGTGCGGCAGGCCGTCGGGCAGTCCGCCGATCCAGTACGCGCCCCGAATCCCGAGCGGCGCAAACAGCTCGCGATCGCCAAAGAGATCGATGCGTTCACCAACAGCCGACGACCGCGCCAAGCAGAATGACGCCGCCGCTGACGTATTCCCATCTCGCCCCCGGTTGGTCGCGCATCGGCCAATCGACCATGAAACGGATCCAGTCACAGCGACAATCGTTCAGACGCTGCAATGGCGAGCCCGCGTAGAAGCTCTCGTTCCAGTCGAATCCATCCCTCATCGTCAACAAATCCCGAACGGTGAGCGAGGCTTTGCGATCGTCCATGTTCGCGATGGGCTCGTACTGCGGGAACCGCTGAACCACGCGATCGTCGAGGCGTAGACGTCCGCGCTCGATGGCGAGACCGGTGAGGAGCGATGTCACGCTCTTGCTCACGGATTGGAGCGTGTGGACAACGCCGGCAGCCGAGCGGGCACCGAAGTATTCCTCGACAACGAGCTTTTCGTGCCGGACGACAAGCAAGCTGTCGATGTTGGCGTAGTCACTGCGGCGAATGTGGCCGACCAGGTCGCCAAGAATCGCCGCATCGAGACCTTCTGCGTCTGGTGTCGATGCAGGGCAATCGCCGGTTGCCGCCACCGGCGTTAACGTGGTCGATCCAGCCGGCGGAGTTGAAGGAGACGATGGTGTGGCTCCACATGCCACGGCCATCGTTGCGACGATCGTCACGGCGCAAAGCTCACGCCGCACGCCGGCATTATCGGACGGTGATGTACTTATGTGCTACTGATGAGCTTGGATCTGTTATAGTGCCGGCCATTCGTTACAGCTTTGGACCGTTTGCTCACACACCGACCAGTTTCCGTTGAGAAACCTGATCGGCCGGGGCACTCTGCGCGCAAAAGACGACGCTGGCGCGTGGAACATGCTGATCCTCAGGAGTATTCCAGCCTCGCGTCGCTCGAGGCGAACGAGGAAAAGTCTGACGCCCTCGTGCAACAGGTCGAGGGCACCGATCAGACCCAGATGCAGGGATATCAGGATCGCAGCAAGTATCGCGAAGTGGTGGGGACCAAGTACGCGCGGGAATTGCTCCTCAAGTGAAATTGGTGAATTGGTGAATGAGTGAATTGGTCAAGCAGATGCAGACGATAATTCCTTCGATTGGCCTGTGAAGGGGCATTACACATGGGAACGTAAAACTCGAATTACTCCGAGCGGCCGGTGCGCAACAGGCGAGTAATCCTAAGAGCTTGCAGCGCGGCGAGCACGACAGCGGCCAAGAGAATGGCGCTCGCGAAACGAACCATCGATGGATTGACTCGTGAGAGACCAAGCGCAAGCGCGGGCACGCCGATCGTCCAGCAAAAGAAAATCAGCCGCGCAAGTCGGGGACTGGCCAATGTGTGCACCGACTGTGACGGGGGTTTCATTCCCGCCGCATTGAATGCGGCATACCACGCGTGCATGGGAAGTAGTCGGCCTTGCATACCCGCGATGACCTGCGCCAGAAACCCAATCAGCCCGGCGGTGCCATAAAGCCAGTCCGCCTCGAACGCCGCCTCGCCCCCTGGCCATGCGATGTAGAGACCGGTGCCAGCAGCAACCAGCAGCCAGAGCAGGGCGACGTGCGTCTGCCAGGTCGCCCAATCGGGTCGAGGCAGCGCGGCCGGAGGTGGCCGCTTCTGTTGCAAAGCGATTCGAACATGCACGACGAAGCTCGCCAGCCCTGCAACGATGAGCGCGGCGGCCACGACCTTCCACGCGGAATTCGTCATGAGCGCGACGACCAACACGATCACACCGCCTTGAATCAGCAGTGCGCTCAGGGCCATCGAGCCGGCGGTTGGCATCGCCGTTGGCACAATCATTGGGATCAGTCGATACGCAAGACCCACGAACATCATCGTCGCCCACCCGACAGCGGCAAAATGGAGATGAGCGTAAGCAGCCGACAGCGGCGACCACGTGACCCACGCATAACTGCGATTCAGCCCGAGAAAGATGCCGAAGAGACTCGCGGCGATCATGTTCGCGAAGGCGAGCGCGACATGAAGCTTCACCGGCCACGGCACGACCGCACCGGCAAGCCCCATCCACGTACGAATGGCGACGTGCAGGATCGCCGCGACAACGAGGGCAGCGATCCATGACATCGCGGGGTATTGCGCGGCCCAGAGTTGCGTCACCATTCCGGTGACGCCCAGTGCGAAAGCGGTGAATGCAGCACGATCGGGCCACCGCGGAACAAGCGGCATCCGAAGCGCGAGGGGGGCGACGATGTAGAACGCACCAAGGATCGAGGCGGAGATCCAGCCGAGCGTCACGAGATGAACGACAGCCACCATCCGTGGATGCAGAAAGAACGGCCCCGGAAGCGATGGATCCAACAGAATGGTGGCGAACGCACTCCCGAGACACAGGTGGGCAAACCCAAAGTACAGAAGCGGAATGCCGCTGGCGGGAATCAGTGCGCGCGTCCGCTCGCTCAAAACTGGAAATCCCGGGAAGAGTTAATACTTCAACTCGACTCTGAGCACATGCGCTTCCGACTTGCTCGTGTTCCGCACGGTATGAATGACCGGTTCGCTCCAGGCAAACGTTCCCGCCGTGCGGTGATTCACCTGCGGCGGTTTGCCGTCGACCGTTACCTCCGCATCCCAGTCGCTAAAGTAGACGCTCAAACCGTGCGGATGGCCATGCCGCGGCTCGATCGAGCCGGCGGGAATGTGCACGTCGAGAATTCGGACAAAGGCGTTCTCGAACGCGAGCTTGTGCGTGTTGGCCGCGACCTTCACCGGATCGAGCGCAGCGTCCTGCGCTCGCGCGCCAACGAGAAGGATGACCACGAACGCCGCCGCAGCCATGAGGACGAGCCGTTGTCGAGTCACGAATCACTCCTTCGATTAGATCGGCATAATGAGTTTACTGCCTTCGAACGTTATAATTCGCGCCCATGCCGTTGACCTCCGGCACCCGCCTCGGGTCGTACGAGATCGTGTCGCCAATCGGCGCCGGCGGAATGGGAGAGGTCTACCGCGCCCGCGACACCGTCTTGAACCGCGACGTCGCGATCAAGATCGTTCCTGATCTCTTCGTCGGCGACTCCGAGCGCATGGCGCGGTTCGCACGCGAAGCGCAAACACTCGCGGCACTGAACCATCCAAACATCGCACACGTGTATGGCCTGGAAGGCAGCGGGCTCATCATGGAGCTCGTTGACGGCGAAGATCTGGCCGAACGGCTCACGCGAGGTCCGCTCGCGATCGAGGATGCGCTTCCGATCGCCACGCAAATCGTGGACGCTCTCGAAGCGGCGCACGAGCGCGGCATCGTCCATCGCGATCTGAAACCAGCCAACATCAAGGTGCGTGCTGACGATGTCGTCAAGGTGCTGGACTTCGGACTCGCGAAGGCGCTGGATCCTGCGGGCACGACGCCGCCTTCCGATTCCAATTCACCGACGGTTCTCAGTCCAACCTTCAGAGCAAGCCTCTCGCAACACGGGATCATCCTGGGCACTGCCGCATACATGTCGCCAGAACAGGCCAAGGGAAAGGCAGTCGACAAGCGCGCCGACATCTGGGCGTTCGGATGCGTGCTCTACGAGATGTTGACCGGCAAGATCGCCTTCCCCGGTGACAACATCACCGAGATCCTCGCCGCCGTCGTACGTGGCGACCCTGACTGGTCGGCCCTTCCGGCAACTACGCCGGCATCAGTGCAGCGTCTCCTGCGCCGGTGTCTGACCAAGGATGCGAAAGACCGACTGTCGGACATCGGTGTGGCGAGACTCGAGATCCGTGATGCCGCGGAAATCGCGCGAGCGCCTGCGTTTCCTTCTCGGCCCGTCAGCCTGCGGCGCAAGCCGCCGGCGTGGTTGATGCTCGCCGTTGGCGTTATTAGCGGAGCGATCGTCGCAGCACTGGCGGCGTGGAGGATGTGGTCGACATCGCCACCATCGCTTCCTGCTTTGAAACTCACGATCGATTGGCCCGATGGACTCACATGGGCCGGGGCGAGTGGATCAGGAGTGGCCATTTCTCCGGATGGCACGCACATCGCCTACGTCGCCGTCACCGGCAGCTTCGGCCCACAGATCTGCCTTCAGGATCTTCGGACGAATGAGATGCGCGTTGTGTCAGCGATCGATACGCCATACAACCCGTTCTTTTCGCCCGATGGTACGCAGATCGGGTTTGTCGCGAATGGAAAGCTGTACCGCGCGTCAGTCGCTGGTGGAACACCGTTCGCGATCGGGACCGTCGATGCCAACGATCGAGGTGCGGCGTGGTCTGACGACGGATACATTTACTCCGGCGGAGGATCCGGAATCTCGCGAATCTCAGAGTCAGGTGGAACACGCGAACAGATCACGACCGTCGATAAATCGTCCGGCGAAGTCGCCCACCGGTTTCCGTCGACCGTGCCGGGTGGACGCGGAGTGCTGTTCACTGTCTTTAAAGGTTCACTGGAAGACGCTCGGGTTGCGGTTGTCGATCTGACGACGAAGAAATGGCGCATCCTGCTCGACCGGACCGGACACGCGCCGATCTACGTCCGGACGGGTCATCTCCTGTATCTCAGGACCGGCGTCCTGATGGCCGCACGATTCGATCCGTCGCGCCTCGAACTCACCAGCGCGTCCACACCGTTGATGTCCGGCGTGCTCTATAACAATGGTGGAGCGGGACACTTCGGCGTCTCCGGGACCGGCACCATTGTCTATATGACGGATTCCGGGACTCGGCCGCAGGCCGACCTGCTCTGGGTCGACCGCACCGGGCGTGCGACTGCGACCGATCTTCCGCGAGGTCCTTACACCTGGGCTGAGCTGTCACCTGATGGCACGCGAGTGGCGCTCGAAAGCTCCAGTTCGCAGGAGCGGCGAACGATTGTCGTCTGGGACTTCGGCCGGCACGCGCTCACACCCATTACTCGTGACAGTGGTGTCAATGAAATGCCGGTCTGGATGCCGGCTGGCACGGACCTGCTGTTTACGTCGCGGCTGCAGCTCGGAGCGCTCGGCCGTCTGGTTCGACTGCGCGCAGATGGCGCGGGCACGCCGACGCAGATCACAAGCGGATCCCTCAAGCAAGTGTACGCGAGCGGCGGAGA
This sequence comes from Acidobacteriota bacterium, assembly GCA_046734955.1. GTDB lineage: Bacteria > Acidobacteriota > Vicinamibacteria > Vicinamibacterales > 2-12-FULL-66-21 > JALZOC01. The sequence goes on from JBKPSH010000146.1 coordinate 24,113, forward strand.
ATATGCGGGAGCGGTGTTGTCGGAAGGAAAAATCCTCTACGCAGTCACCGGAACGGACGCGGATGGGATCAAGCTGCTGGATGTGACCAACGGCCAGTCGCAAATGCTCGTCGCGAAAGCACGCACACCAAGGCTTTCCCCCGACGCGCGTTGGCTCGCGTACCGCATGACCGACTCGGGTATCACCGAAACATACGTGAGCCCGTATCCAAATGTCGCAAGCGCACGATGGCAGGTGTCAACTGGCGGCAGCGGCGCGCCGCGCTGGTCTCGCGACGGCACCGAACTCTATTACCGCGGCCTGGGCTCGAATCGTTCGCACATGTACATGCTCAAGATCGGTACCAGCGCCACCCTCGAGGGAGCGCGTCCGCAGGTTCTGGTCGACGTCCCGAACTCCGGCAGCAACGAGCTCGAGGCATTCGACGTCGCTCGAGACGGGCGATTCCTGATCCTCAAAGGTGTCCCGCAGAAGCCGCCGGTTCCTCAGGTCATCGTCAACTGGTTCGAAGTGTTGAAGCAAACGGTCCCAACCGACGCGCGGCTGTCGAAATGATGGCGTGACGTCGGGGTACGATCCCCGACGGCTCACACCGTGGAGGGCTTCATGAATGGATCGCGCGTGCTTGTTGTCGGCGCTACGGGCCAACTCGGCGCCGTGATTACTCGGAAACTTATCGCCGCCGGCACGCCGGTTCGCGCGCTGGCACGGAACGCGCAGAAGCTGGCGCAATTCGCACCGCAGGCGGAAATTGCCGCCGTCGATCTCCGCGACGTGCCCAGGCTGACCGAGGCCTGCCGCAACATCGATCAAATCGTGGCGACGGCGAACAACAATATGGGGAAAGGTGCGACCAGCCCGGCGAAAACCGATCTTCCCGCGTATCAGAATCTTTGCGCGGCAGCGCGGAATACCCGTGTCCGACGGTTGATTTACGTCTCCTACCGCGGCGTCGCGCAGGACGCGCTGGTCGATATTTTCCGGATCAAGTGGTACATCGAAGACGCCATTCGCCGCAGTGGCGTGCCTCACGTCATGCTTCGGCCTACGGCGTTCATGGACGTCTGGATCGATCAACTGCTGGCAAAGGATATTCGCGAGAAGGGCGTCGGCACGATCTTCGGTGACGGCAACGCCGTCGCCAACTACGTCGCGGTTGAAGACGTCGCGGAATTCGCCGTGAGAATCCTCGCCCGCCCCGATGTCGTCAACGAAGCGGTCGATGCAGGTGGGCCCTCGAACGTTTCCCAGAACCACCTGGCGACACTCGTCGAGCGCCATTTGAAGTCGTCAGGCAAGCGGCGGCACATTCCGGTTTTCGCGATGCGATTGGCGCCAGTCGTTCGCCCCTTCAATGAAGTGGCGGCGCGTTTGATGACCCTGGGACTCTACTCGGCCACTGAGGCGCGACCATTCGCCGACTGGAAGGTCTCGGCAGATCGCTTCGGCGTCACGCCGATGACGGTGGAAACGTACGTCGAGCGGATGGTGTAAGTGAACTGATCCAGCCTCTCAAATCGGACTGACGAGGTTTCCTCGATCGTCCCATTCAGGGTCGATCTGCTGTTCGATCTCGACGTGCGCTTGCGATTCGAGCTGCGCGCGCAGGTTGTTGCTGATCGCCACGTGATCGAGTGCGAGTGTGTTCCGAATCCACCCGTATGTGACGTCTTCAGCATTCATCTTTCCGGCCGTCGCCGCGACCCACTGCAGACATTCGCGGTCGCTCGCGAAATGCAACGGGACGCGAATGCGCGCCGGCAATCCTGAACTCAACGCATTCACCCGCGTCGAGTCCCAATCGATCTCGCGCACAAGTCGCTCGGTCGTGACATCGGCCATCCCGATACCCATCGCGTTGCCGTGGGTCTCCGGATCGAGATCGCGGACAAAGATGCGCTGAATCGACGGAATCCCCGGCCACGGATTGTATTCGCACGCCTCGCCACGATTGACGACCTTGGCGTCCATTCCCGTTCCACTGATGTTCTTCCCCATCCGATCGACGATGAGGACGTCGAGATCGCACGGCAGCTTCGGCATCCACGACTTGGCAAGCGCCAGATTCTCTTCATCGCGCTGTTCCGTGCACCGGGCTGCAACCGCTTCAATCTTCGCAGTGTTGTGGTAGGCATCTTCAACGATCGCGACACCGCCGATCATTTTTCCGGACTCGAGTACATGCCGCCCGGCCGTGCGAATCACCTGCTCGAGACCAAGATGCTTCGCATGCGTGTGATACTTCTGCGCGCCGGCAAACTTTCCAAGGCCGATCGCCATCATCTTCATGAGCCCGCTCTCGAGGCGGCCGCTGAACGTCGTGTGCCATTTCACGCGGGCGACGATCATGACCGCATCGGCTCCGTGCGCGGCAGCGTCCATGAACACTTCAACGCCATCACTGGTCTTACCCAGCGAGACGACCTCGAGGCGGCTAATGATCGGACATCCGATTGACGGCTCGGTGATGCCAAACCGCGCCAGTACGTCTGCCTGTCCTTCCGGCGTCGCGGCGCCATGACTTCCCATTGCCGGAAAGATAAACGGGACCATGTCGCGACTGCGCCAGTACTCAACCACGCCCTGAACAATCGCCGCGATGTTCGCGATCCCGCGGCTGCCAACGCCGATAGCGACGCGGGCTCCGGGTTTCAGTTGCTCGGCGAAGCCGCTCTGGTCCATCTGGCGGCGTGTCTCTTCGTGCACATCCGGCAGCCTGACGTCAGGGAATTTCTGACGAACGATGAGCAGTCGGGACGGAAGCATTAATAGAAGGATACCCCTGGCAGGTGCCGCTTAGAGCCCGGTCCCGCAGGCCTCCTTCTCGCGAGGAAGCTCATAGAGGACGGCCGCTTCTCCCTTCGTCGCGATCTGTTTGTCGAGGATGCCGACGATGGCATCGCGACGGGCGATCACCGCGTCGATCTCTGCTTTCGAGAGCCATGCCCCAAGCTTCGCTCGCAATGTCTCGCTGTTCAGCCCGCGCAGGTTCGCCAGCAACGTCCGATCGATCCTGGCGACCTCGGCGGGAAACTGCAGCGTCTTCACGAGCCGGAACGCGCGGCTGAAATCGATCAACCAGACGCGCCAGTCCCTGGTGATCAGCGTGTTGGTCATGTTGAAGTCGTAGTCGCCGATCAGTTCGCGGAAGAGGCGTCCGGCGTGAGTCTGATCGTTCCAGCCTGCGACGTCGGGCGGCGTGAGCTTCTTCTGGACGCGTTCCGACTCCATCATCGTATCGTTCACCCACCACGAGACCGATGCCGGGCCTCCATTCACGCGGCGTTCAACGTAGGGCGGCACCATGTTGAGTTCCAGCATCTTCGCCAGCTCGTACCCTGCGACATTGAACTTCCATGTGTCGCGGAAGTTGAGCTCGGTACCCCTAGCGGTCGTGTAGGACGCCTCCCTGATATCGGCTGTCTGGATCGCGGCGTCGTGGCGCAGGGTGCCGTCGTCGAGCGTGGCGCGCAACGGAAGGGTCACGCCGATCGGAATCTCACGTTGCCGGCCGATTTTTGCGGTTTTTAGAAACGTTTCAATCTCAGCGCAACTGAATGCGCGCGCCGGCTGGGAAGCGGGTTCCTGAGCACGGATCGCCACGACTGAAAGGGCCAGGGCGGCCGCCAGCGTCCACGAACGACAGGGGGTGGGCAAGCCGCACATTGTATCAGGCGCTGGTAGAGATACACTCGCACTGAACGTCGAGTAGGTTGGACACTGGTGGGCATCGATGCGGCGTCGCGAATTCCTGACTGCTTTCGCCACGATTGGACTGAGGCCGCGAGGGGTATTCAGCGCTGCGCCAGAATGGCGCGCCGGATCCGCCACCATCGACATCACTCCCGATCACTCGCTCTGGATGGCCGGATTCGCCGCGCGCACGGAGGCGTCGCAAGGCGTCGCGTTGCCCCTTCATGCAAAGGCACTGGCGCTCGAGTGCGGAAACCATCCGGCCACGGTCCTCGTCACAACCGATCTTCTCGGTGTTACGGCGCGGATGACCGATCGCGTTGCCGCACTCGTTCAGCGTCGCCATGGTCTTCGGCGCGCGAACCTCCTGTTCAACGCGAGCCACACGCATTGCGGCCCGGTCGTCGATGAGCAGTTGTCGGTCGCGTACGGGTTGACCGCCGCGCAGCTTGCCGATATCCGCACTTATACAACGCAACTCGAGGACAAACTCGCAGCTGTGATCAGGAACGCGATCGCGCGACTCGAGCCTGCGCAGCTGTCCTACGCTCGCGGCGAAGCCGAGTTCGCCGCAAACCGTCGCACTGGATACCTTCCGCTGGGGCCAGTCGACCACACGGTTCACATTCTGCGTGTCGACAGCCGGAAAGGTGAATTGAAAGTCGTCGTGTTTGGCTACGCCTGCCACAATACGACGCTGCCGCCAACGGTGGTTCAGTATCACGGTGATTACGCTGGCGTCGCGCAGGCGGAATTGGAGAAACGTCATCGGGGAACCACGGCAATGTTCGTCGCCGGCTGCGGCGCCGACGCGAACCCGGCGCCGCGAGGAACGTTCGAACTCGTGAATGTCCACGGGGCTTCGCTTGCCGACGCGGTCGATCGGGCGCTGAACTCACACACCTCGATCGCAGCCACCGTACGCACGGCGTACGGAACCGTTGATCTGCCGTTTGTTGACGAAGCGGCGCGCGCGCGATGGCACAGTCAACTCAAAATCGACGCTATCTATTTGGAGCGCCATGCTGCCGTCATGCAGAAGCTGATCGATCGTGATGGTCGATTGCCTGTCGCGCAGCGCGACCCGATTCAGGTCTGGGAGTTCGGTTCCACGGTGCACGACAATTCGGACGCGCCACGGGCGTCGGCTGGCGCACCTGCCGGCTTCACGCTCATCGCACTCGGCGGCGAGGTCGTCGTCGACTACGCGCTTCGGCTGGCGCGCGAATACCCATCGCGACGCATCTGGGTGGCCGGCTACAGCAATGACGTGTTCGGCTATGTGCCGTCACTGCGTGTGTTGCGCGAAGGCGGCTACGAAGGCGGCGACGCGATGATCTACTACGCTAGACCGGGTCCCTTCAATGAACAGGTCGAGGAGCTGATCATCGGCAAGGTTCACGAGTTGACTGGAGGACGGAGATGAGCAGCCGCACAGCCGAGACGGTGCGAGACGAAATCGACGCCGGTGTAAGTCGCCGTGGCTTCATCGGAGCCCTCGTCGCGGCAGGCGCGTTTGGCGCGCGGGGTTCAACACGGACGGCCGGCGGGCGCCGGGCGCAAGCCGCCGCCGGCGCTGCGGCGTCGAATACTCCTGCGCTTCTCGGTGGAACGCCGGTACGTCGGACGCCGTTTCCGTCCTGGCCGGTCGCCGACGCAAAGGAAGAAGACGCGCTGGTTCGCGTGATCCGCAGTGGCCGGTGGAATCGCGGTGACAGTGTCGCCGCCTTCGAGGCGGCGTATGCATCACTGACTGGCGCTAGGCACTGCCTCGCCACCGCCAACGGCACGAGCGCACTGATCACGTCACTCTCTGCGCTTGGGATCGGTCCTGGTGACGAGGTCATCGTGCCTCCCTACACGTTTGTTGCGACAATTAACGCTGCGTTGTTGCTCCGCGCGCTGCCGGTGTTTGTCGACACGGACATCGACACATTTCAGATCGACGCGCGCAAGCTGGAACACGCAATCACCGCCAATACGAGGTTGATCCTGCCAGTACATCTCGGCGGCTCCGCGGCCGATCTCGACACTATCCTCGAGGCCGGCCGCCGCCGTGGGATCATCGTCGTGGAAGACGCGTGTCAGGCGCACCTCGCCGAGTGGCGCGGCCGCAAGGTCGGCACCTTCGGCAAAGCCGGATGCTTTAGTTTTCAGGCAAGCAAGAATCTCAACTCCGGCGAAGGCGGCGCCATACTCACCGATGACGACGAGCTCGTCGAGGACTGTTACCGGTTCCACAACAACAGCCGCGGCCGCCGGAATACCGGCGACGATTTCTCCTATCACAACATCGGCGCGAACCTGCGCTTGACGGAATTCCAGGCGGCCCTGTTGACCGCACAAATGACGCGCCTTCAGGAGCAGGCCCGCACGCGCGATTCCAACGCTGCCCACCTGACTAACCTTCTTAAACAGATACCGGGCATCACACCGGCGCGCATGTACGAAGGCTGCACGCGCAATGCCTATCATCTATATATGTTCCGATACGACGCGAGTCGCTTCGCGGGACTTCCACGGGCCGCCTTCCTCAAGGCGCTTGCCGCTGAAGGCATTCCCGCCCAAGCCGGCTACACGCCGCTCAACAAACAACCAGTTCTCGAGGAAGCGTTTGCGGCGCCAGGCTTCCGGGCGATCTACTCCAAAGCCCGGCTCGACGAATGGCGCGCACAGAATCAATGTCCGCAGAACGACCGGCTCTGCACCGAAGCTGTCTGGCTTGTGCAGACGATGCTGCTTGGGCCCCGGCAGGACATGGAGGACATCGCGGAGGCAATAAGAAAAGTGCAGGCGACCGCATCTCAGCTGGTAAAGACGACCGCACTAAGGTGACACACGAGACAACAGTCCAGCGGCTGCGCGAGTTGACGACTCAGTGGTTTCGCGCACGCGAGCGGACCTGTGTCATTACTATCCTTCTGACTGCCGCCGTTCTGCGTGCACTCCTCGTCGCATTGTCACCGACACCCTTCGGGTATGTCTGGGATTTCTACCATGACGGCGTTCGCATCCTGTGGCAGACGGGACATCTGCCCGCATCACCTGACTGCTGGCAGTGCTATCATCCGCCGCTCTTCTATCTGGTCGGTCTGCCCTTCTACGCGTTCGGACGCTCGACAGCAATCGATCCCGCGACAAGTGATGCACATGGCCTGCGGTGGCTTGCGAGCCTGGCGCTCGTCTGTTCGGCGATCACCATCTATTACGGTTATCGTTTGCTGCGTCTGTTTCGATGCCGCGGCGCCTCGTTGGTTCTCGGGGTTGCGTTGCTGACATCACTCCCCGTGTTGTTCATCAGCGCATACGGTGCGGAAGCCGATATCCTCCTGACCGCGATTCTGACCGCATTCATTTATTACTTCGCGCGAGACTTCACCGGGCCGGGAACTGTGCCCGGGGGCGTCCGTCTCGGCGTGCTGGCAGGACTTGGAGCGTCGACGAAGTACTCCGGACTCGTTGCGCTGGTCTCAGCGGTGATCTTCTTCGCCATACGGATCGCGTTCGGGCCACGCCGCATGGCAGCGGCAAGGAGCACGGCGATCGTGGTCGCGCTCGGTGTCGCTCTCGGCGCGTGGAAATATGTCGACAACTATCGACAATACCGCACCTTGTTCTATGCCAACGGTTCGGCGCAGCAGGGGTTTTCATTCGCCCGTAGCCAAACCGTTCGTCCCCATTATGAATTCAACACGCTTCGTATGTCGGAGCTGATGCATGTCTTCGGTCCACGCTCGCCGCGCGGGCCACTCACCGACCTTCCCGTGTATGACAGCGTGTTCACCACGTTGCACGCGCTCGCATGGAGCGATATGAGTTTTTTCTCCGAGCCGGATCGTCACGGCGATCCGACGCACCCTTATCGCCGCAAGCGAATCTCGACTCGCCTGATCGCTGCGGTTTTGGCTCTCGGATTCGTGCCCGAGCTCCTGGCTGTGGCGGGTTTTGTCGTGACGATTCGGCGCCCTCTCTTCCGGCCTCTGGCAATCATGTGTGTCGTAGGAATTTCCGCTTATGTCTGGTGGTTCATTTCACAAGAAGAGTGGGCGCTGAAAACGAAATACCTGTTATTTCTCGTCGCGCCTTTCGCTGTATATACGGTGAGCGGCCTCGCGTATCTCTGGCGGCGCGCGCCGCGCGCCGGGTTCGCTGCCGCTTGGTTGATGGCAGTCCTGCTTGTTGCGACCAACATCTACCTTCTTGCGTTTGCGATTGCGTAGGGTGCGAGCAAGATGAGTCGCGGGCAGGCGCTCATCGTCGCAGGCGCTTTTGCCGTCAGCCTGATTGCCGGATCGCCGCCACGGCTCGTCGGCGACGGCCGCGAGTATCTCGCTCAGGCGGTTGAGTTCGCGTCATTGCATGGTCCCGCCTTCCGGCCGGTTGACATCCCGCACGTTCAGGCGGAGCTCGCGCGGGCCGATCCGGCTCTCGCAAACTGGGACATCTGGAGCTCGACGATCGGAGATGTCGATCGCGGTCGCGTGTTCCTGCACTTCTGGTTCTATGCGCTGCTGGCTGCCCCTGGTGTGTGGCTGGCAAACGTTCTCGGTGCGCCGCCAACCGTTGCCTTCACGGCGCTGAATCTGCTTCTCTTCCTGGTCGCCCTCTCGGTCGCGTTTCCACGAGTCGGAGCCGCCGCGTGCGTTCTGCTCTTCGGCGGACCAATCGTCTGGTGGCTCGACAAGGCGCACACCGAGGTGTTCACGTTTGCGCTCCTCACGATTGCGTTGTCGCTGATGCGCGATCGTCCGTGGTGGGCAATGCTCGCGGCCGGTGTAGCTTCAACGCAGAATCCGCCGACCGCGATTCTCGTCCCGTTCATCTTTCTCGCCACTGTTGCTCGCAACCGGTCTGCATTGGCGGATGGACGCGTGATTGCCGCCGTCGCAGTTGCGGTGGCGCTTGCGTTGCTCCATCCCGTCTACACCTACGCACACCACGGCCGGTTATCTCTCTTGCTGGAGCAGACGCGGTCCGGCAGACCGACGTTTCAGACGCTGTCGGCCGTCGTCCTGGATCCGAGTGTGGGTCTGATCGGAAACTTTCCCATCTTCCTGATTGTTGTCGTCGCAGGATTGATGACACTTACACAACGCAGCGGCCGTTATCTACCGTCAACGACTGTCGTGATACCCGCGGCCGTTGCCGCAACCTTCCTCTTTGCTTTCTCGCGCACAACGAACGTGCATCATGGTGGAACACCAAGCCTCAGCCGGTACGCGGTGTGGCTGATTCCACTCGCGATTCCACTTCTGGCCGCGCTTCAGCAAAGCGCTGGAAGAGTGTGGCAGCGTTTTCTCTGGACTGCCGCCGTGCTCTCCGCTGTGATTTCGGTGTTCGCTTTCCGTCCGTCCGTGCCGCAGAACTCTCGCGAGCCGACATGGCTTGCGACATTTCTCTGGACGCGAGTTCCAGCGCTGAACAATCCGCTGCCCGAAGTGTTCATCGAGACGCAGTTGCAGGTCGATGAGCCTCAGTTGCCGGCGGCTACGGGCGGGTGCGAAAAGGTTCTAATCGCAGGGGTTGATCTGTATACCGGCCTCTTGCCGCTGCCGTGTTATCCGGCACCGGTACCGGCCGAATGCCAGCAGGCCGGCATCCTCTGTTATTCAAACCTGACGGGTCGCGGGTACGAGTTCGTACCAGTCCGGGACGCTGCAACTTTTGCCGCGCGAGTGCGACGCGATGCGGTGTGGCCTGACGACGTGGTCGGTCATGTGCGACAGCTGTATGAAGCGTGGAACTGGCGCAACATGCGAGGTGGATCGTTCAATGTCGTCAGGGCGGTCGAGAACGTTTCAATCGAGTCGCTGGGCTCGAATGAGCACTTCATTCTCGTAGTCAGGAATCCACGCCCAGGTGCGGTCGTTCGCTTGCGGCCGACTGAATCAGTTGACGGGATTCTCGTCGACGCGCTCACCGGCCGCACGATCCGGACGCTGCACTACGGCCGCGAACCGGGATTGATCACGATTGATCTGCCCGATGACCTGAAAATTCTCCTGCTCGCCATGCGATCGAATGCGTCACCTTGAGATTGTGCGTATCGTCAGACGGCCTCCGCCGAATCGACTTTCTCGTTCATCAACAGCCAGTATGCGAGCGTGCCACCGACCAGGAGAAACCCGCACAACACGAACGCCGGAACAAATGAGCCGGTGCGATGGGCAATCGCGCCAGTCAACCAGGGCGCAATGATGCCGCCGATGTTGCCGCCGAAGTTCTGAATTCCCGAGACGGTGCCGACGACACGCTTCGTGCAGCACGCCTGGGTGAGGCTCCAGGTGTTCGGCGCTGCGACGCCGATGCCGGAAAGCGACAGCACCAGGAGCCACACCGACGTCCCGTTGTCCGCGACCAGGCCGGCAGGGACAATCGCCATTGCAATCGCGAAGCCGATCGCAATGAACGTCTTGCGCACGCGTAGTTCGCCAAAGCCGGCCGCGATCAATCTATCGGTCACGATCCCGGACAAAACGATGACGACCGACATGACGAGAAACGGCACCGACGAGTGAAACGCCATCTGTGCCGGCGTGAAGTGACGTTCGAGCCGGAGATAGCTGGGCAGCCAGAACACGAACACGAACCAGACGTAATCGTAGGCAAAGAAGCCGAGGAATGTTCCGAGGACCGTGCGATGGCGAAGCAGACCGAAGCTCGAGGCAAACGTAAAGCGCTGGGAGCGGTCCGCGCCGGCGGTCGGCGACGGGGTTTCCCACCGGCGCAGCATCAATGTCCAGGGCACGATCCACAACAGAGGGACGAGCCCGCTGAGCACGAAGAAGATGCGCCATCCGTATAGCGCAATCAACCCAACACCGGCGGCGTTAATCAGTGCCTGCCCTAAACGAACTCCGGTCAGGTAGCTCGAATTCACCAAGCCACGTTCAGTGTCGGGAAACCAATTGGCGACCGCGCGGGCACTCGCGGGAAACGCGACCGACTGACCAACGCCCATCATGATCCGGAAAAACATGATCGACGCGATGTTTCGAAACGTGCCGGTCAGCGCGCACGCAATCGACCAGAGCGCAAATCCGAAGGCATATGCGCGACGAACCCCAAACCGATCGACGATCCACCCTGATGGCACCTGCATGAAGCAGTAGCACCACGAGAACGCCGACAGCATCAGCCCCATCGTCTCGGTGTTGATCCCGAGCTCGCGGATCATGAAAGGAGCAGCAATCGAGAGGGTGCCACGCTGCGCGTAACACAGCGTCATGCCGCTGGTGAGCAGAGCAGCGAGCCACAAGCGTCCAGTGGTCGTGCCACTCAAAGACATGTACGACCCGGACACTACCACAATCCTCGAATGCGCATTCGTATCCGTCAGATGCGATACGAGCATTACTGAGACCGTAGTGAACGGAGTAGACTCGCCTCACTATGAGTTCTGGCACTCTATCGCGAAAAGCTTCATCGTACGCATCGACAAGGCAGGCGATCGTCACCGCCTGGCTGCTCTGCGGTGTCCTCGACATTACGGCCGCCTGTCTACAGGCCTGGATCCAGGCTGGCCGCACGCCGGACGTCGTGCTTCGCGGTGTGGCGTCGGCGCTCTGGGGACGCGTCGCGCTCGAAGAGGGCGCCGGCATGGCGGCAATCGGGCTGGCGATGCACTTCACTGTCGCGCTCACGGCGACGTTGATCTTCTACGCACTGAGCCTTCGAATGTCTTTTCTGCGCACCGCACCGATCTGGATTGTCGGCCCGCTCTCCGGCGTCGTCGTGTTCTGTGCAATGAACTACGGCACGCTACCGGCGCTGTCGTGGCTGCGCAGCCTCTACCTGCACACGCCACCGCGATGGCCTGGTTCGATGAGCTGGCCACAACTGTTCATCCACATGGTGTGCGTTGGGCCGCCAATCGTGTGGGGCGTGAGACGCGCGCGGTAACGTGAGCGCGTCCAGAGCAAGGGACAAATTGAGTGACGAGTACGGATAAATTCACTTGCGCCAACGCGCGCGCGCGGCCATCTTAGCGATCTCGCGACGGCGCTTGGCACTCAGTGCCGCGGCGCGCGCCGGCCCGCCCTTCAGCCCTCCCAAACGGCCCAGCGCCGCAGCGTGCGGATTAGGTTCATGAGGAACGGTGCGCCGCTTCAATACCTCCACTCGCTCCGTCGGAGCCTGGCAGCGTGTGCAAGGAGGACCGATGAGGTCTTCCGAGTCCGGCTCCGTTCTCTCCTCGACGAAGTCGCAAACGAGGCAGCGACGCGTCGCGGTCACTAACGTGGTCGACCGCGGGGTATCGCTCGAGCGCACGATAAAGTGTTGCACGGACCCATGCTTGAGCGCACAGGAATCTGACACTGGCGGACGAGCCTGTCAGCTAAACCGTTCGGTACGGTTGCCTCTACGGCGTCACCATTACCATTCACTGCCCTCCCGGTCGATACAATCTCAGTGCTTGACCGCTCAGGCTAGCGTGCTTAAACGGTCAAGCATATTTGGCCCTGAGATTGAATCGCAGCGATTGTGGAGATGACGAAGACGCATTCGCACACGCGGATGGGCAGCCCGAGCGGCTATAGGGCACCACTCATGACGCGGTATCTCGTTCCAAACGAATGCATCCTTTGTGCAACGGCCGGAGCCGTTGAGTTGATTGCCCGCGCTCCAGGTGGCGCCGCGGCTCTCTTCTGGTATTGCCACCATTGTCATCACGTCTGGCCAATTCGACCAGAGGAGCAAGCCGATGAGCGGCGTAGCGGCCGCACTGATCGACGCCGTCACACGCGTCTCGATCGACGCAAACGGCCCGACAGCATGACATAGCCCGTTCCAACAGACGCGTGCAAGGGGGATACATGTTTCATCGCATTCAGGACTACGCACTCCAGCGGGCCGGCGGTCGGTGGTATCGGCCGCGCGCCTACGGAGACCTACAGCCGGATGGAAGATGGGAAGGGTGGTTGATCTTCTTTCCGTTAGACGGCGGCGAGGCGATCGCGCCTCCGCATCCCGAGACCAAGCAGACCACATTGACGGCTCTCGCCGATTGGGCCGCAGCGGTCACGCCCGTCTACGTAGAAGGGGCTCTTGAACGTGCGCTGACGGTTGCGCAGGAACCCGCAGCTCTCATCTCGCAGCTCACGGATGCGGAATACGACGCCCTGCTCGACGCCGAGCGACTGGAGACAGTGGCCGAGGTCGAGCGCGGTGCCGCAGACCTCGACGACGTTGCGGCGAAGACCGCGCGCGACGAGGCTGATCGCATTCGGCGAGAGCGTCTCGCGATTGAAAGTGCGCTGGCGGCGACGGAAGAGGTCACGGCGAACGTCAACGCTGACATCCATGAACAGGCCGCACGGGACGCGCGAGAGACAGCTGCCACGGCGGCGCGCCGGCGACGTTCGATAGAAAGAACGGCGCCATCGACCCGAGTTCGAAAACGCGACGCCACGAGACAGAAACAGAAGTGAGCGTCCGCTGAACTCTCCGCATGATCGATCATTGGATCAACCTGCCCTCCCGTCTGCACGCGAGGGCAGGTTTTTGTTCAATCGATCGCCGCGCGACCTTAAGACTCTGAGATTTCATTGACGGGGCGAGTTCGAGTCGGGGCGGCGGTTCCCGCGTAAGAAGCGATCAATGAAATGCGGGAGGAAACTGGCGGTGAGGCAGGGATTCGAACCCTGGGTAGAGCTTTTAGGCCCTACAACGGTTTAGCAAACCGCCGCCTTCAGCCTCTCGGCCACCTCACCGCGCGTCCGCAAGTATACGGCAAAACAGCACTTAGACGGAACCGGCCAAGCGCAAGACAGCGGTGGAGTCCCACGTTCAAACCCTCGCCTTCGATGCTAACTGTAACCACGTGCGCGCTTTGTGTCGACAGCGAGGCCTTTGTTTGGGCACAGTCGTCAAGGGCACAGTCCTGGGCACAGACGGTGCGTATTTGCGCTCGACGTGTTCAGAACGCGAAGGAAAACGAGAAAAGGCGACGGTTTCCTTGACCGTTGCCTTCCTCGAAGAGAGCTACGGGCAAGACGCCGAGTAAACCGCTGTCGGAAAGCGGCTGTGGGGACACAGGCGAGACTGTCTCCACAGAGGCACCGCCACGTTGGCCGCTTTGCCACGTCACCTCGGGAAAGGATCGTTGAAAGACCCGAGAAGACGTACCGTCAGCATCCGCGGTGGCGTTTCACTCCGGGATCGCTGCGATTTGATGAACGCCTTGCTGGGTTACTCGGGACTCTCGCCACTCATCTCGGCCAACAGCCAGGCGTGTGCAAAATTCCAGTCCCGGATCACCCTCAATCGAGCGGCGCCAAGCGCCGCGGCCGTTTCCTCAACCGAAACACCACCGAAGAATCGGAGTTCGACGACGTCGCTCTGGGCTTGCTGATCGAGGCGAGTCTTTGATTTTATCGGCGCAGCTCGCGAGATAGCCAGGCGCGCGCGAGCTTCCAGTCGCGCATCACGGTTTGGCGGGAAACGTTCAAGACGTCCGCCGTCTCTTCGACCGTCAGTCCCCCGAAGAACCGCAGCTCGATCACCTGTGCTCGTCGTGGATCCATGCCGGCCAGCGCCTGGAGCGCATCGTCGAGGGCGCAGAGCTCCTCCGCCCGTTGCTGGCGCGGCGCGGCGATCGCGTCGATATCAATGCCCGAAGAAGGGTCGACGCGCGCCACGCCTCCGCCCCGCTTCGCCGAGGCGCGCGCCCGCGCCGCCTCGACGAGGATGCGTCGCATGATCCGCGCTGAGACCGCTAGGAAGTGCGCGCGATCCTGCCAGTCGATCCCCTTCACATCTACCAGTCGCAGGAACGCTTCACTGACGAGACCGGTGGTCTGAAGCGAGTTTCCGCCACGCTCGCGCCACATGTACCGGTGTGCCAGGAAGCGAAGCTCGTCGTAAAGCAGCGAGGTGAGGCGATCCAGGGCCGGCCGATCACCCTCACGCCATGCCTTGAGGAGGGTCGTGATTTCTGCCGAATTCGTCATTCGTCGGCTCGCCACGATATCCCGGCTCCAGAACCCGCGCAATTGTACCGCTCGAAATGCTGTTCAGCTTGCACAAGCAGTGTGGCCATTGGACTTTTCACCCGGCTTTTTCGCATACCGCTTTGACAGGAGGCTCCATGCCACGCACGGTCACACGAGTGTGTATAACGGGATTGATCGCACTCGGATTCGCCCTCGTCAGCTGCGCAACCCGATCGGTGACGCGGACGGCTGAAGCGTCAGCAGCCGGAATCCAGCGGGGCATTGCAACAAACACCGGCACAGAGACCGCCGGAACTGCCGCGCGGCTGTTCGAAACGGAGACGTTCGGCGGCAACGGCCGCACGTGCGCAACCTGTCACCGCGCCGAGGATGGGTTCTCCACGACGCCGCGGAGTGCGCAGGCCCGGTTCGCGGCGAACCCGGCCGATCCTTTGTTCCGACCGTCGGATAGCGACGATGGCTCTGGCCGGTCGTATACGAGACTGCTCACGCACGCCACCGTACGGGTGAGGATTCCGCTCACGTGCGGCAATATCTGGCCCGAGGACGATCCAAAGGCGACGAGCATTGTCGTCAATAGAGGGATCCCGGGACTGCTGGACACGCCGGCTCTGGACCCCATGCTCATGTCGGACGGACGTGCTCAGAACCTGGAGCAACAAGCGCTAGACGCCATTCACGATCATGCCGACCCGCGAGTGGAGCCTGCTTCCGACGCGCTTCGGCAGATTACAACATTCGAGGTCAGCGACCGGTTCTTTTCGTCTGATATCCTGCGGAACTTCCGTCGGCGGGGCCCCGCGCCTGAATTGCCGCCTGGTAACACCGATCAAGAGAAGCGAGGCCGAGTCCACTTTCTGCCGACGGGTATATGCGGCAGGTGCCACAGTGGCCCGATGCTGAACACGACGAGTTCAACGGCCGTCATTGGAGGCGGACGACGCTTCGCGAGCAACCGGGCCGGGGAAATGGTCTCCAATCAACGTATCAACCCGTTCGTCCGGTGGCATGTCGTCAACAACGACGGGACGGAACGCATCTTTTCCGACTTCGCCGACCCCGGTCGGATATTGATTACCTGCAGGCGCGAAGATCTCACCAATTTCAAGATCCGTTCGCTGTGGAATGTGAAAAACACTGCGCCGTACTTCCACGACAACTCGGCGAAAACACTCGAGGACGTGATCGCGCACTATAAGGAGTTTCTCCGTTTTCGGAATATCGCAATTTCCGATCAGGACCTCGCGGACATCCTCGCGTATGTGAGGTTCTTATAGGCGTCTGGCGACAGGCGCTTCGGCAGTAGACTGCCGCTGACCGCACGAGGTCCCCATGGATGCCGACCGCTGGCAGCGTGTCGCCGCGCTCTACGACCTGGTCCTCGAGCGAGAAGCGAGCGAACGCGCCGCGTTTCTCGACGAGCAGAGCAGCGGAGACGACGATCTCCGTCGCGAAGTCCAGTCGCTGCTCGCGCAAGACAGCGAGGCGTTATTGATCGATGAACCGATGCTCGAGACGGCTGCCGCGGTGCTCGACGAATTCGATCTCAAGCCAGGCTCGCAACTCGGGCCGTACCGAATCGACAGCGTCATCGGCGCAGGTGGCATGGGTCACGTCTATCGTGCGACGGATACACGTCTCCATCGTACGGTGGCGCTCAAAGCACTGCCGCACGCGGTTGCGCGGGACGCGCAATTCCGTGCGCGCTTCGACCGCGAGGCACACGCTATAGCCGCTCTCAATCACCCGCATATCTGCGCGTTGTACGACATCGGACAGAACGAAGGCGTCGACTTCCTGGTGATGGAGTACCTGGAAGGAGACTCGTTGGCCACGCGCCTCGCAAAAGGGCCGTTGCCGCTTGATACTGCTCTCTCGCTCGCCGTGGACGTCGCGGAAGCGCTCGCCGCCGCGCACCGCTGCGGGATCGTCCACCGCGATTTGAAGCCGGGCAACATCGTCCTGACGAATGGAGGTGCGAAGCTCGTTGACTTCGGTCTTGTCAAACCGACGGCGTCGGTTCTTGCACCTGCTGGGACGGGCGGCGCAACAGCACCTCCGAATCTGACGGCGCAAGGCGCGCTCCTCGGAACGCTTCAATACATGGCCCCGGAGCAACTCGAAGGGAGAGAGTCAGACGTCCGGACCGACATCTTTGCGTTCGGTGCCGTTCTCTACGAGATGCTGAGCGGGAAGAAGGCTTTCGAGGGGGAGAGTCACGCAAGCGTCATCGGCGCGATCATGCATGCCGAACCGTCTGAGATATCGGCAAGCCGTCCGCTGACACCGCCAACCCTCAATCGGCTGGTGAAAACGTGTCTCGCCAAGGAGCCCGATGATCGGTGGCAGAGTGCCCGCGATCTGGCCCGCGAGCTGCGATGGATTCGCGCCGATCCTGGCGCGCAGCCGGCGTTCGCGCGGAGGAAACGCGAGCCGCTCGCATGGCCGCTCGCAATCGTGCTTGGCGTTGCGATCGCGACCACGATGATCGTTTACCGTGGCGAATCGCCGCCGCGCCAGTTGCCGGTACGTTTTTCAGTGAGTGCTCCGGCCGACGCGCTGCTGCGGGCGCCCTTTTCGCCTCAAATTTCTCCGGACGGGACACTGCTCGCGTTCATGAGCGTGCGGAACGGCGAGCAAGTGCTGGCTCTTCGTCGGCTCGACGCCGTCGACTCGCGAGTAGTGACGGGAACCGAAGGCGGCAGCTTTCCTTTCTGGTCACCGGACAGTCGCGCGATTGCCTTCTTCGCGGACGGACAACTGAAGAAGGTGAGTGCGTCAGGGGGAACCGTTCAGAACATCGGTAAAACCGGCACCGCCCTCGGCGGAACATGGAATCGTGACGACGTCATTCTCTTTACCAGCGGCGAGGAGGGCATTCTGTATCGAGTCTCAGCTGCCGGTGGTCAACCAACGCCTTTGATTTCGTTAGAGGCGGGCAAGAAACTCCAGGGCCGCCCGCAGTTTCTGCCGGATGGCCGGCGTTTTCTGTACTTCGTCGACCCTGATGGCGTTTATGTGGGATCACTCGACGGCGCGGCACCTGGTCGAGTCCCGGTCAACACGCACATCGCGTTGTATGCTCCGCCGGGATACCTGTTCTTTGCGCAGGGTCGCGCCGTCGTTGCGCAGCGGTTCAGTTTCGATTTGACCCAGCCACTCGATCATCCGGTGACGCTCGCCGAGAATGTGGTAACAGGACCGCCGGTAGGGTCTGGCGCTTTGCGTGGTGGGTCCGCGTTCTCTGTGTCGGACACCGGCGTCTTCGCATACGCCGTCCCGCCGACGCGAAGCATCGAGGTCGAAGCCTTCGAGAGATCCGGCCGGCCGCTGGGTACCATCGGACCGTTCCCGTTCGAGGCGGCTCCCGGCCTTGAGTTCTCGCCTGACGGAACGCGGTTCGCGACACAAAGTCCGACCGGACCAGATCCTAACGCGGAGATCTGGCTGTTCAATCTGGCCGATCGACGCGCCACGCAATTGACGTTCACTCCCGGGGCAGACCGCCATCCTGTCTGGTCACCGGACGGCCAACGTGTGGTGTTCTCTTCTCGACGCACGGATTCGCCCGGCCTTTACCAAAAATCGACGGGAGGTCAGCAGCCGGAAGAGTTGTTGTTGCGATCGCCGAGCGGCGACTGGGATCAGTATTGGCCGACCGACTGGTCAGCGAAAGGGATTGTGTACGAGAACGGACGCGACGCCGCGAAAGTCCAGCTCTGGATGTTGCCGGTTGAGGGCAATCGCAGGCCGTATCCTCTCGTCAGCGAGGCCGGAAACCACCACGGCGCGAGAGTTTCTCCTGACGGCCGATGGCTCGCATACCAGACGACATTCCAGAGGGGTCCGCCCGATGTCGTGATCCAAAGCCTGACGACGGAGAGTGTAAAGATCCGGGTCTCAACAGACGGCGGCTCGTCCCCGAGGTGGCGCGCCGATGGGACGGAGCTGTTCTACCTCTCGCGCGACGGGCACCTGATGGCTGCAGCCATCGGACAAGGGCCTCGTGGCGAATTGCGCGTCGGTACAGCGCAGGCGCTCTTTGAAACCGGACTCAGATTGCTGCCACCTCGCGTGCCCTCCGTGAACGTGTCGCCCGATGGCAAACGGTTCTTCATCGTCAAAGAGAATGCGGAAACAGCTGCGTCCATCGTGATCCTGGCGAATTGGCCGTCCATATTGGGACGCTGAAAACGTGCGCGGTCCGCTAGTCTCCGTGGGTTGATCACTCGGTGTTTCCGCCGCTCATCCCCGCGAGGAGGCAGGCACGCGCGAAATTCCTGTCACGGATACGGTCAGCCGCCGACGCTCGAGCGGCATCCGTAAGTGATCGGTCTGGCGCAAACCGCCGAGAGGATTCCGTCGCCATCGGGATCGGCCCAAGGGGTTCACGCCGCCCGCCGATCACCCGTACCGCAACGAGATCATGCCCGTGTCGGTCCGCACCGATCCGGGACGGGCGACGCAGACGCGCGTGGGAACGGGATTGTACAAAGTCCGTCGCCCAAAGGCGTCTGGTATCGAAATCTGTTGGGACACGGCGGTGATGTCGCCAGTCTCGAAGACTGGTTCGATGCGTCACGCCTCGGTGACGATTACGTGCCCAGCGGATGGAAGGGCTTCAAACAGATTTACCGCGTCGTCCCCGGCCACGAGTTCGGGCTGCAATTGCCGGCCCGCGAGAAGACGGCGCTCATCGCCTTTGTCAAAGCGCTGTAGGTGTGTGACTTTTCAGGGCTGCTTCACGCATAAGGGGATGAGGCTTAGTTCTGTTTCGGGAGGTGTCGTATGGGCAGCAGTGCTCGTCGGTCGAGCCGTGGGATCGCAACAATCGCCTGCCTTGCAGGAATCATGTTCATCGGCAGCGCATCTTCAGCTTCGAGCCAGGCCGTGCACGGCCCGAAACAGTACTACCTGGCGCTAGGCGATTCGATTACCTATGGCTACCAGGCCTACAAGCACGCCGCGGGCTTACCGCCATCGGCGTTCAACACCGGGTACGTCGATGTATTCGCGGCGTATCCGCGTGAGATTCAACCCACCATCACTGTCGTGAACTACGGCTGCCCCGGGGAGTCGACGAGGTCGTTTCGCAAGGGTCCGTGTCTCTGGACCGAGTTCGGCGAACAGCTTCACGACAGCTTCACCGGCCGGCAGCTCGATGCCGCGCTTGCGTTCCTGCGGGCGCATCCGGGCGAGGTGAGCCCGATCACGCTGACGCTCTGGGGAAACGACGTCCGGGAGTTCTCGGCCGAGTGTCAGGGCGACGCAACCTGTATCGAAAACGGCGCGTTCACCTTCATCAAGGACCTGAGCAAGGATCTCGCGAAGATTCTCAATGCGCTGCGCAAGGAAGCGCCCGACGCCGACATTATCGTCACCGGTAGCTGGGATCCCTTCATCGGTGCTCTAGAGTTCACGGATCCTCTGTTTCAGCTGCTGAACGCGTCCATGGCCGCGACAGCCGCGGCGGAGCATGTGCGATTCGCCGACCCCTTTCCCCTCTTCAATCCGCAGGGCGATCTGCAGCGCGAGAGGGCAAACCTGTGTGCCTTCCTCCTACTCTGCGGAGCACAAAGCGACAGTCACCCTTCCGACCTTGGGTATCAGGTGCTCGGGGATCTGGTTTGGAATGTCTCGGGCTACGGCGCTTCTCGGATTCCATGAGACTCGACGCGCAAGGCGGCCGAACCGGACGAAGCTACGGATTGGCTGTGCCCAAGACTGTGCCCTATTGAGGTCCGACAATCATCAATCGGCAGCCAACGCCAACCAAGCTACCAACAAAAAACGGGCCTGAATTCGTCAATTTCAGGCCCGTTCTGGAATCTCGGGCGACCTTAGCAAACCGCCGCCTTCAGCCTCTCGGCCACCTCACCGCGCACCTGCAAGTATACGAGACACAGCCACTTACGCGGAAATGATTCGTGACGAGCGGGCGGAGGCGAGTCCCGCTCAAACCGTCGCCTTCGCCGCTAAATGCAGCCACGCGAGTGGTTTGCATCGTCCGAACGCACCTCGGTTTG
>JBKPSH010000147.1:0-9674 GCA_046734955.1 Acidobacteriota bacterium
GGCGAAAGAGACAACGATCTCAAGAAATTCAGCAGTTGTTTTTGGGTCTCCGTCGGCTTACCGCATCGAACCATCCGTACCGAGTGAATACATCGCCGACATTGAAAAGCGCAGGGCGCGTCATTATGATTCCGCGCATGAATAGCCATTCCACTCACCGTGCCGGTTTTGCGCTCGCGATGATGGCTCTGCTGTTATGTACGGTGGCCACGGCGATGGCAACGCTGGCGCAGGGCCGGAGCGCGACTCCGAAGAACAATCCTGATGAAAAGGAATGGATCCAGTTATTCAACGGCAAAGATCTAAAAGACTGGACCCCGAAATTCGCCCACCATGATCTCGGCGAGAACTTCAACGACACGTTTCGTGTCGAAGACGGACTCCTGAAGGTGCGCTACGACAAGTGGCAGAAGTTTACCGATGAGTTCGGGCACCTTTTCTACAAGGAGCCATTCTCGTATTACGACCTCGTTGCTGAATACCGATTCGTCGGCGAGCAGGTGCCGACCGATCGCAAAGACTTGAGCTGGGCAGTCCGAAACAATGGACTGATGATCCATTCACCTGCGCCGCAGACGATGATGAAGGATCAGGATTTTCCAATTTCAATTGAAGTCCAGTTGCTCGGAGGCTTGAGCAATGGAAAGCCGAGAAGCACCGCGAACCTGTGCACGCCGGGAACGAACGTCGTCATGAACGGCGCGCTCTTCACACCGCACTGCACGAATTCCAAGTCCAAGACGTACGACGGCGATCAGTGGGTCCGTGTCGAGGTTGTGGCGCACGGCGATGAAAGCATCAAGCACATTGTCGAAGGCGAGACCGTTCTCGAATACTCGAAGCCGCAAATTGGAGGTGGCAACGCGAGTCCGACCGATCCGAAGGTCAAAGTGGACGGCACGCCGCTCACCGGCGGCTACATTTCCCTTCAGGCCGAAACAGCGCCGATTGATTTCAGAAAGGTTGAGCTGTTGAACCTGGAAGGATGCATGGATTCGAAGGCGACGAACTACAAAACATATTTTGTGAAAACTAATCCGTCGACGTGCAAGTACTGATCTAGAATACCCACCAATCTCATAACTTAGCTACGGCTGAGCTGGTTGCGTTCGCAGAAGTGTTGAAACGCGATACGTCGGCGGTCAAATCTTCATCCAGAGACCTTCTTCGTATCCCCACGTAACTCTATAAACACGCAAAAACAAAGGCAAAATCCAGCGAGGCAGTCTCTAGCTGAACGGTACGGCCGTTGCTATGGACGAGGCGAGTATTTATGCGCCACACCAATTCCTTCGGCCGTTTTTTGGCACTCATCGTATTGCTCGCGGCGACGAGCGCATCGACGCTCCCGACCGCAGCGAACGATCCTTCGGGCTTGCAAAAACTGGACAAGCCCCTTCGTGACAAAGCCGCGACCGCGCTCGGGCATTCACGCGTGATCGTGCGCGGGGTCAATGGCGTGTCGACTGACGAACTGGCCACGATCATTCGAGGCCTCGGTGGCGGCGATCGCCGCTCGCTGCGACTGATTGGCGCCCGCGTGGCAGATCTACCCGACGGCGCTCTGGCCGCGCTGGCCAGCGATCCGCGGATTGCGCATGTTTCCGAGGATCGTCCCATCGTTGGCGCTATGGAAAAAACCGCGGCCACCGTGGGGGCCACGGCGGTTCGTCGGGACCTGGGTTACGACGGTACCGGCGTGGGCGTGGCCATCATCGACTCCGGTGCGGCAGCGGCGCACGACGATCTCATGGGATCCAATGGCGCGCCAGTTGTCGATCGCTTTGTCGACTTTATCGGCGGGCGGGATGTTCTTTACGACGACTACGGCCACGGCACGCATGTAGCCGGCATCATCGCTGGCAACGGCCACGACTCCGGCGGCGCCAGATCTGGTATTGCGCCAGGCGCACGTTTGACGATCCTGAAGGCGCTCGACAGCAAGGGCAATGGCTACATCAGTGACGTCATTGCCGCGCTCGATTATGTCGTCGCCAATAAAGACGAATTGAATATTCGTGTCGTCAATCTGTCGATCGCCACTGGCGTCTACGAGTCCTACACCACCGATCCCTTGACCGTCGCGGCAGAGAACGTGGTGCAGAACGGTGTCGTGGTAGTCGCGGCGGCGGGCAACAACGGACGTGGTCCGAATGGTGAGATCCGGCACGGCGGTGTCACAGCGCCTGGCAACGCGCCATCGGTATTGACGGTCGGTGCATCCAGCCACATGGGGACTATCACCCGCGAGGACGATACCGTCGCGTCGTTCAGCTCACGTGGTCCTTCGGCCATCGACTACGGTGCCAAGCCGGATCTGGTGGCACCTGGTGTCGGTATCGAATCATTGAGCGATGCCGACGGCACGTTGTACTCAACAAAGTCCAAGTATCTTTTGCCCGGCACCATCGCAACCTCTTACTTGCCGTATCTGAGTTTGAGCGGAAGCAGCATGTCCGCACCAGTGGTGACGGGCGCCGTCGCGCTCATGCTTCAGGCCAATCCGTCGCTGACACCCAATGCTGTCAAAGCAATCCTGCAGTACACGGCAGAGCACCATGGATACGATCCGCTGACCGAGGGTGCTGGTTTTCTGAATGCGCTCGGTGCCGTGCAACTCGCGAAATATTTACTTTCTCCAACCGCTAACTATCCCGACACGACCGGATGGTCCCGCAGAATCATCTGGGGCAATCAACTGGTTCGCGGTGGCCGACTGACCCCGGACGCCAATGCGTGGGCAAATGATGTCGTGTGGGGAGCGAGCGCGACGCCCGGAGGGCAGTCAATCGAATGGGGTGTGAAGTGCGTGGATGCGGCGTGTACGTCGACGACGCCCTGGCGCCTTGGCCAAACCTTCGCAGTGAACGTGATCTGGGGACAGACTTGCGGCGGGTCTGATTGCGAGACGGCATGGACGGGAAGTGTCTACGGCCTTGCCGACGAGGGAGACACCGTTGTTTGGGGAACTGCCGACGAAGGCGACACCGTGGTGTGGGGAACCAGCGACGAAGACACAGTCGTGTGGGGAACCAGTGATGGCGAAGACACCGTCGTCTGGGGAACCAGCTGCACTGATCCTGACTGTGAACCCATAATCTGGAAGGTTCAATAATGGCGCTCGCCGCCGTCGTTCGCCGCGCGCCTGGTTCGCTTGCGTGGGACGGCCTGCCTCGGATTGCGCAAGTCTATGTCGCAGCGATCACGCTCATCGGCGCGGTCGTGTTTGTGCTCGCGCTCCCACACACGTATCCCGATCCCTGGCTTCTCGGTTCGTTGCTGCTCCTCGCCTGCATCACATCCGCCTGGAAGGTGACGCTGCCGCTGTCGCTTTCGAGCGGTGCAACGCTGTCGGTTTCATACGCCGCGGATCTGATGGCGCTGCTGCTCCTCGGCGCGGGTCCTGCGGTGATCATCGCCGTTGCCGGCGCCTGGATGCAGTGCACGTTCCGGGTCAAGCAGTCGTACCCACTCTACCGCACCGGCTTCAGCATGTCGGCCGAAGCGATCACGATGGTCGCGACCGGTCTCACGTATGCGTCACTCGGGGGATCGCCCGGACTCGTCGATCTGTCCGCGATCGCCAAGCCGCTCGTCGGTGCAATTGCCACCTACT
Source organism: Acidobacteriota bacterium (assembly GCA_046734955.1). Classification (GTDB taxonomy): domain Bacteria; phylum Acidobacteriota; class Vicinamibacteria; order Vicinamibacterales; family 2-12-FULL-66-21; genus JALZOC01. Next base: position 3,617 of record JBKPSH010000147.1, read on the forward strand.
TCGTCGTCAACACCAGCCTGGTCGGTGGCGCGATTGCCCTGTCCTCTGGCCGCAGCTGGTGGCAGGTATGGCACGACGAGTTCCTGTGGAGCGCTCCAAGTTTCATGGTTGCCGGCAGCGCCGGCGCGATCGCCGCGTTGATCGTGCAGCAGGGACGTCATTGGGAGGCGTTCCTTCTTCTTGCGCCGGTGTACCTCACATATCGGACGTACGAGATCTTTGTCGGCCGGCTCGAGGACCAACGCCGGCACGTGCAGGAAACTCAGAAGCTGCATAACGAGACGCTCGAGGCACTGCGTCAGGCGCTGAGTGCTGAGCAGGCGCTCGCGCAGGAAAAGGAACGACTGGCGACGACTCTGGCCGACATGACGCGGCTCGAGGAGGCGCGACGGCAACTGCTCAATCGCGAGCACTCGGCCCGGGCCGCCGCCGAGCAGGCGAACCGGTTGAAGGATCAATTTCTCGCAGTCGTTTCGCACGAGCTCCGGACGCCGCTCAATGCGATTCTCGGTTGGGCGGAACTGCTGCAGAGCGGCAAACTCGATCAGTCAAAGGGAGATCGTGCTTCGCGCGCGATTCTCGAGAGCGCCAAGCGTCAGGCACAGCTCATCGATGAATTGCTCGATGTCGCCCGGATCATGTCGGGGAAGCTGCGGCTCGATCGAAGCACGGTTGATCTGGTTGAGATCGCACAGAGCGCGGTAGCCGTTGTCCAGCCGGTAATCGAGGCGAAACATATCAACGTTGATGTCGAGTCATCACCTGGATTGAGCACCGTTTTCGGGGACAGTTCACGACTGCAGCAGGTCATCTGGAACCTGTTGTCGAACGCGGTCAAGTTCACGCCTGAAGGCGGCACCGTGCGTGTGCGTCTTCATACCGCCGGCGGCAGAGCCGAGATGATTGTTGCCGACAGCGGGAACGGCATTCCCGCCGAGTTTCTCCCGCACATCTTCGAGCCATTCCGGCAGGCCGACGCCTCGACCACTCGCACGCACGCCGGTCTTGGCCTCGGACTGTCGATTGTCAAGCAGATTGTCGAGGCCCACGGCGGTACCGTCACGGCAGAGAACAATCCAGTTGGCCGTGGCGCAGTGTTCACCGTTCGCCTCCCGATCGTTGCCGTGCGCCATCATCGCCGCGTGACCGATACGGCGGTCGAACAGACGGTCAAGGACGAGAACTCTCTCCGCGGCGTTACTGTCATGGTCGTGGATGACGATGACGAGAGCCGGCATGTCGTTGCCGCACACCTCGAGACCTGCGAGGCGAGCGTGTTGACGGCGAGCTCGGCGGCAGAGGCGATCGATCTTCTGCAACAGCACAGCGTGCACGTGCTGCTCGCCGACATTGCCATGCCCGGCGAAGACGGGTACTCGCTTATTCGACGCCTGCGCGCGCTGAATGCCTCGATTGCGTCAGTGCCGGCGGCGGCATTGACCGCGTTCGCGCGTGAAGAGGATCGTCAGCAGGCGCTCGACGCGGGTTTCCAGCTGCATCTCTCCAAACCGATCGATGCGGGATCGCTGATCGCCGCGGTCGCCACGCTCGCGCGCTGGCACGCTCCACAGCAACGTCGCGCGTAGCGCCGCATTCTCGGCTCATGATCACGCGGGCTGAAGCCCGCGCGCTACACTCTTCTCAACATGGCGACATTCTTCGTGTGGCTGTTCACGATCCTCCTCGTACTCCGGGTGATCGGACAGCTCGTGGTCGCGCTGCGCGCGCCTCGGTGGCTGCCAGCCATGGAGCAGTGGCAATCGGGTCTTCTCCCGTACCCCGTTCTGCTATTCGGGCAGATCATCGTGTTGACGCTGATGATCTGGATTTCGGTAAACGTGATGAATGGGTCCGGGTACTTCGTCGATCCGCGGCGCCCCGGTATCGGGCGCGTCGTCGTGGGATTCAGCTACGTGTATTTTGCCAGCATGGTGCTCCGCTACATCATCTGGATGTGGCGGCGCCCGGATCAGCGATGGTTTGGCGGAACGATTCCGATCATCTTTCACTCGTTCGTTGCCGCGTTCCTGTATACGTTCGGCCGCTACCACCTATATCCTTTGCCATGAACCGGGCGACGATTCGCGCATCCTGGCCGATGTTGCGAAGACCACCGGCGACGTCGTAGTTGTGTCCGACGAAATACAAACCAGGGCGATCGACGCTGACGACCCGCTCGCGTCGTGATGCAAAGCCACAGCGATCGCGGGTGATCTCGTTTCCCAGTAGTCCGAGCGCCGCTCGATATCCGGTCGCGAGGATCACTGTGTCGAACGATCCTTCTGATCCGTCGGTGAACCGCACGCCGTCAGCCGTGAACTGCGCCACTCCCGATGCCAGCTGAATTCGTCCGGCCTTGACGGCATCGGCCAGGTGAAACCCGATCAGCGGGACCGTTGCACACGGTGAATCTCTCGGAAGCGGGAGCGGAGGAGCGCCTCGAATCGATTCGGCGATCGCTCCAGTGAACGACATCGTCCGAAGAAGCCAGGGCCTCGGCACGTGGCGGAGCGCGACTCCGAGATACTGAACAGGGATACCAAAAAGGTCGCGGGGCACAACGCGAGCGCCCGATCGAATCGCAACAGTGACCTGGGCGCCGGCAGCCGCCAACTCGGCGCTGATCTCCCCGCCGGAGTTGCCGACGCCGATGATCAGCACGCGTTCGCGAGCGAACGGCTCCGGTCGCTTGTACTCGACACTGTGAATCACGCGCCCCTTGAATTGCGCCAGATCCGTGAACTCGGGGATGTAAGGGTTCGACACGATTCCGGTCGCAATAACGACCGCTCGCGTCTCGATCGCGCGACCGTCCCGGAGTGTCACGGTCCATCCCCGTTCGTCCCGGTGCAGGGCCGACACGTCGGCGCGCGTTTCGACGGGCAGTTGAAAAGCCCTGGCGTAGCGATCGAGGTAGTCGAGAAAATGATTTCGCGTTGGAAAAAGCGGGGTCGATGATGGAAACCGCATTCCAGGCAGCGCAGAAAAATGCTTGCCGGTATGCAGAACGAGCCCATCGTAAAGACGAGTCCACGTCTGACCGATGGTGTCGCCACGCTCGAAGACGACGTGACGAATGCCAACCCGGCTCAGTTCATGCGATGAAGCCAGTCCCGCGGGGCCGGCGCCTACGACGATCGCATCGAGTGCTTCGACAGATGTTCCCACTGAGGGTTATAGAGTTTTCAGGTATTCGATCAACGCACGCCGATTCTCGTCGGTTCGAATCCGATCCCACATGTCGTGTCCGCCGTTGCCGCATCCGTCGCGGGCAGTGTTGTACCAGATTCGATCCGTACCGAATCGGCGCAAGAGTTGCGGCACGGTCAGCCGTCCAAGCTCCCAATCGGGATAAAGCACCTGCCCGACACGGTGCCGATCGAAAAGAGGGGCCGCCATGACGCTGAAGATCGGCGGACGTTCTGAAACCGGTCCCAACAGATGATAAAGCGTCGGCACGCTGCCGTTGTGGAGGTATGGATAGTTCGCCCAGACGCCGGTTAACGGTGTCGCCGCATATCCTTCGCTCTTCTCGAGTGTGCCCTCGGCCGCGAGCGGGCTCGCATTGAATGCGTCGATGAATCCCTGCGACACGACCTCACGACGTTTCCCATCGGTTCCCACATCGGTATGGACGCCCGGCCATCGCACGTCTCCTTGTCCATCGTATTCACCGTGGCATCGAGAACATCGCAGTTCTTTCGAATAGAAGAGTGCACGTCCCTTTTCTGCTAGCGCCGTGTCGATCTCGTAAGGATAGCGGGGCGGGCGCAGATGGGTGATGACCGAGTCAAATTCCTGCTTGATTGTGGGAATCACCGTTTGCACGAGCGCATCGAACGGCCGATCCTTTTCCAGCTCCATCGAAGACGCCATCATCGGAACGCGTCCGTGAAAGCTGCCATCGGTGTACCAGCGGCCGGATTGGATCTTGGCGGCCGTGTGCCACAACGGTGGTGTCTTGACGTCACCCCGGCCGACTTCGTCATTCGACGGCATCGCGCCGTTGTGAGGACGCATATACAGCTCGACATGCGACGCGGCGAATGCCGTCGATCGCGCGCGCGTCAGCGAATCGATCTTGTCGTGATGATGGCTGTTGAGAATCCTGTTGGCGGCGGCTGCGTAGGCTGCATCCTTCGGGTTTCGCAGCATGACGTCTCGCCACCGCTCGCTCGTCAGCAGCTTGAGCGAGTCACCGAGCCACTTATCGTCGAAAGTCTTCGTCCCGGCGCCGAAGTAAACGACGCCATCGATCTCGGCGGTGTGGCAGGTGATGCAATTGACCGTCCATTTCAGCGGCTCTCCACGGGTGACGTTTGGCGCCATGCCGAACGCCGGGACCCGCGGATTGTCGCGCCACAGCACGAGTCCAACCTTGTCGCGAACGATCGTCTCGATGTCGCCGACGATCGCCTGGGTTGCGAGGTTTCCGTCGAACAGTGACTGCGGTATCCAGGCGGAGCTGTCGTAGGTCTGGTAGACGAAGTCGAAGAGGGCCGCGCGCTTTTCCTCATCCGATCGTCGATCGTCCGGTGACCAGCGATAAACGACGTTGCGCATGTCGGAGGCGAAACTCGCCTTCAACGTCTCTCGCGAGAGCATGGCGGAGTGTACCGATCCCGCCCGTGAAAACGTCGCGACGAGCCAGGCAATCAACATTGCCGTCATCACGACACCCGCTCCGCGTCGCGTCCGAATTCGTGCCGCGTTCGCCATTGTTTCCTCCCGCCTGCACTACCGGTACTGCCGCCCGATCAATGCTGATGCCTCGTCGGCGCAAGCGCCGTCGTGCTGCTCACGACAGATTCGGTTTGCGGTTCGATACTCGGTGATCGCGCGCGGTCGGTTACCGGAAAGGTCCGCGATCTTCCCTAGCTCTTTATGCGCGCGTCCGTGCAGCCACTGGGGCGCATCCGTTTCCAATACCGTGCGCAATTCGCGTTCGGCCGCTTCACTTCGGCGAAGACCGACGAGTGCGGCGCCAAGGCAGTAACGCCAGCGCGCTTCCTCTCCATAGGCGCGTGGTCGCGAATCACGCGACAGACGACCCATGCCTTCGGCGATCGCGGCGCGCGCTTCTTCGAAATGTCCGGCACGAAGGGCGGTGCTTCCTGCTTCGAGCCATAGCAAACGGTTTCGCGGATAGGCCTGCTGGAGATCGCGGATCACTTTCAACGCATCGGCGTAGCGCTCTTCGCGGTTGTAGATGACGATCAGCGTGAAACGCGCATTAGTTTGCGTATCACTGGGATAGCCGGCGGCTTCTTCGATGAGGCGCAGCCCTTTCTCCCGACCACCGCCAAAGCCTGCGATTCCGGCGAGCAATCGCAGCGGCGCTGAGAGCGTCGAGACGGCGTATCGATACATACCGACCGTCAAGCCGGCGTCGCGACGGGTTGGATCGAGCGTCAGCGCGCGTTCGTTCTCGTTGTAGGCACGCCGGGCGGTGCGAAAACCGCCGACGACACGCCCTTCAACAGTCGCCTTGTATGTCGTCAGATAGCCGTACGCCGCGCCAAGCTGGAAATGCGCGTCGGCGTCATTCGGCCGCTCACGCACCTGTTGCTCCGCCAGCGCCATCGCGCGATCGATGTGGGTTTGAAACGCCGCCGATGTTTCCGGTGCCACGGGCTGACGCGCGACCTCTGATCTCGCCTGTCCCAGAAAGTCATCGGCAGTGACCGCACCCTGCTTGAAGAGCGTGCTGATCCACAGCGTCGCGGCAGCAAGCCGGTGCGCATTCGAGTCCGTCGGGTTTGCTTCGATGGCCGCGCGAAAGGCCGCCAGCGCCTGGTCGTAGTCGAGGTTGTAACCAAACTCGAGGCCGCGCGCCTTCAGCGCCTCGGCGTGCGACGCGGTACCGTGTAGGGGCGGGTCCTTAGGCCCGGCCTGCGGCGTCGCGGTCGCCGGATGCGGCGTGACCACGACAATCGCCAGCATCGCCCCCAGCCTGAGAACACGTTCCATGGGGGCAGTTTAGGAAACCGTAGCGGGAAAGTACTCAGCGGCGGCTGAATTAGGCGTGAATTACTATGAGGGCGTATTTTTTTGCCGG
>JBKPSH010000148.1:0-44410 GCA_046734955.1 Acidobacteriota bacterium
GGCCGCTGGAAGCTGACTTGCACTTAGCCTCGGGAGGAGGATCAACATGAAAAATCTTGTACTTATCGCAGGGTTGGCGTGTGTGCTGGCTCTGCCTGCGATCGGTGGCGCGCAGAGTTCGGCGCAGCCTCCGGCGAAACCCCAGACAACCAAGCCGGAAACCGCCAAACCACAGCCACCGACACACGCTGGTGAACAAGCGAAGGCGGCCAGTGGTGTCGCCGCCGCGGATCAAGCGTTCGTCAAGGAGGCAGCTATTGGCGGCATGGCAGAGGTGGATCTCGGACAACTCGCCGCTAGCAAGGCCAGCAATCCTGACGTGAAGCAATTCGGCCAGCGAATGGTTGATGACCATGGGAAGGCGAACGACGAGCTGAAGAGTTGGGCGTCGCAGAAGAACGTGACCCTGCCCACCGAACTCGACGCGAAGCACAAGGCCGAACACGCAAAACTGGAGAAGCTTTCAGGCGACGCCTTCGATCGCGCGTACATGGCGTCGATGGTCGCCGATCACAATAAGGATGTTGCGGAGTTTCAGAAGCAGTCGAAGTCGGCCAAGGATCCGGATCTGAAAGCGTGGGCGACCAAGACACTGCCGACCTTACAGGATCACCAAAAGTCAGCCAAGGAGATCAGCGCGAAGGTGAGCGGCGCGGCGAAGACGGCTCCGAAGAAGTAGGTAGTCGCACCACCGGATGGTACTATCGAACGGATGACTTCAGAAGCCCCGGCCGGGGCGTGGTTGTTCCGTTATCGATCGTTCCTTCCGGTTCCTCTCGCGCTCATTCTTTTGCTCGTTCGGATCGGTGAAACCGGCGGCGCCGCGCTCATCGTGGCCGGCGCAGTGATCGTCTTCGCCGGGCAAGTGCTGCGCCTGTGGGCGGTGCGGCACATCGGCACGATCTCACGCACACGCACGACACGGTACGGACCGCTGATGACAGCCGGTCCGTACGCGGTCGTTCGTAATCCGCTCTACGTTGGGAACTGGTTGCTCTGGACGGGGTTTACCGTCTGGTCGCGGCTATTGTGGATGGTTCCCGTCGCCTGGGTCGTGTTCTTCCTGCAGTATCGAGCGATTGCGCGCTGGGAAGCGGCATTCATTCGGAGCAAATATCCTGACGCCTACGATCAGTACGCCCGGGATGTGCGTCCGTGGATGCCGCGATGGCCGCCCCGTGCAGCGCTCGTCGCTGTCGCTCCGCTTCACCCCTGGCATGAGGTGTTCTTCAGCGAACGCGGGACGCTCATCGCGGTGGCAGTGATGGCGACACTGCTGACGATCAAATATGTGTTCGAGTGAATCTGCCGATCCGGTATCCATCCCGGCACAATCACTTTTTCGGCTTCACCAATTCCGGAAACTCTGCCTTCAACGCACGCAGCTTGGGAAGGTCGTTGACGACGATGTAAGGGTAGTCGGGATGCTGCGCGAGGAAGTTCTGATGGTAGTCCTCGGCTGCGTAGAACCCTTCGAGTGGAACGACCGCTGTCACGATCGGCCGATTGAACACATGCGCCTTCTCCAATTGCGCGACGTAGGCCTCGGCGATGCTCTTCTGTTCATCGTCGCCATAGAAAATTGAAGATCGATACTGACGCCCTTCATCAGGACCCTGGCGGTTCAACTGTGTCGGATCGTGTGCGACGGCGAAGAACACTTTCAGCAGTCGCCCGTACGATACTTTCGCTGGATCGAACGTGATCTTCACCGACTCGGCATGCGAGGTGACGCCGCTGCTGACGATTGAATAGTGCGCGGTCATCTGGCTGCCGCCGGCGTATCCGGAGACGACGTCCGACACGCCGTTCAACTGTTCGAACACGGCCTCGACGCCCCAGAAACACCCGCCGGCAAGCACAGCGGTCTGCATTGGAACCGGTCCGTAAGGCTTGCTGTCCTTGACGGGGTCTGGGAAAGTGGATGCGGCTCTGCCAACCATCACCATCACCAGTGCAGTTATTGCGGCCAAGAATGTCTTCATAACCATCAGAACCCTTCAATTGCCGTGCACATTCCCGATCGATGAATTATAGGTGCAATCGTTTGCTAACATTCCCGCCTCGAACCGAGGGAGTTTTTCGATGAAGGTCCAGGATGTGCGGCGAACAATCACCGGCCTGCTTGTAGCGGCGAGCGTGTTCGGCGTGGCCATCTCGATGCCTGCACAGCAGATGGTCACCGAAACACGCGACGCCTCGCAGCCGCAGGACGAGGAGTTTGCAAAGCTCGTCGTCGAGTGGACCACCGCGCCTTACTACCTCAGTCCGCTCGTCGATCACCTGCCGAAGGTTCAGGGAGTCCCGTCACCGAAGGACGTGCTTGGCCATCACATCGGCGCGCCGGCGACGCTCACGTATTACGCCGACATCCTCAAGTACTACCGCTCGCTCGCCTCAGCAACGCCGCGCGTCAAGGTGGAAACAATTGGCAAATCCGACGAGGATCGCGAACTGGTCGTCGTCTGGGTGTCGTCGGACGAAAACATGCAGGCCCTCCCGCGCAACCGCGACAACCTTGCTAGGATTGCCGATCCGCGCGGACTATCGGCCGAACAAATCAAACAACTGATTGCGACGACCAAACCTCACTATCACCTGATGGGCGGCTTGCACAGCGGTGAAACGGGGCCGTCCGAAATGTTGATGGAACTGGTCTACAGACTTGCAACCGAGACGTCGCCGCTGATTAAGCAGATTCGCGACAACGTCATCGTCTCGGTGACGCCGGTTGCCGATGCGGACGGCCGGGACCGGAACGTTGACTGGTTCTATCGCGGACTCGAAACCGCGGCGCCGCAACCAGCGCCAGCAACGCCTGCACCGGGCACCGCTGGCGGCGGCAGCGCTGGGCTGCCGTATTGGGGCAAGTATGTCTATCATGACAACAACCGGGACATAAACCTGTCGCAGGTATCGATGCGCGCGCTCGTCGACTGGTATTTCACCGCGCATCCGCCCATCATGCACGACCTGCACGAGGCGCAGGCGCTCATGTACACCTACAGCGGCGCGGCGCCACAGAACCCGAATCTCGATCCGATCCTGTTCGCTGAGCTCCCGTGGTTCTCCAACTTCGAACTGGCGCAGATGACGAAGTGGGGGATGCCGGGTGTCTACACGCACGCATTCATGGATGGCTGGTCTCCCGGCTATCTCGGATCGGTCGCCTACAACCACAACGGCATGATGCGGATGTACGAGACGCAGTCAGGCCGCGAGGCGGGTCCGGGCGGACGCGGTGGGCGCGGCGGTGAGGCGCAGGTGGCGAATGACGCCGGCACCGGTGACACGGGCGCGCGCGGACGCGGCCCGAGCACGCCAACAGGACGTGGTGGCGGCCAGCCGCGCGAGTGGTATCGCGGTCTTCCGATTCCGCCTGGAGCGGTCGCGAATTTCTCGCGTCGCAACAATACGAACTACATGGAAACCGGCGTCCTCAGCGCGCTGCAGCTCACCGCCTCGTTCCCGAATCTCGTCGTCGAAAATTTCTATCAAAAGACGAACAACTCGATCGAATCGGGAAAGAAGGACGCGCCCTACGGGTTCGTCATTCCCGTCCAACGTGACATGACGCGCGTGGCGGAGCTCGTCAACATCCTCCGCGCACAACGAATCGAAGTCGGGCAGACGCTTGCGGAGATCAAAATCAGTGACGCAACGTTCCCCGCCGGTTCGTACGTGATCAAGCGCGACCAGCCGTATGGACGTCTCGCGAAAAATCTTCTCGAGAAGCAGCGTTATCCGGATCCTGAACTGCGCACCTACGACGACAGCGGATGGACGATGGGGTTGGCGATGCAGGTGGACGTGAAGGAGGTGAGCGACAAGGCAATTCTTGACGTTCGCACGACGCCGGTCGACACAGCAGCGGCAAAGGGAAAAGTGACGGGCAACGGAACCGCCGCGATCGCGGTTGCACACCTCGGATCGAACAACATGATCGCGCTTCGCTACAAGTTGCGAAATGCGGCGGTGAAAATCGCGGAGAAGGCATTCACCTCTGACGGCATGGAGTTCGCTGCCGGCTCGTTCATCATTCAATCGCCCGACATGGCCGCGGCGCGCAGCGCCATCGAGCAGCTTGGCCTTACCGCGGCTGCGCTTGGCTCGATTCCATCGGTGGCAACGCACGACGCCGACCTGCCGCGCATCGCACTGTATTCGTCGTGGTCGGGGAGCGACACACAGGAAATCGGCTGGGTGCGATTCACCTTCGACAAGTTCGGCATCCCGTACGACCTCATTTACAAGGAGCGGCTGCGAAAAGGCAATCTACGCGCCGACTACGACGTGTTGTTGATGCCGAATCAGAATCTCTCGCGTCAGTCCGTCTTCCAGCCTCCGGCGGCGAAGCCGGTTCCTTATCTCAAGGATGCGAAATACAAGTTCCTTGGGATGTACGGCGAGTCGCCAGATATCACCGGCGGCATGGGCGGAGAAGCGGTCGACGCGGTCGCGAAGTTTCTCGACGCTGGCGGAACGCTGATCGCGCTGGGTAATGCCGTGAGATTTGCAACCGAGCTTGGATTCGCGCGCACGATTGACACGTCCGCCTCGACGTCGCGCGACTTCTACGCGCCGCGGCCGCTCGTGAACGCCGAGGTGCTCAAGGTCGATCATCCGGTGTTTTACGGCTATGTCGATCGCATGCTGCCGATTAAGTATCAAAACGGTCCGCTGCTCACTGCCGGCGCCGCGGATCAGAATGCCGTGCTCGCGCGTTACGTCGGCGGCGATGCCGCCGTCCTCAGTGGTCTGATGAAGGGCGCCGACGAGATCCGCCAGCGGCCGATGGTTGTCGATGTCGCCGGCGGCTACACAGGCAAGGGGCGTGTGATCTTGTTTGCCAACAACCCGATCTACCGCTGGCAGAATCACGGCGAGTTCAACATGGTGTTTAACGCGCTCATGAACTGGAATGACTCGGGCGCGAACACTCGCGCTGTCATGACAGGGACGCCGACACAACGTACGCACTAAGCACGCAAAGTGAGAAATGCAGACAGTGTCTCGATTTAGGCCAGCTGTGATTTGACATCCCGCACGGCAGGCCTATATTCACAAGAACGCCTAAGGCGCCGGATACGGCGTCGCGGGGGAACCACCGACGCGCATAGTGCGCGCTAAGGGGCGAATTTCTCCTTCTCGGCGGACACACGGCTTGTCGCGCCGTCGTCCGAAGGACGAAGGAGGATAGAGGACTTCCAACCTCGAGCCCGTCAGCTAACCCCGTCGGCTCATTGGAGGCCCTCCGTGTCTTCCCTGACCGATCTCGAATACTCAAACCGCCTGCAGCGTGGTGCAGCAGGCGCCGCTGTCGTCGTTCTCCTGGGTCTCGGCGCCATCATCTGGTTACTGGGGTCGTCGAATCCGTTTACGCCCGCCGGATACGTCGGTTATCTGACGAAAGGCGCGGTCGTTGGCCACTCGCGGTTTTACGGTGTTCAACGCGGACCGACATCCCCAGGACGGACGTGGCTGCTCGATGTCACCAATGTCAGCATCACGCCGTACACCTACACGGAGGATTTTTCGCGCGATGAAGCGGTTCTCAGCCGCGACAACCTGAAGATCGAGTTCCGCGTGCACACGGTGTGGCACGTGGACGACACGAAGGTGCCGCTGTTCATGGATCGATTCAGTACGACGGTGGGCAAGTCGACGCTCGAGAAGGATCCAGACGCGATCGTGAAGATGGCGTACGGGAACTTCGTGCGCGAGCCGCTGCGCACGTTCGCGCGCGATGAAGTGCAGCGCCGGAATGGTCTCGAAGTAAAAGATGCGTTGATTCCGATCGGCGATGCCGTGCTCGCACGCATCCAGCGATACGCTGCCGGAAGCCCTTTCGTCATCAACAGCGTCGTCGTCGGCAACGTGCAGTATCCGGAGGAAGTTGCGACTGCTGTCTCACGCAAGCTAGCGGCGACGCAGGAACTGCAACGCAAGGACACGGAGATTGAAATCGAGCGCAAGGAACGCACGAAACGCGAGGTCCAGGCGCAGGGCATCGCCAACGCGATGGAGATCATCCGCGGCCAACTCAGCGCGATGTACATCCAGCACGAGGCCATCGAAGCCCAGAAGCTGATGGTCAACTCACCGAATCACACCGTCGTCTACATCCCTGTGGGACCGATGGGGGTGCCGCTGACCGGCACGTTCAACGCCACTGAACCACGGGGATCGGGGCTGAAGTAACCGGGATCCGTGGTGCGGGATCCGGGATCCGGATCCCGGATCCCGACAAGCTCCACTCGCACCGGATCCCGAGTGGATTCAAGAGTGAAATGACACCCATGCGTCGCGCGCATGCGGAGCGCAGAAGCAGAACGCATGGATGACATCTGTAGATTCCGTTTTGAGATGGAGGCGGAGTATCGGATAACACGTGGTGTGAAGATCCCAGGTTTGCCCCTGGCGCAGGGACTGTACGACCCCGCTCACGAGCACGATGCGTGTGGCGTTGGATTCGTCGTGCACGTCAAGGGACAGCGATCCCACTCGATTGTCGAGCAGGCGCTCAAAGTCCTGATTAATCTGCTGCATCGCGGCGCTTGCGGCTGCGAGGCGAACACCGGAGATGGGGCAGGCATCCTTATCCAGATGCCCGACCGTTTCTTGCGCCGCGAAGCCTTACGGCTGGGCTTCGCGCTGCCGCCCGAACGCCACTACGGCGCCGGTGTCGTATTCCTGCCGAAGGATCCGGCGTGGCGCGCGAGAGTCGAAGCACAGTTCGAACAAATCATCGTTGAGGAAGGGCAGCGCGTTCTCGGCTGGCGCGACGTGCCGACCGACCATTCGGCACTGGGTCCGAGCGCGGTCGCGGTCGAGCCCTGCTTCCGCCAGCTGTTCATTGGCCGCGGTCCGGAGTTCGATGGGCTCGCTGACGGTTCCGAAACCGATCGCCGGTTCGAACGAAAGCTGTATGTGATCCGCAAGCGCGTCGAACATGCGATCGACGGAATCGGCCTGCCGGATCGCACGTCGTTCTATGTGCCCAGCCTGTCATCGAAGACGATCATCTACAAGGGGATGCTGACGGCGACGCAGATTGCGCCGATGTTCGCCGACCTCGCAGATCCCGATGTCGAGTCGGCGCTCGCGCTGGTGCACCAGCGGTTCAGCACCAATACGTTTCCGTCCTGGCCTCTTGCCCATCCCTATCGTTTCATCGCGCACAACGGCGAAATCAACACACTCCGCGGCAACATCAACTGGATGAAGGCGCGTGAGGCGCTGCTCGAGTCAGATGTCCTCGGCGATGATCTCAAGAAGGTCCTGCCGATCATCCGTGAAGGTGGAAGCGACACCGCGACGTTCGACAACGTTCTCGAGTTTCTGGTCATGGCAGGCCGCTCGCTGCCGCACGCGGTGCTGATGATGATTCCCGAACCGTGGCAGAACCACGAAGGGATGACCGAGGAGCTTCGCGCGTTCTACGAGTATCACTCGTCCTTGATGGAGCCGTGGGACGGTCCCGCCTCGATTGCGTTTACCGATGGAACGGTCATCGGTGCGGTGCTCGATCGCAATGGGCTCCGTCCGTCGCGCTATTGGGTGACGAAAGACGATCTCGTCATCATGGCGTCGGAAGTCGGCGTCCTCGACATTGCTCCCGAGAACATTGTTGTCAAAGAGCGCCTGCATCCTGGTCGGATCTTTCTCGTCGACACCGAGAAGGGCCGGATCATCGCCGACGAAGAGATCAAATCCGAGCTGGCGCTGGCGCATCCGTACGAGGATTGGCTGCGCGAGAACCTGATCGCGATCGAAGACGTTCCGGCTGCGCCGTATCTGCCGCCCCCCGATCACGACACCGTCGTCCGTCGTCAGCGAGCGTTTGGATATACCCAGGAGGATCTAAGGATCGTGCTCGGCCCGATGGCGACTGGCGCGGAAGAGCCAATCGGCTCCATGGGCACCGATACACCGCTTGCCGTGCTGTCGGAGCGTCCACGGCTGTTGTACGACTACTTCAAGCAGCTCTTCGCGCAGGTGACTAATCCACCGCTCGACGCGATCCGCGAAGAGCTGGTGACGTCGATGGCCTCGACGATCGGTCCCGAGGGCAATCTGCTGAAGCCGGTGCCCGAGTCGTGCCGCCAGATCGGCATTCCGGATCCGGTGATCGACAACGATCAGATGGCGAAGATCCGGCACATCCAGATTGCCGGCTTCCGGCCGGTCACGCTGCAGATGCTGTACCGGCCGGAGGAAGGTGGAGCCGGGCTGGCGGCGGCACTCGATCAGTTGTGTCTTCAGGCGAGCGAAGCGGTCAAGGCTGGCAACAACATCCTGATTCTCTCCGACCGCGGTGTCAGCCGGGAACTCGCACCGATTCCGAGCCTGCTTGCGACGGCCGGCGTGCACCATCATCTCGTGCGTGAAGGTGCCCGCACGCGCTGCGCCCTCGTGGTTGAATCGGGCGACGCGCGCGAAGTCCATCACGTGGCGCTGCTGATTGGCTACGGCGCCGGCGCAGTGAACCCGTACCTCGCGTTCGAGAGCCTCGATGATCTGATTCGCCAGGATGCGCTGCAGGACATCACCTATGCGCGCGCCGTGTCGCGCTACATCAAGGGTCTCAACAAAGGCATCCTGAAGGTGATGTCCAAGATGGGGATCTCGACGCTGCAAAGCTACTGCGGCGCGCAGATCTTCGAGGCGATTGGCCTCGATCAGGCCTTCGTCGATCGTTACTTTACCTGGACCGCTTCGCGTGTCGGCGGCGTCGGCATCGAGGTGATCGCAGAGGAAGTCCGGCAGCGGCACGAACGCGCGTTTCCGTCGCGTTCAGGGACGCCCAAGGATCTCGATACCGGCGGTGAATATCAATGGCGGCGCGACGGCGAATACCATCTCTTTAATCCAGAAACGGTGTTCAAGCTGCAGCACGCCACGCGTTCTGGTCAATACGGGGTGTATCGCGAGTACACAAAGCTCGTGAACGATCAGAGCCGTCAGCTTGGGACCCTGCGCGGACTTCTCGACTTCAAACGCGGCACGTCTGTTCCGATCGATGAGGTCGAGTCGGTTGACTCGATCGTCAAGCGCTTCTCGACTGGTGCGATGTCGTACGGGTCGATCAGTCAGGAAGCGCACGAGACGCTCGCCATTGCGATGAACCGCCTGGGCGGCAAATCGAACACCGGCGAAGGGGGCGAGGACCCGGCGCGCTACCGCCGCGATGCGAACGGCGACTCGCGCCGAAGCGCGATCAAGCAGGTGGCGTCAGCTCGATTCGGTGTGACGAGCGAATATCTTGTCAATGCCGACGACCTCCAGATCAAGATGGCGCAGGGGGCGAAGCCTGGGGAGGGCGGACAGCTCCCGGGTCACAAGGTGTATCCCTGGATCGCGAAGGTTCGGCACTCGACGCCTGGTGTCACGCTGCTTTCGCCACCGCCACATCACGACATCTACTCGATTGAAGATCTCGCGCAGCTGATTTTCGATCTCAAGAACTCGAACCCGGTCGCGCGCGTGCACGTGAAGCTTGTGGCCGAAGTCGGTGTCGGCACGATCGCGGCGGGTGTCGCGAAGGCACATGCCGATGTGGTGCTGATCTCCGGTCACGACGGTGGAACCGGCGCGTCGCCGCTGACCGCCATTAAGCACAGCGGCATTCCGTGGGAACTGGGCCTGGCGGAGACGCAGCAGGTCTTGATGCTCAATAACCTCCGCGACCGCATCGTCGTTCAGGTCGACGGGCAGTTGAAGACCGGCCGAGACGTGGTGATCGCGGCATTGCTGGGCGCCGAGGAATTCGGTTTCGCGACTGCGCCGCTCGTCGTATCGGGTTGCATCATGATGCGCGTATGCCACCTGAACACCTGTCCGGTCGGCGTTGCGACGCAAGACCCGGAACTGCGCAAGAAGTTCTCGGGTAAACCTGAATTCATCGAAAACTTCTTCCGCTTCCTTGCCGAAGAAGTGCGTGAACTGATGGCGGAGCTCGGGTTCCGCACGATCGACGAAATGATTGGCCGCGTCGACAAGCTCGACATGAAGCCTGCGCTCGATCACTGGAAAGCTTCCGGCGTCGATCTCTCCAACGTTCTTCGCGCGCCGGCGGTCGCACCCGAGGCGGTCCGGCATCAGACGCGCAAACAGGATCACGGCCTGGACGATATCCTCGATCGCCAGATCATCGCAGCGGCGTGGCCGGCCATCGAGGGCAAACGTTCGGTATCGCTGTCGTTCCCGATTCGCAACGCCAATCGTGCGACTGGCACGATGCTCGGGTATGAGATCACGCGGCGCCACGGAGGAGCCGGTCTTCCCGACGATACAATCTCTCTGCAGTTCACCGGCTCGGCCGGTCAGAGCTTCGGCGCTTTTGTCCCGCGTGGTGTGACCCTCCGGCTCGATGGCGACGCGAACGACTATTGCGGCAAGGGCCTCTCGGGCGGACGGTTGATCGTTTATCCACCAGTGGCATCGACGTTCGCGGCAGAAAGAAACATCATCATCGGCAACGTTGCGCTCTACGGTGCAACCAGCGGCGAAGCCTACATCCGCGGAATTGCCGGGGAACGATTTGCGGTCCGCAACAGCGGCGCGCTCGCGGTCGTCGAGGGTGTCGGCGATCATGGCTGCGAATACATGACCGGCGGCCGCGTTCTGGTTCTCGGCCGCACCGGCCGCAACTTCGCGGCAGGCATGAGCGGCGGCATCGCCTATGTGGTCGACGATGACGGGTTGTTCGCAAGACGGTGCAATCGGGGAATGGTCGATATTGAGTCGCTCGAAGACGACGAAGACATCGATTTCGTGCGTTCGATGATTTCCCGTCACGCGACAATCACCGGTAGCGTCCGTGCAGCGTACCTGTTGACGGTCTGGAGCTCGACGGCCGCCCGCATCATCAAAGTCGTGCCGCGGGATTACAAGCGGATCCTCATGGCTGAAGCCCGCGCTCGATCGGAGAATCGCGAGCCCGCCTTTACGGAACTCGTGGCGGTGGCGCGTGGGTAAGCCGACCGGCTTCATCGAGATCCGTCGCAGCAAGCCACACTCGCGTCCAATCGAAGTGCGCGTCCGCGATTGGCAGGAAGTGTATCTCGCCGAGTCGGAAGCCGACATGCGCCAGCAGGGCGCGCGCTGCATGGATTGCGGGATTCCGTTCTGTCATCAGGGCTGTCCACTCGGCAATTTGATCCCTGAGTGGAACGATTTCGTCTATCGCAATCGCTGGCAGACGGCGATCGAGCGTCTTCACGCGACCAACAACTTCCCGGAATTCACCGGACGGCTATGTCCCGCACCCTGTGAGGGATCGTGTGTGCTCGGCATCAACGACGATCCGGTCTCAATCAAGAGCATCGAGGTCTCGATCGTTGATCGCGCATTTGAGGAAGGGTGGATCCGGGCGCATCCGCCAACATCGCGGACCGGCCGAACGGTCGCAGTCGTTGGATCCGGGCCGGCAGGGCTTGCGGCGGCGGATCAACTAAACCGCGCCGGACATCTCGTGACGGTGTTCGAGCGCGCCGATCGCATTGGCGGTCTGCTGCGATACGGCATCCCGGAGTTCAAGCTCGAAAAGCGCTGGCTCGATCGGCGGCTTGCGTTGATGGCGCAGGAAGGGGTTGTTTTCCGGCCAGGGTTGAACATCGGGGTCGACGTGCCGGTAGCCGCGCTGAAGCGCGACTTCGACGCGATCGTGTTGTGCGGAGGCGCGACGGCGGCTCGCGACCTGCAGATCCCAGGGCGCAACCTCCCGGGCATTCACTTTGCCGTTGACTACCTGACCCAGCAGAACCGGATCTGCGAAGGAGATTCGGTCACCGCGGCCGACCGCATCACTGCCGAAGGCAAGCATGTCGTGATCATCGGCGGTGGCGATACGGGCGCTGACTGCCTCGGCACCGCGCACCGGCAAGGCGCGGCGTCGGTCGCGCAGTTCGAACTGCTGGCCCGTCCCCCCGACACACGTGCGGCCGATAACCCGTGGCCACTCTGGCCGACGATCTTCAGGACCTCCGCAGCACACGAAGAAGGGGGCGAGCGCGTCTACTCCGTTTCAACGGAGCGGTTCTGCGACGACGGGAAGGGGCGGGTAGCGGGATTGGAGGCGGTTCGAGTCGAGCTGGTGCGCGACGATGGGCGCATGCGATTCGTTCCGCAGCCTGGTACCAATTTCCAACTCAAAGCCGATCTCGTGCTGCTGGCCATGGGCTTCGTCGGACCGGAGCAGGGTGGCCTGCTGTCGACGCTTGGCGTGAAGATCACCGATCGTGGCAACGTCTGGCGAGATACCAACTGGATGACCAGCGAGCGCGGTGTCTTTGTCGCCGGCGACATGCAGCGCGGGCAGTCTCTCATCGTGTGGGCGATTGCTGACGGCCGAAGCGCCGCCCGCGGTGTCGACGCGTTTCTCATGGGCTCGTCGAGTCTGCCGGCCGCAGTGGCGTGACCGCCGTCCGCTCCGAATCTCCAAAACAAACGACTCGAACAAATTTGTCTGGAATCGGCGGCACCCTCAAAGTTGTCGGATCCGACAGAAAGATCGGTGCCTCGAGAATTCCACCGGCAAAATCTTAGGACTTTCTCGTCTCTCGTCTCCCTGATCCTGACATTGTTGCGCCATTCCTGAGCCTCTCGACCACTGAGGTCAGCTCCCTTAAATCGACATAATTGTTGTCTAGTCCCTGCGTTACGCGTGATTTGTTGGTTTTCGCACACGCGCTGATCGGTCCGCGATCCAAGCAGATCGCTCGTTTTCCGAACAAATTCGGGAAGCTTGGCCCGTTTCCCATGAATTCATATCTTGGCGTTCAACTTGCTCCGGTTGTAACAGCGACTGTTCAAACGGCCGCCCAACGGTGCGGCAGATTAAGGAGCAACATGAAAAGGACGCGAATCATCGCCGCAAGTGTCTGCCTGTTGGCCTCACTCACGGCACCAGCGATGGCGCAGACGAGTGTCGGCCCCGCTGCGGCCGCGGCACCAGCAACGGCAGTCGGGCAAGCACCAGCCGAGGCGGCGGCCCCCGCGAAGATCTACACCGTCACGACCGGTCTCGACTTCACCTCCGCGTACTTGTTTCGCGGCATCTTGCAGGAATCCGGCGGCGCAATCGGTCAGCCGTACGGCGATATCGCATTCAGTTTGAAAAACGGAATCACGCTCGACGTTGGAACGTGGAACAGCATTCACTCCACCGCGGATGTGGGCAATTGGTACGAGAGTGATTACTTCGGATCGGTCACGTTCACGACCGGGAAATTCAAACCGGGACTTCTTTTTACTTCGTATACGAGTCCTGCGGATCGGTTCTCGACGGTGCAGGAGCTCGCTGGGACTCTGGTTTACGACGACAGCAAGAGTCCGTTCCCGCTCTCACCCAAGGTCGTGCTGGCCTTCGAGCTCGGCGACGGCCAGGCAGATGCCGGCGCGAACAAGGGCACCTATCTCGAACTTGGCGTCAAGCCAGGTATCAAACTCGCGCCAAAGGCAACGTTGTATATTCCCGCCAAGACTGGTCTGAGCCTGAACCACTACTACGAGGGACCGACCGGCGACAACACGTTCGGATATTTCGATCTCGGTGCGCAGCTCAGTGTGCCGGTTGCGTCAGGGAAGAACGGCACCCTCGAGGTTCATGGTGGCATTGACTTTCTGTGGCTCGGCGACAACTTGAAGTTGTTGAACAGCGGCGACACGCTCAAACCGGTGTCGCTCATTGGCTTCACGTTCACTTACTAGAAACCTCGAGACCATTTGTAGAGGGCGCGCGAAACGCAACTTGAGATAGCCTTGCACAACCAGGAGGCAGTCCCACTCGAGCCAATGACCGGTCGGACGGACACGCACGGAGCAGAACTTAGAGAGAGCGCCGCCGCGCGCCTCGCGGCGGCCCGGGACGAGTACGCCCAGCTGGCGAAGCGTGGACGCGCAGGTCGCGACGCTGCGTCGCGCTTCGCGTTTCACGTCGACGGCGTGGTGCAGGCGATCGTGGAGACGGCCCGCGATCGCACCTCCACGCCGTTTGTCGTGTGCGCCGTTGGCGGTTACGGACGGCGCGGGCTCTGTCTGCACTCCGATGTCGACCTTCTCATCGGGTTTGACGGGAGCATTGATGCGGCAGAAGAAAGCTTCGTCAAGGCCGTCCTGCAGCCGCTCTGGGATCTCCGCATCGAGCTCGGGCAGCACGTGCGCGAGATTGGCGACTTCGCCGAACCGGATCTGACTAATCCCGAATTTCTTCTCAGTCTTCTCGATCTGCGATATCTCGCCGGCGACCAGTCTCTTTACGATCGCATCGCCAACAGCGCGGCAGCGCACTCGACCGCGATCGTCGAGCCGTTGCTCGCGATGGTCGCCGAACGCCACGGTCAATTCAACGACACGCTCTATCAACTCGAGCCGGACGTCAAACAGGCGCCGGGCGGCCTTCGCGATATCGCGGTCATCAGGCATCTGCGGCGAATGGCGCCCGACGTGTTCACCAACGGGCGCGAGAGTGATGCCGATCGCCTTGCCGACGCCGAAGACTTCCTGATTCGGATCCGCTCGATCCTGCATCTGCTCGGTGGCCGGGATGTCAACCTGCTGACCCACGACCTCCAGGAAAGGGTTGCCGAGGCGATGGGGTCGGCCGGGTCACACCCGCACAGCCGCGTCGAGGCCCTGATGGGAGAGTATTTCCTTCGCGCGCGCGTGGTCACGCGCGCTCTCGCCTCGACGCAGCGGGCGATGCAGCCGCGCCCGCAGGGGGCGCTCCGGTTCATTGGCAAGCAGTACGAGATCGCGGCCGACGGCGTGCAGTTCGCACATCCCGATCGCGCGAAAGCGCAGCCCTCGCTCTGGCTTGAAGCATTCAGAATCGCGCTCGAACATCGCTGTCCAGTGTCGGAACCGGCACTTACTCTGATCGAGCAGAACGCGCATCGCTGCACGGCTGATGATTTCGTCGCCACCGAGGGAGATCGTCTCCAGCTCCGCCGGCTGCTGACGCCGCGTGAGGGCTTGTACGATCGATTGTCGGAGATGCACGACTGCGGCCTGCTCAATCGCATCTTCCCCGAGTTTGCGAAGGTGCACTGCCGCGTCGTCCGCGACTTCTATCACAAGTACACCGTCGACGAGCACACGCTGCTGGCGATTCGCGGGGTCGAATCGCTGCTCGATCCGTCGACGGCAAGCCGGCGCCGGTTTGGGTCGATTCTGCAGGAGCTGCACGCGCCGGAGCTGCTGACGCTCGCCCTGCTTTTTCACGATGTCGGCAAGTGGCGGGAAGCGGATCACGCCCAGGAAAGCGTGCGCCTTGCCCAGAGCGTTCTCGATCGGCTCGAGCTGCCGGACGACGAACGGGCGACCGTGGAATTTCTCATCCGCGAGCATCTGCAGATGTCGCAGGTCGCGTTTCGCCGCGATGCCGAGGATCCACAGGTTGCCGCTCGCTTTGCCGAACTGGTCGGCACCGAGGAGCGGCTCAAGCTGCTCTGCTTGATGACGCTCGCCGACGTCGGCGCCGTGTCGCCGGACACGTTGACGCCGTGGAAGGAAGAACTGCTCTGGCGGGTCTACGTCGACGCCTACAACCGCCTGACACTGGGTTACGCGGATGATCTGCTCGAAGGCGATCATCCGGCACTCTCAGTGTTGATCGCGGGGCGGCCATCCGACATCTCCGAGCAGGAACTGGTCAATTTTCTCGAAGGACTCCCGCGCCGCTATCTCTCGACATTCGGTCTCGGCGCGGTTTACCGACACGTCCGCCTCGCCCGCAACATTCAACCGGATCAGATTCACACGTTTCTCGAGAAGCACGACGAGGTGTGGGAGCTGACGCTCGTCACCCTCGACAAGCCGTTCCTGTTTTCGAATGTCTCGGGCGTGCTTTCGTATTTCGGCATGGACATTCTCCGCGGCCAGGCGATGACCGCGCCTGACGGTCTCGTGCTCGACGTCTTTGAGTTCTCCGACGAAGAAGGTTTTTTGAGACAGAACGCGGCTGCGAGCTCGGAGATCTCCGCGATGCTCGAGCAGGTCGTCGCCGGTTCTGTCGATGTGACCTCGCTTCTCAAGGGGCGCGAGCGCAGTCTCCTGAACCGCCGCCGCGTTCGCCTGCCGCCGGTCATTCACTTCGACAACGAGCACTCGCGAAAGTACACGGTCCTCGAGATCGTTGCCGACGATGCGCCGGGATTGCTCCATCGCATTTCCCGTGTGCTGTCGGCGCAGGGCTGCGATCTTCACCTTGCGCTGATCGCGACCGAGGGCAAGCGCGCCATCGACGTGTTGCACGTCACCTGCGCGG
The DNA here is from genome assembly GCA_046734955.1 of Acidobacteriota bacterium. GTDB lineage: Bacteria > Acidobacteriota > Vicinamibacteria > Vicinamibacterales > 2-12-FULL-66-21 > JALZOC01. The sequence goes on from JBKPSH010000148.1 coordinate 16,271, forward strand.
GCGGCAAGTTGAGCGGCGACTCGCAGGATTCGATCGCGCGTGAACTCGACACCGTCCTGGAGGTGAGCGATTGATGCGGCACCATCCATCGGCTGGCTTCTCGTGTTACCGTGCCGGGGTCCGGGGTGACGCCCCGGTCTGAGATGGAGGCACTGAATGAAACTAGTTAAGAGTATCGTGCGCCCACACAAAGTGGACGATGTGCGCGAGGCGCTCGAGAAACTCAGCATCGCAGGAATGACCGTGACGGACGTGCGCGGCCACGGCCGGCAGAAGGGTCACACCGCGGTGTACCGCGGGAAGGAATACAGCGTCAGTCTGCTGCCGAAGGTCGAGATTGAGATCGTCGTTCCCGACAACGTTGTCGACGAGGTCATCGAAGCGATCATGGCGGCGGCGCGCACCGGGGAAATCGGCGACGGGCGTGTGTTCGTTCTACCGGTGGAACAAAGCTACAACATCCGCACTGGCGCGCGCGAAACCAGCTAAACAGCGTCCCGGCAGCCGGGCACGCTTTTCAGGAGGCACATGGAACGAGGACGCATGGCGTTGGTGACCCCCAAGACCCTGGTGACCACAGCGGTAGTGCTGGTTGGCGTTCCTGTTGCCGCGGCAGCGCAGGGAACCGCACCTCCTCCCGCCATCAACCAGGCGGACACGGCGTGGATGCTGATTTCCACCGCGCTGGTGCTGTTGATGACGCCGGCGCTCGCGTTCTTCTACGGCGGCCTCGTGCGATCGAAAAACGCGCTGAACACGATGATGATGAGTTTCATCGCGCTCGGATTCGTCGGCGTGTTCTGGGCGCTGATCGGTTACTCGCTCGCGTTCTCGACCGGCGGCGCATGGATCGGCGACTTGTCCAATGTATTTCTCCGCGGTGTTGGACTCGAACCCAAGGGAACGATCCCGCATGTCTTGTTCATGGCCTATCAGGGCACGTTCTGCATCATCACCGCCGCATTGATTTCCGGATCGATCGTCGAGCGCATGCGTTTCTCGACCTACGTGTTGTTCATCACGCTGTGGGCGATTCTCGTATACAGCCCGATTGCGCACTGGGTCTGGGGCGGTGGATGGCTGGCAACGTGGGGAGCCCTCGACTTCGCGGGCGGCACGGTTGTGCACGTGAACGCCGCAATTGCCGCATTCGTCGCCGCGATCGTCGTCGGCAAGCGTCAGGAATATCCGTCGTCATCGCTGCTGCCCCACAGTGTCCCGTTCACGCTCCTCGGCGCGGGACTTCTGTGGTTCGGGTGGTTCGGCTTCAACGCGGGGAGCGCGTTGGCGGCAAGTCCGATCGCGGGACTGGCATTCGTGACGACGATGCTTGCGCCGGCTGCGACGCTTCTCGTGTGGACCTTCCTCGATGCGGCGAGGTCGCGCAAGCCCACCGCAGTCGGTGGCGCCACCGCGATCGTCGTCGGGCTGGTGGCCATCACCCCGGCCGCCGGGTTTATCAGCCCGATGAGTGCGGTTGCACTCGGTGCAATCGCCGCCGTTCCCAGTTATCTGGGCTTGATGATTCGCGCGAAGACGTCGCTCGACGACTCACTCGACGTGGTCGCAGCGCACGGCGTGGGCGGAACTGTCGGCGCGCTGCTGACCGGGATCTTCGCCTCGAAAGCGTGGAACGGCGTCCAGGATGGTGTGCTGGCCGGCAATCCGAAGCAGCTGTTGATCCAGGCGACGGCCGTCGGTGCGGTCATCATCTACAGCGGCGTCGTCAGCTTCATCATTCTGAAGGTGATCAGCCTCGTCACTCCGCTGCGTGCCAGCGAGCAGGACGAGAGACTGGGTCTCGATATCAGTCTGCATGGGGAAGAAGCTTATCTGCATGACTGAAATTGCTGATTTTCGATTGCTGATTGTTGATTGACGAAGTCCTGAGCGGCTTCGCCTGTACGACAATCAGCAATCAGCAATCAGAAATTTCAGCGCGAGGCGACCAGCCCTTCGGGGCTCAGATCAGCGCCGAGCAAATCACCAATCCGCTCCACCGTGATATCCGCAGACGGATAGGCGCGAAGCACCTCGGGATCGGTCGCGTAGTGTCCCTGCTTCGGAAAGACCGTCGTCACCCGCTTCCCCCACCACGACTTGAATGCCGCGAGCAGGCGTAGCTTGTCATCCACCATCACGTAGTGGTCGGCAGGGAACCTGCGTTCGACCTCTGCGAGCTCGAGTTCTTTATGGACGTAAATGAGCACGCGTCCATCCACTGCTTCGTGAAGTCCTGACCGTTCAACCTTGCGCGGCTGAAACACGATGTCGCCGTCGCTGAGAATCACTACCGGTCCCCACGCCTTCAGACGCTCGATGACATCCAGCGAATTCGGAAACAGACGGTTGGCGAACGGATAGTTGATGAGAAACGATGACGCTTTGAGGATGCTCAAGTCGTGTGGCCGCGCGGCGCGATACGCCTGGAGCGCCCCGAGGTAGTCGGCATAGCCCAGCTCGGCACGCAGCTTGTTGAAAAACGTCCAATAGTGCTGCTGCATGTCCCGGCCGACGGTCTGGTCAAGATGGCGCATCAGGTCGGCGACGACACGATCGTTGTCGAGCAGCGTGTTGTCGACGTCGACCAGATACACGATACGTGAATGCATCCATCAACCTTACCAACCTTCGCTCACGCGTGCGACCAGGCGTGAGCTACGGTTGGCGAGGTCTCAGACGGGGTATGATGACGCGGACCGGAGACGAATGGATGCGCAACGTTTTGACCTCTCGAATATGGATCGGAACGGCCGTTCTGGGGCTGACGGCGGCCGTGACGATGATCAGCGCTCAGGGTCAGCCACCCGCACCAGCCGGGGGACGCGGTGGCCAGCAGACCACACCTCCTCCTGCCGGCGGCGGACGCGCTCGCGGAGGTGTGATGGGCGCAGGTCCCGCCGATGCGCCCTACGTAGACTCGGCCCTCGCCGACAAGGGGAAGTCGACCTGGGCAGCCGAGTGCATCAACTGTCACGGGACACAAGCGCGGGGGACTGACAACGGCCCCAACCTGACGCGCTCGCTGGTCGTGCTGCGAGATCGATACGGCAGCGAGCTTGGACCATTTCTGAAAAAGGGACACAAGATGCAGAGCGGCGGTTCTGCCGCGACGCTGACCGACGATCAAATCGTAAACCTCGCGCATTTCCTGCGACAGCGAGTCAACGATTCGTTCCGCGGATCGCCCCTCTTCCAGGCGCAGAACGTGCTGACTGGTGATGCGAAAGCCGGAGCGGCGTACTTCAACGGCGAAGGCAAATGCGCGACCTGCCATACCGCGACGAGCTTGAGTCTCGCCGGAATTGGTGGTCGTCTGGAGCCGATCGACATTCAGCAGCGATTCCTGTTCCCCGGCGGTGGCCGCGGTGGCGCTCGTGGCCGCGGTGGTCCGGCCTCGTCGGCCAGTGCCGTGAAAGTGACGGTGACCCCCACGTCGGGCGAATCCGTCAGCGGCGTGCTGCTGCAGATGGACGACTTCAACGTCTCGCTTCGCGACGCCTCCGGTGCCTATCGAACGTTCAAGCGCGGACCCGGCGTCAAGGTTGTCAAGGACGATCCGCTGGCCGCGCATCATGCGCTGCTCGACACGATCACTGACAAGCAAATGCACGACGTGGTGGCATATCTGGAGACCTTGAAATGAAACGGGTGATTTTCGTTGCATGCGCCCTGGTTTGCGGCGCCGTGCTCGTCGCGACAGCGCAGACGGGTCTTGATCCGGCGAAACTGCTCAATCCCGGCACCGACTCGTGGCCGAGTTATAACGGCGACTACACTGGCCGCCGTTACAGCACGCTGACAAAGATCAACGACGGCAACATCGGCTCGCTCAGCCTCGGGTGGGTGTATCGCTTGAATCCCGGTGGCGGCGGCAATCCAGGCAGCATCAAAGGCACGCCGCTTCAGGTCAACGGCGTCATCTATCTCACCGCTCCTGATCACGTGTGGGCTCTCGATGCGCGCACGGGCCGTGAGATCTGGCACTTCATCTGGCAGTCGAAAGGCGGCATTCACATCGGCAATCGCGGTGCGGCCATTTATCGCGACTGGCTGTACTTCGAGACGCCGGACTGCAATCTCGTTTCGCTCAACATCAAGGACGGATCGGAACGGTGGCATAAACCCATCTGCGATCTCGATCAGTTCTATTACGGATCGGTCGCGCCGATTATCGTGAAAAATATGGTGATGGTCGGTGTCAGCGGCGATGACCTCGACGTCCCCGGATACGCGCAGGCGCACGACCTCGAGACCGGTGAGATGAAGTGGCGGTGGTATGTCGTCCCGCAGACGAAGGGAGAGCCTGGATCCGAAAGCTGGCCGAACGAAGATGCCATGAAGCATGGCGGCGGCATGACGTGGCAGCCCTTCACTTACGATCCCGAGCTGAATCAGATGTATGTGACGACCGGCAATCCGCAGCCGGTCATCGCGCACGTCAATCGCGCCGGCGCGAACCTCTTCACCGCGTCGATCGTGTCGCTCAATCCAGATACGGGGAAGATGAACTGGTACTTCCAGTCGTCGCCCCACGACACGCACGACTGGGATTCGACGCAAACAGCTGTGCTCTTTGACGGCCAGATCAACGGCCAGCCGAGAAAGCTCGTCGCACAGGCGGCGCGTAACGGCCACTTCTTCGTCCTCGACCGCACGAATGGAGAACGGATCGTGTCGAGCGAATACGTGAAGACCAACTGGTCGTCCGGCTATGACGAGAAGGGACAGCCGGTGCCGGATCCGAAGAAGCATCCGCAGATTGACGGCGCGCTGGTCTCGCCAAACCAGGGCGGCGCAGCCAACTGGCCGCCGCCGACATTCAGTCCGCAGACCGGACTCTTCTACGTGAACGCGACGCGCGCGTACAGCGTGTATTACATCTACGATCCGAGCGATAACCCGATGGGATGGGGAGGAACCGATCGCGGCGGCTGGGGCGAGGCGATGCTTCAAGCGATCGACTACAAGACCGGAAAGGTCAAGTGGAGCCACAAGTGGGAAGGCGGGTCGCGCGCCGGTCTTCTCAGCACCGCTGGCAATCTGTTGTTCAGCGGCGGCGCGTCCAACGATCTCGTCGCCTTGAATGCCACGACTGGCGACGCGTTGTGGCACGCAGGTCTGAACGCGTCGGTCAGTAACGGCGCAATCACCTACGAGCTCGATGGCAATCAATATGTGATCGTAGGCGCGGGGGATACGCTGTGGGCGTTTGTGATGAACGAGCAGCAGCCGGCACGGAAGTAATCGACTGGTTTAGCGAGTACGTGCGCGCATACCGTCGAGGTCGTGCAGCAAATGCACTTCGACTTCCGAAACGGCCGAGCCGAGCGGCGGTGAGGCAATATCCAAACGCCTGAACAGTCCCTGGCGAGGGTTCTCGACGGGGAGCGCGCTCCGCAGTACTCGCTCGACGACGTCGATGTATGTCCGTCGGCGGTCCAACGTACGTTGGAAATCGACCTTTCGGCGCTCGAAAAAGGTCATTAGAGTTTCAGGCTGCACACGGCATGCCTGCTACGGCCGAGCTATTTAAAGCTGCTGGCGATTGGCTGCTGGCTGCCGCGAAGAAAAAGCGAGCGAGTGAAGCGAGCGAGCCACCGGAGCGGAGCGGGGCATGGGGCCCCGCGAGCGACGGTGTAAGGGAGTCCGAGGGGCGCAGCCACTCGGGTAAAAGTGAGTAATGAGTGATGCATTTTTCAACCGTGGACCTGAGCGACGCAGAGCGCCACGTGGCGGACGCCGCGCAGGTGATGTCGCCGGGTGTGCGCCGCTGGTGCTCGTGCTTGGTCGTGGGGAAAACGCAGTCGCGCAGGCGGAGGCCGTGCTTGCCCGGCTGAAGTTTGCCGTCACCACGACAGGCACGGTGGAAGAAGCGCTCCGCATTCTTGAGGGCATACGACCTGATGTCGTCGTGGCAGAGCCAGAGGCCGCGTCACGAATACGGCTGGAGTGGCCCGAGCACGTCCCGGTCGTCGAGATGAACGGTGAGCTTCGGGAAAATCCGGACGCGCTCGTCGAGGCGATACGTCAGGCGATACGAGCAAACCAGATCGCCAGTTGATCATTCTTCCGTGCCGCAGCTGAAACGGGTGTCGTGCGCCGTGACGGCCGCGGCAGTTCTAGCCTTTGCACCCTCTCGCCATGCCGCACGTCTCGTCGCGTCGCAACCGGAACCGGCCGAATGGGTGGCACGTCAGGTCGATCAGCGCGACGTCGGCAAAGACGGCAGCTTTGAGCTGAAGATGCGGCTGTTCGATCGTCAACAACGTGTTCGGGACCGCGAGTTGACGATCAGGACGCTGCGCGGCGCATCTGCGGGTACCAAGTCTCCCGTCGATGGCGACCGGATGTTGATTCGTTTCACCTACCCGAACGACATCAAAGGTACGGCGTTCCTGGTATGGGAGCACCCGGCTGGCGAAGACGAACGGTTCCTTTACCTGCCCGCACTCGGCCGCGTGCGTCGAATAACCGGCGCCGAGACGCAAGACAACTTTGTTGGCAGCGACTTCACGTACGAGGACTTCAGCGGGCGCGAACTCGACGACTACACCTACCTGATGGTCGACGCGAACGCGACGTCGGCCGGTACTGACGGCAAGTCGTCGCCCGCCTATCGCATCGAGTCGCGCGCGACCGACACGCACGCACGTTTTCCGCGCATTGTGTCCACAATCCGCAAGGACAACTTCGTGGTCGTCCACGCCGACATCTACAATCGCCGTGACGAGCGCCAGAAGATCTACGAAGTGCGGAAGCTCGAGCTCATTCAATCGATCTGGACGATCTCCGACGTCAGCATGGCCGATGCAAGCGCAAAGACCCACACTGATCTCAGCCTCACCAACGTCCGCTACAACATAGGGCTCAAGGACAGCGATTTCAGTCGACGCGAACTCGAGGGGAAGTGAATCGAACCTGGCGGAAGCGGTAAGGACCTAGTCGAACCCAGCGGAACCTGGAAGAACCTCGTAGAACCCAATCCCGCGCATCAACGCCCGCATATCCTTTGGCACCGCTGCTTCCATCACAACTGGCGCTTTCGTGACCGGATGTACGAACGCCAGCCGCCAGGCGTGCAGGGCCTGACGCGGGAATGCGCCGAGCGTTTCTGACAGCGCTGGATCAATGATTCGCGACCACCCGGGTTTGCCGTAAACCGGATCCCCGACGATCGGCCACCCGCGAGCCGAAAGGTGTACACGAATCTGGTGCGTGCGGCCGGTTACCAGCCGACATCTGAGAAGCGCGACACCAACGCGAGGCGCAGGCACTCGAGCCATCAGCTCGAACTCGGTGAGACTCGGCGCGCCGTCGACCGGCGAGGCAATCACGCGTCGGCGATCGTCTGGGTCGCGACGAAGGCGCAAGTCGATCTTCCCTCGCGAGGTCGTCACACGGCCATACACGATCGCGAGATAGTCCTTCTTGGTCGCCGTGCTGGCCATTGCGCTTTGAAGCTTCGCATGCAGCGCTGCGCTCTTGGCGACGAGCACAACGCCTGACGTGAACTTGTCCAACCGCCCGACGATCGACGGCCGCTCGGCTGGTGAACTCCACTGCCGCGCGTACCACGCAAGAGCGTTCATCAGCGTGCCCCCTGACTGCGCGTGACTTGGATGCACGACGACACCGGGCGGCTTACTCAACACAAGCAGGTAATCGTCTTCGAACAGAATCCGGAGGGCGGCGGGTTGTGGCTCGAGTGTGCGTCGGAAGGGGACGGCCGCGTCGGGAATGTCGACCGTCAGCACGTCGCCGACCGCGACTCGCGCCGCGGCACGGCGAACGGTCTGACCGTTGATGCTGACGGTTCCTTTGTCGATCCACGTCTGCACCCGCGTGCGGGTGGCGGTCTCGAGGTTCGCCAGATGCCGGCGCAGCACGAGATCCAGCCGTCGCCCGGTGTCGCCGCGATCACTCAGGAATGTACGGATCCCCATGTTGCCGGTTATGGTATCCGCGTTATTCGGTCGCAAAGTAGTTTCGAGATCGTCCGATTTGAACCCCTCTCGATTAGTGATTCACGATTAGCGACTAGCGATTCGCGATTCTTTCATCCCTGCATTCCGCGACGCGCCCGCACGCGAGCGGCCGCCGGAGTAGGACAGTTGATAGCGTCCGCTGTCTCGCGAGCGCTGGTCAGTCTGCGTTCTTCCTGAAGCGCCAGGTTCAAGCGTTCCGCGAGGCTGCCGAACGCGAGGGCGGCACGCCGCAGCGCGACGTTCTCCTCGGTCAGCCGTGCGAGTTCCTCGCGACAACGCGAACAGTCATCAGCCATAAACACGGTCCTTTTGGAAGCTCGCGGACGTTCGAACGTGAGGACATCCATACCGGTCATAACGAGTGCGGCCGGAGAACCGTACGTGGCAATCCGGACGCACCTCCGCGGCTCGTTCGCCGGCGATGGGTGTCTGTACCTATCGCGGCAACATGTATCAATTGCGATGCCGAGGTCGAGTTCGTGGAATGCTGAGGGTTTTTGCAATCGGCGTTCCGCCGTTGTTCCAGAAAGGAACATCCCCAGGTTCAATCTTGTCACACTTGAACACTCAGTGTGGCACCCATGACTGGGGGAGAATCAGTTTTGACGGCCGAACACGACGATCAATGCCGCCCCGACTGCCATGATGACTGATCCAACCAGGCGTTCGCGGATATCGGCTTCCGCGAAGTAGCGTCGACCGAGCAACACGGAAACGATCGCCGACAACTGAAAGAGCGCGAGCGAATACCCGACCTGAAGATCCCGGAAGGTAAAGACCGTGGCCAGTTGCATCATCCCTGTCGCAACCGCGAGCGACATGAATGTACCGAGCGCCGCTCTCAACACGACCAATTGCGTTGCCAGGTTACGTCGCAGTGAGATCAGCGTCCATGTCATCGCCATTGCAAATCCGAGTACGGACCAAAGCACGAACACAGTAGCGGGTGACGACAGCACGACCGCCCGCTTCAGAAAGATGGCTTCCGTTGCCGACAGGAAGAGCGCCGCAAAACGGAGTTGAATGCCGCGCTCGCTGAAGAACCGTGCGAACGCGCTACCGAGCGGCTGATTGCCTTTCCGGTCAATGACGAAATAGCTCCCGGCGACAATGAGCAGCACGCCGCTGAGTCCTAACAGTGTCGGCCGTTCGCCAACGAGAAAGATCCCGAGGATCAGGCCGACCACCGATTTGTAGGCATTGATCGGCCCGAGCACGGACATATCGGCTTCGCTCAGCGCGGAGACGATGAGCACGTTGCCGGTGACCGCGAGGAGCGCGGCAATGAGCATGTTGGTCCACACGCCGTTCGGGAAATGGAATCCACCGGTGACCGCGTAGGGAAGGCACAACACCGCGAGCACGGCATGGACGGACGTGATAATGAAAATCGGGTGGGCCGATCGCTGGGTGAGTTGCTTCTGAAAGACGTTCGCGATCGGGTTCGCGAGGACGCGAACGACAATGGCCAGTGGCGGCATACAATTGGAATTTATGAACGGCACACAGGCCACTCAGCAGCGGTTCAGCGCTGCGCTCGACGCGCTCGTCGACCAAATCAAGAGTGACCGATCTATTCTCGCGGCGATTCTGTGCGGCAGCCTATCGCACGACGTCGTCTGGGAGAAGTCGGACATCGACCTGATGCTGGTGACCATCGACGACCGCAAGGTCGAGGAATCAAACCTGCCGCTCTATGCCGACGGCGTGAACGTCCACGCGAACCTGGTGCCCCGCGCGGTCTTTCGCAAGTCGATTGACGGCGCGTTGCACAATTCCTTCATTCATGCACTGGTGGCGAAGGGGCGGCTGCTGTACACGCACGACGAGACGATTGCCGAGTTGTGTCGGCAAACGAAGGAACTCGGTGCGCGAGACTCCGAAGTGCAGTTGATGAGCGCAGCCATGCAGGCGCTGACTTCAATCTACAAGGCACACAAGTGGCTCATCACCCGAGGGGACCTGGATTACACCGCCTTGTGGATTCTCTACGCCGCGACCCCGCTCGCGCAGATTGAGGTCATCTCTCACCGGCTCATCGCCGATCGCGAAGTCATCCCGGAAGCGCTGAAATTGAATCCCGCATTCTTCAAGAAGATTTATAGCGATTTGCTCAACACGAAGAAGACGCGGAAGCTGGTTCAGGATGCGTTGGATGCGGTGGATAGTTATGTTGCTGAACGAGCGCCGAAGCTGTTTAAGCTCATCATCGAACACCTGAAAGAGGTTGGAGAAGCACGCTCGGCGAGGGAACTGGACAATCACTTCGCGCGGCATTTCAATATCAACCACGTCACGACGGCCTGTGAGTATCTGGCGGATCAACGATTGATCGCCAAGGCGTCTCTACCGGTTCGTTTGACGAAGAAGAGCACGATCGAAGTGCAGGAACTGGCGTTTTTCTGGCAGGGCTGACCGTCTCACGCGCCCGTACCTCAAACCACGAATGGCTACACAGAAGAAAGCCACCACTGCCCGCACGTCGATCGCCGTGCAGGGCGCCCGCGTTCACAATCTCAAGAACATCTCTGTTGATATACCGCGCGATCGGCTGACGGTCGTCACCGGGCTCTCCGGATCTGGCAAGTCGAGCCTCGCGTTCGACACCATCTATGCCGAGGGGCAGCGACGCTACATGGAGTCGCTGTCGTCGTACGCGAAACGATTTGTCGCCCAGGTGACCAAGCCGGACGTGGACTACGTCTTCGGCCTGTCTCCAGTGATCTCGATCGAACAGAAGACGCTGACGAGCAACCCGCGATCGACGGTCGGTACCATGACCGACATCGCCAGCTATTTGAACCTGCTCTACTCGACAATCGGTCAGCCGCATTGCCCCCGCAGTGGCGAGCCAGTGCCGAACCGTTCCTCGAGCCAGATTCTCGAATCGATCTTGTCGCTGCCGGAAGGGACGGAGATTGAACTGCGCGCGCCCGTGTTTCCGATCTACGGCGAGGATCTGGAGGTCCTGTTCGCGGAGGTTCGCAAGAAGGGCTGCCGGCGGATGTTCGTCGACGGAAAGCCGATCGATCTTGCAGATCGCGCCGAACCTGATTCCACAGACGAAAACTCACGTGGCTCAGAATCCGGCGAGAGTGCACCGGTCAACGCGCACATGGAAGCCGTCGTCGATCGATTCATCGTCGGCCGCAAACATGAAAAAGCAATTAGGGCTGGGATTGCAGCGACGCTGCTGGTTGGCGACGGACTGCTGCAGGTTCATGTCCTGAAGGGCGCGAGCAAAACGGACGTGCAGCGTTTTTACAAGGACTCGTCGAGCGCCACACATCATTTCATCTATGGTGACATCGGCCCCGACTATTTCATGTTCAACAATCCGGAAAGCGCATGTCGAACGTGCGGGGGACTCGGTGTCGACAAGCTCACCCACCCGGAACTGCTCATCCCGGATCCACAACGCAGCATTCTTGGCGGTTGTTTCGTCCGCGAGGCTTTCAAGTACAACCCCGACACGTGGGACGGGCGAATGATGTTCAGTCTCGCGACCGCCCTGGAGTTCCCGCTTGATGCGCCGTGGAAGGATCTTCCCGAGTCCGCCCGCGATGCAATTCTGTATGGCGTCGGGATCAACAAAATCCGGATTATGACGCCGCCTGACGCCAAGGTTCGCCGCGCGGATCAGGAAGGCCGCGAGGTGGGCTTTCATGGAATCGCCAGACGAATCGAGCGGTGGTACCGCCACTACCGGCAGCGGGGCGAAGCGAACTCGCGGATGGAGGCATGGCTCGACAAGGTGATGGTCGAGCGCACCTGTCCTGACTGCAACGGCGCCCGAGTCCGCGCGACACGGCTCCTGTTCACGATCCACGACAAGAGCATCTATGAACTCGGTCAACTCCACTTCGACGAGCTGCATGAATTTCTCGGCACGGTGAAGCCAACTGGCCGCGGCGCCGACGCCGGCCGTCAGGTGCTGAAGGAGATCCGCGGGCGCCTCGAGCTGCTGCTCGGCATCGGGTTGGACTATTTGAGCTTCAACCGGCGCTCGTCGACGCTGTCAGGCGGGGAATCGCAGCGTATTCGGCTGTCGACCCAGATCGGATCGGGTCTGATGGGCATGCTCTACGTCCTCGATGAACCGAGCATCGGTCTGCATCCGAAAGACAACGTCAAGATGATCGCCACGCTCGAGCGGCTGCGCGACATTGGCAACACGGTCATCGTCGTTGAGCACGACGAGGACACGATCCGCTCCGCCGATCACATCGTCGAAATGGGGCCAGGCCCCGGCGTGCATGGTGGCCAGGTTGTCGTGCAGGGACAGATTGAGGATGTACTCAAGTGCAAGGCGTCGCCGACCGGACAGTACTTGTCCGGCAAGCGCATGATTCCAACGCCGCGAAAGCGCCGTTCCGGCAACGGCAAGACCCTGACCGTTCGTGGCGCGCGCGAAAACAATCTCAAGTCGATCGACGTCACGTTTCCGCTGGGCACGCTGGTCGCGATCACCGGGGCGTCCGGGTCGGGCAAGAGCACGCTTGTCAGTGAAATCCTCTACAAAGCGCTGTGGAAGCATCTGGTGGATACGCGAACGCTGCCAGGTGCGCACGATCGACTGGAGGGAACCGAGCACGTCCACAAGGTTGTCAACATCGACCAGACGCCGATCGGCCGGAACAGCCGTTCGAATCCCGCGACCTACATCGGCTTCTACGACACGATTCGCGATCTTTTCACGCAGGCGCCGTTGTCGGTCGAGCGTGACTACAAGCCAGGCCGCTTCAGCTTCAACGTCAAAGGCGGCCGCTGTGAGGAGTGCCAGGGAGAAGGCGTCATCACCACGCAGTTGTATTTCATGCCCGACGTCGAGGTGACGTGCGCCGCGTGCAAAGGCGCCCGCTTCAACAGCGAGACACTCGAGGTCATGCTGCGGGGCAAGACGATCGATGACGTGCTCAACATGTCGGTCGAAGAGGGAGTCGAGTTTTTCAAGAGCGAACCGGCGATCAGCCGGAAGATTCAGGTCCTCGCCGATCTCGGACTTGGATACCTGACGCTCGGGCAATCGGCGACGACGCTGTCAGGTGGCGAGGCGCAGCGCGTGAAAATTGCGACCGAGTTGTCGACGCTGCAGCGATCGAAACACACCGTCTACATCCTCGACGAGCCGACGACGGGTCTGCACCTTGCCGACGTCGAGCGGTTACTCGAGTCGCTGAACCGGCTCGTGGATGCCGGGCACACGGTGCTTCTGATCGAGCATCACCTGGACGTGATCAAGACAGCCGACCACGTCGTCGATCTCGGCCCCGAAGGCGGCCACGCCGGCGGGGAAGTGGTCGCCGTTGGTACGCCGGAAGCGATCGCCCGGTGCAAGGCTTCGCACACAGGGCGGTTCCTCAAAGCCCACCTGAACTCGCGCTGACGGTTATCCGGCAGATCCTCGCGACGCACGAACCCGGTTCGGAGCGGTGGTGGTGTCCGTCAACGAAAAGACGTGTTGTACGAGTCAATTATGCGGTCGCCGCTACCGCGGCTGTATTGGCAGACGACTTGCGGGATGCTGCGTCCTGAAGACGTATTAAGTGAGGCGGCCATGCATTCATCACGTCGCACATTCATCCGGACGCTTGCGGCCGCCAGCGCCGCAACGATGCTCCCCTTCCGTCGGGCTCGGGCCTCTTACGGCAGTGGCATTACGAAGTATCGCACCGCGCTGTGCGGTATTGGACCGGGTGGCATTCCGGTGGCGCTGCCAGATCGGATGGCTGGTAACGTCGCCCACTACTCGTTGAACGTCACCGAGTTCAGTGATCGACTGCATCCCGCGCTGGATCCAACGACCCTCTGGGGATTCAGCCCGTCGAACGCACTCGGAGAGGCGGGTTATCCAACGCGTCATCTTGGCGGGTTCATCGTCGCGCAGCGCGGCACCCCAACGCAGTTGACCGTCACCAATAAACTGCCGCCGGTACACCCGCTCCCCGTCGATGTTTCTCCACCGCTCATTGGCGGTTTTCCGGAAGCCGCAGGACGATATGGCGGCAGCGGTCACAATGCTGTGAGCACGCATCTGCACGGTGGGTTCGTGCCGTGGCCGAGCGATGGCGGCCCGATGGCATGGTTCACGCCTGACGGCCACGTCGGCGAAAGTTATATGACAACGTTCATGCGCTCGCTGAACCACCGGCTTGTTGCCGGACAGGGCGAGTACTATTACCCGAACAATCAGAGCGCGCGCCTGTTGTGGTACCACGATCACGCGCACGAAATCACGCGCTTGAACGCGTATGCCGGCATCGCCAGCGGCTACATCATTCGTGACCCGTTCGAGGCGGCGCTGCGGAACAAGGGCTTGCCGGACTTCGCAGAAGCCGGCGGTCGGGAAATACCGCTGGTCATTCAGGACAAGACATTCATCGGACCAGATACCGCGATCGACGATCCCACGTGGTTCGATGTCACCTCTCCGAAGTCGCACACGGTCGGCAGCCTGTGGTATCCGCACGTTTATGAGAAACCCAGCCGACAGTATTCCGATGGAACGGGTGCGCCGGATCCGTCGTGTGTTCCGGAAATGTTCGGCGACACGATGCTGGTCAACGGCACCGTGTATCCGGTCGCCAACGTCGAGGCTAGGCGGTATCGATTCCGGTTACTGAACGCATGCCAATCACGGTTCCTCAACGTCCAGTTGTACCTCGGGGACGGCAGCAGCGATGGCATCACGTACAACAACAAAAGGATTCCAACCAACGCTCCGGGCCCCGGATTTCTGGTGATTGGAACTGAGGGAGGATTCCTACCCGAACCGGTCTTCGTCCCCGCGGCGCAACCCTTCAGGGTCGAGATGTTGATGACAGGCGCGCCTAACATGCTGGTCGCACCCGCCGAGCGGCTCGACTGCATCGTCGATTTCACCGGCATGGCAGGCAAGACCTTCATTCTCTACACTGACGCGCCCGCGCCGTTTCCTGCGGGCGATCGCGACACTGACATTTTCACTGGAAGTCAGGGAATCGGATCGACGGAGCCCGGCGAAGGACCAGATACGCGGATCATGATGAAGTTCGTCGTGGGTCCCGCTTCAGGGGTGTCCGATGAGCCGCTCGCGATCACTGGAGAGGACCTGCGCGCTGGACTCGATCCGTTCATCGTACCGGCCGGCGTCGCAGTCCAGAACGGTGCCTTGAACCTGCCGCCGGGGTACCCCGTTCGACAGCTGACGTTGAACGAAGGATTTGACTCGCTCGGGCGTCTGATTCAGCTCGTCGGCCCGAACACAATCAATCCTTCCATCCCAACGACGTATGGCCGGGAGTATCTCGATACGCCGACGGAAACAATTAGCCGCGACGGTTTCGGTAATGCGATTGAGGTCTGGCAGATCGCCAACCTGAGCGCCGACACGCACCCCATCCACTTCCATCTCGTCAACGTTCAGGTTCTCGCGAGGCAGCCGTTCAGCGTCCGCAAGTATGCTGGCACGCCGGCTTATACCGGACCAGCACGCAATCCGGATCCGACGGAGCTTGGGTGGAAAGAAACCGTTCGAATGAATCCCGGAGAAGTGACGACAGTCATCGCCAACTTCAGGTTGCCGTCGGTGCCGTTCGCAGTGCCCTCGAGTCCCCGCACGGGCGGCGCCGAGTATGTGTGGCATTGCCACATCCTCGAACACGAGGAACACGACATGATGCGACCACTCGTCGTGTTCTGAGGATAAGGCGCGTTAGTGCTTCTCGAGCGAGAACCGGCCGGTCTTTTCTTTCTTGTCGCTTGGATCGGTGTATTGCCACGCGCCTTTCATGAATGACCGTTCCTGATTAATGGCGCCCGAATAGTGAACCACGATTTCATTCTTTTTTCCCGTGGTGTGTTCGAACGTGACCCGGTTGTTTTTGATCTCGCCCGTGAACTTCGCGTCAGGATCGCACGAAAACGTCAGCTTCTCGCCCTGTTGCTGCACCTTGCATTCGTGAACCGCGGGATGCCCGCTGAAATCCGGGTCGTATCTCAGCGTCCAATTCCCCGTCATGTCAGCCGCGAGCAGCCCCACGAACAGTCCAATCAACAGTCTCATGAGTCAATCTCCTGTCTGTCTGCCCTTCGGATGTTAGACGATCACGGTGCCATTTGGGACGGATCAAAAAGGGAAAAGGCAAAAGGGAAAAGGCAAAAGGAAAGGTAAAAGGCGCAAGGTAAAAGGTATATTGACGGGTTATGCGAGCGTTGTTTGCGTTCATGGCCGCAGCGCTTCTGTTGTCACCGCAACAGCGCGGCTACTCGCCGATTCAGGACGGCGATGCGCATGGTGACCGCCGTACATGTTGGAAGATGGTTGGCAGACGGACCGACACAGCTGCAGGGCCGGCAGGGTGAGGGTGGGACGATCCTCAATGGTACGACCGGTCGCACCGCGAACCTCTGCACCGATGCGTCGTTCGGCGACGTCGAGTTGTATCTCGAGTTCATGCTCGCGAAAGGATCGAACTCCGGGGTCTACCTTCAAGGTCTCTACGAAGTGCAGATCTTCGACAGCTGGGGATCGACCGAACCTATGACCACTTCGGACGGCGGCGCAATTTATCACCAGTGGATCGAGGAGCACGGCGTCGGCGGCTCGGCGCCACTTGTGAACGCGGCGCGCCGCCCGGGCGAGTGGCAGTCATACCAGATCTGGTTCCGGGCGCCGCGTTTCGATGCAACGGGAATGAGGACCGAGCGCGCGCGATTCCAGCGCGTGCTCTTCAACGGGCAATTGGTTCAGAAAGATGTAGATGTCGATGGTCCGACGCGCGCTGCGCTGTCCATCCCGGAAGGCGCGCAACATCCTTTAATGCTCCAGGGCGATCATGGCCCGGCTGCATTCAGAAACCTCTATGTGCGCCCTCTCCGCCCTCTTATCGTCCGATAGCGTGCCTTTATCCCTTTTTGCCTTCCTTTTCCCTTGTCCCTTTTCCCTTTTGCCTTTCTCTTGACATCCTAAAGGAACAAGAATCATCATCGTGTTCATATAGGTTGCCTAAAGGAACCGCATGGACAAGCTCGACATTCCACAGGGCACGCTGGAGCTGATGATTCTCACGATCCTGGTGCGTGAACCGATGCACGGCTATGGGATTTCGCAACGGCTCGCCGCGCTCAGTCACAACCACTTTCAAGTGAATCCCGGCTCATTGTTCCCTTCCTTGTATCGGCTCGAGCAGGACGGAAAACTGAAAGCGGAATGGAGCGCCAGCGAAAACAACCGGAAGGCGAAGTACTACAAGATCACCGCCTCCGGACGGAAACAGCTCGAGCAGCATCGTGAACGATGGGATCGCGTGGCGTTCGCGATCACCAGCGTGCTGGAGGGTGCATGAAGCTCCTGCACCGCGTTCGATCGGTTGTCCGCTGGATCCTTCATCGGTCAGAGGCCGAACAACATCTGGACGACGAGCTGCAGTCGTTTCTCGACATGTCCGTCGCCGAAAAAATCGCCGACGGCGTGTCGCCTGATGACGCCCGTCGTCTCGCGAGACTGGAACTCGGCGGCGTCGAACAGGTCAAGGAGCACGTTCGCACAGAGCGCCACGGTGGCGGCCTCGATGAAATCGGCCGCGACATTCGCTATGCGTTTCGCCTGTTTCTCAGGAACCGTGCATTCACCTGCACGGTCGTCCTGACCCTCGCTCTCGGAATCGGCGCGAATACGGCAATTTTCAGCCTGATAGACGCCTTGATGCTCCGATGGCTCCCGGTGCGGAATCCGCAGGAACTGATGCAGGTGTGGTTGCGATCACCGGGCGCGACTGGGCCGGGCGGCGAAAGCTTTTCGTACCCGATGGTTCGCGCTCTGGCTGATCAGCGCGACATCTTCAGCGGCGTTGCCGGGTTCAGTGGAACGACCTTCGATGTTGGAACCGCCGGATCGATGAGCCGTGTTCACGGCGCGTTGGTGACGGGCGGGTATTACTCCACACTCGGCCTGAATCCAGTCGTTGGCCGGTTGCTCACCGACGACGACGATCGGGTGGGTGCGCCGCTCAGTGCCGTCATTAGCTATGCCTACTGGCAACGTGAGTTTGCCGGAAGTCCGCAGGCCGTCGGGCAGCCACTGCGGATCAAGGGTAAGGTTGTGACCGTTGTCGGCGTCACGCCCAGCGGTTTCGCCGGTGCGAACGTGGGGGCCGTTGCCGATATCACGATGACGGTTGCGGCACTGCCACAGATGTATCCGACCATGGCGTCGCTCCTCGGCCGCGGCAACGTCTGGCTGCGAGTTCTCGTGCGGCCAAACCCTGGCATTTCGGTTGACCAGGCCACGTCACGGCTGAACGTCGTGTGGTCCCAGATATCGGACTCCCTCATTGAGCCCGGTTGGCCCGCAAGTGAGCGAAAGCACGTCGCGGAATGCGTCTTCACGCTCACTCCTGGTGGAACGGGCTGGAGCTACCTTCGGAAGATCTACCAGAAGCCGCTATACGTCCTGATGGGTGCCGTCGCGCTCGTTCTTCTGATTGCGTGTGCCAACATTGCGACGCTGCTGCTGGCACGCGCGTCCGCGAGGCAAAAGGAAATCGCCGTGCGACTGGCCATCGGGGCGAGCCGCGCGCGAGTGGTGCGGCAACTCCTGATCGAGAGCACGATGCTCTCGCTCATAGGTGCTGCCGTCGGAGTTTTTCTCGCACGGGTCCTCGGGTCCTTTCTCGTCGGCCTCATCTCGACTGATCTGTCGACGGTCAATTTCGACTTGACACCGAATGTGCACATGCTGGCGTTCAGCAGCGCGGTGGCGATCGTGACCGGCATCCTGTTCGGAATGGCGCCCGCGATTCAAACGACGGCGGTCAATCCGAACGTCGCCTCGAAAGACGATTCGCGAACCACTGCCGGTTCACGATCTCGTCTGCTTCCGTTCCTGGTGGTGGCACAAGTGGCGTTGTCGCTCGTCCTGCTAGCGGGCGCGGGACTCTTCGGCCGAACATTGAATAACCTCGAATCGCTTGATCCGGGATTCCGTAGCGAAGGCGTGTTGCTCGTCGAACTGGCGGATCAGGCAGGGCTGATCCCGCCAACACTGGTTGAGGAATTACAGCGCCTGTCCGGTGTGCTTTCGGCCACGGTCGCCACCCACACGCCGCTGAACGGGTGGACCTGGAGTGAGCCGGTCATGCCGGCGGGGCAGCCGCTGCCGGAACGAGACAACGCGTTTGTCGTCGGCGCCGGTCCCGGCTTTTTTTCGACCCTCCAGATTCCGGTGATCGCAGGCCGGGAGTTCACCGAGCGTGATCGCAGCGACGCGGTACCGGTGGTCCTCGTCAACGAGGCGTACGTGGCGCAGTACTTTCCCAAGGGCCGTCCTGTCGGCCAGCACCTGTCTACGAACATCAATGGACATAAGGACTTCGAAATCGTCGGCGTGGTGCGGAATACGAAGCTGGCCGGATTGCGCGCCGAAGCGCCGCCGACGGTGTACGTGGCTTACTATCAGCTGAACCCGAGAAATGGCACATCGATCTCCGTTCGCGCCGAGGGACCACTCGGGCAAGTGTCGTCGGCTATCCGACAGACGCTTCAGCCCAAATTCCCGAATACTCCAATCGAAGTCCGTGCCTTGTCGACGCAGGTTGCCAACACGATCGTCCGGGAGCGGATGATGGCCATGCTCGCCGGCGGATTCGCGGTGCTCGCTCTGGCACTCTCGTGTATCGGCATCTATGGATTGCTGGCGTATACCGTATCGCGGCGAACGAAAGAGATTGGTATCCGCATGGCGCTCGGCGCCCAGGCATCGCGGGTGGTCGCGTCGGTCGTCAGTGGCGGCGCACTGCTTGTGGCGATTGGCGTCCTCGCGGGGCTACCGGCCGTCTGGCTAGGAGTACGGTGGATCGAGTCGCTGCTGTTTGGCGTCACGCCACTCGATCCACTGACGATCGTCGGCGCAATCGTCGTGTTGTTGATCGCCGCGCAGTTGGCAGCATATCTGCCGGCACGACGCGCATCACGAGTCCATCCGCTCGAGGCGCTACGGCATGAATAAAGGCAAAAGGGAAAAGGCAAAAGGGGTGACCTAACCGCGGCAGCTACCTCATTGGCACCGTCCATTCCACGAACTCGCTAGTGTCGACTCCGGCAGGCCGAACACCGTCGGAATGTGCCACCTCACGCCATTTCAACCGGCCATGAACGCCGTAGGGCCGTAACCGAATGGAACCTGACGACGGCTCGACGCGTACTTCGATGAAACTCTGAAAGAACGGCGCGACGTTGTAGTCGAACGCGGCCGAGAGCCACTCCGCCGAGAACGGCCACGCGCCAAACTCCGTCGTCCACCACCACGCGGGACGTTTCCATGCTGGCGTCCGAGCGTCGATCTTCTGCGACACCGCCTCTCGATTCGGATAGTACGCCCACTCGGACGTGGCCGGTTTGGATGGCCACGCGAGGGCAGTACCGAAGCTGAGGTACGCCCCACCGCCGCCGTTCACGAAGTAATGGATCTTTGGTCGGTTTGTTGATGCCGGCTCGACGTAATACTCGAGATCGTGAGTGTCGCCCGCCATCATGATCGTGGCGCCTCCATCAAGGAGCCTTTGCTTGAGCCCCGTAAACTCCGGATTGTCCGCCGCCATGTCTCCACCGCCGGCATAGAACGGGTGTCCGATGATTGCCATGATCGATTTGCCGTGTGCCCGCGACAGCGCCGATTCGAGCCATTGCCACTGAAGATTGTCGATGCGCTTGACGATCCCGGTATCGATGCCAACCAATGCGAATCGGTCGGTCTGGACTTCGAAAAACGGTGCCCGTTGAAAGCCCGTCGGGACGCCGTAGTCGTCGCGGAGACGCTTCGCTTTGGTAATCAAGCTTTCGATGCGTGCGTCGGTCGTGCTCGTCAGACGCAGATCGGCGGCGGCGCGCGCGCGTATCGAAAGACGCGCCGAGTTCGCATCAAGGAAGGTGGCGAGGAAGGCCTCCAGCGCGTCGTACCAATCATGATTGCCGGGTATGGCATAGATCGGCTTGGTCACGCCTTTGAACGGCAGCCAGAACTTGGCTTCGTAATCGATCATGGAGCCGTTCGGATACACGACGTCCGACGAAATCACGAGGAACCGCACATCGGGCTGACTCGCGACCGTCAGTAACTGATCGCGCAGGACGTGTTGCGACGCGTCCCCCTCGCCGGTGTCGCCGATGACGATGAACGAGAAATCGCCGCTCGCGAGACCGCCAGGGTCCACGGCAAAGAGGGAAGCGTTACGCGGATTCGCGGCCTCGACGTCGTGGACCATCGCCGCGCGCCACTTGTCCGTCCGCGACTCTGCCCAGGAATTCCACAAACCTGACGCCCAGTTCTCGGTATCAAAGAACCAGCTCATTCCCCACACCGGAACGGTCGCAGCGATGACGGCAGCCACCGGGAGTCCGGACGCGAGACTTCGTTTCAAGGCGGCGGGAACGGAATAGCGTGCCTCGCGCAGGCGGATGCCGATCCGCAACCGATGGCGTAGCCAGTGCCCGGCAATGCGGTTCAGCCATGCATGCCGATCCGCGCCATCCTGCAGCTGGCGATGCCACAGCCAGCGTTCAAGCCATCGGGTGGACGACCGAACCGACACGACCGCCGGCACGAACAAGAGCAAGGCAATGACAACCGCAAGCAGCATGTCGCCGAGAACCGCGACGGCCGGAGCAACGAAGCCGAGCAGCGATCCGTCCGGTTGCATTCGCGCGATGTGGATCGCCAAGAGAGTCGCGACGAATGCCAGGGTCCACCGCAAATCGGCGGGGGCTCGCGCTTTTTCCTCCTCAATCAACTGTTCGCGAAGGGCTGCCGCCTCGGTTTCCTCGAGGTCGAGGTCGTCAACCACGGTCCGAGCGGCATCGTCCGCGTCGTACACCGGCGCGGTCGCCATCGTCCACGCGATGCCGAAACAGCGGAGCGCTGCGGCGACCGCAATCAGCCAGGTCGGTGAAATGCGTTGGACGACCAGCAGGAGCACGGCGACCGCGCCGTCACCGAGTGCCGCCAGACCGGCGAGTAGTCGCGCCCGTTGTTCGGCCGCGCGCAAGAGCGCACGCCCGTTTCCGATTGCATCAAGGCCGAACGATACGGCGAGGAACAGGACGAGGGCGGTTCCCGCGATGAATGGCGCGTTGATTACCAGGAGTGCCATCAGCAGCGTGATGATGCCACTCGTGACGGTGCGACGGACCGCGGCAAAGCTGCTGCGCCGCAGCCCATGGATCGTTTCGATGCCGCCAGCGACCGCGAGCAGCGCTCCAACGCGGAGCAGCGGCTGTTCGGCGGCTCCCAATGGCGCAATCAGCGCGGCCACCCCACACGCAATTGCGACCAGGGCGAACCATTCGAGCCTCAACGAACGAGATCGCGTGGCGAACACTTCGCCGAGATCGATAGGCATGGGTTGACCGGTTCGGCATCATTATCATGTCGGTCTCCCTTTCAGATCGAAGTCGGCAACAAAAATGTCGGACGCCTCTATTTCGAGACATTCTTGTTCGTTCGAGCTGAGTTCTCGACGTCGTTCGTCCCCCGGCCCGATCGGACGCCCGCCGCCGGCGACCTTGAAGCGACATTTTTGGCGCTTCCGTAGAACCGCACGATCAAGGAATGTCGGAAAAACGTGCTGAACGCGAATCTATTTCGACCAAAAATGTCTGTTTTGCGCCGTAAAACTCTGTATCGCCCTGTGCACGTTTTGGCGCGGTTCTTGGTAATCACCGGTCGCGAGCCTATTCATGCACGTGGTGCATGCGCGAGACGCGAGCAGGCGCGGGTATTCGCCCTACCGTGTCTTGGGAATTGTCGTTTCACACGCGCCGTGATGGGCACGGCACGGCCTTGAATCGAGGTACACATGAATCAAGCTGATACCGCATGGATGTTGATTTCCACGGCACTCGTGCTGCTGATGACGCCGGCGCTCGCATTTTTCTACGGCGGTCTCGTGCGACCGAAAAACTCACTGAACACGATGATGATGAGTTTCGTGTCTCTTGGGTTTGTCGGTGTGCTCTGGGCGTTGCTTGGCTACTCGTTGGCGTTCTCGACGGGGAATAACTGGATCGGGGACTTGTCGAACGCCTTTCTCCGGGGAGTCGGGTTGGAGGTCCGCACCGCGACGACAATCCCTCATGCGCTCTTCATGTCGTACCAGGGCACGTTCGCGATCATCACGGCCGCACTCATTTCAGGTGCGATCGTCGAACGGATGCGTTTCTCCGCCTATGTGACGTTCATCTCGCTCTGGGCGCTTGCCGTTTATAGTCCGATCGCTCACTGGGTGTGGGGCGGTGGCTGGCTGGCAAAGATGGGCGCGCTCGATTTCGCTGGCGGCACGGTCGTGCACGTCAACGCTGCCGTGGCTGCGCTTGCCGCCGCAATCGTGGTCGGCCGTCGATCCGATTATCAGAAGGCCTCGATCCTCCCGCACAATGTGCCGTTCGTGCTGCTTGGCGCCGGTCTGCTCTGGTTCGGCTGGTTTGGATTCAACGCCGGCAGTGCCCTGGCGGCCGGTCCGATTGCCGGCCTCGCGTTTGTGACGACGATGCTCGCGCCGGCTGCGACGCTGGTGGTGTGGACGATCATCGACGTGGTTCGCACCGGCAAGCCGACGACCGTTGGTGCCGCGACCGCGATTGTTGTTGGACTTGTCGCCGTCACGCCCGCGGCGGGCTTTATCTCCCCGATGAGCGCGCTCGCGCTTGGCGGCATCGCGGCGATCCCGAGTTACTTCGCGATCCAGGTTCGCGCCAAGACGTCGCTCGACGACTCCCTCGACGTCGTCGCCGCGCACGGCGTCGGCGGAACCGTTGGCGCGCTGCTCACCGGTGTCTTCGCAGAGAAGGCGCTCAACGGCGTTGCGGATGGCGTTCTCTTCGGCAACCCGAAACAGCTGCTGATTCAGGGCACAGCCGTCCTGGCAGCGATCGTCTACAGCGGCGCGGCGAGCTTCGTCCTGCTCAAGGCGATTGGCCTGGTGATGCCGCTGCGCGCGACGGCCGACGAGGAAGCCAGCGGTCTCGACATCGCTCTCCACGGCGAAGAAGCGTACCTGCATGGTGGTGGGATGGACGCTGTCACACCGGTGGAAGCGGATGTGTTCGAGCCCGCGCCTGCACCGGCGAAGTCTGCCGCCGTTTCTATCTAACTATCTGGAGCCGGCCGTTTGCGTGGTGCAGACGGCCGGCCGTGTCTCGGCGTTCCGCTCGCGGTCTCAAGTAGCCCTGCTCTTCAGCCATTCCCCGCCTCTGCAGTTCCTTCGCAACTCACGACGTTGCCGCAAATAGTAGTCAGCGAGTTTGCATTCACGGATGTCGAGCTGGGTTGCGTGGAGGTCCTCGTCATCGACATCGGCGGATCGCGCGTGAAGTTGGGTGTAAGGAGCACAGCAAATACACGTGAATTTCCTTCGCATCCGGCGCTCACACCTCAAACACTGCTTACACAGGTGGAGGAAGCGACACACGACTGGAACTACGACGTCATTTCTCTTGGCTTTCCCGGCATCGTCGGCGACGACGGGCCAAAAGAAGAACCAGGAAACCTCGGCAATGGGTGGGTTGGCTTCGACTTCGAGCGCGCATTCGCAAAGCCTGTGCGGCTGGTAAACGACGCGGTGATGCAGTCGCTTGGCGCTTACGATGGGAACCGGATGCTATTCCTGGGACTCGGTACTGGGCTTGGATCCACGTTTATTACGGAGCATGTGATCGTTCCGCTTGAACTGGGGGATCTGCCGTTCGGCAATGGACAAACGATGGCCGATCGTCTGGGCCGACAGGGGCTCGAGGAGAACGGCCTCACGCAGTGGATTGATGATGTGCACAAAGCGACCGGCGCATTGCGCCCCGCGTTCGCTGCCGATTACATCGTGCTCGGCGGCGGGAATGCGAGCCGCGTCGATCCGCTGCCGGACCACAGTCGGCGTGGCGGCAACGAGGACGCATTCACTGGCGGCTTCCGTCTCTGGGAAGAAGTCGTGGAGCCTCACGATCGGGAACCGCACCGAGTCTGGCGAGTGTTGAGATGAAATTCGACGTCCTGGCGACAGACTACGACGGCACGATTGCGCACGACGGTATCGTGGACGACGCGACGATCGATGCGCTCATGCGCGCTCGTGATGCGGGCCTGAGACTCGTCCTGGTTACCGGGCGAGAGTTGACGGATTTGTTCCACACATTCCCGCATCCGGCGCTGTTCGATCTGATCGTCGCAGAGAACGGTGCGGTGCTCTACGATCCGGCGACACAGACCGTGGACGTCATCGCGCCCCCGCCGCCGAGTGCGCTGTTAGAACGGCTCAAGAAAGAGAACGTTCCGCTTTCAGTCGGCCATTCGATCGTGGCCACTGTCGAGCCTTACGAGCATAAGGTGCTGGCGGTAATACGCGATCTTGGTCTCGAGTGGCACGTCATCTTCAACAAGGGGTCGGTCATGGCCTTGCCCGCGGAAGTCACCAAGGCGACCGGTCTCGCTGCAGCTCTGGCCGTTCTGGATGTGCCACACGAACGGGTGATCGGCATTGGCGATGCTGAAAACGATCACGCGTTTCTTCGGGCATGCGGACTTGCCGTCGCTGTCGCCAACGCTCTTCAAGCTGTCAAGGAAACCGCTCACATCGTCACAGAGGGCGCCCGTGGAAGCGGCGTTCGCGAACTGATCGATCGTGCGATTGCCGACGATCTCCCGGATGTTCTCACTCCGCCGCCAGCACACACCGTCGTACCGCCGCCAGCTTCACAGGACTCTTCAACCCGGGGCAAGTGAACGCGCGTGGTTGTTACTTCACTTGCACTCGAATCGTCAGCGGTGCGGTCAGTGTCACCGTCACCGGAGTTCCCGCCGGCAAACTGACTTCGTCGCCGCGAGTCGCAAGAACTGTAGCCGTTCCGGCGCCACCGCCGATCGCGGCTCCCGTTGCCGCGCCGCTGCCGCCGCCAACGATCCCGCCGATGATGGCGCCGGCACCCGCACCGATCCCGATCTTGGTTGCGTCTTTTCCCTTCGTCGACCCGGCCTCATGAGTGATCGTCTGGGTGCTCATGTGTTCGAGGCCGCTGTGCGTGTCGACGGAGTTGAAGCGGAACGCGATCAGCGCGCGTCCCTTCACCTTTGCCGCCTGCAGCGCCTTGGTGACGTGTCCGCTGATTGTCGCGCCAGTGGGCAAGAGTTCGACGCCGTCGATCGACACCGCCGATTTCAGCGTTGCACGGACGGTATCCTCGACCTTGCTCGTGTCTGAAGCGAGCGGTGTCGTGAGTGTTGCCTGCAGGGTTGTCCCCGCGTGGATCGTCAGCTCACGAAATTCCGGCGCCGGTGGCGGGGGTGGAGGCTCCGGCGGTGGGGGTGCTTTTACGTCCGGCGGCGCGACGGTGGCGGTTGCGTGAGTCTCGGGACTCGGCAATTTGTCTTCGGACTGCGCAACCGCCTTCGACCTGGTTCCCGTGGCAGGTCGTGGCTTGTTAGCAGCCAGTGATTTCGGTGCGACAGCCGCTGGAGGCGCTGCTTCTGCAGCTGCCGGTGGTGCAACTTGCGCCGGCGGTGGCGTGCTCGGTGGTACCTCCGCGGGCTTTGCTTCGGCGGTCGGAGTCGGCTCGGCGGCGAACGTCGCGGCCTTCAACGAGGTAATCTGCGACTTCAGGACCTCGGTGTTCCCGCCGTCGCGCCGTTGGACGACGAGGCGGTCCGATTTCACCTCGACCAGCCGTCCAGAAACGCTGGTGCCATCATTTCTGACAACGGTGACGTCGGTGCCGAGCGGATAGGTCTCGCTTCGCGCGCAACTCGCCAAACCCGCAGCCAGTGCGAGGACGAGGATCAGGCGTTTCATACGACCTCCATATTTACTCCGAGGGGCTTCGCCGCTCGGACTCCCGGACACGCTCTCTCGCATCTTTCTTTCGCAACCCAGTTGATCTGGAATCCCCGAGGCTGTGCAAGTGACGTACCTCCGCGCACGCCGGCGTAGCTCGAAGCGATCTCGTAGTTCACCATCTCAGTTCGGGCGATTGACGCGCAAAACATTTCGCCACCATGTAATTGATACCGTCGCCGGACCGTCTCCAGCCCGAGGCGATGACCATCGCCTTTCGACGCCCACGGATATTCGTGGGACGGAGGCGACGTACAATCTCCGGTATGTCGGAGCCTGAGGTCTGGTTGCGCGGGCGAATTACGGGCGTGCCTCCATATCTTCAGCCGGTTGCTCACAGTCTGCTGCAATGCCGCGAGGAGATCGAGCGTGTGCTCGCAGGGATGACGGCCGATCGCATCTGGCAAGTGCACGCGAACGCGGCGTCGATTGGCTTCCACGTGCTGCACGCGATCGGGAGCCTCGATCGGCTGTTCACCTATGCGCGAGGCGAGGCGCTCTCTGACGCGCAGCGCCAGGTGCTCGTGCAGGAGACGCAGCCGGATCAACATTTGACCGCGAGCGATCTGCTTGCCGCGTTCGACGCCGCGGTTGCGGGCGCGCTCGATCAGCTTCGCGGCACGGACGAGACGACGCTGACGACTGTCCGGCACGTGGGTCGCGCGCGGCTACCCTCGACCGTGATCGGTCTCTTGTTCCACGCGGCAGAACACACCCACCGTCACGTCGGCCAGGCGCTGACAACCAGCCGATTGATGGCGCCGAACGAATGAGATACTTGGCGTTCGCGTATGACTCGTTCCCTGGTTCATCGCGACCAACGGCGGATCGTTTGTTTGATATTCGCGAGATCGTGAGCGACCAGTGAAACGACAAACGACCGGCAGTCGGATCATCTCCCGCAACGACGGCGCGACGACGCGTTGCGGAACTGCACCATGCGGCAGTTTGTTCGCCGGTTCAGTGGAGAAGTCGGTGCATCAGTCGCGATCTCGTGCACCGAGTTCCAGAAGCTCGATCGGTGCGCCATCGTCGAGGATGAAGGCGACGCGGACGCCCGGCGACGGAGAGTTCGGCGGAATCAGGATCTGCCTCCCTTCGAGCGCGACATCCAGGTTGCCGACGACAAACGCCAGGTGTGGGACTGTCTTCACGATCTCCGGTACACGACACTGCGGGTCGAAGCGCATCCACTCGATGCCGTACGGGCTGGTCTCAAACCCGCAGACATGAACACCGAGTTCTTGCAGATGCCGCTCGCCGCGACGGGGAGACGAGTGGGGGATACCGAGATGGTGATA
>JBKPSH010000149.1:0-9544 GCA_046734955.1 Acidobacteriota bacterium
CTTAGTATAGCCAAACCAGTTCGGGCAGGCAACGAAAAACCCACAAAAAATGGCCGTTTTTTGGCATTTTCGTGCACCTTTCAGGTGCACACGGAGAAGACGTTTTGAGCCGTCACACGGCATTTCCGGTCAATTGTCCCCAGTCTAAGCGACTACCTGGAAAGGGGTTGCGTCACAATGCCCGAGTCATCGTAGCCGGGGACGCCGGGAATGGCTAAGCTCGTCCTTGCCATCGTCGCCACCCTTCTGATGGCAGTCGAAGGCTCCTCGCCGGCCGGGAAGGCCGCCGCCCAGAACCTCGCGCCGTTCATCCCGACCCCCGAGGACGTCGTTGAACGTATGTTGACCTTTGCCAAAGTGACCCGGCAGGACGTCGTCTATGACCTCGGATGCGGGGATGGACGGATTCCCATCACAGCCGCTAAGAAGTACGGGGCGAAAGGAATCGGGTTCGACATCGATCCCTCACTGGTCGAACGCGCAAAATCAAACGCAAAAGCCGCGGGAGTCGAGGCGCTGGTCGACTTTCGCGTACAGAACGTGCTGACAGCCGATGTCTCCGGGGCGACCGTGGTCACGCTCTATCTGCTCTCGTCCTCAAACGAACGGCTTCGGCCGATGCTGCGACAGCAGCTCAAGCCAGGGGCCCGCATCGTGTCGCACGCGTTCAGCATGGGCCGGGATTGGCCACCAGACGCCATCGACCAGTTCGTCAGCGCACACGGTGACGAAATCACTCTGTATCTCTGGAACATAAAAAGGTAAAAGGTAGCAAGCACCTGTGGCCCGAGCGAGGGGCCGGACACATGGATCGACCATCAACAACCGTACGATTCACGCTTGGTGTTCTTGCTCTAGTCGGTTTGCTCAGAGCGCCGGCTGCGGTCTCGGTGACCGCGGCCCGTCAGCAGGCCGCGACCGCATCGCCGTCGGCACGGATATGGGAAGGCCGCAACGCGGAATTCGAGGCATATATTCGCGACACGCCGATCGATCATTTCGAAGAAGTACCGATTGGCGTCACTCACCCGAAGCGTGCGTACTTCCCTAGCGGCGGTCTCGTTCGGAGCGTCGCTTGGAAAGTCCTTCCGCCGGGACGGCCGGCAGGCTACTGGGAAAGCTACAAGTCCGAAATTGCGGCGTACGAGCTCGACAAGTTGCTCGACATGGGGATGGTCCCTGTCTCGGTCGAGAAGAAATGGAAGGGCGACACCGCCGCAGCGATTCTGTGGCTGTCGCCGATTCACTCGTGGAAGGAAATGGAACCCAAACCCAAGCCCGGCAAATGGGTTCGACAGGTTTCACGGATGAAGATGTTCGACAATTTCATCTGCAACAAGGACCGCAACGCCGGCAATCTCCTTGTTGACGATGACTGGAACCTCTATCTGATCGACCATTCGCGGGCGTTTGTGACCGACAAGGACATGGCGGTCAAGATGCAGTCGGTCGACCGCGAATTCTGGGAGCGCATCCAGGCTCTCGACGAGGAAAAACTGACGGCGGCTCTCAGCAAATGGGTCGACAAGCCGAACATCCGCGCGATGATCGCGCGGCGAGACCGGATGAAAGTTGAAATCGACAAGCTGGTTGCAGCCAGTGGCGACGCGAATGTCTTTCTCAGGTAAGTCACGCGCTGCTCGTTGGCTGCTTGGACTATCGCCGCTCGCTCTCCTCGTAGCGGTCACCCTCGACGCCGCTCCGGCGCCGCGTATCGTCGCGGTCGGCGACGTGCATGGAGCCGGCGACGCGTTCATCTCGATCCTCCAGAAAGCCGGCATCATCGATGCGCAGAAGCGATGGAGCGGTGGCACCACGATCCTGGTGCAGACTGGCGATCTGCTCGATCGCGGACAGGACGTTCGTCAGATTCTCGACCTGCTGATGGCACTCGAACCGCAGGCCGCGGCCGCTGGCGGACGCGTGCAGGCACTCATGGGAAACCACGAGGTCATGAACCTGATCGGCGAGACCCGTGATGTCGCGCCCGAGTTGTACCAGCAGTTCGCTGATGCCAAATCCGAGCAGAAGCGGGAGGACGCGTTCCAGGCGGCATCGAAGCTCAATGGCGGTTCGTCGATCGACAAAGCGGAATGGACGACGGCCCATCCACTCGGGTACATCGAATATCGCGAAGCGCTGGCAGCGAATGCCCCGTACGGAAAGTGGCTACGGTCCAAGCCGATCGCCGCCGAGATCGGCGACACGATCTTCATGCATGGCGGAATCAACCTGGAATTCACAACGGATTCCGTGGATAACATCAACAAACGCGTTCGCCGTGAGCTGACCGAGTTCGAAGACGGTTTTCGTTGGCTGCAACAGCACGATCTCGCTACGCCTTTCTCGACCCTCTCCGAAATCGCCAAAGCGGCTGAGAACGAATGGGTCAAGCTGGACGCGAAACGGAAACGCGACTCGCTCAGCGACGAAGACATCAACCAAGCCAAGCTCCTGGTGCCAATTCTGAAAATCGATAGTTCAGCCCTGCTGAACGCGAACGGCCCACTCTGGTTTCGCGGTTACAGCACGTGGACCGACCAGGAAGGCAGTCAGCTGATGCCCGCGCTGCTGAAGAAATACAAGGTCAAACGGTTCGTCACCGCCCACACACCGCAGCCGTCAGGTCAGATCACGACGCGATTCGGTAATACCCTCTATCTCATCGACACCGGGATGCTGAACGGGAAGTTTTATCCGGGAGGACGTCCGTCAGCGCTGGAGATTAACGGGGATACCGTGACGCCGATATACGTGGAGAAGTAGTCACTTCAACGAAGAGACGTTTCCTCGGCTAAGCGTACCTCGCCATCGCTAAATCGATCAGCTCTTCGATCAACTGGGTGTAGTTGCGGCCTGACTTCCGCGCGGCCATCGCAAACTCCGCCTTCGACGCGAGCCATGGATTAGGATTCGCTTCGATCACCGCCACTCGGCCATCGGGGCGCAGCCGCATGTCAATACGCGCGTAGTCGCGTAGTTCGAGCGCCTGGAACACGGCGACTGCAGTCTGCTGCAGGAGTGCCACGGTTTCTTCCGGCAGATCTTCGGCAACGGCGGACTTGGTGTCGCGATATGCGCGCGTTCCCTTGCCCCACTTCACTTCAGCTCCCGCGATCCGCGGCCTGCCTTCCGGAAGTTTCGAGAGATCCAACTCGATGACCGGAAGCGCGACCGGGTTGTCGTTGCCAATGACGCCAACGTACATCTCGCGCCCTTCCACGTACTCCTCGATGAGCACGGGTGAATCAAAGTTGGCATGCAGCCAATCAATCCGCTCCATCAGCTCACGAATCGACGACACCACGGCGTTGAATTCGATCCCGATCGACCCATCCTCGCGCGCCGGCTTGACGATCACGGGGAATTCCAAGTCGTGAGAGAAATCAAGCCGGCCGCGGAACGAACGGGCGAACACAGGCGTGTGGATCCCGTGGAATTCCAGGATTTTCTTGGCCACCGCCTTGTCCTGACTGTACAGAAGGCCGCGCGACCCCGCGCCCGTGATCCGCTTGTCGAGCATTTCCAGATACGCGGCGATGCAGTAGTCGGCGGTATCGTTGCCACCGAAGGATTCCGCCAGGTTGAACACCAGATCGCAATCCATTCGCGCCAGTGCGTGGAGACCTTTTGTCGAACCGTCGAGCACGTGGAGAGTGGCTTCGTGTTCGAGCTTCGCGAGCGCCTCGGCGACCTCGTCCTCGACTTCTTTCTTGTCGAGCGTGCGCGTCAGCGGCGCCTTGTCATTAGCGGGGGCATCCGCCTCCTCTGGTTCTTCCCAGCGATCGTACAGAACGACAATATGCAGTTTGCCCACGTGTACGCGCGATTATAAGCCACGGACCAACACGGATAACACGGAAATCAAGCCACGGATCAACACGGAAATCAAACGTGCGCATCAACCCGGCAAGCATTCGCACACGTTCGTGTCGTTCAGATCGTTGACAGCACAGGAGCGCTGCGCAAGAATTTTCGTCTCAATCTTCGTGACATGTGTGGCGTCCGCCTTCAGGCGGAAGAACGATCAACGCGGAAAGGACGATATGAAGAGGGTACTGACAGCAACGCTCGTGGCCGTGAGCGTGTGCATGAGCGCGAGTGCATGTGGCGGAAAGACAGAAGCGGAATTCGGAATCCCCGATCAGCAGGCAATTCGAGCGGCGACGTCAACGCTCGAGACGGCGTTCAATGCAAAGGACATCGACAAAATTCTCGCGCTCTACACCGAGAACTCCGTCTTCATGCCGCCGAACAAACCACTCCTGCGCGGACGCGATTCACTCAAGCAGTTCTACGATGGCCTGTTGAAGAGCGGATCGAAAGACCTCAAGATCACGCCGGCTGACGTCGCCGGACACGGCCCGCTTGCCTACGAGAGCGGCTCGTACTCGATGATCAACGGAACCGTGCCCGATCGCGGCAAGTACCTCTTCATCTTTCGCAACACCAACGGCAACTGGAAGATCGAGTACACCAGCTGGAGCAGCGATCTGCCTCCGTCCTAAAAAGGCCAAAGGGAAAAGGCACTCCCTTGTCCCTTTTCCCTTTCGGTTACGGTTGCGGAGCGGCCGGCGGCTGCACATCCTGCAACGCCGCCGTCTTCATTTCCTGCTTCTGCTCCTGCGCGCGCGGCGGCGGCTCTCCTTTGTAGTGGCGGAGTTCGGGGGTCCTGGTGGCGGTCCACCCGGTCGTCAGAAGACACCCCACCCCTCCACTGACAACCGAGATGATCGGCCCGAGCCAATTGGCGACGAGGCCCGCCTCGAGCTCACCGAGCTGTGGACCGCCCATGAAGAACACCATGTTGACGCCGATCATGCGGCCACGCATGTAATCGGGCGTCTCGAGCTGGCGAATGAGATTGCGGAAAATCATGCTGACCGTGTCGGCGGCTCCCGTAACGGCGAGGCAGAGGAACGTCAGCCAGAAACTTTTCGACAATCCGAATACCACCGTGGCAAGGCCATATGCGAACACCGACCAGATGAGGACGCGGCCTCGATGCGTGATCGCATCGACGGCGCGAACCATGACGGCGCTGGTGAGCACGGCGCCAATCGCGGGGGCCGCAAATAACCAGCCGTAGCCGCGTGCGCCAACGTTCAGCACGTCCTGGGCAAAAATCGGCAACAGCGCCGTCGCCGACGAGAAGAACGTCGCGAAGAAATCCAGCAGCATGGTGGAACGAATCAGCGGCTGCCGAAAGACGAACCGAAGGCCGTCGAGAGCAGCCCCGACGGTGAAATTGCCGCGATTCGATTCCGCCGTGCCGTCGATGTGCGATGTCCCCTGGCCTTTCATCAGCACTAACGCGGCGATGACAAAAAGGAACGACGCGGAGTTCACCGCATAGACCCATCCGACGTTGACGTGCGCGATCAAGAGGCCACCAACCGCCGGCCCGACAACCGACGCGGTCTGCGTGGCAATGGTGTTCAGGCTGATGGCGTTCGGCAGATGCTCGCGCGGAACCAGCGTCGGCACCAGCGCCTGACGCGCGGGCAGATCAAATGAGCCCGCGGCGGACGCGATCCCCGCCAGCAGATAGATCGGCCAGACGCTGTTGAGTCCGTGCAGCGTCGTGATCGCAAGCAGTCCGGCGAGGATCGCCATCAATGATTGAGTGACCAGCATCAATACCCGCCGATTCAGTGCATCGGCGGCGACGCCGCTGATCATCGAGAATGTCAAGACGGGACCGAGGCGGACCAGCCCAACCAGTCCAAGCGCGAGTGCTCGCTGATCTTCAGGAACCAGGATCGACACGTGCCACAGAATGGCCGCGGCCTGCATGAAGGTGCCGATGAAGGAGAGGAAGAGACCGACCCAGAGGAGCCGGAAGTCACGATGCCGGAGCGCAACAAACACAGGCGATCAACGATACCTGAAATTGCTGAATGCTGATTGCTGATTGCTGATTGAAAATGCACGTCAATCAGCAATCGACAATCAACAATCAGAAATTTCAGCAATCACCAATTACAATTGGCACCAATGAACCACGGCGAACGAATTGCGCCCGTTGCCGCTGCCGCGACCGCGCTGGCGACGCTCGCGTGCTGCTTGCCCGTAGGCATCGCCGCCGCGGCGGCAACCGCCAGCCTTGCCGCGGTCGTTGCCGATTACCGTGGGTGGTTCCTGCTCGCCTCCGGCGTGTTACTCGCGGTTGGCGTCGTGCAACTGAAGCGCGCGCAGCGTCAGTGTTCGACACGCAAGCGCGGATCGCTTGCGATCCTCGGCATCTCAGCGACGATCGTCGTGCTCGTCGCGCTGTTCCCGCAGGTCATTGCCGCGATGATCGCGGCATGGTTGCCCTGATGACCTTCAAACGATCGTGGATCGTCGTTCTCTCCGTCGTCATCGCAGCGGCCGTGTTGGGCCAGCAGCAGTTCGGCACACACGAGGCGCCGAAAGGACAACCAGCACTCTCGCATCTCGACGACGCGTCACTCGAAAACCTGCGGACTGATTTCAATGCGGCTCAGGAGTCCGTTCGCCTCATCGTTCTGCTGTCGCCGACGTGAGCGACGTGTCTGCGGGGGTCTTCCGCGGTTGCCTCGATCCTGAGACGCTATCCGAATGTCGCGGCGCGTGTGTTCGTGGTGTGGGAACCAATCCTGTCCACCGACTGGTCTCCTCCGTCAACGTTTGCGATGAACCTCATTCCCGACAGCCGGGCGCGGCAGTACTGGGATCCCGATCACATCGTCGCGAAGAAACTTGCCGCCGATCGACGCGCCCCGCAGCCGGAGGAAGAATGTTGCGAGCGATCCGGAATTTTGTGGGACCTGGTGGCGGTGTATCCGCGCGGCGTAACGTGGACCGACCGCATGCCTGTGGCTGTGCTCTTTAACGGGCCGGTCGTGGATGTGAAGCCGGACATCGAATCGTCACTGACTGCATCACCGAGAGCAGTGGCTTTTCGGCTGTGTACTGATCTCTTCCCTCCTGTGCCGGAGTGGTGAAACTGGCAGACGCGCGGGACTCAAAACTATTCACAATCCGCGGTCGGAAGCGGTCACGCACGGACTGCGCTCGGCCGATCCGTTCGCCATAACTTGCCGACGTGTCGCAGCCGAGCGGTAATCGGGTGGCGAACACCTGACGATAGAATGGTTCGCCGCGCGGTCCCTGGGGAATGAAAAAGATGAGCGTCACCTCCCACGAGCGGAACGATCAACTGAGCCCGACGCGGGAAGTTCCGCCCTCACGCTCTGCAATCATCACCTTCGTCGTCCTCGCCATCTGGCTGGCTCTGGTCGTATTTACCACGAGCAGGCACGAGTACTGGCGCGACGAGGTGCGCGCGTTCACTCTCGCTCGAGCCGCGACATCGCCGCTGGATCTACACGAGCGCATTAAGGACGACGGACATCCGGTCCTCTGGTACGTGCTCCTCTATCTCGGTACGTCCGTCGTGGATACGCCGCTGGTGCTGCCGATCACGAGCGTCCTGATCGGCTTCGCTGCTGTGGCGGTGTTCATGTGGTTCGCACCGTTCCCCTTATGGCTGCGGTGCGTCTTCATCTTCAGCGCGCTCCCCCTGTTCGAGTATTCCGTGATGGCGCGGAACTACGGGATCAGCATGTTGCTGTTTTTTCTCGCCGCCATCCTGTACCGAACGCGGACGACGCATCCGCTTCGCCTGGGGTTCGTCCTTGCCTTGCTGGCTAATACCAACGTGCACTCCGCGATGCTCACGTGCCTCGTTGCCGCCGCGTGGGCCTGGGACATCGTGGCCGATCAGCGCAAGGGCGCTGTCCCGGTCGGATTCGCACGCTACCTGCCACTGGGGGTCGTGGGTGCCGGCGTTCTGCTCTGCCTCGTTTTCGCCATGCCGAGCGGGAACACGATCCTGACGCCGGCACGCGGAACGGAAACCATCGGCAAACTCGTGCCTGCGCTTCGAGGGGCCGTACTTAGACCGGACCTGACGTTCTCCGAGCTCGTCCCCTCGTGGCTGCGTCCGAAGCTTGCCGTGCTGCTGTTGTACGGAGCAATTCTCGGCCTGGTCAGACGTCCAAATCTGCTGCTGACGGCGTTGACGGCGCAGCTGATTTTTGGCGTGTTCTTCGCAGTCGTGTATCCAGGCTGGTACCGGCATCAGGGGCTCTATCTCGTATTGCTTGTGTTTCTTTACTGGGTTTACGTCGATTCAATGCCGACCCCAACATGGTCGGGCAGCAGGGGGTGGGTGTTCCGAGGCGGTCTTTACGGCGCCGTGCTGGTCCTCGTGCTGACTCAACTGGGTCGAACACCCCGTTTGGTGTGGGCCGACATCACCGGGACGAGGAGCGCCAGCAAGGCGTTTGGCGAATTCTTGCGCCAATCGCCGGAATTCCAGAACGCGGTGATCGTACCGGAGCCGGACTTTACGGCCGAGTCGCTCCCGTACTACGCGGGCAACCAGATTTATTTTCCGCGAGAGCGGCGGTTCGGGACAACAGTGTCCTGGACGAGCGCGTCAAAATCGCACCTCACGCTCGGCGAGTTGTTGCAGGCCGCGCGCGACCTCAGAGCCAGGTCGACTAACCCCGTGCTCATCGTGCTTGCACCCATTAATCTTGATGGCGGCGATGGCGAGCAGAAATACATGTATGGCAAAGTGTTCTCGTGGACCGCCGCCGAGGCAGAGGAGTTCCGGAACGCGACGACGCCCCTGCGTGAGTTCAATGCATCTGAAAGCGACGAAGACTACAGGGTCTTCGTCCTCACCGGACGTTAATCGTGCAGCCGGGCAGGTCGCGTCGTCTGGAGGGCGACGAGGCCGAGCGCATCCTCAAGCATGCAGACCCATTCATGCGCGATTTCATCACGGCCATGATCGAAACGGGGTGCAGGCTCGGCGAATTGCGCCAGCTACAATTCACGAATGTTCACGACGATCACCTCCACATCCTCGCCTGCAAAGCGAAGGACAAAGAGGATCGATACATCCCGGTCGTGGATGCGACGTTCAAAGCACTGCTGCAACGTCGGCGGCTGGGACCTGATGGCACCGAGCTTCCGTCAGGTGCCTATGCATTCGGGACACCGTTCGGCGAGGTGTTATCTCGGGAACAATTGAACCGCGCGTGGCGCGTGACGTGCGCGGCCGCGAACGTCGTCGGCCTGCACCTGCACGACTTGCGCGCTGAGGCGGCATCAATTGTCTGAAGCGGGCGCGACGGTCGAACAAGTGAGCGATGCACTGGGGCATTCGAGTATCCTAATGACCAGCACGTATTTGCGCATGCATCAAAAGTCGGTGTCCGACGCATACCCCCGACGGGCGGCCGCGCGAACGAATGGCCCACGGTTGGGCCCAAGGCGACGGTTCAGGCGGAAACGAGGAAAGTGCGTAACGTGTTGATATACTGATCGTTAGCATCCCTACGCCGGAGTGGTGAAACTGGCAGACGCGCGGGACTCAAAATCCCGTTCCCTTCGGGGAGTGTGGGTTCGATTCCCACCTCCGGCAAACCAATCGAATCAACAAGTTGCCGTCCTGCTCGCGCCTGGAGCGCGAACAGGCGTGGGCCAGTCGTGGGCCCTTCATTGA
>JBKPSH010000150.1:0-21280 GCA_046734955.1 Acidobacteriota bacterium
GATTGCAAATGAATTGCGCGCCGTCTTCAGTGAGCGAAGCCAGCGGAGCGTCGATCAGACGCTCGATGCAAAACCGCAGGCCCAGGAATTGTTGCTGCGCGGCCGATACTTGATGGACACGCACAACCGGAACAATTTGAAAGAAGCTCGCACGCTTCTCGAACGGGCGGTCGAGCTCGATCCCAATTTTGCGCTCGCTTGGGCAACTCTGGCGCGCTGCTACACGATGTTGGAGTACATCAGCGTGCTCCCGTCCGCCGATGCAGCGCCGCTCGCGATTCACGCCGCCAACGAGGCGCTTAACCGCGATCCCGACGCCTTCGAGGCACATGTGGCGCTCGCGGATGTCCTCTTCAAGTTCGACTGGAAGTGGAGTGAGGCCGATTCACACTATCGCCAGGCGATTGACGCCAATCGCAGCTCCAGTTTCGCCCGAGGGCAATATGCGCAGTTTCTGAGTGCGGCTGGACTGGTCGACGAGGCCGAGAGACAGGCGCGACGCGGAGAGCTTGCGGATCC
This sequence comes from Acidobacteriota bacterium, assembly GCA_046734955.1. Classification (GTDB taxonomy): domain Bacteria; phylum Acidobacteriota; class Vicinamibacteria; order Vicinamibacterales; family 2-12-FULL-66-21; genus JALZOC01. The sequence continues at coordinate 520 of JBKPSH010000150.1, forward strand.
ACTGTCGCCGGGCATGAAGATCGAGGTCGCGGTCGCGCTTTACTACCAGAGGCACTACCAGCAAGCGGTCGACAAGGCTTCCGAGGCGTTGACACTGAATCCCGACTTTGCGACGGCGCACGCCATCCGCGGTCGTGCGCTCGCTGGCCTCGGCCGTGCCGAGGAAGCAATCGCGGAAGTCCAGCGGAGCTATGAGCTGACGAAGGACCCTGCGGCACTAGCAGAGGTGGGACGGATTCTGGCCCAGGCCGGGCGCCCTGCGGAAGCCGAGTCGATCGTTTCGCGAATCAGAGCGCCCGGCTTCGACGATGTCGGAGCTTCACTTGGTGAGGCCTACATCGAGGCTGCCTTGGGTCGCCGGAACGAGGCGGTCGCGAGTCTCGCCAAGGCGGTGCAGCAACGATCTTCGCGAGTCCTCTGGATGCGCGTGGATCCGCGGGTGGACTCGCTTCGAGCGGCTCCCGAATTTCAGGACCTGCTCCGGCAGATAGGCGGGCTGGACGTGGCAAGGCGATGACCGCCCACGGGCACAGTTGACTCGATCAACTGACCGAAATAAGCTGAACCGGCCAGAACAGATGAGTTAATGCGTGCGAATACCCGAGGCGGTGTGACAGTAGCCGATGAGGAGGAACTCATGGCAAAGAAGCCCGCGGCAAAGAAGCCGAAGTCCTCAAAGAAAAAGGGCGTTTCGCTCAAGGGGATCCGGAAAGCCATCAAGGCAGTGACGAAAAAGATCAAGGGAGTCAACACTAAGAATGCGAGGGCGTTGCGGAAGGAAATGACGACGCTCGACAGATCGTTATCTTGCGGGCAGGGATTGTTCGTCGACATCAGCTAGCCCGGGTTCGCGCGACGCGGACGGAACAAATGCCCCACGAGCGATCTGAACGATTCCGGCGTTCTCCTCACCTGGTTAGCTACTGGAAGGAGGAGGGCTCGCTTGCGGTTCGCAACTATGAGACGGGCATCACGGTGCTCGTGCCTCCATTGGCTGTTCAACTGCTGGACTTGTTCGACGACTGGCAGCCCCCCAGTGTCGCGGCGCCACTCGGATTGTCTGTTGTGGATCTAAAGCATGCGCTCGGCGATCTCGAGAACGCCACGCTGCTGCAGCGATCCAGTGGCACGAGGCGCCGCACCTCGGCGATGGACATGTGGAAGCCGTGGAACCCGGCTGCCGGATTCTTCCACATGTCCACACGCGATGTTCGTTTCCTCGATCCGATCGAAATCTCGAAAGGGCTCAGACGAAAGGCTCGGACGATACCGCCGCCGGCGCCGGTCAAGCGTTACCCAGGCGCGCGCCGCTATCAGTTGCCTCGCGTCCGGAGCAACGGGGAGTTTGCGCGAGTCCTGCTGGAGCGCCGGACCTGGCGACAATTTGCGAAGCAGGCGGTTACGCTGGATGATTTGGCGGCCCTGCTCGGCCTGACGGGCGGTATCCAGCAGTGGGTGTCGCTTCGAGGTCAGGGCGATCTGGCGCTCAAGACGTCGCCGTCGGGAGGCGCGCGTCATCCGATTGAGCTGTATGTGTGTGCCCGGCGCGTCGATGGCTTACCGTCCGGTCTTTATCATTACGACGGTAGCCGGCACCGGCTGAATCTGCTGACCAGGCACTCGCGTCGCGTGCGCGTGCAGCGCTATCTGCCGACCCAGTTCTGGTACGAAGAGGCGGCGGTCCTCGTCTTTTTCACCGCGGTCACGGCGCGCTATCTCTGGAAATACACGTACGCGCGCGCCTATCGGGCGCTCTTGATTGAAGCGGGCCACCAATGTCAGACGTTCTGCCTCGTGGCCACTTCGCTTGGTCTCGCCCCCTTTTGTTCGATGGCGCTCGCCGATTCCTGCATCGAACAGGATCTCGGGCTCGACGGCGTGTCCGAATCCGTGTTGTATGCCGCCGGCGTGGGCACGCGGCCGCGCGGCATGGTCTCGGCGTCAAGACCGGCCGGCTTTCGGCCATTGGAAATGCGATTGAACACGCGCGTCTTGCAGCGGCAGCCGCGCTGAGGCGCGTCTCGACAGTGGAGGAGCCATGATCGTCCAGCTCGATCGGGTTATCTTCGACCACGCCAGTGGCGCGGCACAGACCGACGCCCTGAGCATTCGGATCGATGGTGCGACCCCGGCGCCGGACTGGATCCGCGGCGCAGTCCAGCCGAGTTATGCGGCGTACGCGCTCGTCCCGTCGGTGAACCAGCAGATCTCCATCCAGGCTGACCTTTCGTTTCCGCAGCCGCCTTCCGGCGCCGTCCAGGTCCGCGCACGAGCAGTCGATCAAAACGACAAGGTGCTCGGCAATGTCGTTGAAACACCGATCCCGCCTCAAGGTGGGCGAGTCGCGTTGAGTCTCGCAGACGTGCAGATGTGGGACCGAGGCACCGGCCGCTACGAGGTGAGCTGGCAATGGCAGTTCCAGATCGCGGGTGCCAATTCGTGGATTGATTTCGTTCGAACTGACCATGTTGTTTTCGTGACGCTCGATGTTCCGGGCGAACCATGGACGCAGGGGTCGTCAGTGGCCGATCAACGTCTGTGGCCATGGGTTCGCGTTCTCACGTGGGCGTGTGCGTGGGGGGATGGCGTGAAACTGACCTCCACCGGCTTGGCCGGTGCGGCAAAGAAACTGATGCGAAAGCTGGAGGCGGGCTTGCACGAACAGGGACGGCGGCAGAGTGTGCCGCTTCAGTATTTTCTCAACCAGACCGACTACACGGATGACTTTCCCGCGCCGGTTTTCTTCTGCACCGCGTTTCTCGACTTGCTCGATGGCGTTCCCGCGCCTGGCAAAACCGCACAGGTGAATTGCTCCGATTGCGCTTCAGCGCTGGCGACGTTCGCAAACGCCGTAGGATGCAATGTCCAGCAGAAGCGAATCACTCACGAGGATGGCTCCAACCTTCGCACGAATCGCATCATCGTGATCGGAGAATCAGGGGACGCCCCTGAGACGCATTGGTTTTCGCACCACGAGTTCGTCGCCCGTCAACGCGCGTCCGACAACGCTCTGTTGATTCACGATTCCTGCCTCAAGATCGACGCCGATGAGGATCCGACACGCGACGACGACGATCACCTGTTCGATTTCGCCGAGGGGATGGAGCTGGGCGCGTTCGTCGACGATCCGCCGCAGCACAAGTACAGGTACGTGCACAGGCTCTTTGAACGAGAACAATGGGGCGCCGGTGTCCTCGACGATCTCTCATTCAGGTGTCTGGACGACTGCGCCGGCCAGGCGAAGGCGGTGGACGCGCTGATCGTCCAGCGACACGACAGAATTCGAGCAGATCTCGATCGGTCGATCCCACCGGGAGGTGCCGTCATCCCTCCGAACATCACCCCTCCGATGCTGCCCGGTTTTACGCTCTACGATCGGATTGAGAATCCAGGACAGTGGGCCAGGCTCGGATCGCTCGTGATTCGCTCCGCAGATTTCTTCTACGTGGCGACAGGAGAACGCGAGGGTGGGAAGGATCGTCGGCTGAGACTCTCTGTCGCCTACTCCGACTCGGCAGAGAAGGCGCGTGATGCGATCGCATGGATGCTCGCCCAGACACAGACGCGCGTGTCGCTCGAGGTGCAGTCCGGCGATCTGGCTGTTGCCGCACTTCGCAATTCCGCCTTGTACCTGATTCGCGACAACGCAGTCGTCCGGGTGCACAACGTCGGAAGAAACAACGTGCAGCTCTCATCGCTGGTCCCCGTCCTCGACCAGAACATGGAGCGCCGGATGCCCAATCACCTGGCGGTTCCTGTCAAGCGCTGAGAAGCTTAATGCGCCGCTGCCGCGGCCTTGCTCCGAGGCCGACGCATCAGCAGCACCAAAGGCAGGAGTAGCAAAAAAATCACGCCGAGTAGCCGGAAAAGATTCACAAAGGCAACCATCGTGGCGTGCCGCTGGAGCGTGCCAAAGACCGCAGCATAGGCGCGCTGTGTTGCCGTGACCGCGTCGGCGCCCGACGCGAGAAAGCCCTGGCGCGAGGCCTCGAGCGCGTTCTGGGCTGTCTGCGAGAACGGCGTCACATTCGCGCCCATGACGTTGACGTATTCCTGCTGTTTGCGCGCGAGCAGCGTGCCGGTGGTCGCGATTCCGATGCTTCCACCAAGATTGCGCATCAGATTGAAGAGACTGGTGGCGTTGCCCATCCGCTCGCGTGGAATTGGATCCATGCTGATCGTGGTGAGCGGAACGAACAGTGCCGAAAGTCCGAGACCCTGGAAGAACTGTGGCCAGAAGATGTCCCAGTAACCGGCCTGCAGGTTCAGACGCGCGAGCCAGAAGAGCGTGAACGCACCGGCAATCAGGCCGAACGCGACCATCTTTCTCGGATCGATTTTTCCGATCATCGCGCCGACCAACGGCATGCCGATGAACGATCCCATACCACGCGGCGCCATGGCGATGCCGGCCTGAAGCGACGGATAGCCGAGCAACGTCTGCAGCATGATCGGCAAGAGCACCAGACTGCCGTACAGCACGAAGCCAAGCGTGGTCATCAGGAACACGCCAGTGCTGTAGGTGCGCACCTTGAACACGTGGAGATCGACCACCGGTTCTGGCGTGATCCACTCGCGAACAAGGAATGCGATCAGACCGGAGCCCGACATGACGACGAGCATGGTGATGAAGGGAGATGAAAACCAGTCGCGTTCCTGACCAAGATCGAGTGCCAGTTGCAGCGTGCCGACCCAGAGCGCCAGCAGCCCGATACCCCAGTAATCGATTTTGTCCGTGTCCTTGCGGAGGTAAGGGGGATCGAAGACGTAGAGCTTCGTCATGACGAGCGACGCGATCCCAACCGGAAGATTGATATAGAACACCCATCGCCAGCTGTAGGTGTCGGTCAGCCAGCCACCAAGCACTGGTCCGAGAATCGGTGCGACGACGATGCCGAGACCCCAGAACCCCATCGCCTTTCCGCGTTCGTGCGGAGGAAATGCTTCGAGGAGAACCGCCTGCGACAGCGGCTGCATCGCGCCGCCGGTTGCTCCCTGCAGGATGCGGAATGCGACGAGCAGGGGCAGGTTAGGCGCGATGCCGCAGAGCAGAGACGAAATCGTGAAACCCGCGACCGACGTCATGAGCAGGCGCTTCCGTCCGAAGTGCCGCGCGAGCCAGCCGGTGAGCGGCAGGATGATCGCGTTTGCCACAAGGTACGACGTCAAGACCCACGTCGACTCGTCAATTGAGGCGGAAAGATTCCCCGCGATGTGCGGCAGCGACACGTTGACGACCGTCGTGTCGAGGACCTCCATGAACGTGGCGAACATGACCGCGATCGCCACGATCCACGGATTGACCTGAGGATGTTCGGTGTCTGCCGTCATCGCGACGAGTTCGTATAAATCGTCGGCGTTACCGACATACCGGGGCGCAGACGATGATCGGGATCCTGTCCGGGTTCAAAGACGACCTTCACGGGTACACGCTGCACCACTTTCACGTAGTTGCCGGTGGCGTTCTCCGGCGGCAGCAGGCTGAATTTTGCTCCGGTCGCGGCGGCGATGCTGTCGACGTGCCCCTCGAACTCGCGATCGACGCCATCGACTGAGATCTTCGCGCGCTGGCCAGGTTGGACGCGCTTCAACTGTGTTTCCTTGTAGTTTGCCGTGACCCACACGTCGCCGAGCGATACCAGCGCGAACAGCGGTTGCCCGGCCTGGATGACCTGACCCGCTTCCACCGTTTTCCGGCTCACGACTCCGGCCGTGGGTGCCGTGATCTTCGTGCGCTGCAGGTTCAGCTCCGCTTGAGCCAATGCGGCCGTCATTTGCTGAACACGGGCGTTGGCCATGTCGGCGCGTGCCTTTGTAACGCGGAGCTGTTCGGGTCCGGTTTGCGACGCGTGCAGCGCGGCTTGCGCTTGCGCGGCTGTTCCCCGTGCCTGCCGCGCACGCTGCTCGGCAACCGACACCGCAACTTCGGCGGCGCTGACATCGGATTTCGCGGCATCGGCCGATGCGCGCGCGGACTCGGAGGACGAGACGGCACCGTCATATTGCTGCTGCGCGATTTCTTCTTTCGCGGCGAGCCCCTTCATCCGTTCGACATCTTTGGCCGCCTTCAGCGCGGTGGCTTCCTTCTCGCGCTGACGCGCCTGCGCCGCGACCAGTTGCGCGCGCGCCGCTTCGACCTGGCGATCCGCGACCGCGACGCCGGCCTGCGCTTCCTCGACGCCGCCGGTTGCCGTGCGCACGGTCGACTCTGTCGATACCTGGGTCAACGGAATCCCTGTGGCCGCACCGGATGCATTGGCTTGCGCGTCGGCAAGTTCCGCGCGCGCGCGATCGACAGCGACCTGATAATCGCGCGGATCGAGTTCCACGAGCACGGTGCCGGCCTCGACGTACTGGTTTTCCTTGACGTTGACCTTCGTTACGGTCCCGCCAACGCGCGCCGAAACCTGAGTAATATGCCCGTCAATCTGCGCATCGTCTGTCGACACGCGTCCCGCAGTGATCCACAGATAGATGAGGATTGCGGCGACGATGACCACCGCGCCAAGGGCGAGCCAACGGCCGCGCCCGGCGAAGCGTCCGCCGGTTTCGTTCTCCCGCGATGTCTCGGTCCTGTTCTCGACTTTCGTGTCCATCTATTTGATTCCTTCGACGAACGCTTTCACCGACTGCTCAGCCGTGCCGACGGCGCGCGCGAGCGACGCCTTTGCGAGGTTGTGCGCATAGAGCGCATCGATGTAGCTCTCGGATGCGATTGCGACAGATTCCTGTGCCTGTGTTACTTCGATGTTTCCCGCAACGCCGGCGCCGAATCGATCACGCGCCTGCTCGAGCTCCTGTCCCGCAAGCGTGACGTTGGCCTGCGCCGCCTCGAGCTGCTGTGCCGCGGCACGAACATCGAGCAGCGCCGTGCGGACGTCGTATTCCACCCGTCCACGAAGGTCGTCCAGCTCCGCCTGGCGCCGCCGAACCTCCGACGCGGTTTCAATGCGGCGCGCGGTCGAGCGCCCGGCATCGAAGAGCGGCAGTCGGACCGTCGCGGCGACCCGATAGGTCTCGTGAGATCCAGAGACGGTCTGTCCGAGCGCACCGTAATCCGCGTCGAGATGCACTGTCGGGATGTGATCGCTCGCTGCCGCACGGCGCGACGCTTCCGCCGCCGCCAGGCGCTCGCGCGCGGCGAGATAGTCGGCGCGCGACTCGAACGCGGTTTTCAGCGCGCTGTCGAGCGTGACGTCGGCGAGCGGAGCGTAGGGGATCTTGTCGGCGAGCGTAAAGACCTGCGCTGGAGGAAGACCGATGGCGCGTGCGAGCTGCAGTTTCGCCTTCTCGGAATCGCTCTCCGCGCGGATCGTTCGACGCCGCTGATTCTGCACCTGCACCTGTGCCCGGAGGACGTCGATGCCGGCAACGACGCCCGCCTGCTTCATGTCGCTGGCTTGTGTCGAAAGGGCCTCGGCGGTCGTCTGCTGCGCGCGCGCCGCTTCGACACGGCTGGCCGCGGCGACAGCCTCGAGGTACAAGTTGACGGCAACCAGCGTGACGAGATCGCGCGCTGTCCGGATCCCGAAGTTCTCCGCGCGCTCGTTTGCCGACGCCGCGCGCGCATCGTTCAGTGCGCGGAGATCGAGAACCGGCTGCGACGCGTAGACGCGGGCATCGAAGACGTTGAACGGACCGATTACCGAGGGGTCGGCCTGAAAGCCGTAGGCCTCGAGATTGATGATCTGACGGCTGGTGGTGATGCCGGTCGAAATGTCGGGCAGCAGTCCCGCAAGCGCGCGCCATCGCGCCCCGTGCGCGTTCCTGGCTTCTTCCTCCTGCAGCAACAGACCGAGATTGAACTGTAACGCCCGCTCGACTGCATCTTTCACCGACAGGCTGATTGGCGTTTCGCTGGCGGTTCCCTGAGTCGCGCTGCCGTAGAACGGACTCGTGCTGCTGGTTTGTCCCTGGCCTGTCTGTCCGCTGGCCGTCGCCGCCACGATCAGCATCGCCGCCACGGCCGATGAAATCTTCCTCTGCATGTTCGTCATGCCTTGTGTCTTGTCAGCCTTTCTCACGGCGCTTGGGCCCCACTTCTATCACTGCGCTTGGGGCCCCCCAAACGCTGCCGCCGTTCTTGCTTTTACCTTTTGCCTTTTACCTTGTTCCTTTCGAGTCCTGTCCACACCAGCGAGGTCACAAACGCAACTTCGCTCGCCACGTCAAAGGGCCGCGTCGCCATGATGCAGCGTGCGACCAGACCGCGGGTGAGATCGAAGATCGCCAGCGCGGCGGCGGCCGGGTCGACGTGGCGGACTTCGCCGCGCGTGACACCGCGGCGGATCGCCTCCTCGAGCCGGCGGGTCTGCGTGTCGACCGTCGCCTGGAATTCCGACGCCCGCGGTTTGACCCTGGTAATCTGGCGAGAAATGGCCGCGACATACATCCGGAAAAAGTCGCGGTGCTCCAGGAAGTACTGCGCTCGCGCCGTCACGAATGCCGCAATCGCGTTATGCAGGTTAGGTGCCCGGTCGAGTGCTTCGCGCGTCCAGTCATCCAGCTCGGCCAAGCCCCGACTGAGCGTTGCGTCGTAGATGCTCTGCTTCGATCGGTAATACAGGTAGGTCGTGCCCTTCGCGACCTCGGCCTCCTGCGCAATCTGTTCCATCGTAGCGCAGTCGAAGCCGTACTTACCGAATACGCGCGTCGCCGCCTCAAGCAGCGCGTCACGACGGTACTCGGTGATGACCTGGGTCTTGGTGGGTTTTCGATGACCGATCATTCAGTAAAATGACCAAAGGGTCAGTATACAGCAAGGGAAAAGGGAAAGCGCCTGCGGCCCGAGCGAGGCGCGCAGTCGCCGAGCGAGCGGGAGCGGGGGTGGGGCCCCGCGACCAGTGAGAAAAGCAGACAAAGATCGCTGATAATTCGGATGGAGGCTGTTATGTCAGCAAGAAATGGAGACAAGTCCCGCTATCAGATCAATCGCAAACGGTCGATCCATCGCCGCGCGAAGATTCGGCAATTGGTGAAGTCTGTTCGGAGCGGGCCTGTCCCAACCGCTAAGGGCTCGAAGTGACACGTCCACTCGGGGCTTTGGTTACGTCAGCCGCACTTGCCGCAACTGTAGTCGTCTCGGCGCAGGCGCCCACAGCGGATCAAGCGCGAAAATTCCTGGCCGATGCGAATCAGGAACTGTTGCGTCTGATCAACGAAGCGAACCGAGCCGGATGGGTGCAGAACACATTCATTACCTTCGATACGGAACTGCTGGCGGCACGCGCCAACGCACTGCTCGTCAACGCAAGCACGACGTATGCGAAAGACGCGCGGCGTTTCGATCGCGTTCAACTCCCAGCGTCGGAGCGTCGTCAGCTCGAGGTTCTGAAGAACTCGCTGACGATGTCGGCGCCGCCGGATCCGAAGGAAGCCGAGGAGCTCACGCGCCTCGTCGCGTCGATGGAGGGCGCCTATGGCAGCGGGAAGTACTGTCCGAACGGCGCGTCTGGCGATGGCTGCCTCGACATCGAGAAGATCACCGAGATTCTTGCGGAGAATCGCGACCCTGCCCGCCTCAAGGAGGTGTGGGAAGGCTGGCACACGGTCGGCAGTCCGATGCGCAAGGAGTATGCGCGGTTTGTCGAGCTGTCGAACAAGGGTGCGGCGGCATTGGACTATCCCGATACCGGCGCGATGTGGCGCGGCAAATACGACATGCCGGCCGACGCGTTTGCGAAGGAGCTCGACCGGCTGTGGGAGCAGTTGCGCCCGCTGTATCTGTCGCTCCACACCTACGTCCGCGCGCGACTGCACGACAAATACGGTGCGGCCGTGCCCGAGCGCGGACCGATGCCGGCGCACCTGCTCGGGAACCTCTGGCAACAGGACTGGTTGAACATCTACGACCTGGTTGCGCCTCCCGGCGACAAGCCGGTCTACTCGCTGACCGACAACCTGAAGTCGCACAAAATCGAACCGCTCGAGATGGTTCGAATCGGCGAGCGATTCTTCACCTCGCTCGGATTCGAGCCGCTGCCGAAGACCTTCTGGGAACGATCGCTGTTTCTCAAGCCGCGCGATCGCGAGGTCGTGTGCCATGCCAGCGCCTGGGACATCGACAGCGAAAGCGACGTCCGCATCAAGATGTGCATCGACGTGACGGCTGAGGATTTCATCACCATCCATCACGAGCTCGGTCACAACTTCTACCAGCGCGCATACAGCACGCTCCCGGTGATCCTGAGAGACAGCGCGAACGACGGATTTCACGAAGCCGTTGGCGACACACTCGCGCTGTCCGTCACGCCCGAGTACCTGGTAAAGATCGGACTTCTCGACAAGGCGCCCGATGCTTCAGCCGATACCGGTCTGCTGCTCAAGGCCGCGCTGGAACGGCTCGCGTTTCTGCCGTTCGGTTTGCTCGTCGATCAGTGGCGGTGGCAGGTGTTCGCGGGGCGAATTACGCCGGCGAATTACAACCGCGCATGGTGGGATCTGAAGCTTCGTTATCAGGGCGTCGCGCCGCCGGCGTCACGAGGCGAAGAGTTCTTCGACCCCGGCGCGAAGTATCACGTGCCGGCCAACACGCCTTACGCCCGTTACTTCCTTGCCCAGATTCTCGAATTTCAATTCCACCGCGCCCTGGCACGCACCGCCGGGTGCACGGGCCCGCTTCATCGATGTTCGATATACGGCAGCAAGGAGGCGGGTGCGAAATTGAAGGCCATGCTCGAAATGGGCGCCTCGAAACCGTGGCCCGATGCGCTCGAAGCGCTGACAGGACAGCGTCAGATGGACGCGACGGCGATCGCGGATTACTTCGCACCGCTCAAGATATGGCTGGATGAGCAGAATAAGGGGAAGTCATTGGGATGGTGATCCGCTACTCGCTCTTCGCTGCTCGGTCTCGCGGTTTCATCGGCACTATTTAGCGATACCGAGAAGCGAGAACCGAGAAGCGAGAAGCGAGTAGCGAGAAGCAATTCCTGTATGATTCCCCGGTGCAGACCGGTCGCGATGTCCTCGAATCCGCCGAATTCCGCCGGCTCGTCGCCGGACGTTGGCGCGTTTCGCTTGCGCTCACGGCGCTGCTCTTCATTCTCTACTACGGCTACATCATTCTGATCGCGACCAATCGGCAGCTGGTGTCGCGGCCGATCAGCGGCGCGACGACAACCGGTATTCTCATTGCCACCGGCGTGATCGCCGGCGCGTGGGTGCTGACGGCGGCGTATGTCGTCTGGGCCAATCGGCAGTACGATCCAGCGGTCGCCGACCTGCGGGCGCGAGCCGAAAAAAGCCACGGATGAACACGGACAAACACGGATGACAAAAGGCCACGGATGAACACGGACGAACACGGATGCTCATGGACTCTTAGTGGATGCAGACCTCGCTAGGGTCGCCAACCCTCTCCGCGATTGTTTCGTTCCTGGTCATCGTCGCGCTGACGCTGGTGGTGACGTATTGGGCGGCGCGGCGCACTCGATCGACCCGTGAGTTCTACGCCGCCGGTCGATCGATCAATCCATTTCAGAACGGGCTGGCGCTGGCCGGTGATTACATGAGCGCGGCGTCGTTTCTCGGCATCGCCGGCCTGGTTGCGCTTCGCGGCTACGACGGGATGATCTACGCCACCGGCTGGCTCGTCGGCTGGCCGGCGCTGATGTTCCTGATCGCCGAACCGCTCAGGAATCTCGGCAAGTTCACCTTCGCCGATGTGGTCGCGTTCAGATTGCGGCAAGTGCCGGTCCGCGTGGCGGCTGCGTTCGGCGGGATCCTGACACTGCTCTTTTATGTCCTGGCGCAGATGGTCGGCGCCGGCAATCTGATCACGCTGATGTTCGGGCTCTCGTACGAGTGGGCCGTCCTCATCGTCGGCGGCGTCATGCTCGCCTATGTGCTTTTTGGTGGAATGATTGCGACGACGTGGGTCCAGATCATCAAGGCGATCCTGCTGCTCTTTGGCGTGACGCTGCTGACACTGCTGGTGCTGGCACGATTCAACTTTTCACCTGGCGAGCTGTATTCAGCCGTAGCGGCGCGTTATGGACAGACAGCGCTCGAACCAGGCGGGCTGGTCAGCGATCCCGTGGACGCGATTTCGCTCGGCCTCGCCCTGATGTTCGGACTGCTCGGCCTGCCGCATATCCTGATGCGCTTTTACACGGTGCCGAACGCGCGCGCCGCCCGATCATCGGTTCTCTATGCCACCGGTTTCATCGGGTACTTCTATCTGATCATTCCAATCGTTGGTTTCGGAGCCTCCGCGCTGGTGGGGCGCGAGATCATCCGCAAGGTTGATTCAGGTGGCAATATGGCGGCGCCGCTTGTCGCCGAGCTTCTCGGCGGCACACCATTTCTCGGATTCATCGCCGCGGTTGCGTTTGCGACGATTCTCGCCGTCGTCGCCGGCTTGACGCTCGCCGGCGCCAGCGCGCTGTCGCACGATATCTTCACCCACGCGATTCGCAAGGGCGAGGCTTCGGAGCACGAGCAGATCCGCGTGGCGCGGCTGGCAACGGTCGCGTTTGGAGTTGTGGCGGTGATGCTCGGCGTTCTCTTCAAGGGACAGAACGTCGCGTTCATGGTCGGCCTCGCATTCGCGGTTGCCGCGAGTGGAAATTTTCCGGCGCTGCTGCTGTCGATCGTGTGGTCGCGTTTCAACACAGCCGGCGCGGTGTGGTCAATCGTCACCGGCGCGTTGATGGCGGTGATCCTCATCGTCTTGAGCCCGACGATCTGGGTCGACCTCCTGCATCACACGAGCGCGATTTTCCCGCTACGCAATCCGGCGATCGTCTCGATGCCGATTGGGTTTGTCGTCGGGATTGCCGCCTCGTTGATGACGCGTGAGCCGGAGGCCGAGGCGCGGTTTCACGACGAGAAGCTGCGCACCTATCTCGGCATCGGCGCGGAATAGCAAGTAGTGGCCCACACGAATCTGAAAACGATCGCGCATTGGGGTCTAGCTGCTGCCACGCTCGCGCTGTCGGCGTGCGGCAGCCCGAACGAGCCAGCACCGAACCCTCCCGCGCCGACGATCACATGCCCGGCAAACATGACGACACGCGGTGTTCCGGGAAGCGGGCAGCCGGTGACGTATCCACCTGCGACCGTAACCGGAGGGGCGTCTCCGGTGACGATCACCTGCACGCCTGCGTCGGGCACATCATTCAATGTCGGTACGACGCCAGTTGCGTGCACCGCGGTGGATGCAGTATCACGTCAAGCGCAGTGCTCGTTCACAGTGACGCTGACGCCAATGCTCGTGAGCGTTACGAAATACATGGCGTTCGGCGACAGCTTGACAGAGGGGGAGGACGGCCGACGGCTCACCCTCGGAACCGGGTTCATCGATCCCACAGCCACGTATCCGGTAAAGCTGCAGTCACGGCTGAATAGTGAGTATCCTGGCCAATCAATCACCGTGGTGAACCGCGGTAAGAGCGGGGAGCACATCGAAGAGGGATTGACACGCCTGCCCGGCGAACTCTCGCAGCACCGGCCAGGAGCGCTCCTCCTGCTTCATGGATATAACAACCTTTTGGACGAGTGCCGGGTGGGATTTTCCGCCTCGGGAACGTGCACGCAGAAGATCTCCGACGTGGTGTTTGGAATACGGGACATGATTCGTATCGCGAAACGTCCGGAGTACGCCATCAGCTATGTCTTCGTGAGCACGATGACACCGCCTGGTCAATTCTTGGGCGGTCCTAGCGATCGCCGCATCGCGAACGACGCGATCGTTCGAACGAACACTGGTATCACCAACACAGTGCGTGCCGAGGGAGCGACGCTGGTCGATACATATCCAAGATTCATCGGCCATGAATCGGAATATATCGATCAAGACGGTCTTCATCTGCGCCCGCCTGGATATGAAGCGCTCGCCGAATCGTTCTTCGTCGTCATCAAGACCACTGTCACGACCACACCCGGATTCGGCACGAAATCCTACTGAGGGAACCGCACCATGGCGGACAGGCTCAAAGGAAAAACCGCATTCCTCACTGCAGCCGCGGCGGGCATAGGCCGCGCGACCGCGTCGGCATATGCACGTGAAGGCGCGCGTGTCATTGCGACGGACGTCGATCTCGCCGGCCTCGAGTCGCTCAAGCAGGAACATCCGAACATCGAAGTCGCGCGCCTTGACGTGCTCAGCCCTTCGCAGTGTGACGTCATCGGCGTGCAGTGGCCCGACATCAATGTGCTCGTGAATGTCGCGGGCTTCGTGCACCACGGCACCATCCTCGAGTGTCCTCCCGAGGAATGGTCACGCTCGTTCGACCTGAACGTGACCTCGATGTATCGGACCATCCGCTCGGTTCTTCCCCGGATGCTCGAGCGCGGGGGCGGATCGATCGTCAACATCTCCTCGATTGCATCGAGCATCAAGGGCATCCCCAACCGCTGTGTCTATGGCGCCACCAAGGCGGCGGTCATTGGCTTGACGAAGTCCGTTGCTGCCGATTTCGTCGGCAAAGGGGTGCGATGCAATGCGATTTGTCCCGGGACGGTTGATTCGCCGTCGCTTGCAGGGCGGATGGCAGCGACCGGCGATCTCGAAGCCGCCCGTCGAGCGTTCATGGCACGGCAGCCGATGCAACGACTTGGGAAGCCGGAAGAAGTAGCGGCTCTTGCCGTCTATCTGGGAAGCGATGAGTCAGCCTTCACGACCGGCACGACGAATATCATCGATGGTGGCTGGATTATGTGAATCTGCCAGCAGCCAGGAGCGAGCAGCCAGCAGCGAGTAGCGACTACCGCTTCAACATCGCAGGCCAATTGACCACGACATCGACCGGCGGCACCATTGGATCGGAAATGAATGTGTTGACGACGATACGATCGCCATTGGGAGAAACCGAATAGTCGCCATTACCGATGAGATCTGGAATGCTGAGGTGAAAAAGCGGCATCGGCGCAGACCGTTGCCATCCGGCAGTAACAGGAACCGCCATCAGCAATCCGTCGGTGCCGACGTAGAGCAGCTCGCGGCCTTGGTTCCGCCAATGCGGCTGTGCGCCACCGTTGGTCGAGACCTGCCACCGCGCACCCGTTCCCGGCACCGGCTCGACGTACACTTCGGCATTGCCGGACTCGTATGACATGTACGCGAGCCATTTTCCGTCCGGCGAGAACTCGGATTGCCAGTTCTCGCTTCGTTGGCTGGCGCGCACCATCCACGGCTTTTCTGACGGATTGAGCGGATAGATCCACAACCCGCTTCGCAGTACCGTGCTGCTCAGATACTTCCCGTCGGCCGACCAGTGTTCAACCAGCTTGTCTCCCGGACCAGTGACCAGCGTCTGTTCCGGCTCGGTGGTGTCCACCGATTTGACGAACACGTCGTAGACGCTACTGCGCTTGGACGAGAAGGCGATGCGTGTTCCATCAGCGGACCATGTCGGCCGTGAATCAGGAGCTGCCGTGCTGGTTAGCCGCGTCACCGCGTGGCGATCTATATCGTAGAGCCATACATCGACATTGCCATCCTCGGTGTTGACTCTCTCAGCCACGACGCGACGTCCGTCAGGCGAGAACCGTGGATGACGATACGAACCGGGCGCCGTGAGTGGCTCCAACTCGCGTCCGCGACCATCGAACAACATCAGTCGCGTAATCGATTCCCCCGGAGTCTGCCCGTACACGAGTACACCGTTGTTCGACACGTCGAACGCGGCATCCGACGAGGTGTGGTACTTCAGCCGATCCGCGAGAGTGACTGGCTGGCCCTCGAGCGTCAGCGTATTCAGATTGAAACGCTGGGCGATCAGGATTCCCTGGCGCACGAACAGGAGGTGACCGTCGATGTACCTGACACGCGAAAGCGCCGGCATCAGATCCGTGGCGCGTCACCGTCGATCGATCCGAGATAGACACCATTGCGTTCCGCGTTCTTACTACGGATCACGAAGAGGAATCTGCGGCCGTCGGGTAGAAACGCCGGCCACGCGTGCTGGAACTCGCCCAGTGATTGGTCGATCTTCGTCAGCTGCGTCACACTCGCGTTCTGATCCAGTGCGAGTTTGAAGAGACCGCCGTCACGACCGAAGACGATCGATTGACCGTTCCAATCGCCGCCATGAGGTGTGGGTGCGTCCGCGAGCACTTCCGGCTGGGCGTTGCTGGATTCAACCGGGAGACGTTTGAGCTTCCCGTCGGCAAAGAAACACAACGTCGAACCGTCCGGCGACCAGAACGGCGATTCGTTGGCGGTCGTGTTCATCAACGGCCACCCCTTGATCGCATCAAGCGCCCGAATCCAGAAACGATCGCGTCCTTCGACGATGGCTCCGAAGACGACGAAGCGGCCGTTCGGTGATATTCGTGGCCAGCTCCCTGACGTGTAGGGTGGGCCGATGGTGAAGTGTGATACGAGAGGATGCGGTGCGGCTTCGGCAGGCCGAAACCACGCGGCGATGGCGATCAATGCGCTGAATGCGACGACCGCGAACGCGGCACTCCATCGCCATGCGCGCGAGCGTGACGGCATGACGGGGACAGCGACGGCGTCGGCGCTTCCGGTGCGCACGATTGCTGCGTGAGATCCGGAAGCTGCGATCAGCGCGTGCTCGAATTCACCGGCGGTTTGATACCGCTCCGACCCGTCCCGCGCGATGGCGCGTTCGATGACCTGCACGATTGCGTCCGGCACGTCGGGGCGCAGATCGCGCAACCGTCGCCGGCGTCCTTCGGCGTCCGCCCGTCTCAGTTCAGCGACGGTGTCGCCTTCAATCGGGAGGCTGCCGGAGAGCAGAAAGAACAGCAGGACGCCGAGGCTGTACACGTCCGAGGCGATTGTCGCGGTGCCGTCTCGCAGCACTTCCGGTGCCATGTAGAGCGGCGTGCCCGATGTCACCGGATCACGCGAATCAGGTTGAATCGCGCGCGCGCCGCTGAAATCCATCAAGACGATCCGGCCGCCGACTTCACGCATCACGTTCTGCGCTTTGATGTCGCGGTGCAGCAGTCCGGCCCCATGGAGCGCAGCGAGCGCGCGGCAGAGATCGACGCCAACGCCGGTCGCTTCACGCGCGCTCAATGGACCGGTATCACTGACGATTCGGGCAAGCGTGTGGCCTTCGATGTACTCCATCCAGATGCCGGTCTCGTCGCCTTCACGATCGGCTCCGTAGACGGTAACCACGTTCGTATGGCGGATCCGCGCGAGGTGCCGCGCCTCTTCAAGCGGAGAAATAGCGGCGCCATTGTTCGATCGCAACAGCTTCACCGCGACGTCACGATCGAGCGTTGGATCCCATCCTCGATGAACGGTGCCGAACGCGCCCGATCCGATGACCTCGAACAGTACGATGTGCCGCCAGTGCCGCGACGGCGTCGAACTTTCAGCGCCAGTCGAGTCTGGCGGATTCAGCCCATCAGATCGGTGGGCGTTGACGATGGTCGCGAGGCCGCGGAGCTGCCGCAGGATCTGCTTCTTGGATTCGTCGGACGCCTGTCGCTCGGCCTTCTCCCAGTCGACGTCTGCTCCGTCGGAGACGGCTGAGCCGAGCGCAATGAGCCAGGCATCCTCAGGCGTGTCGCTCACCGGTAGCTCCGAGAGAGACGGGTTGGAACCATGTAGTGTTTGGGAGGGCAAATCATAGATGGCGTTTAGCCCGGCTTGCAAAGTGACCGGGGGCGCAACCGTCCGGCCGTCTCGCCGTCTAACGGTATTCGCTTTGCAGTCAGGCAGTTACGCAGCAATCCCGGATTCGCCTGCACAGCCGTCCTCAGGCTTGCGATGGGGATGGTCGACGCTCGCGATCTTTGCGTTCGTCAATGCCGTTCTTACCAGGCCGCTTCCGTATCGTGCGGCTCGTGTCACCAATGACTCCTTCGGACACTCGGCGTCGAGCCGACACTCGGACGCAACTTTCACCCCGGTGAAGGTCGTCCCAACAGCGCCCTGCACGATGTTTCGCTTTTGCCGCGAGCTACATCCCCGCACGTCCTGCCGCATCGGTCGACCCGGCTGAGGCGGTGCGCATTGAGCAGGCGGCACAGTCGTTGCTCTGGCGCACCGGCATGTTCATGGCGTGCAGAGCTACAACCTTTCTCGTCGCAGCTCTGCTCACGATCTACTGTGGTCCGAAGCGCCCGCATGCGATGCCGTCGAACCTCCTCCCTCTTGCTTCGTCGAGCGAGAGGTCATCTCGACAGTCGGCGACTTCACGCGACCGCGTCACGCACGGGGAAAGTGCGAGCGCTGCGGCGGTCGGCGCCATGCCGGCAGATCAGTCGAGGCGCGGCGACGAAACAACAGCCGCGGCTCCGAAGCAGTCATCAGGGCCATGGTCGGTGACGATGATTCGCACCCCGACGCCGGCATCGCCGAATTCTTCGCAGCATCACGATGCGACTCCGACACTCAGTGCTAGAAAGCCGGCGTCCCCGGCCCGGGGACAAAAAGGCGCCCTGGTTCTGGCAATTGGAGCGGCTGTTGCCGTGGCACTACTCATCCTTGTCACACGCCGTCGGACGCCCGGCTAAGACCGCGGAAGAACACGGAATAGACAAACCACGGATGAATACGGACTCACACGAATAGCCAACTAAAAATGCGATAGCGATGTCCGGTTCAGTGCCGCCTGGATCAGCGTCGTGGCCAAAAGGTTGTCCGTGCTCGCGGGTGTGCTGAAGGTCATACCGCGCCGCCAACTTTCCGGTGCTTCCGGGTGAATGCCGGTGAGAATGATCCAGCCGTTGCCGAGTGCGCCTTGAACGACCGCGGGAGTTCCATCAGGATACTTTGCGACTACCGTGCCCCAACCCGTCAACTGCGGCCCGTCTTCCCAGTACTGATCGAGCGTCGGTCCGTCAGCAACTGTAATTGCGACCGCAGTCTTGTGGACAGTGCGCGCCGCGCCGTAGAAACCGAATTGCACACCCGACGTGAGGTTCAAGCTTTTGTACGGTTGAGGGAAATTCCCCGCCAGGAAGGCACCGGCGCAAACTCCCAGGTAGTTCAGACCACTCTGGACGCCGTTGCGAATATTCGCGGTTGTGCTCGGAGTGAGGCTGTTGCCCATTTCTACGAAGTTTCCGCCCGGGAAAATCAGCAGACTGTGTCGCCGGATTTCATTTTCGGCCATCCCGTTCAATTCCGCTGAACTCACGGGTGCGTAGTTGAGATGGTTCGCGTTCAGGATGGTTTCGAGAGCGGCGACATCGCCACGAGACGTTCCCGTTCCAGTGAACAGCAGAATCGGAGCAGAGCCCGTGCTGCTCCGGACGCCGCACGCGGTGATCGCCGTTGCCCACAGGGCGAAAGAAACGACATTAGTGGTCGCGCGAAGGAGGGCTCTTGTTTCGCTCATTTCCCTGACGCGGCAATTCTGGCATAAACACCCGTGCGAACGCGCCACACACCACCGTGTTATTCCGTGTTGTTCCGTGGCCTGAAATATCCGTGTTATTCCGTGGCTTCAAGTTTCCGTGTTCATCCGTGGCTCTGTGGGTCCAGACCAGCCAGCGGCTCTTTTCGCTACACGAATCCTTTGCTCTTGCAGTAACGTGACATGTTTCGGTGTCGTCACAGGAGTGCAGCCTTATGCAGCAGCGGCGGTTTGGGAATTCCGGTTTGAGCGTGTCGGTCCTCAGCTTCGGGACGATGACGATAGGAGGGAAGGACCGGTTCGCCAAGATGGGCAATCTCGGTGTGGCGGAGACGAAGCGGATGCTCGACGTCTGCCGCGAATCCGGCGTGACGACGATCGACACGGCGGATGTGTATTCGTTTGGCGCGTCGGAGGAGATTCTGGGTGAAGCGCTTCAGGGGCAGCGGGAAGACTGGGTCGTCATCACCAAGTCATTCATGCGACTTGGCACGACCGGGCCGCACGACACGGGTCTCTCGCGCAAGTATCTGATCAAGGCATGCGAAGCCAGCCTCAAACGGTTGAAGACAGACTACATCGATCTCTATATCGGTCACGAGCCGGACACGTTCGTGTCGCTCGACGAGACGATGCGCGCCTACGACGACCTCGTCACGCAAGGCAAGGTGAGGTACGTCGGCTGTTCGAACAACTCGGCCTGGCAGGTGATGAAAGCGCTCGCGGTATCAGACACGCTGGGTCTCGTCCGATACGTCTGCCAGCAGGTGAACTACAACCTGGTCGCGCGCGACGTCGAGCATGAGATCATTCCGCTTGCGCTCGATCAGTCGGTAGGAATCATGGCGTGGAGCCCGCTTCATGCCGGGCTGCTGTCAGGAAAATTCCGTCGCGGTGCGCCGCGCCCTTCGGTCAGCCGTCTCAATGAACTCGACGTGCCCGGCACGGTCGATTTCGAACGTCTCTATCGCATCGTCGACAAGTTGGTCGAGATTGGGACGCAACGCGGCGTCACGCCGGCGCAGGTCGCCCTGAATTGGGTCATGAACAAGCCCGCGGTGGACACGGTGATCATTGGCGCCCGCGACGAAGCGCAGCTTCGCGACAATCTGACGGCGGCGAACTGGTGTTTGTCAGCGGAGGAGATGGCGGCGCTCGATGAAGTGAGCGCGCTGCCGGAACCGTACCCGACGTGGCATCAGCACAAATTCGGTATTGAGCGCAATCCGCGCCTGCCAAGTATGAGGTGATGCTGGCTTGAGTACTGAGCGAACGAGCGTAGCGAGTGAGCCACGGGAGCGGAGCGGGGCATTCGGGGCCCCGCGAGCGACCGTGTAGCTACTGTGTCAGATGTCAAACCGTCGCGGGCGGATGCCAAGGCGTTTGACGTCTGAGCATGGCGTTGAGATGAATCAGCAATTTATGCATCGCGGCAACGAGCGCAACCTTCGGCAGTTTGCCCGCTGCGCGCC
>JBKPSH010000151.1:0-90934 GCA_046734955.1 Acidobacteriota bacterium
TTCGACCAGAACGGCACCGAGATCGCCCATCTGAGCACAGGATTCGAGGTGGCGCTGACGAGCGCGGCGGTGGACGAAGCGCTACGCCAGGGACTCGCGTACTCGCTGCGGATTCCCATTCGACGCGCGGGTGCCTATCAGGTCCGTTTTGCGGTACGCGATCGGAAATCGGGGGCAGTCGGATCGACCGGCGAGTTCGTGCAGGTTGCCGACATCGAGGCGGGCACGTTCGCGCTATCCGGAATCGTACTGCGCCCGGCGGATGGTCCGGCGCTGGATTCCGCCACGGCGGGGCAGGCGTCCGTATCTCCCGCCCAGGCACTACGCGCTTACCCGCCCGGCATGCGACTCGCGTTCGCGTACGAGATTTACAATGCGAGCGGCCTGGTGAAATCAGTGGCCACCGTGTGGCGCGGCGTCGAGAACGTCCTCACAGCGTCTCCCGCCAGCCTCACGCCACCGGCTGGAAGCGAGCACCTGTTCGCGGCGGCGGGCGGGATCAAGCTCGGAGAACAGTTGCCGGCCGGTCATTACGTCCTTCAGATCTCTGCGACCACTGCGGACCCGAAGATCCCCCGCAAGGGGAGAGTGGCAGTCCAGCGGATTGAGTTCGAGGTTCGCTAACGCGCCTTGTGCCCGCGAAGTTCTTGGGCGTTCGCACGTCAATATCTTCGCGTCGGCGAGACCGAACTTCCTTCAGTCGTGGGGCTATAATCGCGCTGCGATCGGAAATTACTCCGCATCCGGACCTCAATGACGTTGCGAATCAAGTCGAGAGCACGGGCGATCTCTCCGCGGCAGCGGCTGCTCCTGCTGTTCGTCGGTGTATGGCTGGTCAGAAGTGTCGGCATCGCATGGCCCGGCGGTCCGCAGTCGAGTCCCTCCGTCACCACGTGGTACAAGGGAAACACGCACACGCACACGCTCAACAGCGACGGCGACAGCACGCCGGACGAGGTCGTGCGCTGGTACCGATCACACGGCTACCGGTTCCTTGTTCTTTCGGATCACAACTTCCTCACGAGCGTTGATGGCCTCAACGCGCTCCAGGGCGCAGACGAGCGGTTTCTCGTCGTGCGTGGTGAGGAAGTCACCGACGCCTTCGACGGCAAACCGCTGCACGTCAACGGCCTCAACCTCGCCCGCCAGGTCGAACCGCAGCACGGCACGTCGATACTCGACACACTGCAACGTACGATTGATGCGATTCGCGCGGCCGACGGGGTCCCTCACGTCAATCATCCCAACTTCAGGTGGGCCATCACGCCGGCGGATCTCCGCCAGATCCGTGGCAACAAGCTGCTCGAGATCTTCAACGGTCATCCGGAGGTCAACAATCTCGGCGGCGGCGGAGTCCCCGGCCTCGAGGCCGTCTGGGACACGCTCCTCACGGCCGGCACGCTCGTGTTCGGAATCGCCGTGGACGACGCTCACGTGTTCAAGGATCCGGGGAACCCGGCGGTCGCCGGCCCAGGGCGCGGTTGGGTGATGGTGCGAGCGCCGCGTCTCGAGGCGCGCGCGCTGGTGGACGCCCTCGAACGCGGTGACTTCTACGCATCGACTGGCGTGACGCTCGTCGACTACCAGGTCACCGCCCAGGCGATGACCGTGAAAGTCGCGGCGACGACGTTTGCGAAGTATCGGATTCAGTTCATCGGATCCGGAGGCCGGCTGTTGCGCGAAGTCGCCGAGGCGTCGGCTGAGTACTCGTTCACCGGCAACGAAGGCTACGTGCGGGCCAAGGTACTCGAGAGTAACGGGCTCGTCGCGTGGTGCCAGCCGGCGCTGGTGCCGCGGCGATAGACCCGCCCTTCACTGGTCATCTCCCCGGATCGGCAATCGGGCGATAGTTCACGTCGAGCGCCTGCAGTCGCGCCAGATGCGCCTGCAGCCGTTTGACGAAGTCCGAGTAATCCCGTACTTCCTTTGGCGACCAGACGACTTCGGCGAGCGCCGCGAGCCGCGGAAAGGCCATGTACTCGACCTGCTTCGGAGTTGGCATGTACTCCGTCCATACCTGTCCCTGCGCGCCGAGGACGTGGCTGGCGAACTGAGGTTCGAGCTCCTCGGGTATCGGCTCGTACGCGTACACTGTTTCGAGCGGAAGGAAACCCCCGATCGCGAGCGGCTCGTGCGCCTGATCCTTCGACTGGTAGTAATCGAAATACGTGTGGCTCGTCGGTGTCATCACGACCTCGTGGCCGGCGCGCGCGGCCGCGACGCCCCCGTCGACTCCGCGCCATGACATGACAACGGCGTTTTCCGCCAGCCCGCCTTCGAGGATCTCGTCCCAGCCGACGAGCCGTCGTCCTTTCGACGCGAGGAACGAGTCCATCTGACGGATGAACCAGCTCTGGAGTCCATGTTCGTCGCCGGCGTCGAGCTCCTTGATGCGCGCCTGAATACGCGCGCTGGTCTTCCACTTCGCCTTGTCAGCCTCATCGCCGCCGATGTGAATGTACCGGTCCGGAAAGATCTGCGTGACTTCGGTCAGGACGTTTTGCAGAAACGCGATGGTCGCAGGTTCGGCGTTGAAGATGTCGCTGAAGACGCCCCAGTGCGTCGCGACGTCCATCGGGTCGCCCGTGACGCCCAGCTCCGGATACGCCGCGATCGCGGCGACCGCGTGTCCCGGCATTTCGATTTCCGGAACGATGGTGATGTAACGCGCCTTTGCATACGCGACAATCTCTCGCAGATCGTCCTGCGTGTAGAAGCCGCAGTGCCGCGTGCCGTCGAATTTCCACTGGGTCTCGTTGCGCGACTGGCGGCCGACGATCGTCTCCTTCCGGCACGATCCAATCTCGGTCAGCCGAGGGTATGCCTTGATCTCGATCCGCCAGCCCTGGTCGTCGGTCAGATGCCAGTGGAACGTGTTCAGCTTATGCAGGGCGAGAAGATCGATGTACTTCTTGACGAACTCCTTCGGCATGAAATGGCGTGCGGAATCGAGGTGGCCGCCGCGCCAGGCGAACCGTGGGTGATCCTCAATCGTCACCGCCGGCATGCTCCACTCGGTGGTTGAGCCCGTCACGGCCGGCGCGTCGCGCAAGATGTCGGGCGGCAGCAGTTGGCGGATCGTCTGCACGGCATAAAACAAGCCCGCCAACTCCGGCGCTCGTGCATCGACGCCCGACGAGCGCACGGCGAGCGAGTAGCCCTCGGCGCCAACACGCGTTAGTGACGGGTCCCGGCGCATCGTGATCGCGCCACCAGGCACCGTTCCGCCAACCTCGACGCGAAGGGTCAAGCCGGTCGCCGGCTCCAGGTACCGCGCGAGCTGATGCGCGACCGGCGCGCCCGTTGGATCGGTCCAGATGACGGTGCTCGCATTGAGCGTGAAATGGCCGGCGTCTGTCCTGACCGAAACCGGAGCGGGAATGATGGAAACGGTCTGTGCTGCCGCGCTGACGGCCCACGCCAGACCGAGTACGGCCCACCCGATGATTACGAGCCGCAGTTGTGTTACACGACGGTCAATCAAGGCGGAGGGCTCCGTTTCCGCTTACACCGCCAGCAAAGGAGACGAGACGTGGCTCGGAATTGCGCTCAGTTTACGCCTTTTTCGCCGGGCCCTTACGCACCGGGTCAAAGATAGAACCTTGACAGAGCTTCAGATCAATGCACCCGAATGACGTCCGCGGCGTCTACTGCCGCCGAAGATCGAGACAGACAAGCGTGTTCTCATTGCGGACGTAGAGGAAGCCATCCGCCAATGCGGGGTAGGGCCGCACAACGCCGTTGAGGATCTGCGCGCGTGCGATCGGACGAAACCCCTGTGGTGAAGCGGGCGCGAGAATCATCTCCCCGGCCTCGCGAATGATCAGGAGCTTGTCGCCGGCGAGCAGGACGCTACCGGCACGAAACCGATCCTCGCTCCACCTGACCGTGCCGGTCTTCAACTCCACGGCGCGGAAGCTCGGACCATACTCCTGTCGCCCGTGATAGCCGTAGAGGTATCCGTCGCGATAGACGCTCGTGGCGTAGTGGTTGGACAGTGTCTCATCCGATGTCCAGACATCGATCAATTTGGAGCCCTCGACGCGCAAGACTCCGGCGCCAGGACCGTACTCCGCTGACACAAAGATGAGATCGCCGATCACAAGTGGTGTGGCAGCATTCACAGAGGAGGCGACGCGCGCGCGCCATCGACGCTGAAACTGAATCGCACCGGTCGCCGGATCGAGACCGAGCAGATTGTCGCGGGTGAGGAAAACTGCGGTTCGCTTTCCGCCAATCGTCGCCACGACACCTGACGAATAGCTCGCGTCGTCGTCGGTCGCCTTCCACAGCACGTTGCCGGTTTTGGCGTCGAATGCGACGACGCCCGCCCTGTCCCCGCCGATATTGGCGATCACGCGGCCGCCTTCGACCAGCGGCGAGCCGCCGGCTCCAAAGAATGCCTTCGGCACATTGAAGCGCGTCATCGTGTCGACCTTCCAGATGCGCGTGCCCTTCGCGAGATCGACAGCGTGCAGCTGTCCCTGAGCCCCGAACGTGTAGACGACGCCGTTGGCGACGACCGGCACCGCTCGTGGACCTTCGTCGAAGCCGAAGTCGTCGCGATAAGTGGTCGGATAGGCGTAACGCCAGTTCGACGTGCCAGTCTTCGCGTCGAGCGATTCGAGCACCTCTTCATTGGCGATGCGATGAAAGAGCAGGACCTGACCCTGAACGACTGCCGGTCCGGCGAAGCCCTGGCCCACTTGTTTGCGCCACACGACCTTCGGACCTGAGGTTCCCCACGTTTCGGAGAGTGGAGGACCTGTATAGGTGCCGTTGCGGTCCGGACCAAGGAACTGGGGCCAGTCGAACGCGGCAACGCGAGCAACGATGCTCGAACAGACGATAACCGCCACGGCGAGGAGCTGACGCATGCGACGACTATTCTTGCGATCGTTCTTGTCACGGAGGCATCTCATGACGCCGCCATGGTATCGCGTCAGGGGCCGGGCCGGATGAAACGCTTCCTCGACACTCGCTAGGGCTTGATTACGGTGATGCTCGTTCCGTTGCTGCTCCCATCTGGATCGTGATTGCTCGCGGCTGCGTAGGTCAGCGAACTGGCGATGTTGGTCACCGTAAACGTGACGCTCGAACGGTTGCGACCCATGCTACCAGTTTGAACGACGCACTGACCTGCAGCGTTGGTCGTACACGAGGCCGATCCGGAGAAACCGCCAGTCCAGGTTCCACTCACAGTCGCGCCGCTCAGTCCATTGTGGGCCGAGTCATGCACCGTGATCGTGACGGCCGCCTGCCAGGAATTCTTGGTGCTTGTCGTGGCTCCGTCCAAATCCCCGACATGAGACTCTTGCGGAGGCGGCGCCACCGGGGTCGTCGCTTCGCCAGTGTTCGAGTAGTCAGAAGATCCGCCCGCGTTGAATGCGCGGACCCGATACGTATAGGTCGTCCCGCCCGAAAGCTCCGTGTTGCTGAAACCGGTCACGCCCGCTCCGACCTGACCGATCGAACTGAATGTGATGCAGCCACTGCCCTGGCAGCGTTCGATCTCGAATCCACTTTCATTGCTGGAGTTGTCCGACCAACTCAGGTTGATTTGGCTGGCCGAGATCGCCGTAGCCACCAGATTGCTCGGCGCGAGTGGCGCAGGTGGCGGCGGCGGAGTACCGAACGCACCGTCGATCACGAGCGCAAAAGGCTGCGGACCGTTCGGAACGTTGAAGCCTCGTACCTCCACAGTCCAACTTCCGCTGACTGCGGATTGCACGTAGACATTTTCCAGGTTGTTCGTGCGATCGGCGGCGCCGGCAGGCTGTGACCAACCTCCTGCGAACACGTTTCCCAGATATCGGGTGCCGTCGGGTGCCGTCACGATCAGATCGAGATCGTTGACGAGGTTCTTCGAGGCGGACGTCGTCGACGGGTAGTCGCTCCATGCGAGCGTGACCTTGAACGGCGAGCCGGGCGTGCCGATCGAGTATGTGGATGTCGCGATCGTGTTCGTGGTGAGCGCCGTAGCGCCGTCGACAAACTGACGGGTGCCGCCCGTGGCAGCAGCGAGATCGACTCGTCCCCAGCCTTCATGACGGTTTGGAATCGGATTAGCGTTGTCGTTGATTCCGTCGTTGTTCTCGTCGAGGAGATCGACGGCGGAGTTCACGAGTGTCGCTTTGACGAGAGCGGCGCTGGCCGTATGTCCGGCGGTCTTCTGGTAGAAATCGCGAACCACCGCAGCGCCGCCAGCGACCAGCGGGTTCGACATGGATGTGCCGCCCATATATTTGTAGTACGAATTAAGCGGGAATCCCCATCCATCATATTGATAGGCGCCGTTCTGCGGGTTTGGGGACGCGTCGTACTGTTGCTGGAATCTGTCGGAGTAGCCTGAAAGCACCCAGGTGCCAGGGGCGACGACATCAGGTTTGATGCGGCCGTCATCGACGGGACCGCGGCTGCTGAAGGCAGCCATCTGCTCCGCATTTCCGGCGCTTGGGTCATCTTTGATCGGATTGGCGGGGTAGTCGGCCGGCCATGCGGCGCCGTAGGTAAACACCGCGTTCTGCCCGCCCTGTGCCGCGCAGCTGGTGTATGTGAGACCAGCATCGCAGGACCACTGTCCGCCTCGATCGTTTTCGCTCGCGCCGACACTGATGACGTTCTTGGCGGTTGCGGGGGAACCAATGGAGCCGGCGTCGATGATGCCGTCGCCGTTGGCATCGACACCTGCGTTGCCGGCGGAGAACGTGATTGCCATGTCGCGATGGCTCCAGACGAACTCGTCGGCGTTGACGCTGTCGGTCGTATACGAGCCAGCCGCGTCGCTTCCCCACGAATTGGAGTGGATGCGCGCGCCGTTGTTGTAGCCCTGGAGGAAAAGCTGTCCGATGTCGGATGGAAGACCGGCGAGGTAATAACCGTCTGAGAGCCCATAGAAGGCTTTGCAGAAGCCTGAAATGGTCGCCCAGTTTTCCACCGCCTGGAAGATGAGATGTGCCCCCGGAGCAGTACCTCGGCCCTCACCACTTGGACCGCCGGCGCCGAGTATCGATGTTGTCGTGTGCGTGCCGTGCCCGCTGTCGACGTCCACCGCCCCGTCATTGGCGATGCTCGAGAAACATCCACCGGCCGCGCCGGGCCAGTTAAAGATTCCCGTGATTCGGCCCGACGGAATGTCGATGAACGCCGTCGCCGCCGTGCCGTTTCCGAGGCCTGTGTCGGCCACCGCGACCGTCTGCGTCGATCCGTCGAACCCGTGACTGTTGGCAACGGCTGCACCCATAATTGCGCCGCCGCCGTACTCGTTGTTCTTCTTTCGCAGAAGCAGATTCTCGACGCTCGCAACGTCGAGCACTTGCGCGACCGCATCAAGCTGGGCCGAGGTCGCGATTACTTCGAGTACCAAGCCGTCGCGTTTTTGAACCTGCGCGCCTGTTGCGGCGATCGCCGCTTCCGTCGTCGCCGCGTCGGCGCCACGTTCGATTCGGACCGTGTACGGTCGTGCCCCATTCCGTGTCACCTGGGGACCGAGTTTGTATGCGGGATGGAACAGACCGACCCAAACGACTGATGCCAACTGGCGAACCTGCGCCGCCTGCGGAGGCGTCATGCGGACCTTGAACGCGAAGTCCGGTACGTAATCAAGGATGTCGGCACCGGCGGCAGCAAGATCAGTCTTCCACGATTCGAGAACAGGCCCCTCGAATTGCACGAGGTAGTAGCCACGCTGGCTCGCCGCGTATCCCGCGATCGTCAGTCCGGGCGGGATATTCGGCTGCTCGCCGCGGGTCGGCGTGAACGTTGTTGCCTTGAGGCGAATCGGAGATTGTCCTCGGCTCTGCGGCGGACCTTGCTGCGCAGTCAGCATAACCGTCGCGCTCACGACCGCAACAGCGGCAATCAAAACATTAGGAAGGCGTTTGGACACGAGGACACTCCTGCTGTTGAATCAGGGACGAACGGCGGGACACACACAAATCAGGTGCCGCTGCCTCGATGGCGCATGTTTAAGGGATTTCGGTGGCCACTCGGTCGGAAGTCATCCGAAAGCGTGACTGTTGTTACGATTCGGTAGTACTAAAGGCGGCGCAAATCGAGAAATCAAAAGTTTCTGAGCGCTCTGACCGGATCGATCCGCATGGCTCGCCGAGCCGGGACGGCGCACGCCAGGACGCCGACCAACATCAGCGTCGCCGACACCGCGATCCAGGTTAACGGGTCGGTCGGCTCGACGCCAAACAGCTGGCCGCGCACGAAACGCACCGCCACCATCGCTCCCGCGAGTCCCACTGCACCACCGACCGCGACGAGCCACAGCCCGCGCAGGACGACCATGTTGAGAATTGAGGCTGGGCTGGCGCCGAGCGCGACTCTCAGGCCGATCTCGGTTGTTCGCTGACGTGTCGCGTACGCCATGACGCCATAGAGCCCAATCGCCGCGAGCAACAACGCAATGCCACTCAGCCCGCCGACGAACTTCGCCATCGTCCGCTCTGCGGTCAGTGAGCGGCTGAACTCGTCCTCGAGGCGGCGCGGTCTCTCCAGCGCGATGCGGGGATCCACCTCGCTGACGACGCGTCGCACCGCGGGTAGCAGAGCCATCGGGTCGCCTTCCGTTCGCACATGGAGGCTGACTGCGGCCTCGTAGTTCTGTGACAGCGGAAGGTAGTACACGGGCAGCACCTGGCGGTCCGTGGTACTGCGGTAAGTCGTGTCGGGTACGACGCCCACGACCACCAGCGATGTCATGGACTCGAGGCTCTTACCGACCGGGTCGGTATTCGGCCACAGCCGATTGGCGAGCGATCGACTCACGATAACCACTCGCGACGATGACGCGATATCGGTGGTCTGAAAGTTGCGGCCCATGAGAATGGGAATACCCATGGCTTCCAGATAGCGTTCGCTGACCACATTCGCGCGCACGGGAATGACATTGCTGCGATCGGGTTGCACTGGTCGGCCGTCAGTACTCACCGCCACGGTGCGCGCCGCGCCACTGAGGACCGTGACGCGAGCCGCGCCCGCCGCCACAACACCGGATAGCGAGTTCAGTCGATTCAGGACCTCGGTGTAGAACGCTTGTCCGGCCGCGGGCTGATAGCGATCGCCAGGCTCGATCGTCGTGATCAGCATATGATCGAGGCTGTACCCGAGATTCACCGCATACGCATGCTGCAGGGTTCGCAGAAAGAGTCCGGCACCGACGAGGAGCACCAGACTCAGCGCCACCTGTAAGATGACGAAGGCGCTGCGTGCGCGGGTTGGCCGCGCGCCAGTTGCGACGCTACCGCCTTCATCGCGCAGCGCGGTCACCGCTTCTGACCGCATCAACTGCAGAACGGGAGCCAACCCAAACATGAAACCCGCGGCCGCTCCGGTTGCGAGCGTGAACGCGAATACTCGCCGGTTGAGGCTGAGATCGATGCCTTCCGGAATTCCGAACCCGTAGAGAATCGGGATCCCCCAATACGCGACGAGCAGTGCCGCCAGCGAGCCAAGCAGGCCCAGGAGGATCGACTCGGTGAGCCATTGGCTCACAAGCTGGCCGCGCCCGGCGCCAATCGCGATCCGAACCGCCACCTCGCGGCGTCGCGTCACCGCGCGCGCCAGCAGCAGACTGGCAACGTTCGCGCAGGCGATCAGGAGGACGAGCGTCACGGCGACGCCAAGCAGGCGTAGTAAGGGTCGCGCAAAGGTGCGCAAACCAGGCCCTTCGCCAAGCCGCATCGCGGTGGCGCTGATATCGCGATTCGAGTCCGGGTACGCGGCCTGCAGCCTGCGCCCGACAACGTCCAAAGCTGCCGCTGCATCAGAGACCGAGACACCTTCTCGCAACCGCCCAACCATGCTGAGCCAGCGCACGTCGCGAGCGTGGAGCATCCGTAAGTCCGGAAAACGCTGCCGGAGCGCACCCGCCGAAGGAGGCCGCACTTCCGGCTGCAAGGCCATCGGCACCCACACCTCCGCGGTGTCGCTGACGTCTGGTCCGCTGAATCCGCGCCGCGCGACACCGATTACCGTGTACGCATTTCCATTCAAGGAGATCGATCGACCAACGATGTTCGAATCACCGCCGAAGCGCCGCTGCCATGTGCCGTAGGCGAGCACGGCGACGCGAACGGGCGAGCCGAGGCGATCATCTTCCGGGTTCAATGTGCGCCCGACGACCGCGGAAACGCCCAGCAGATCGAAGAAGTTGCCGGTTACGACCTGGCCGACGACCCGCTCAGGTGTTCCGTTCACGCCAAGCGTCAGCGAGATGCCGTTGAAGGCGGCAAGTCCGTCGAGAGTGTTGCTGTCGCGCAGGTCCACGTAGTCGGGATATGACGCGCCACCGACCTGGTCACCGGCAGAAGGATTGGCTGTCGCTCGCGCCGAATAAAGCATGTAGGCACTGATCACCCGGTCCGGGTTCGCCACAGGCGCACGGCGCAAAAGAATCGCGTCAATCGCACTGTAGGTTGCTGCAGTTCCGCCGATCCCGAGAGCGAGTGTGATCACGACCACGGCAGTGAACGACGGTTCCCGCATCATCGTTCGAAGCGCATAGCGAAGATCGCGACGGAGTCCCGTGAACATGGATCCTCCAAACCGTCGAGGTGGTTCATCCAGATGGGCGCGCAAGGTATCCGCGGCGCGGCCGGCGGGCGAGCGGCTGGCAACGCGAAGTGCCGCCGCAAGATCGTCGGCTGCCTTCGGCAGCGCTGCGGCGGCGCGTGCCCACGCGGCGTCGTGCTCGAGGCCTGACGCAACGCCATCACGATAGAGATCCTCGAGATGTTGCGCGAGCTCCTCGACGATCTCGTCTTCACGACCAATCTGGAGCGGAGGAACGTGTTCGCGAACGTAGCTGCGAAAGTTCATGGCATGTCACCTGGAGGTCTCTAGACCGGCGACGCGTTGCAACGCGCTCAGGAGTTCACGCCAGGTGCTGCGCTGGTCGGCGAGGACTTTGCGCCCGGCGGCAGTGAGCCGGTAGTAGCGCCGTTTGCGCTGGCCCGCCTTCTCGATCCACCTCCCGTCAATCCATCCGCGCCGCTCCATTCGGTACAGCATCGGATACAGCGAGGCGACGTGGAATCGAAGGACTCCGCCGGAACGATCGTCGATCAGCTTCGCGATTTCGTAACCATGCCTGGCGCGGTGCTCGATTGCCGCGAGCACCATCAGCTCGGCGCTGCCGCGTTTGATTTCAGTGTGTCCCGCCATATGTGGCGGAACAACATATCAGAGGTTACTCGGAGACGTCAAAGCGAGTGGGGGAGACGGCGGGTGAGGGCGGGTGTAGGGCGCGGTCTTTAGACCGCGCCGACAGGTCATTGGTAATGCTTTCTTACTTTGTTTTCGTCGCGGTGAAGTCGCCGCTCACGTTCATCGGCTGGACATTGATTGTGCCGCTGATCTTTTCTGCGGACTGCGTCGTGCCGCTGTAGTAGACGGTCAGCGTCTGTCCTTCGTACGGCGTATCGAACTGCCAGTTCACCGTCTTCCCGTCGACCTTGCCGGTGATCATCACCGTGCCGCGATCGCTGGTGCAGCTACCGGTCAAGTCCGCGTCCTTCTGTGTGAACGTGCAATTGGATTCGCTCTGGTTGCCCGATACATCTGCTTTCACCGTCCATGTGCCGGCGACTGAAGCTGGTGACGACGTCTGTGCCGGAGGAGTGGCCTGCGCCGCGGCGCTGGTAATAATGGCGAGTCCGAGGAAGATCAAGGCCTTCACGGTTTTGTCCTTTCTCAAATCGACGAAGGGATAGCGTATATGACACTTCATGCCAAAGTCAACATGATGTGACAACACTGGCTATTTCAGCCTACAATTGCGCCCATGCCATCCCGATCCTCGGGTGCCCGGGTCACCCCGCTCCACACACGCAAGCAGGATTTTGTTCGCAGCGCCATCTGGGACGCCGCTGTTGATCTCTTTGCCGAGACGAGCTTCGAGGAAACGACGATCGACGACATCGCGCGCGCCGCCGGTGTGTCGACGAGAACGTTCTTCCGCTACTTTGCCTCGAAGGCCGATCTGATGGGGCAGGGCATGGTGCGGTACCGGGAGTTGCTGACCGACGCGGTTCAAAACGCACCCCCCACGTTGTCGCCCCTCGACGTCGTCCGCCAGACGGTGCAGCAGGTTGCGATGCAAGCCGCGTCACAATCGCGCGCCCGGCAGATTGTGAAGATCGCGAGCAGCAGCGTCGGTGCCCGCGAGGCGCAGCTCTCGCGTCGCGCGGAAGTCGAGGATGCCGTGACCGCGGCGTTCGCCGCCCGTTATCGCACTGGCGGTGACATCGCTGCGCGGCTGCTCACCGGCCTGACGTTATCGATCATGGATGTCACCTTCCGCGTGTGGTCGAACCGCCAGGCCGCAGACATTGTTCCGATCACCGACGAAGTCTTCGAATCGCTGACCAGTATCGTCTCGAGCACCCGGCAGGCATTGCGAAAGCAATCCCGGTAGTACGCACACGCCCGATTTGCCTCCTCCGCCTGCTTGATCTATGCTCAGGCTGCTTACTAAGAAATCTATGTATGCGACGCAGTGACGCCCTGCAAGGAGCCCTCCCGATGCTGGTCCTGAAGATCCTCGCCAGACGGGGGGCGATGCACGGCTACGCGATCACAACGCAGATTGAGACGTTCTCGTCCGAGGTCCTGCGCGTGGAGGAAGGCTCACTCTACCCGGCGCTCCATCGACTGGAGGAGTCCGGGCTCGTGAAAGCTCGATGGGTTGTGACCGCCAGGAAGCGGCGCGCGCGAGTCTACGACATCACTGCGGCCGGGCGCCGGAATCTCGAGGCGGAAGAGAAACGTTGGCGGAGAGTCACGCTCGCCGTCGGGCAATTGCTTCAGCGGATTTAGTCGAGTAACCCCTGTAGGGCGGTCCTCCCGACCGCGACGGAGGTAGACCGTGTCCCGCTGGTCCCGATTTCTGAACGTGCTGCGATCGGGTCGTCTGCAGGATGACCTCGTGCTGCGTGAACAGAGCCGCGACCTGAAACTTCTGCCGTGGCTTGATTCGGTGTGGCACGACCTGCGGCTCGGCACGCGCATGCTGCGCAAGGATGCCGGTGTGTCGGCGGCCGCGGTCATTTCGCTTGGTCTCGCGATCGGCGCCTGCACTGCGGCGTTCTCGCTCATCGATGCGTTGATCCTCCGCGAGTTGCCCGTCCGCGATCCCAATCGCTTGGTCTACGTCACTCGTGCCAGCGACAACAAGGACCTGCGGTTCACCGCGCTCTTCAGCTACCCGCTTCTCGATCGGGTACGTCAGGTCGCCTCTCCGCACATGGAAGTCTTCAGCATGAGCCACCAGTCGCGGCGTCAGGCGATCCTGCCTGACGGCGGTGGTGTGGAGGAAAAGCTTCTCGCCCAGTTCGTCTCAGGTAACGCGTTCAGTGCGCTTGGCGTGACCGCGACGATCGGTCGTGTGCTTGAGCCTTCGGACGATCTGACCCCTGGCGCACACCAGGTCGCGGTCGTGAGCCATGCCTTCTGGTCCAATCGCCTGCGCGCGGATCCAGACGTGCTCGGTTCGTGGATTCAAATCGAGCAACGGCCGTACCAGATTGTGGGCGTCGCCCAGCAGGGATTCAGTGGCGCGCAGCCCGGTGTACTGACCGACGTGTGGCTTCCGAACATGATGTTCAATCGAGAGTCATTGCAGGCACCAAACTGGAACTGGTTGCAGGTGTGGGGACGCCTGGCTCCGGGCGAAACGCCGGAGGCGGTGCAGGCGATAGTGCAAACCGCGTTCGCGAATTTCGAAGACGACGAGTTTTTCCCCAAGGATGGCCGCCGGGCACCTGGATCGCGACTGGAGATTCGCGACGCGGCCAGCGGTTACTCGCAGGTGCGCCAGGAGTTCGAACGTCCACTCCTTACGCTGGCCGCGATCATCGGGCTTGTGCTGCTCATCGCGTGCTCGAACGTGGCGAACTTGTTGCTCGCGCGCGGTGCCACCCGCACGCGCGAGATGGCGCTGCGTGCATCCATCGGTGCCGGTCGGACTCGCCTGCTGCAGCAGATTCTCATTGAGTCAGGCGTGATGACCCTCGCGGCCGCACTACTTGGCGTGCTCGCCTCGCGGATCGCCGTGCCGTTCATGGTTGGCATGCTCACGACGAATGAGAATCCGGTTTACCTGGACGCCCGCCTCGACTGGCGAGTGCTCACGTTTGTCGCGACGCTCGGTTGTCTCACGACGCTGCTTTTTGGAATTGTGCCGGCGCTTCGCGCCTCGGCCGTTAGTCCGGGCGCGATCATCGCGGTGGGGGATCGCAGTCGTACCGCCAAATCTGGGGTGGCGCAGTCGCTCGTGGCGGCCCAGGTTGGATTCAGCCTGATGATCCTGTTCGTCGCCGCGTTGCTCATGCGCTCGTTCGATCGTTTGTTGGCGGTCGATCTCGGATTTAAACCGGCACAAGTAGTTCTGGCCACGGTTGAAACGCGTGACCGTCTCGAGCCGGCGAACGCGCGGGAGATTGCACGTCAGTTACTGGATCACGTGCGGCTGCTTCCTGGCGTTGACAGCGCAAGTCTTTCCGGCTGGGCGTTCTTTCGCGGTTTTTCCAACGGCAATAACGTCGGACTGCCCGACGGCGGACGCGCGCAGACGTTCCGTCTCGAGGTGTCGTCGCAGTTTTTCCAGACGTTGCAAACTCCCGTGCTCGATGGCCGGGAATTCAACCTGACTGACAGCGACGCGTCGGATCCGGTGCCGGTCATCGTCAACGATGTGTTTGCGCGCAAATACTTGCATGGCGAGCGCGCCGTGGGGCAACGTCTGAGGACGACGAGAAGGGGCCAGCCGGTCACGTATCAAGTTGTTGGTGTTGTCGCCGACACGCGCGATGGATCGGTGCGCGGTGAAATGAGTCCATTTCTCTTTACGCCCATTGCCCATCCATCGGCCACGATCGAGATTCGCTCAGCGGCCGACTCCAGGACAGTCGCCGACCGCGTCCGTCTCGAATTGCCGCAGGTTCATCCATCGCTCCGGCTCGTCGACGTCACGCTTCAAACATCGCTCGTCGCCAATACGCTTCTGCGAGAGCGGCTGCTCGCCGTACTTTCCGGATTCTTCGCCGCGCTGGGACTCGTGCTCGCCGCGGTGGGACTCTATGGCGTACTGAGTTATGCCGTGGTGCGCAGAACTCGCGAGATCGGCATTCGACTCGCGCTTGGCGCTCCAGCTGCGGCGGTCGTGAAGGCGATCGCTGGTCGGGTCACGGTTGCCGTGATTGCGGGAATCGCGATCGGCCTCACCGGCGGGCTCTACTTCGCGCGGTTCGTCGAAACACTTCTCTTCGAGACTCAGCCCATGACCATGTCGAACATCGCGTTGCCAGTGCTCGGCCTGCTGGTCGTAGCCGTCGTTGCGACGTGGGCTCCTCTGCGACGCGCGATTCGTATCGATCCGGCGGACGCATTGCGAATTGAGTAGAAGCTGGGCCCTCGGAGTGATTATCGCTCCCACACCCTCAACGTGCGACGTGCTGACCCCGTGCACGGCGGGACGCCGGTAGCCGTGACCTCATAATTGCCGGGCGCAGGATAGTTGTGCTGGAGGCGATCCGGCAATGTGCCGGTTCGCGAATCGTTATTGCCGTCACCGAAGTCGATCGCGTAGCTGCACGATCCATTACCGTCGATGGTGATGGTGACCGGCCGCCCCGCCTCAGTCGCATACGGCTCGAACCTCAGAGCGAAGAGGCGCGGTGCCGTTGTCCGCGATGCGACGGTGAGAACCTGCGTGAACCTTCCGCTGCACGGAGGCGCAGGGGTAATGATTGTCGTATATGTCCCGCTAAGCGCGTAGGTGTGATCGAATCGATAGGGCAGCTCCGCACTTAACTCCCGGGAGTTGCCATCGCCGAAGTTGGCGGTGAAGCGGCACGGTCCCACACCATTGATTACAAACGTGACGGGCCTCCGGATGACGCCCTGTGCGGGCACGAATTCCACGGAAGTGATGTGCGGTCCGGCCGATGCCGGCGGCGGTGGAGGGGCGGTCGCAGGTTTGACCTGCACCGTGGTCGTGGCCTCGCCATCACAGTTGCCCATCCCGCGTGCGATGACGGTGTAGGTGCCGGGCTTGTCAAACACGTGCGTTTGTTTCGCCGGTAATTCGGTGATCGCATAGGTAATGACGATGCCGTCGCCGTAGGTCATATTTGAAGCGCCGCACGGATTTGTGCCTTCCTCCGTGAAGGTCACCGTCTGACCGGTGACGACAACGGACGGCGATGCGGAAACCTTGGTAATCGTGCCGGCACTGGCAGTGAGCGAAATTCCAGCAATCAACGCCGTGGTGAGCGCCGCGATCCTGAGACTCCTCATATCGCGTGCTCTTGCAGTACTCCCGCCAATGTCACTCAGCCGCGCAAAGCTCATCGGCGTGCCCACGGCGCGTTGGGCGGCCGCGCTCCCGGATCGGTGTTGTCGCCCGCATCTTCGATGCGTATGATCTCCGTCTCTTCTGTCCTCACGAAAAAGGGTCATCAGCATGCGACTTGTCAGGATCGGCCTTGTGCTGTTGCTTCTCGCGACCGTCACCACCGGAGCGGCGGATTTTCTGACCGAGGGTGTCGACAACGCGCGCACCGGCTGGGTACGCGACGAGAAGATCTTCAACGCCGGAAACGTCGGGAGCATGAAGCTGCTGTGGAAGCTGAAGCTCGAAAGCACTCCGCGCGCGATGCACAACCTGTTTGCGCCGCTCGTGGCAGAGCGAGTGACGACGGCTCAAGGTCCGCTTGAAATCGGGGTCGTTGCCGGTGTCTCCGACGATCTCTTCGGCATCGATGTCGCGGCGGGCCGCCAGATTTGGCACCGGCACTTTGACAGCACGCTGGCGAATCCCGGCGGAACGAACGACACGCTCTGTCCTGGCGGCCAGACGGCCGTGCCGACAATGGCGCAGGCCTCCCCGGGCAAGTACACCGTGTACGCCGTGTCCTGGGACGGACGTCTTCGACAAATCAATCTCGCAGACGGTCAGGACGTCGCGCCTGCCGAGAAGTTCGTGCCTGGAGGAGGGAAGCCTTACGCCCTCAATCTTCACGATGGCGTCATCTATACCGCGACCGCACAGGGTTGCGGCGGCCTGACAAATGCGTTCTATTCGTACGACCTCGGCTCACGCCGCGCCAGCGCATTCATTCCATCAGGCGGCGGTCTCTGGGGCCGCCGCGGCGCGGCGATCGCGCCGGACGGCACGGTCTATCTCGGCACGGGCGACGCGCAATTCGATCCCGTGAACAAGCGTCTCGGCAACGGCATCGTCGGCGTCAAAATCGATGCAAAAAAACAGTTGCAGCTTGTCGACTACTTCGCCGCGCCGAACGCGAACTGGTTGTGGCGCCGGGATCTGGACGTCAATACGACGCCGGTCGCTTTCGACTATCGAAATCGAAAGTTCTTGGTCGGCACGAGCAAGGAATGCCGGCTGTGGTTGCTCGATCGCGAATCGCTCGGCGGCGAGGATCATCGGACGACGACGTACACAACACCGCTGATCTGCAATGACGCGCAGGCATTTGACGCGAGAGGGGTATGGGGCGCGCTCAGCGCATGGCAGGACGAGAAGGGCGTGCAGTGGGTGCTCGTACCGTTCTGGGGTCCGGTCAGCACGCAGTTTAAAGCGCCGATCGAACACGCCCGGCCCAAGGGTGGCGGTGTCGCAGCGTTCAAGCTCGAGGACCGCGCGGGCAAATGGCAACTCACGCCGGCGTGGCTTTCGCGCGATATGGATCTTGCCGAGGAAGCCGTGATCGCCAACGGCGTCGTCTTCGCATATGCGGCCGGCGAGGATGCGACGCAAGTGATGCCGGATCGCGCGTGGAATGAATCCGGCGGGTCAGTGTACGGCGGCGGTCTCAGCTCGGGCCCGGCGCGCAGGATTCCGACTTCGCGTCGCGCAGCGCTATACGCGCTCGATGGGCAGACCGGGAAGGAGCTCTGGTCGAGCGGCAATCAGATCGAATCGTGGAATCACTTCAGCGGGCTGACAGTCGCGAACGGGCGTGCGTATATCGCAACCTTCGACGGCACGCTTTACTGTTTCGGGGTTGCCAAATGACAAGGCGCGCATTGCTCGCGATCGTCAGCACCGTTCTCGCCGGCGGGTCCGTGTTCACGCAACCAGGGCGCGGAGGCTCACAGTGGTTGACCGCGTTCGCCGACGCGCAGCGCACATCGTGGGTTCGCGCTGACGACAAAATATCACTCGCGGCGATGTCGAAACCCGGGTTCGAGCTACAGTGGAAATCGAAGCTCGATAACCAGCCACGCGGACTGAGCGGGCTGGGTCAGGGTGTGAGTGCAGCGGGTGTGACGCTGTTCGTGCCGCTGACGATCGTCACCGGGAGTTCGAACAACGCCTATGCGATCGACAACGACACTGGCTACGTCGTCTGGCAGAGGCACTTCGATGCTGCCCTGCCTTCCGCGACGGCGCAATGTCCGGGCGGCATCAGCGCCGGCGCGACTCGTATTGTTCGACCGGACGCATCCGCGACTGCCGCATCGGCCGGACTGAGTTTCGGTCGTGGTGCGGCTGGATATCGCAGTCTTCTGGGAGAGCCTGGTGAAGGGGTGCCACTGGAAGGACGGGCAGCGGGTCCTGGACGCGCGGCTGGAGATGCAGGAGGAGGCGCACGCGGTGCTGGCGCTGCACCCGGTGCAGCTCGTGGCGGAGCCGCCCCTGCAGCTCCACCGGGTGCCGGACGCGGCGCTCAACAGGTCGATCGCATTCCCGGAGCCCCGCCCGTCGAACCGGGCGGACCGTTCGGGATGCTATTTCGGCCGTCGGGCGTCGCCTATGTGATCTCGAGCGACGGGATGCTCCACGTCGTCGGTCTTCCTTCGGGAAAGGACATTCAACGACCGGCAACGTTCCTTCCGGCCAACGCGCGCTGGTCGGCGCCGCTTGCTGTTGGCACGACCCTGTATGCGGCGACGCTGGGAGATTGCGGCGGCGCGCCAAGCGGCGTCTGGGCGATCGATCTCGATAGCGAGGCGAAACCGGTGGTGTCGTGGAAGACTGACGGCGGTCCGATCGTCGGCGCTGTGGCGCTCACGTCGGATAACACACTCATCGCATCGGTTGGTGCGGGACGGACGAGTGGAGATGGGACGGCGAATGCGATCGTCGCACTCGACCCGAAGACGCTGAAGCTTAAGGACTGGTTCACACAGCCGACGACGGAATTCGTGACTGGTCCGACGATCGTCGAACAGAACGGAAAACAGATCGTCGCAGCCGCTACCAAAGATGGACGCGTCGTGTTGCTCGACGCTGCATCGCTCGGCCGAGCGAATCACTCGACGGCGTTGTTCGTGTCGATGCCTTTCGTCGGAAAGGGAGCGACGGTGAGTGCCGATGCGCTCGCGGCGTGGCAACAATCGGCAGCGTCGGCTGCTGCGCAAACGCCAGGCCCAGGCGGAGCGGCACCTGCACAATCACCGACCGGACCGACATGGATTCTCGTTCCAGTGTCCGGGCCGTTGGCCGCAGGACTTCCGACAACAAACGGAGCGGTTTCGACTGGCGGCA
Organism: Acidobacteriota bacterium; assembly: GCA_046734955.1. Taxonomy (GTDB): domain Bacteria; phylum Acidobacteriota; class Vicinamibacteria; order Vicinamibacterales; family 2-12-FULL-66-21; genus JALZOC01. Next base: position 19,523 of record JBKPSH010000151.1, read on the forward strand.
TCATCGCCCTGAAAGTATCGGACGCCGGCGGTGGCGTCTCGCTGGAAACGGGCTGGGTTTCTCACAATCAGTCGGCACCGGGAACGCCACTCATTGTGAATGGCGTCGTGTTCACGCTCGCGACCGGCGCGCCGGCGACGGCAACCGGCCGAGGGACTCCCGCCGTTGTCCACGCGTACGATGGCGCGACGGGCAAGCGCCTCTGGAACAGCGGCACGGCAATGACGACCTTCGCCTCGCCGGGAAGTTTCTGGAGCAACGGTGGTCAGGTGTATGTCGGAACGCATGACGGGACGCTGTACGCGTTCGGTTTCAACGACGAGCGGCGATCGACGACGAGTCAGTGATCTGGTTTGGGACGACGTTGACCGCGACTACGCGAACGAGCGCAGCGAGAGAGCCACGCGAGCGGAGTGGAGCTTGCGGGGCCCCACGAGCGAGCGTGTTGGGGAGTCCGAGGGGCGAGGCCCCTCGGATTTGAAATGGATGTTTTCAATGCGGCCACGTATTTCGTCGATCGGCATATCGCCGAAGGTCGAAGTGATGCGATCGCACTTGAATGTGGTGATCGACGCATCTCGTACTCAGCACTGCATGAGCACGTCAATCGTATAGGTTCGGCACTCCGCGACGAGCTCGCAGTTCGTCCCGAAGAGCGGGTCGTCCTGCTGATGGTCGATTCGCCCGAGATGGTCTTCAGCTTCTTTGGCGCAATTAAGATCGGCGCCGTCCCCATTCCTGTTAACACGCTGTGGACCGCGGCGGACTACGAATACGTCCTCAATGACTCACGCGCCGGCGTGATGATCGTGAGCGCGTCGCTTCGGCCGCGCGTTGCCGACGTGTTACAGCGATGCCGTTCGGTCATGCATGTCGTTGTTGCCGACGCTGACGGAGACGGCGCGACGGTCGGATGGAATGCTCTGGTTGAACGCGCGTTGCCTGATCTGACGGCGGAGTCAACCAGTTGTGACGCGCCGGCGTTCTGGCTCTACTCGTCAGGAAGCACCGGGCGTCCAAAAGGCTGCGTCCACCTGCAACACGACATGGTTGTATGTGCAGAGAACTATGCCCGGCGCGTGCTCGGTATCAGGTCGAGCGATCGCTGCTTCAGTGTTGCGAGACTGTTTTTCGCCTACGGCCTGGGGAACGCGATGTATTTCCCATTCGCGGTCGGCGCAACGAGCATTCTCTCGCCAGGCCCGACGACCCCGCCGATCGTGTACGACGTGATCGAGCGCTATCGACCAACGCTGTTCTTCTCGGTTCCGACCCATTACGCGATGATGCTTGCGCACCACGACCCGCATCGTGAGTTCGATCTCTCGAGCGTCCGATGCGCGGTGTCCGCTGGAGAAGCGCTTCCGGCGTCAGTCTTCAACCGGTTCAAGGAGCGATTCGGGCTGGAGATCCTCGACGGGATCGGATCGACCGAGGTGCTTCATATCTTCATTTCAAACCGTCCTGGCCAGATCCGCCCTGGCTCGAGCGGCGTACTTGTTCCAGGATACGAGGCAAAGCTCGTTGACGAGAACGGTGCAGCGGTTCCAATCGGAGAAATTGGCAACCTGCTCATTCACGGTGATTCAACCTGCGCGTATTACTGGAACCATCACGAACAGACGAAGGACACGATAGCCGGGCATTGGATTCGCACGGGCGATCACTACTATCAGGATCAGGACGGGTTCTTCTGGTTTGCTGGACGATCGGACGACATGTTGAAGGTCGGAGGGATCTGGGTCAGTCCGATTGAACTGGAGCACGCGCTTATGGAGCACCCGGCCGTGCAGGCATGCGGCGTGACCGGCCGCGCCGATCACGATGGACTCATCAAGCCGATAGCCTACGTTGTCGCGACGGTGCCGGAACCCGATGACGCGCTGGCTGCGGAACTGCAGCGGTTCGCAGTCGGGCGGCTCGCCGCATACAAGCGGCCGCGCTGGGTCGAATTCGTAGAGTCACTCCCGACAACGGCGACAGGGAAGCTGCAGCGGTATAAGTTGCGTGAACGCGCGCAGCTGGAGGCGGGTCTAAAGACCCCGCCCTACACTGATTGTTCGTGGCGCTGATTCCTTGTCGGGCGCGGTCTTCGGCTTCACGCGAAGCGCTCCGGCGGACCGCCGTAGCCTTGGCGAAGGCTGGTCAGACCGCGCCAACATCACTTAATAATCCGCAGGCTTGTTGGTGGGGTCGGCGGGACTGCCGTCGGCGGATATAGCGCGAGGACACCAGCAATGTCGTCGGCATCGAGCGACCGCGACTGCTGACTGCACGTCGAAATCGATGGATACATCGTGGCGGTAGCAATCGTCGAGTGTCCGAGTCCGAGTGCGTGTCCGAATTCGTGCGTGGCGACGTCTTCGATGTAGAAGCCTCCCGAACAGCCGCTCGATCCGGTGAAGAACTGGAAGCCCGCATCCCAGAACACGATGTCGGCATCAAGCATCCGTGCCCCGGAGGACCACATGTAGGTGGTCGCGAGGGCGGATCCGCTCGACGCATTTCGGAACATGACGAGGTTGATGCCGTCGTTGGTGCTTGTCGCCTCAGGGCTGTAGCCGGCAAAAGCGAACGCGAAGGACGCCCCGGACTGCAATCGCCACACGTCGGCACCGGAACGAATGGCTGGTTCAATCGCCGTGGCTGGGACGTCCATGTTCGCAGAGTTGATGTAGTACGGCACAGGCGACTGTCCCCACGTAGAGCCGAGGACAGCGTAAGCATCGACATCGGGCGTCGCGATGGTCGTAATCGCGACGAGCATCGCAGAGAATGCAATGAGCGGCTTGAGTTTCATGATTACCGCGACGCTCCTGCACGAACGTCGCGCCGAATCTGGTCGAGCGTCACCGTGCTGCCGGACACGCGGCCCGCGCTATCAAGCTTTTGCAGACCCAGACCTCGCCGGTGCGGAATCAGGCCGCCGCGTCGACTGCGTTGAAGATAGAAGACGGCTCGATCGCCGCGGGCGAATGTGTCGAGGTCAGAAACGCGGAGCGTGAGGCTCCCGATCGTGCCGCCCTCGACCTCGACATCGATGGCGGACTGCGACGAGCCCTTCAGCGTCTCATCGACGATGACGTGGACGATAGAAACGATCAAGCGATCGCCGAAGTCGTTGTCGCGCCATGTCGGTGTCACGGAAGACACGTGACCGACGACGACTTGTTCGGCCCCTCTGGCGCGATCGGCGGCCGGCACGGTGAGTTGTTGCGCGGCAGCGAGCGACGGCGCGAGGCAAATACTGAAGGCAATAGCCGCGGCCACACGACCGCCGGCACCGATTTGACGGGCGAGCATTTCTCGTTCACCGGTCAATTCCAATGCCGTGCCAGCCTGTGGGCACGAATTTTATAAATACTTGAATGGATTGCGTTTGGCGCGACGCACGGACGCCGGCGGCGGTGTCGGCGCCGCGGCATCGGTGGCAGGTTTGAATGTGAGGTTACAGTTTTTTCCTGGCCACGCGATGTCGCGGCCGCTTACTGTGGCTGGGGACGGGACACTCCCAACTTTGCCATTCGTGTTTCGAGCGTTGTTGGCTTGAGCCCGAGCCGCTCGGCGGCGCCGCCGGCTCCGCGTATCCTCCAGTTCGTGTCCTGGAGCGTCGCCAGAATGTGCTCGATCTGCACGTTCTTGAGCGTCAGTGACGGCCGCGCCCGGCGCGATACCACCGGCTGCGGCATCGGGATCGTCAGCTGAGAGCTTCTCGCGAGGATGATGGCGCGTTCGATCACGTTTCGCAGTTCGCGGACATTGCCGGGCCAGTAGTAGCGTTCCAGCTGCTGGATCGAATCGGGCGAGATGGATTCGATTGGCTTGCGCAACGATGCCGAAAAGTCACGAATGAATTGCCACGCAAGCGGACCGATGTCTTCAACTCGCTCACGCAACGGCGGGATCTCAATCGGAAAGACATTCAATCGGTAGTACAAATCGTCGCGGAATCGTGCCTCCATCACTGCTTTCTCGAGATCGCAGTTGGTGGCAGCGATGATGCGCACATCGACCTTGACCGGCTGCGTACTGCCGAGCCGTTCGATGACGTGATCCTGCAGGACACGAAGCAGCTTGACTTGCATGTCGCCTGACAGCTCGCCGATTTCGTCGAGAAACAGCGTTGATTGATGCGCGGCCTCGAATCGGCCGATCTGGCGTCCAACGGCGCCGGTGTAAGCGCCGCGCTCGTGTCCAAACAGTTCGCTTTCGATGAGCGTGGTCGGAATCGCCGCGCAGCTCACGCGAATCATTGGTCGATGGCCGCGCGGGCTCAGTTCGTGAATCGTTTGCGCGAGGACTTCCTTTCCGACACCGGTTTCGCCGAGCAGGAGAACCGTCGACGGCAGCGGCGCGACCTGTTCAGCCTGCTGAAGCGCGTGTCGGATTGCGCGAGACTCCCAGACGATCGCGCTCGTTGCCGGTCCCGCTGCAGCGCGCGGTCGTGGGTCGCCAGTCTTCCGCTCGCGCAGCGCCTGACAACCGTCGAAGGTGTGAACCGGCCCGCTCCAAGCGATACGGCCGGAAGGATCGTTCACCATCAGCTCGCTACCTCGTGCAAACATCAGCGTGCCCTTTCCCAGGTGCGATGGGTTCGGCCGATCTCCGCATTGCGCTGCGGAGCGTTTCCGACGGAACTTCTCCAAATGCTTCCTTGTAGGTTGCGGCGAACCGTCCGAGTTCGTAAAACCCGTATCGAGTCGCCGCCCCGGTGACACTGATGGGCGCAAACTCACTTCCACTCAGGGCGCTGCGGACCTGGTTCAGTCGCTCCGCGAGCATCCACTGCTTAGGACTCATTCCATGGACGCTGTAGAACGCATCGCGAAGTCCGCGTTCGCTGAGCCCGGCCATCCGACTCAACGTGGAAATGCGCATCGGCGAATCGAAGTGCGCGCGAAGGTAAGCTTCCACTTGATCCACGGTCTCGCGGCGCGATCGCTTCGTGGTGACCTGCTGGGAAACCGTTCTCGGATCGCCATCCATGCCGAATACACTACGACTCGAGTGCATGCGGGGAAACTGACGGATGTGACAGGGTGGGCTGGCAAAACTGACAGGCGCGCTCCGAACCTTTACTAGGGACCGGCAATCTGACAAGATCAGGGCCCATCTATCAGTCGTAACTGGCGTCACTGAAACGTCAGGAGGAGAACAACTTGAAGGCGTTCGTGGTCGTCGCCTTGCTCGTGGGCGGCTCGACCACGGCAGACGCCCAGCCCGCGATTGCCGGCTCGGTCAAGAACCCCGCCGGCGAAGTGCTATCGGGCGTTCTCGTCGAAGCGAGCAGTCCCGCATTGATCGAAAGCACGCGGTCGGCTGTAACTGATGGTAACGGCCGCTATCGCATCGAAGACCTGCGTTCCGGCACCTACAAGGTACGATTCACACTCGTCGGCTGGACACCATTCGAACAGGAAGGCGTTGAGCTCAGCGGGTCGTTGACAGCGACGGTCAACGCGCAGCTCGGAATCCCGGGGCTTACCGACACGATTACCGTCAGCGCGGAGAATCCCGTCGTTGACATTCATGCCTCACGAAGTGAGGTGACGCTCACCGGCGAACTCGTCAAGTCCGTTCCCACGATCCGCAGCTACAACGCGCTCGTCGGCCTCATTCCTGGTGTTGTCACGAGCATCAATGACGTCGTGACCTCGACGGCGACGACCTCATTCCCAATTCACGGCGGCCGCACCAACGAAGGACGGTTGTTGCTCGATGGCCTGAATATCGGGAGTCCGCCATCCGGCAACTCGGCGACCAGTTATGTCGTGGACGTTGGGAACGCGCAGGAAGTGACGTTCACGGCCGGTGGACTCGGCGAAGTCGAGACCGCTGGTCTTTTGATGAACGTCATTCCACAGGCCGGAGGCAACACGACGAGCGGGTCGTTGTTCGCCAGCGGGACGGGCGAAAACTTACAGTCGAACAATCTGACGCCAGAGTTGGAACGTCAGGGGCTGGTCGCGACGCCTTTGGAGAAGGTCTACGATTTCTCTGGTACGGTTGGTGGCCCGATCGCGCGCAACCGCGCCTGGTACTTCGTCAACGGTCACACCGGCGGAAACACGAGAGCGAGCGCGAATGTTTACTACAACTTGAACGCGGGCAATCCGGGGCAATGGTTGTACTCGCCGGATCCGGCGCGACGCGAGTACTCGGATCGAACATTTGAAAACGCCAGTGCGCGGGTCACATGGCAGCTCACGCCTCGACATAAGGTGGGAGCGTTCTGGGATGCGCAGGCACTGTGCCGGACCTGCACTGGCGCGACGCCTGGTCTGGCAGAACCTCAGCGCATCACGCCTGAAGCGGTCGGTGTACTTGGCCGCCCGTTACACGTGACACAAGCGACGTGGGTCTCGCCCGTCAGCACCAACCTCCTGCTCGAGGCAGCGTTCGGCGGCACGTACTTCGGCGTCGGGAACTTCGAACGAGAGCCCAACGCGACCCGCGATTTGATCCGCGTATCGGAACAGTGCGCCTCCGGTTGCGGGTTGAACGGCAACATTCCCGGACTGGTTTATCGGTCGCAGGACTTCAGTGTCGCCTACACAGGTTCGTATCTGTGGAAGGGCTCCGTCTCGTACGTGACCGGCACCCATAGTCTGAAGATCGGTTATCAGCACACGTTCATGACCGACGACCGAACGTGGATGACGAACAATCAGAATCTCACGTACCGCTTCAATAATGGCGTACCGAATCAGCTGACCCAATCGATCTCACCCTGGGTGAACAACGCGCGCGCGGCATGGGACGGCGTCTTCGTTCAAGAGCAATGGACGCACGATCGCGTCACATTGCAGGGCGCGCTCCGTTTCGATCGCGCATACAGCTGGTTTCCGGCGCAGCAGGAAGAGCCGTCGCGGTTTTTGCCGACGCCGATTGTGATTCCAGAAACTCGTGGCGTGGACAGTTACAAAGACATCACGCCCAGGCTGGGTGCGGCGCTCGATCTCTTTGGCAACGGCAGGACCGCGCTCAAGATCAACTTCGGCAAGTATCTCGAGGGCGTCGGTATTGCCGGGAATTACGCCAACACGAATCCCACGCTGCGCATGCCGCAGACAACGAGCGTTTTTGGCACGGCGGGTGTGACGAGAGCGTGGATCGACGCAAACCAGAACTTCGCTCCCGATTGTGATCTCCTGAATCCCTCAGCGCAGGATCTGCGCTCGAGTGGCGGAGACCTGTGCGGTGTGGCGTCGAACACAAACTTCGGCAGGAACATTCTGACCAATGCGTTCGATTCGCGAGTGCTGACCGGTTGGGGTGTGCGGCCGTCGGACTGGACGCTTGCCGTATCGCTCGAGCATCATGTGTTTTCGCGCGCGTCGGCGAGTGTGACTTACATCCGACGCTCGTTTCACCAATTTTTTGCCGTCGACAATCTCGCGCTCACGTCGGCGGATTTCACACCGTTCGCTGTGACGGCGCCTGTCGATCCTCGCCTGCCGGGTGGGGGAGGCTACACGATTGGTGGTTTATACGACGTAGTACCCGAAAAGGCCGGACAGGTGAACAATCTCGTCGCCGACTCCGCAACCTACGGACGATGGGTTCAGTATTTCCACGGTCTTGACCTGGCGGTTAACGTACGTGCCGAACGCTTTACTCTTGCAGCGGGCACCAGCACCGGGCAGACGGTTGCGGATAATTGCGACGTGCGTGCCCATCTGCCCGAACTCTCAACGAGCACGACGGGGACGAGCACGTTCGGTGCCGGGCTCAACAACTCCGGTGTCACTCCGCTCAGCCCCTATTGTCATGTTGCATACGGTGTCCTGACTCAGTTCAAGGGCCTCTCCTCATACCTCGTGCCGAAGATCGAGGTGCAGCTGGCCGCCACCTTTCAGAGCCGGCCCGGCGTGATGCTCGCCGCCAACTACGCGATTCCGAATGACGTGGTCGCTCCGGCTCTCGGAAGAAATCTGTCGGGCAACGCGGAAAACGTCACCGTCAATCTTGTGCCGGCGGGCATGATGTACGGAGATCGCCTCAACGAATTCGATCTACGGGCCGCAAAGATGCTGAAACTCGTCGGGTCTCGAGCGACCTTTGGTGTCGAGATCTACAATGCGCTGAACTCCAGTGCCGTGCTGGCCTATAACACGGGCTACGTGCCGAACGGACCCTGGCTCCAGCCCATGGCGGTCATGACTCCGCGGCTGTTCAAGTTCACACTTGGAATTGATTTTTGATCTCGCCATGCGCAGACGTTTTTCGTTGACGGGCGCTCTTCTGACTGTGGCGGCGATTCATTCGATCGGGCTTGCCGGTCTTGCGTGGGCCGACGGTCGCCAGAAGCAAGTTCTTGTTCTGTATTCGACGCGCCGGGATGCCCAGATCGCTGTCCTGGGCGAGCGGGACTTGCCGCCACTACTCGACGCGGGTGTGGCGGAGGGAGTCGACTACTACTCCGAGTACATCGATCAGGTCCGGTTCACACAGCCTGATTACCAGGCCACCTTTCGAGACTTTCTGAAACGCAAATACCAGCCACACCGCTTCGATCTCGTGATCGCAATGGGGGATCTTCCACTCGAATTCGTTACCAGGAACCGCGACACTCTGTATAGCGAGTCACCAGTCGTCTTCTACTCGAATGGCCCTGTGCCCGGCCGGTTGAATAATGCAACCGGCATCGTCGTGCGATTGAACTTCGCAGGAACGCTGTCGCTCGCGACCCAGCTGCAACCCGATGTTCGGCAGGTATTCGTGGTCACCGGTGCGGGGATGGGCGATCAGGCGTATGAGGATGCTGCACGGCTGCAGTTCCGTTCGTTCGAACCTCAGTTGTCGTTCACATATCTCTCCGGGTTGCCAACCAGAGATCTCGAGGCGCGCCTTGCGTCGCTGCCAACGCATTCGATTGTTTACTACCTGGTGGTCAACCGCGACGGCGCCGGCGAAAACTTTCATCCACTCGAGTACGCGGAACGCGTCTCGACGGTCGCCAACGCACCGACCTATTCATGGATCGACTCGACGATCAACCGCGGTGTCGTCGGTGGCAGCCTCAAGGATCTACAACGCCAGACGCACGTGATCGGAGAACTGGCAGTACGTATCCTGCGCGGAGAACGGGCGGACAGTATTCCCGTCTCCGCTCCAGAGCTGAACGAGAATGAGGTCGATTGGCGTCAGTTACGCCGCTGGGGGCTCAGCGAAGCGCGTCTGCCAAAGGAAACAATCGTCAGGTTCCGGGAACCGTCCACCTGGGACCGCTACAAATTGTACATTGTCGGCGCCATGGCGGTTCTCCTCGCGCAGACGGTATTGATCGCGGGGTTGCTGGTGCAGCGCGCGCGGCGCCGTCAGGCCGAGGAGCAGGTCCGCGGGAGTCAGGGCGAGCTGCAGAAGAGCTACACGCGCATTCGCGATCTCGGCGCGCGGTTGCTCGATGCACAAGAAGGAGAACGGGCACGAATTGCGCGCGAGCTGCACGACGATGTGAGTCAACAGATGGCGCTCCTCGAGATCGATCTGGAGCTGCTCGGCCGGTCCGTGCCGACGACCGAAGAAGATCTTGCGGACGAGACTCTGAGGCGGGCCCGGGATGTCGCAAAGAGCGTCCACGATCTCTCACACCGGTTGCATCCAGCCAAGCTGCGCTTGATCGGCCTGGTGCCTGCCCTGAACGGGTTGCAACGCGAGTTATCGCAATCCGACCTGAAAATCACCTTCACCCACGATGCCGTCCCGTCCCCGATTTCTCCCGAAGTCACGTTATGCGTCTTCAGAATTGTTCAGGAGGCGCTCCAGAACGCTGTCAAGTACAGTCGCGCGCGAAACGTTTCCGTGCATCTGGCCGGGAGCCAGAGCGGCCTCACACTGACAATCTCGGATGACGGTGTGGGATTTGACGTCGACAAAGCGTGGGGCAAGGGGCTCGGCCTGATCAGTATCGGCGAGCGGCTCGACGCGATCGGGGGCACCTTCCAGATTCACTCAACGCCCGGTTCCGGAACCCGCCTCGACATGACCGTTCCGCATCGTCCCGCCGATACCGTCGACACCGTCGCGGTCTAACCCAACCGTCTCGCGGTCGTGCCGATTCTGCATAGCCGGCACACTCGCCGGGTTGTATGTTGGTGCGGTCGGACACGTCGGATGGCGGCTCACGTTTGTGGAACCTGGGACAGGGAGTACATTAGTCGCCGTCATGGGAAAGCCTCGAGTTCTGCTGGCCGACGACCACGCGCTTATTCTCGGCGCGTTCGAAAAGCTCCTCGCGGGAGAGTGCGACATCGTCGGCCAGGTGGGCGACGGCCGGGCACTCGTTGCCGCAGTCGACGCGTTGAATCCCGACGTGGTCGTCCTCGACATCTCCATGCCCATCCTGAATGGGCTCGACGCGGGACGACAGATCAAACAGAAGTCGCGCAACGTGAAGCTGGTGTATTTGACGATGAATGAGGATCCGGATTTGGCGGCGGCGGCGTTTCGTGCCGGCGCGTCCGGGTACCTGCTCAAGAGTTCTGCGGCGTCCGAGTTGACGACCGCGATTCGCGAGGTCGCGCAAGGCCGGACCTACATTACGCCGCTCGTCGCCGCGGGCCTCGTCGAAGCGCTTCAGCAGACGTCCAACCGCAAGCCGGGAGAAGACCTCACGCCACGGCAGCGCGAGGTGTTGCAGCTACTGGCTGAAGGACGCTCGATGAAAGAGGTCGCGTCGCTTCTGAGCCTGACCCCACGAACTGTCGCCTTTCACAAGTATCAAATGATGGAACAGCTCAAAGTGAAGTCGACCGCCGAACTCATTCAATATGCCGTCCGGCACCACATCGTCTGAGCCGGCGCGCGTCCTCCTTGTTGACGACAACGAGGCGATGCTGTCTCGCGCGGCCGCCGCGCTGAGATACTGTTGCCTTGTCGTCGGCTCCGTGAATGACAGCCGCAAGGCTCTCGACGCTGCACTCGCGTTGAAACCGGACGTCATCGTTCTCGATATTTCGATGCCCGGTATGAGCGGTCTCGAGGTCGCATCGCGTCTGCGTGACGCGGGATCGACGGCGGCGCTGGTCTTCCTCACGGTTCACGATGAAGAGGACATTATCCTCGCGGCGAAAGCCGCGGGAGCTATGGGTTACGTCGTGAAGCCGCGTCTCGGATCCGATCTCACGCTCGCCGTGCAGGCAGCGCGCGCGGGCCGGCCGTTCGTCTCGCCGTTGCGGTAGGCGCAGCGTGAAGTGTCTCGACATGCCCACCCCTGGGGTGCCATGCGGCCGACGACTGCGATCTGGGAATGTCACGCAGTGAATCGTGAACGACCCGCAGGTCCGACACGGACTAGCCCTTGGACCGGATCTCCACAATCTCCGGGCACGTCAACCGCAGGACGTCGATCACTGCGCCAGGAACGTCCGTGATCAACGCGTCCTTCCCCTGACATAAACACGTCGTCAGAAGAACTTTCGACACAGCAAACCACTTACCTTCCGATTCCACGCTCGCGAGGAACCGTCCTTCCTTGCGATCGCTGAGAATCTGACTTCTCGGAAACGCCGTTGATCCAGTCGCGAGTGCGCGTTTCAGGTCCGATGTGACGCAGTGCTCTTGTGCGTGGACGATTTTCGTGTTGTCCGCAATGTCGCGGACGCACTGCTCAGACTGACCTTCCTGAACCACAAACAGTCGGCCGCTGTGCACCGCGGATGCATTCGGTGAATGACCGTGCATCGCGCGCCGGTCGAGCGCCGTTACGAGTCCAGTGAACATCTCCGCCGCCCACTCAGCCGAATGTTCGAAGCGTGCGCGTTCCGGGTTGCGGCGTGCAAGCGTCTCCCATTGTCGCGCCTTCGCGAGTCTGCTCCCTGTTGCATCGCCGCTCGAAAACATGTCCTCGAGCGCCACGCTGTGCGTCTCTGATGAAATCAGCCTGGAGATCGCGATGTTTGACAGGATGTCCGCGCAGAATCCATACACGATGGCGAACGGAGAGTAGGCCGAGGGCGTTGGATCAGAATAGTGGGCATCGTCCTTCAGCGGTCCTGCGAGATCACCAATCAGGTCGCGATACGTGGACAAGACGTCAAGATGCCGGCAACCGAACTCTGTGTATCCGAGCCGGCCATCCTCTTTACGTTCGATGAACACGTCTTCGATCGTCGTCGCTGGCCCGAGGACGTCCAATCGAACCAGCAGCAGCTGCGGGTCCGCTGAGACGCCTTGCAGAATCGTGTCCGACAGCGACTGTCGGATGTCCGTCGCATCAGTTGCGCAGGCGATCTTGTACGCCTCGAGAAGCGGGACGAGATCGCGAATCAACAGCGCAACATCCATCGAGTTGGAATTGCGAGTGACTGACAGGATCTCCGGATCGTCGATTGAATGGTGCTTCCGTGTTAGTCCGCGTTCTTCCGCGGCCTGCGTCCGTGTTAATCCGTGTTCTTCCGCGGCCTGCGTCCGTGTTAGTCCGCGTTCTTCCGCGGCCTGCGTCCGTGTTAATCCGTGTTCTTCCGTGGCTTGCGTCCGTGCTAATCCGCGTTCTTCCGTGGCTTGCGATTCCCGCGTCCGATATCGAAGCTGCGATCGCAGGTGGCCGCCCGCGAGCAGTGCGCCAGCGCGGTGGATCTGCAGTCGGTCGTCGTGTTCGAACGATTGCGAGATGCGGTCGGCGATCGTGAAGTACGGCCGCAGGAGCCGCGTCAGCGGCCCTTGCGCCGTCTGCAGCAGCCAGGGAGCAGTGCGCACGAAAACGTCGTGGCCGGGTTGCGCGTTGAGGCGGTCGAGTAGGCGCTGGATTTCGCGTAGCCGCGCTGTTGCGCACGCGTTCCCCTCATCCCAGATTCTCAGGCTGAGCTGTTCGAGTTGATTGAGGACGAATGCGGAATAGATCGTACGCGCATACGCGATCCGGCCGCTTCGGCCTGCCCATCGGGAATTGGCCCAGTACGAATGGGCGAGCGCGACTAACTGTGCGGGATTGAAGTCGTGCGCCCCGCCTTCCTGTGGCACAGGTTCGAATCCATCCGCCCGGTGAGCGACCGATAATCGCTCGTTTAATCGGCGGACGTCGCGCGGTACCGAATCGAAGAAGCAGGAACTGAGCCCTTGCTCGATGTATTGGCGGTCTCCCAGAGGGAGGCCGCGCCTACCCTGCACGTTCAGCGCGCGGCTCTCGATTGTCTCGACAATGTGTCGGCTGCGATCCAGAAATCCGTCGAGCAGCGCGACGTGGGCAGGAAAGGAAAATTCCACGTAAAATGACACCTCGGATCAACGCCGGTGCGCGGCGACGCGCGCCGGTTCGAGCGAGCCCGAACTCAAGGAGCAGTATGTCCCGTCCTTCTTATTCTGTATTGACCGCCGGTGTGATCTTTACAGTTGCACTGCTGACACAGGCGGTTCAGGGCGGAAGCCAGGCGCCGTCGCAGGCTGCGCGACCCGCGGCCGCATCTGCATCATCCATTACCCCCGAGCAGGCGGCACCGTTCGTGGGTAACTGGGCGGTGACCTTGTCCATGGGCGGCGGCGAGTTCTCACTCACTGTTGCGGTTACAACTGATGCCGGCAAGGTTGCGGCAACCGTGGGTTCGGCGATGCAGCCGGCCACTAACGTCAGCAATATTTCTTTGGCCGGGAAGAGTCTCGTTCTGAAGTACGTCACCGACATGCAGGGCACGCCGCTCTCAAACGTCATGACCCTCACGCCGGACAACGAAGCGATCAAGGTCAACCTGGTCGTCATGGACGGCCAGTACGAGATGGCCGGGACAGCCGTAAAACAGGCCGCCGGTGCCGCGCCGCTCCGGGCGGGTGGCTTTGGTCCGATGACGAACGAGTCGACCGATTTCACTCCGAAACCTCCGTATACCGCGCGAACACCGGAAGAGGAAGCGAAAGAGTTCATCCTGCCCACCGGATATCGAATGGAACTGGTTGCCGCTGATCCTGATGTGATCAGCCCAACGATCATCGAGTTTGACGGCGATGGCCGGATGTACGTTGGCGAGATGATCAGTTACATGATGGACGCCAACGCATCGCGCGAGCACGATCCGATCAGCCGCATCAGCCGCTGGGAAAGCACGAAGGGCGATGGGCGTTACGACAAGCGCACCGTCTTTGTCGATCACCTGGTGGCGCCACGCATGATCCTACCGCTGCAGGACGGGGTCATTCTTACGAGCGAAACAGACTCCGACGATCTCGTGAAGTGGACCGACACCAACGGCGACGGTGTCGCCGACAAACGGGAGATTGTCTTCACCGGCATTGGCCAAAGCGGCGACGCAAACATCGAGCATCAGAAAGCGGGCCTGCTCTGGAACATGGACAACTGGATCTACACGACCTATAACGCGTTCCGCATTCGCTGGACACCGTCGGGTTTTCTCCGCGAGCCAACAGCGCCGAACGGCGGTCAGTGGGGACTGGCATCAGACGACGACGGGAAGCCGTGGTTTGTTGACGCCGGCGGCGAACGCGGCCCAATGAACTTCCAGTATCCGATTCACTATGGTTCGTTCACGCCCTGTCCCGGTGCCGGTCGCGCCGGCCGCGCCGGTGGTGCCGCGCAGCCACCACCACCAGCGCCCGATCCGAACTGTCCTGCCGGCATGGAAAACGGTTTCGAAAAGGACTTCGCAGTTGTCTGGCCAGCGCCGAGCATCGGCGACATGCAGGGTGGCCCGTACCGCATCCGCGTGCCGGCGCAGAACCTCAATCACTTCACTGCGGCGACGGGCCCCGCGATCTTCCGCGGCGATCGACTGCCTGCTGAATTGAAAGGACACCTGCTCTTCACCGAGCCAGTCGGCCGTCTGATTCGGCGCGCCGCGATTGATAACATCGAGGGTCTGACGCAACTGCGCAACGTGTATCCGGGGTCTGAGTTCATCAACAGCCAGGATCAGTTGTTCCGGCCGGTGAACATCAGCAACGCACCCGACGGAACGCTCTACATCGCGGACATGTATCACGGCATCATTCAGGAACTGGAGTGGTCCGGCCCCGGATCGTATCTGCGCGCGAAGATCGAGCAGTATCAGCTCGACAAAGTGGCGCAGCACGGACGCATCTGGCGACTGCGCTACGACGGCCGCGCCGCCGTTGCCGCGACCAACACGAACATGGGGCAGCCGGCAATCCCGGCGATGACTCCGAACTTCACACCGCCACGGATGTACAGCGAGACGCCGGCGCAATTGGTCGCGCACCTCTCGCACCCGAATGGCTGGTGGCGCGACACGGCGCAGCGGCTGCTCATTCTGAAGCAGGACAAGTCGGTTGTGCCGGCGCTGCAGCAGGTCGTCCGTTCATCGGACAACCTGTTGGCCAGATTCCACGCAATGTGGACGCTCGAAGGGCTGGGTGCACTCGATGCGAACCTGGTGCGGGCGGCGATGGAGGACAAGAATCCGCGCATGCGCGTGCAGGCGATTCGCGTCAGCGAAACGTTGTACAAAGCCGGCGACAAAACATTCGCTGGCGACTATCGCGTGATGACCAAGGACTCCGACACTAACGTCGTCATCCAGGCGATGCTCACCGCAAATCTTTTCAAGCTGCCCGATGTCGCGGATCTCATCAAGGCTGCGAAGGCGGCGAACACCGCGAAAGGCATCGCGCTGATCGGAGATCGGCTGCTCACGGCTGCGGCGAACGCAACCGCTACTCGCCGCGGTGGCCCATTCACGCCAGACGAGGAGAAGCGATTGCAGCAGGGCGGCGACGTCTTCAACGCCGTCTGCTTTCAGTGTCATGGACAGGATGCGATGGGCGCGCCCATGGAGGGAGCGGCACCGGGGTCGACGCTTGCGCCACCGCTCGCGGGATCACCACGCGTGCAGGGCCATCGTGATTACATCATCAAGGTATTGTTGAAAGGACTGAGCGGCCCGATCGACGGAAAGACATATCGCGACGTGATGGTGCCCATGCCAGGCACGGACGAATGGATTGCCGGCGTTGCGTCGTACGTTCGCAGCAGTTTCGGAAACACGGGAGGAATGGTCACACCTGCCGACGTGGCGCGCGTGCGCGCGGCCACAGAAGCGCGAAAGACGCCCTGGACGGTCGCGGAGCTTGAAGCGTCGCTGCCCCGACCCCTCGATCCGCTGCAGTTCAAACTTTCGGCAAGTCACGCGGCTGAAACCGCGAGCGGTGCCGCGACGCTCCGCGGTTGGACCACCGGCGCCCCCCAGGCACCTGGCATGTGGCTCTCGGTGGAACTGCCGCAGCCGGTCCTCGTCACCGAAATCCAGTTCGAATCATCGACCCAGACGCAACGCGGACGTCGCGGCGCCGCCGGGGGTCGCGGTGCTCCTGGTGCTCCCGCTCCTGAGCCGCCGCCGATCATCACCTATCCGCGTGGTTACAGCGTGCAGGTGTCTGCCGATGGCAACAGCTGGGGCAATCCAGTTGCGCAAGGCAAGGGTGAGAGTGCCCGGACCACAATTAGCTTCCCACCCACGCGGGCGAAGTTCATCCGCATTACGCAGACGGAAAACGCGCCCAACGCACCGGCGTGGTCGGTGAAAGGTCTCAAGATTTACGAAGCACCGCCGGGCGGCGGAACCAAGTAGACGCTGAAAATGCTGATTGCTGATTTCTGATTGCTGAATTGGCGCGCTCCCGCGCGCCTTCAACCAATTCAATCAACATTCAGCAATCAGCAAGTTCAGAATCCAGGCGGCCTCTCGCTCGCAACGGCCGCTGCTCGCTCCAGCGCCATGCCGGCGCGCGCGACTGTTCCTTCATCGAACAATCGGCCGATCAGCGTCACGCCATGAGGTACGCGGCGCGGCGGTGAAAATTTGGGCAGCGGATTTTTCGGATCGGGTGCCCAGTCGCTGCGCGCTTCCGACACTTCGACGAACCCGGTGCGCAACGTCAGTGATGGATGGCCGGTGAAGTTCGAAATCGTCAGCATCTCGTCGCGCAATGACGGGACCAGCAGGACATCCACCTGCGAGAACACGCGCGCCATCTCCACCGCAACCTTCCGGCGAAAACGATCCGCCTGCACCAAGTCGACGGCGGACAGGAAGCGTGCCTGCCGAAAAAGGTTCGGCCACGCATCGGGCACCTGAACCTTCAACGAGTTCACGCCGCCCGTGAGCGTCAATTCTTCGAAGGATGCCGCCGCTTCACTGAACAGCACCGGCATCAGCGAGCTGTAAGGCCAGTCGGGCAGATTGACTTCGACCGCCACCATTCCCACCTTGCGAGCTGTCTCCAGCGCCGCCCGTTCGACGTCGGTCGCAGGATTCTCGTTCATCCACGCAGGGACGTAGCCGACGCGCAAACCATTGCACGGTGCGGTCGCGTCGAATTCCAGATGACTCGGCACGCTCGACACGTCACCGGCATCGTGCCCGCTAATCACTTGCAAGACGAGCATCGCATCTTCGACGCTGCGCGTCATCGGCCCGAGCTTATCGAGGGACCAACAGAGCGTCATCGCCCCGGTGCGCGCCACGCGTCCAAACGTCGGTCGAAGCCCGGTGATGCCGCATCTCATTGCCGGCGCGACGATACTTCCGCCAGTTTCGCTGCCAATCGAGAAGGCAACCAGTGCCGCCGCGGTTGCCGCGCCCGGTCCCGCACTCGACCCTGACGCACCCTCCTCGAGCAGCCACGGGTTCATCGTCTGGCCGCCGAACCAGATGTCATTCAACGCGAGCGCACCGAGACTGAGCTTTGCGATCAGCACGGCGCCGGCGTCGCTCAAACGCTTCACGACCGCTGCGTCGGCAATGGGGACGCGGTCACGGAACGGCTCGGCACCGTAGGTCGTGGCAATCCCGGCCGTATCAAGGAGATCCTTGACGCCATACGGAATGCCGTGCAGCGGGCCGCGGTATTTACCCGAGGCAATCTCCGCGTCGGCGCGTTTGGCCTGCGCAAGCGCGACGTCGCGCGTCGGCGTGATCACGGCACGCAGCTTCGGGTCGAACTGTTCGATGCGCTTCAGGTAGATGGCGGTGAGGCGTTCGGACGTCAGCGCCTTTTGTTCGATCCAGCGCGACAGGCGCGTCACCGGCGAAAAGGCGATGTCTGTATCGCTTGCCGGGAGTGGAATCGGTTCACTCGCGCCTCGCACGAACTTGATCGACGTTGGTACCGCATAGCCGACTTCGAGCGCCGGATTCCATCGGGTTGCCGGAGCGATCCCTGGTTCAATGGAGATCGTGCGTGGTCCGGTTCGCCGTTCGAGCAGCGGCGCCATCGATCGAGGCCAGCTTGACGCTGCGACCTGACGCTCGGATGCCGTCATCGTGACCCGCGCGAGTTTTTCCGCTTCTTCGAACGTCGACGGCGAGATACGTGGGCCTGATACCGGACCGGTGCCGAACGTCGGTGGTGCGCCGGCGGTTGTTGGCGCTGACGTCGTCGATCCGCCCTCTTGCCGACCACGGCACGCGACTGCCGCGGCAATCGCACCGATCGGCGCTGTGATGAGAAACTTTCTTCTCGTGTTCATGGCGTTGTCGGCTTCCGCCTTGAAGCGGAAGTCAGCGATATCCCTTCCACAGCCACTCGAGTGCTTGCGGCAGTGTCTGCAGCTTCACCGCACGGTCGCAGTGTCCCGCATTTTTCGCGAATGTGAATTGATAACGATATCCCTTCGCGGCGAGCACCTTCGCCATATTCTCGTTGGCGACCACCCAGTCGTGCATGTTGTCGCGCATCACATTTGGATTGAACAGATCGCGGTCGCCAACTTCCATCCAGATGCGAATCGGCTTCACCGGGCTCGTCGGGATCAACCGTTGGTGAAATTCCCATGCGCCGCCCGGCGTCTCGGCGCTCGATGGCCACTGCTGATTCACGTAGGTGCCGGAATATGAAAGAACGCGGTGATAGAGCTCAGGGTGATACCACGCCATGATCAGAGCAGCCGCCGCTCCGGAGCTGCACCCCATCGTCGCGCGCCCCTCCGGATCTTTGGTCAGTTTGACGTTTGCCTCTTTTTCGACGAGCGGCAGGACTTCGCTTTCAACGAACTCGGCATAGCGGCCCGACATCGTGTCGTACTCGAGGCCGCGCTGGCTGCCCTGCGCATCGCCACTGCCGTTGCCAATCGAGACCGCGATCATGACCGGCACACGCTTCTGGGCGATCAAGCTATCGAGCGCGGTGAACAACAACTGATCGGGTCCGTCTGCTCCGACGATCAACGGCGCAGCGGTACCAGGGACGTACTGCTTCGGAACATAGACGGCGACGCGCCGTGTATATGGAGCTGGACGACTTGTCGTCACGACCAGCTTTGCCGGATCGTTCGGATCGGGTGTGCCGAATGTGCCGGCATCGCGCGCGATGCCCGGATAGATGTTGCTGTCAGCAGAACTCATCGTGAAGTTGATGATGGTTCCCTGAGCTACTCCTTGCCCCGACGCGCCAGCCTGCGGCGTCATCTCCGGCGCAGGCGGGTGAGTCGGTCCAATGATGAAGTTGCCGTCAACATCGATCGGAGCGACTGTGCCGTCTGGTAATTCCTTCGCGGTGACGTAGCCCGGCGTACTCGGATCGCGCGTTGGCGGTGTGGGCCGCGGCGGCGGAGCGGCCGTCTGCGCAGGCGGAGTGGCAGGCGAAGGAGTCTGCGTTGTGTTCTGCGCCGTGACCCGCCATGTGCCCGCAAGAGTGATCAGTACCCCGACTATCACGTGTCTTGTCATGCGCCAATCCTCACGGACAATTGGTGAATTTGTGAGTTGGTGAGTTAGTGAATTATGGCTTGATCGCGACGTCTGGCCTCAATTCACTAACTCACCAATTCACCAATTCACCAATTTTCCGAAACGCGGGTATTATGTATTCACACCCGAGCCGTGCCGGAGAGCCAACCCCGATCGCTGGCTGCGACAGCGACCGCCGACGGCCATAATGCGTCGTCGTCCGTGGCACTGTTACTGCGCGCCAAGTGCGGCGACAAAGCCGCTCGGAACGAATTGTGCGCCAGGTACTTACCGCGGCTTCGCCACTGGGCGCACGGCCGCCTGCCTGATTGGGCGCGCGACCACCTCGAGAAGACATCGTCCAGGACACGCTGATGCAGTCGGTCCGACGGCTGGACGCGTTCAGCCCTGAACACGATCACGCGTTCTGCGCGTACCTGTGCGAGGCGCTGAGAAACCGCTTGAGAGATGCCATGCGCCGCGCCACCCGCCGACCAGCGGGGAAGCCGCTCGAGGACGTCGCGCCAACATCTAGTCCTTCGCCGTTAGAGTTGGCAGTGGGTGAGCAAACACTGCGTCGCTACGAGGCCGCGTTGAATCGTCTGCGTGAACCGGATCGCGAGTTGATCGTGGGGCGGGTCGAGTTGGGCCTTGACTACAAGGAACTGGCGACGCTGATGAACAAACCGTCATTGACGGCCACGCGTGTGGCCGTCAGCCGCGCCCTCCTGCGACTCGCGACAGAGATGGGCGTCGAACGCTAATTCGTGCGGTGCGCCGCACGGAGTGGCTCACGTTCCGCCGCAACCGTAGCGCGGCACTTTAGTGGCGCGTCCTAGCGCGGAGGTAAACCTCCGCGCTACGAGTGTGCGCTACTATCAGCGCCATGCTCAATTACATCTGGTTCGGCCTGATGGCCATCGCGCTGATCGTCGCGGCGATCAACGGAACGGCGGATGCTGTCACGAAGGCTGCGGTTGATTCAGCAACGTCGGCGGTGCAGATCTCCATCGGGCTCGTCGGAATCATGACGCTTTGGCTCGGCATCATGCGCATCGCCGAAGCGGCCGGTCTGGTTTCGCTCGTCGGGCGTGCGCTCCGTCCGCTCATCCGCTGGCTTTTTCCTGAGGTGCCTGCTGAACATCCCGCAGGCGGAGCGATCGTCCTTGCGCTTGCAGCAAACGTGCTCGGTTTGAACAATGCGGCGACGCCTCTCGGCATCAAAGCGATGGAGGAGTTACAAGCGCTGAACCCGGACAAGGACGTCGCCACGAACGCGATGGTGACGTTCATGGCGGTGACGACGTCTGGAGTCCAGTTGATCCCCGCGACCATGATTGGCGTGTTGGCCGCGGCGGGATCAACGTCGCCAACAGCGATTATTGCGCCGACGATTGCGGCGACCTTCATTGGTACGCTGGCCGCCGTGGCCACGGCCCGACTTCTCCAGCCGTTCTATCCTGTCAGCCCGGCGCCCGAGAGTGTGCAGTCATGATTCGAGCGGCGCTCGACGCGATTTCGCTGTGGGCGATGCCCGTCCTTCTGGTCGCGATCCCGTTTGTCGGTCTTCTTCGAAAGGTGAAGGTCTACGACGTGTTCATCGAGGGCGCGAAGGAGGGATTCGACGTCGGTGTGAAGATCATCCCGTTCCTGGTCGGCATCCTCGTCGCCATCGGGATGTTCCGTGCCTCAGGCGCGATGGATCTGCTGATGGCGGGGTTGCGACCGATCGTAACGGCGACCCGATTTCCTGCGGAACTCGTGCCGCTCGCGATCCTGCGATCGCTCACCGGCAGCGGCTCGCTGGCGTTCACCACGGATCTGATCAAGACCTACGGTCCTGACTCGACGATTGCGCGCATGGCAGCGACGATGTATGGGTCGTCAGAGACGACGTTTTATGTGCTCGCGGTGTACTTCGGCGCGGTCGGCGCGCGACGGACGCGTCACGCCGTTCCGGCAGCGCTCGTCGGCGATCTCGCCGCCGCCATTGCAGCGGTCGGTGTCTGTGCGTGGATGTTTTGATCTCGCTGCTCGCTATTCGCTGCTCGCTGCTCGCAATGCCCCGCCCAAGCCAGGAGCCAGGAGCCAGGAGCGAGGAGCGAGAAGCCAGGAGCGAGGAGCGAGAAGCCAGGAGCGAGGAGCGTTAAGTTACAGATCTGTCGCACAGCTGACAGCATTTCGTGGACCGCAGCCACCAGCCCTTCCGCGTATCCGCGACAGTTTTGAAATCAGCTCGAGCATCTGCGCTTCATCGTTGACATCGACGAACTCGATCGATTTTTCATCGATGTTGTCGCATAGAATCGCGTGAAGGCCGTCGTGGGCCGACCTCCTGCTGGCCAGACCACGCGGCCATAAAACTCGGCGCGATCCGATTTCGATCGGACCAAGGAGGCTCCCCATGACCACTCTCCTTGACCACGGCGCCTCGAACCGCCGTCGTCACATCGCGTTCGCGCTTCTTTTCGGCGCAGCGCTCATCGCCGCTTCGTGCGGCGATTCCAACTTGCCGACGACGCCAACGACATTTGGCGTCGCGGGTTCGTCATCGTCATCCTCGAACGTTTCAATCAGCGCACTGTCGGACAACATCGTTGCGCAGCCGATTGCGAGGCCGTTCTGTCCGACGGTGTCACCGTTCTTCGTGCCATTCACGGTCGTTGTGAATCCGAACGGCACGGCGGGCGTAGTCGTCACCAGTTTGAACATGCAGTTCACCGATCTGGCGGGCACGCATCAGCCGAGCATCACGGTGCCGATGCCTGTTCCGATCCAGGAGTTCGGAACGGAGCTGACCAACGCACGCGATTTGAGATTTCCTTTAAGCCTGGGAATTGGCTGCGGTGTAGGACGAAGCGGCGTGATCGTTGTCAGTTTCGATGCAACGGACCGGCGCGGTAAGAAGAGCTCAGGGCAGACCATGATTACGGTGCAGTAGCTCCGCGCAATCAATTGGTGAGTTGGTGAGTTGGTGAGTTGGTGAATTGAGATCAGCGCAATTCACCAATCCACGAATTCGCCAATTCACCAATTGCGTAGCTAAAGCCGCCGCAGGCGGATGTCACGGAGCGCACCTGTGGTTTTCCACGTCGCAATCCCGAGCGGCGTCGATGGCTCCATCTCGATTCGGATGGTGATGCGATTGCCTTGCAAGTCCTGATTGATGATCTGACTCTCGTCGAGCCACACCTCGATCTTTGCGGTCGTGACACGGATGCGGACGTTGTACCAGCGTCCGAGTTCGAATTCTCTCGATTGCGACGTTGAATTCTGAGATGCGTCCTCGCTGTTGACGCTCGACAGCCCCACCACCGTTCCACCCCAGCCGCCGAGAATCAGCGAACAAAACGAATCGGCAACAGGGAAGGTGATGCCGGCGAAGAAATCGCGTCCCTCGACACGCATCGCCTGCAGCGCAATCTCGTAGTTCGTCTTCGGAAGCTCCGGGCCGTTCCACGTGACGCCGCTCAAGGTCCTGCCGGCCTCGAGCACCATCTGTCCGTTTTCCACCTTGACCGCGCCCTCGCCGCCGAATTTCGTGGGCTGCCAATTGGTGAGCGATTTCCCGTCAAACAGGAGCTGCCACGAGCTGTCTTTTGTTTGCGCTCTTGTCGAGCTGGGCACAGCGAGTGCGCAAATTGACACGAGTGCAATAAACTTGACGATTGGCATGGGTCGATTCTACGTCCTTCGTCTCGTTCCTTTTCCCTTTTCCCTTTTCCCTTGTCCCTTTTATGATTCGCAACAGGCAGGACATATATGACAGACGAGAAGAAACCCGAAAAGATTGAACGTCGCGAGTTTCTGAAAAAGACCGGAACGGTTGCCGGCGTCGTTGCTGCCGGCTTCCCGTCAATCATCTCAGGCCAGTCGGTGACCAATTCGTTGAAGGTTGGTCTCGTTGGGTGCGGCGGCCGCGGCAGTGGCGCGGCTGCTCAGGCATTGACGGCTAGCAAGGACAACGTCCTTACATCGGTTGCCGACATCGACGAAACGATCGTCGATACGGCGACAAACCGCCTCAAGAACAGCCAGAAGTTCGGGAGCCAGGTCAAGATCGATCGCGCCTACGTCGGCCTCGACGCTTACGAGAAGGTGATCAACAGCGTCGATGTCGTGCTGCTCGCCACGCCGCCGGGATTTCGTCCACAGCACTTGACGACCGCGGTGAATGCGAACAAGCACGTGTTCTGCGAGAAGCCGTGCGCGACTGATTCTCCCGGCGTGCGGGACGTCATGGCGGCGCAGAAACTCGCCCAGTCGAAGAACCTTTGTCTCGTCGCGGGATTCTGCTGGCGCTACAACAACATGATTCAGGAAGCGATCGGGCAGGTGCACAACGGCGCGATTGGCCGTCCCGTTATGCACTACTCGACGTACTACACGAACCCGGTGAAGCCAATGCCGCCCGAGAGCGAGCGGCCTGCCGGCATGAGCGACATCGAGTGGCAGATCCGCCACTGGTACAACTTCACCTGGTTGTGCGGCGACAGCCTGGTCGAGCAGGCCGTTCACAACGCCGACAAAATCATGTGGGTGGTGCACGACCAGCCGCCGATGAGCGTGGTCGGCGTTGGCGGCCGCGCCGTGCCGGCCAACGGCGGCAACATCTTCGATCATTTCGAGGTGAATTACCTGTTCCCCAACGGCTATCGCGTGTCGCTCGCGAATCGCCAGGCGACCGGATGCTTCAACGGGACGCTCGACTTCGTGATGGGCACCGACGGCACGCTGATGCTCGGCAGTGGACCACCGCGGATTGAAACGCCTGACGGCAAGGTGAAGTGGCAATGGCAGGGGCAGGAGTACGACATGTATCAGAAGGAACATGACGTGCTCTTTGAAGCGATCCGCACGAACAAACCAAAGAACGACGATCTCAATCTCGCGACCAGCACGCTGCTCGCGATCATGGGCCGCCACGCTGCATACTCAGGTCAGCAGGTCACGTGGGAGCAGGCGCTGAATTCGCAGGTAAGTCTGGTGCCGAAGCCGGTCGACTGGAATGCGAAGCACGAGGTTCCGGGCCTCGCGATCCCCGGCCGCACTCAGGCTTTCTAATCACCCAATGACCCGTCACCTCTCGCTGCTCTTCGCTGTCGCGCTCGTCGCGACAGCGAAGGGCTCTCTTTTCTCCGCACAGGCCGATAAGCCGCCCGATCCCAAAGAGCTCGCGACGGTGCAAGCGATTCGTGCGCGAATCGAAGAGCACTCGAAAAAGGCAACGGCGGGTAAGCCTGCGCCTTACAAGGTCACCATTCCCAACACGACGGTGTCGTACTCGATGGTTCCCATTCCTGGCGGCGAATTCACGATGGGATCCGCGGGAGCGAACGCGAAGCCTGACGAACAGCCGCAACACACTGTGAAGCTCGATCCGTTCTGGATGCAGGCGCACGAAGTCACGTGGGACATGTATCTCATGTTCATGTTTGCCGATCAGGCGAACGAGCGCGCCAACCCGGACGCGACCGTCGATGCGGTGAGCCGGCCGACTGCTCCTTATGTAGAAATGAGCTTTGGTCGCGGACTCAAGGGCTTCCCCGCCATCAGCATGACGCAGCACGCGGCGAACAAGTTCGCGGAATGGCTGAGCGCGAAGACTGGAGAGTACTACCGGTTGCCGACCGAGGCCGAGTGGGAGTACGCCTGCCGCGCCGGCTCACCGACCGGCATCACAGGCAATCTGGATGATTACGCGTGGCACGCGAACGACTCGGCGGCGCAGTTCATGTCGAAGACGTATCACAATGTTGGCACGAAGAAGCCGAACGCGTGGGGACTCTACGACATGCTCGGCAACGTCATGGAATGGACGCTCGATCAGTACGCGCCCTACGCAGCCGCTTCGCAGACCAACCCGTGGGTCAAATCGACAGCGTCCTATCCACATGCCGTTCGCGGCGGGTCATGGAATGACGACCCGGCGAATGTGACCTGCACCGCGCGCGTGCAATCCGATGCATCGTGGAAGAAGCAAGATCCTCAGCTGCCCAAGAGCGTGTGGTACATGACAGATGCGCAGTGGCTCGGATTTCGGCTGGTGCGCCCGGCGACGCTCCCAAGCGCCGAAGACATGTACCGCGCATGGAACAACGGCGTCGCCACTGATCCTTATTAAAGCAATCAGACCGTGCTTCGCTGGGGCTTGTTGTTAATTGCGCTGGTCGCGGCTTCGCCGCGATCCGCGCAGCGCTACGAAGCGGTCGAGCCTCATATGGGGACGCTCGTCAAGATCACTCTGTACACGAGCGATGAGGCGTCGGCTGCGAAAGCATTCCGCGCCGCGTTCGACCGCATCGCCGATCTCGACCGGATCCTTTCAGACTACAAGCCAGACAGCGAACTGAACCAGTTGACGGCCAAAGCCGTCGGCCATCCCGTACACGTCAGCCGGGACCTGCTCACGGTCCTCGCGGCTTCGCAGGAATTGGCCGAAGCAACTGATGGTGCATTCGATGTAACCGAGGGGCCGGTAATTCGATTGTGGCGCGCGGCGCGCACGACACGGCGTCTGCCGGAAGAAGCGGCATTGAACGAAGCTGCGAACCGCAGTGGATTCCGTAAGCTTCACGTTGACGTCAAGAACCAGACGGTGATGCTCGATCAGGCGAACATGGCCCTGGATGTGGGCGCGATCGGCAAAGGCTATGCGGCGAGCGAAGCGCTGACCGTCATTCGTGAAGGAGGAATTCGTAGTGCGCTTGTCGCGGTGAGCGGAGATCTCGCGTTCAGTGATGCGCCGCCTGGCCGGTCCGGCTGGCGGATCGACATTCATAACGACGATCCGGCGCTGACCCGCGTACCCCGTGTGCTCGAACTGACCAATGCCGCCGTTTCAACCTCTGGCCCGAGCGAACAGCACCTCGACCTCGATGGCCGACGCTTCTCCCACATCATCGATCCATCGTCGAGGATGGGCCTGGTGAACGACATTACGGTTACCGTCATCGCGCGGAGCGGACTTGACGCGGATGGTCTTGACACTGCCGCGAGCGTGGTGGGGAAAGATCGTGGCCTCGAGCTGATTGAATCCAGACCGGGCGCGGCCGCGCTCATCGTCCAGCGCAGCAGCGCGGGAATCACCGTGACGATGTCGGCACGGTTCCGCGAACTTGTAGCCATGGCAGGTGATTTCAAAACCGCACGGGCCCCTGGCGAACGAGCGCGCGAGTGAGCCCACGCGAGCGGAGTGGGGCGCTCGGGGCCCCACGCGCGAGCGTGTGGGGGACTCCGAGGGGCGTAGCCCCTCGGGGTGATTACGACTCTGCCGCGTTCAGTTCGGTGACGATGAACCACAAGGCGAGTGGACCAAGCGCGATCAACCCGGCGGCAAGCATGAACGGCGGTGTGTAGGAGTCTGCCCGCTCGATCAGAAAGCCCGTAATCAGCGGCGAGAGAATTCCGGCAATGTTGCCGATGAAATTGTAGACGCCGGTCCACAGCCCAATCGCCCCGCGCGGCGCGCAGCTCTGAAGAATCACGAGCAGGTTTCCCGTCGCCAGGCCGACGAGGCAGCCCCCGACGATGAGCGCGACGGCCACACCCGGTGTGTTGACGCGCGCTGCGGGTATCAGCATCAGGCCCGTCAAGAACGCAACGGTTACCACACCCTTGCGGGCGCGTGTTTCGCTCCAGCCAGCGCGAATGAGCCGATCGGCCAGCCAGCCGCCGATTGGTTCGCTCGCGCCAAACACGAAGTAGGGCAGCGCGGCGTAGAGCCCGGCGCTGAGAATCGTCAGCCCTCGACCGGTCACCAGGTAATCGGGGAGCCAGTTCACGAGAAAGTACCAGTAGTAATCGAAGCAGAAAAACGACAGGCACACTCCAAGCAGATTGCGATTCGTTACGAGCGCTTTGATTGCCGGGCCGAATCCGGGCCGCATGGTCGACGCGCTCTGATCCGCTCTCCCGTGTAACTCTCTCGGCGTCGTCAGAAACCAGGGCCCGAGCCACAGCAGCGCCGCGAATCCAATGAACGAAAAGCTCGCGCGCCATCCATAGTGCATCAGCATCCACGGCACGAGCACGCCTTCGATCACGAGTCCTGTTCGGGTACCCGCATCGAACAGGCCGCACGGCAATCCACGTTCGGACGGCCGGAACAGCAGGCTGACGATCTTCGATCCGCCCGGAAGATAAATCGCTTCACCGACGCCGAGCAGCATGCGAAACACGATGAGCGTGCCAAGGCCTGTCGCAAATCCGATCAGCCCCTGTGAAACGGACCACAGCGTGAATGCGGCCGCGTACAGCCAGCGCAGGTTCACCCGATCCGCGAGCACGCCCATTGGGATCTGCAGCAGTGCGTACGACCAGAAGAAGGCGGACAGCAAAACGCCTTTCGCTTCCGGTCCGAGGCGCAGTTCCTTGGAGATGAGGGGGAGCGCGAACGAGATCGTCGCGCGATCGAAGTAGTTGATGAGCGATGCAGTGAACAGCAGCCCGACAATGGACCACCGACGCGCATTGGTGAGACGGATGGCCACATCTGCCGTCAGGGAATCTGACGCTGCTTGACTCAGTCGCGAGCTGGACACGGTGGCATTCTGTCACACGCTTGCCGGGATCCGTGGTCCGGGATCCGTGGTCTCGAGTGCTCATCGGCGGAGGCCCGGGTAATTGCGCAGTTCTCAAGGAATTCCGGATCCCGGATCCCGGACAAGCCGGATCCCGACAGGTTAATACCCTGAATGGCTGGGTTCGGTAATAATAGCGTCCCCCTGAAATGGGAACGTGGGATGCAGTCGCGAGCTCACACGCGCTGCAAAGCCGGAGGTAGAACCAATGATGGGGAAGGAAGTGCTTGAGGCCGTCCCGGCCGATGCTGCTGCGAGCATCGCGCCATATCCCTCCACACGATTCGATCGATGGGCGCTCAGACGCATTCAGAAGTTTGTTGCCACCGCGCCCATCCGCTTCGTGTTGTGGGATGGGTTCGAGTTGCCGGCAGCGTCTGGTCCGCCGGTTGCGACAATGCTCTTCAAGGAGCGCGCCGCACTCTACGGTTGGATGTGGGATCCCGAGTTGAACTTCGGCGAGACGTACATGGTGGGTCTCGTCGACATCCACGGAGATCTGCTGCAGCTCCTGGAGGCGATCTATCGATCGTTCACGCGACCACGGCGGCCCTGGTATCTCTGGCAGAAATCGAACGATACGCGCGCGGCGATGGAGAATGTTCATCATCATTACGACATCGGTAATGACTTTTATCGGCTCTGGCTCGACGAAGAAATGGTCTACACGTGCGCGTACTTCCCGTCGGCGGAAACAAGTCTCGAGGAGGCGCAGATCGCCAAACTTGATCTCGTCTGCCGGAAACTTGATCTCAAGCCTGGCGAGCGCGTCATTGAAGCGGGGTGTGGCTGGGGCTCGCTCGCTCTGTTCATGGCGCGCCACTATGGCGTGACGGTGCGCGCGTTTAACATCTCGTCAGAGCAGATTGCGTACGCGCGACAGCGCGCCGCCGCCGAAGGGCTGGCTGACCGTGTCGAATTCGTCCAGGACGATTATCGGCACGTGCAGGGAACCTGCGACGCGTTTGTGTCCGTCGGCATGCTCGAACATGTTGGCGCTGCGGACTATGCGACTCTCGGAAGTGTCATCGATCGAACGCTGTCGCCGAGCGGTCGTGGATTTCTGCACTTCATCGGCCGCGATCGACCGGCGCCGCTGAGTCCGTGGATTCGCAAGCGCATCTTCCCCGGTGCATACGCGCCAACCCTGCCCGAAGTGTTCGAACGCGTGCTCGAACCGTACTCGTTCTCTGTTCTCGACGTGCACAACCTTCGCTGGCACTATGCCCGGACATTGGAGCACTGGCGTCTGCGTTTTGAAAACGCGAGCCGTCAGGTGCAGTCGATGTTCGACCATCAGTTCGTCCGGGCCTGGCGGTTGTATCTCACGGGCTCGCAGGCCTCGTTCTCGACGGGCTCGCTGCAGCTGTTCCAGGTTCTGTTCGAGCGCGGACACACACCCGCGGCACCCTTTACGCGCGCCGGCTGACGACGGCCGCGGTTTTGCGATCCTACGGTGTCGGGCGTGGTCTTGGTCAGCTGACGGTGTAGGGCGCGGTCTTTAGACCGCGCCTCCTGCGCCAGGAGCAATGTTTTGGACACTTGCGACGTTCTGATCTCCGGTGGTGGTCCCGCGGGATCGTCGTGCGCGCGAAAGCTGCGGCAAGCGGGACTTGATGTCGTCGTCATGGACAAAGCGACGTTCCCGCGCGACAAGGTCTGCGCTGGATGGATCACTCCACAGGTCGTCGCCGATCTCGAGATCGACGTCGACGACTATCGCCGGACACGGACGTTCCAGCCGATCACTGGCTTTCGTGTGGGCCTGATTGGCGACGGCCGAGCAATCGAAGTCAGATACGACACTCCAGTGAGCTTTGGCATTCGCCGCTGTGAGTTCGATCACTATCTGTTGCAACGTTCGAATGCGACTCTCGTGCTCGGGCAGTCCGCATCCGCCATTCGTCGCAAGGGCTCAGAGTGGATCGTGAACGATGCGATCCGCGCGAAGATGCTGGTCGGTGCGGGCGGTCATTTCTGTCCGGTTGCACACCTCCTGAAGGACGCAAATCAGTCGAGTTCTGTCGTTGCCGCGCAGGAAGTCGAGTTCCCGATTCATCCCGATGATGTCGACAAATTCGCGATCGACGAAGAAGTACCTGAGTTGTACTTCTGTCAGGACCTGAAGGGATACGGATGGTGTTTCCGCAAACAGGGGTTCATGAATGTTGGCTTTGGACGGCTGGACGCTCATGGCCTGCCGAAGCAGACGTCGGAGTTCGTTGACTTCTTGAAGCAGACGCACCGTATTCCACGAGACGGCGAGTGGCGTTGGCGAGGCCATGCATATCTTGTCGCTGGCGAGACAGGGCGACATCCCGTTGACGACGGTGTGATGCTTATCGGAGACGCGGCTGGTCTCGCCTATCCGCAGAGCGGCGAGGGAATTCGACCGGCGATTGAATCAGGACTAATGGCGGCCGCCACCATTGCCCGAGCTGGCGGCACCTACACACGCGATCGGCTGCAGCCTTACACCGCCGATCTTGAAAGACGATTCGGTTCGTCCCGGCTTTCGCGTCTGCTTGCCGGGTTCATTCCTCAGGGTGTTTCGGCTGGGATGGCGCGCAAGCTACTGGAAAGTCCGTGGTTCGTGCGCCATCTTGTGATCGACCGCTGGTTCCTCCACGCTCAGCAGCCGGCGCTGGCGCAACAGGCCTGAACGTTTCCGTTTGATGACCGTATGTCGATTCAGCCTGACCTCGATCGACTATAAAGAGAAATATTCAAGGAGCGACGGATGAGTAGCGTGAGAGTGTTGGTCGGTACGCGCAAAGGAGCATTTGTCCTTACTGCCGACGGGAAACGCGATCGCTGGGACGTCAGCGGACCATTCTTCGGCGGATGGGAGTTGTATCACCTCAAGGCTTCACCCGCCGATCCGAATCGCATCTACGCCTCGCAGTCATCAGGCTGGTTCGGGCAGATGATCCAGCGATCGAACGACGGTGGAAAAACCTGGGAGCCGGTGGGGAACAAGTTCGTGTACGAGGGTGTGCCTGGGACTCACCAGTGGTACGACGGCACGCCTCATCCCTGGGAATTCAAGCGTGTCTGGCACCTCGAACCATCGCTGACGGATCCGGACACGGTTTACGCTGGAGTCGAGGATGCCGCGCTGTTTCGCACGACCGACGGCGGGCAGAACTGGAGCGAAATGCCGGGCCTTCGCGGTCACGGTTCCGGTCCGCATTGGGCGCCAGGTGCCGGCGGACTCTGCCTCCACACCATCCTCCTTGATCCCTCGAATCGTCAGCGCATGTTCATTGCGATCTCCGCGGCAGGCGCGTTCCGGAGCGACGATGGTGGAGCCACATGGAAGCCGATCAACCGCGGATTGCACTCGCAGTACATTCCGAATCCGACCGCGGAAGTTGGCCACTGCGTGCACCGGCTTGCGATGCATCGCTCGCGTCCCTCGACGCTCTTCATGCAAAAGCATTGGGACGTCATGCGCACTGACGATGCCGGTGATCAGTGGAAAGAGGTGAGCGGGAATCTGCCGACGGATTTTGGGTTCGTCATCGATGTGCACGCACACGAGCCGGAGACGATCTACGTTGTCCCGATCAAGAGCGACAGCGAGCACTACCCGATGGACGGAGCCCTCCGCGTGTATCGCAGCAGAAGCGGCGGCAACGAATGGGAACCGCTGACGAAAGGTCTTCCGCAGCAGAACTGTTACGTGAACGTCTTGCGCGATGCCATGTCGATTGACTCGCTCGATAAGTGCGGGATCTATTTCGGCACGACCGGCGGCCAGGTCTATGCATCGGCAGACGGTGGAGACTCGTGGAACGCAATCGTGCAGAGTCTGCCGCCCGTAGTTTCGGTCGAGGTGCAGACGTTATCGTGATTAGAGTGGTTCTCCCGGCTCACCTTCGCACTCTCGCACGCCTCGGTAATGATGAAGTGCAAGTACAGGTGACCGGACCGCCCACGCTCGGCGCGGTGCTGGATGCCATTGAGGCATCGTATCCAGTCCTGCGTGGGACGATCCGCGATTATGGAACGGCGAAACGGCGCCCGTTCGTGCGGTTCTTTGCCTGCGAGCAGGATCTCTCGCATGAGGCCCCGACTACGCCGCTTCCCGACGCCGTGGTCAAGGGTGCCGAGCCGTTTCTTATCGTCGGGGCAACCGCAGGGGGATGAGTCCCTGATCACTCGCGCTTCAGCGCCGCGACGGGATCAGACAGAGACGCACGCCGAGCGGGAACATAACTCGCGACGGTCGCGATCGAGAGAAAGAGCAGCGACATTCCGGCGAATGTCGCGCCGTCCATCGGACTCACGTTGAAGAGAAATCCCTCGATCACCCGGGCCGCCGCAGCCGCCAGCACGAGGCCGATGGCAATCGCGAGGACGGCGAGGCTCATTCCCTCACGAACCACCATGCGCAGGACCGTCGATCGTTGCGCGCCAAGCGCAAGCCGGATCCCCATTTCACGGGTCCGGTGCTGCGCGGAATACGCCATGATGCCGTACAGCCCGACGCTGGCGAGCGCCAATCCGACTAGACCGAGCACTCCCGTTACGAGCGCCGCGACACGTTGTGGCAGCAGCACGATCGAGGTCGCTTCTTTCATCGAAGAAACCCGCGCACGCGGCACCGCCGGATCAAGAGCCAGCACGACGTGCTGGATTGCCGGCCCGACCCAGTCCGCCTCATCGTCGGTCCGCACGAGAAGCGCCTGTGTTGGCTGCCATCGTTGTGCAATCGGAAAGTACGCAAACAGCGGCGTGCGCTCGCCGAGCGTGGCGTACTTCGCGTCGCCGGCTATGCCGACGATCGTGGTTGGTTCGCCAAGGAATTGGAAGGCCCTACCAATCACATTTCGATCGCGCGACAGATGGCGAGCCAGCGAATCATTCACAATCGCGACACGGGCACTCCGCTCATCGTCGGCCGCAAGAAAGGCGCGTCCCTGCAGAATTGGGATGCGCAACGTCGAAAAGTAGCCGGGGTCCACGCCAGCGAGTTGTATGCCGATTGCGCGGCCGTTGATCTCAATGTCCTCGGTCGAACTCCCGCCGGTGAGAGGCAATCTGGAAACGTACGACACCGCAGCCACGCCCGGCATCGATTGAATTCGCAAACGCAGTGAATCGTAGAAGGCGCGGGCCCGCGTTTCGTTATAGCCCCATGATTCTGGTTCGAACGTTGTCGTTACGATTTGCGCCATCTGGAATCCGGGATCCATCTGCTGTCCTCGAACCAGCGCGCGCATGAAGAGTCCCGCAGTGACGAGCAGCACCAGCGACAGAGAAAGCTGGCCGACGATGAGCGTCCGGTTCACCATGGAGGGGCGCCAGCGACCGTGTCCGGAGGCGTCGCGCAAGTGCGCAGTGATCTCGAAGCGAGTCGCCCGCAATGCTGGGGCGAGCCCGAAGAGTAGGCCGACCGCAAGCGCGGAGGCGATCGCAAATATGAGCACACGCGCATCCGGCGACAGCTCCATCAGAATTGGCAGGTTCACGGGAAGCGAGAGTTGCTCCAGGGCGCTCGTCGCGAGGGAGGAAAGGATCCATCCGCCGATCGCCCCGCAGGCAAATAGCAGCAGGATTTCGGTCAGCAACTGACGCGCGAGACGCATTCTGCCGGCGCCGAGTGCCGCGCGCATCGCGAATTCACGTGCGCGGCCGATTGAGCGTGCGGTGAGCATGCCGGCGACGTTGACGCCGGCAATTACCAGAACGAGCGTCGCGGCGAAGAGGAGAACCCCCAGAAATCTGAGCAGCATCACATCTTCGCCGCCGGGCAGTCCTGTGAAAGGGAATACCTGCAGGCTGCGGTATCCCGCCGGTCCCTTCGCCTCGCCACTCTCGCGCGCGTGCGCGGTCATGAGCGCGGCCAGTTCTGCCTGGGCGGACTCCATCGGCACCCCGTCTTTCAACCGGGCAAACATCCACAGCCAGGAGGAGGTGCGGAGATCGGCACGTGGCCGCAGCAGCGGCTGCATCATCAATGGCACCCAGGCATCGGCGCGAATTCCCGTATAGATGCCGCGAAACTCTCTCGGCGCGATCCCGATAAGCGTGAACGGATTGCCGTTCACGAGGATGGAACGTCCAATGCGGTCTCGTTCGCCGCCAAGGCGGGAAGACCAGAAGGAGTACGACACGATAATCACCGGATGGCGCAGGGGCGCCCGATCTTCGTCCGGTGAAAAGAAACGGCCCATGTACGGACGTACATGAAGCGCGTCGAAGTAGTTGCCGCTGACCATGTTGCCCCAGACGGTTGTTCCCTCACCGCCGCCGGCGATCGTCAGAGACACCTTGCCCCATGCTGCGACGTCGCTCGCCGCGTGCGAGCGGCTGCGGAGATAGCCGTAATCGGCAAACGATCCTTGTTGAAGGAGCAATCCGTCTGATCGGATGGGACTGAGCGTCAGCAATCTGTCGGAGCCGCTTACTCCGGGAACAGGGCGCAGAACCAGCGCATTCATGGCGCTGAATACGGTCGTCAGTGCCCCGCTGCCGAGCGACACAACGACAACGACGACAATGGTGAACACCGGGCTTCTGCGCAGCATGCGCGCACCGTAGCGTAGATCCGACAGGAACGTGGCCACGAGGTTCTCCCACCCATACTCGCGCACCCGTTCAGCAATTACCGTCGGATTGCCCATCTCGATTCGCGCCTCGCGCCTTGCCTGCTCCTGAGACAATCCACGCGCGACATGTGCCGCCACGGTCTCCTCGTAGAAGTGGCGCACCTCCTCGTCAATCTCAGCGTCGGCCGCGTTTCGATTCGTGAGCGCACCGAAACCGCGCCGCAGTTGGCGCCAGAGCGACATCAGATTACCCTTCAGCCTTCAAGAGCCGCGCGACCGCTGACGCGCGCCGGGCCCAGTCCGCTGTTTCAACTTCCAACTGCTTCCTGCCGGCACGAGTCAACGTGTAGAACTTCGCCCGTCTCGCATTTTCGGTCTGCCGCCACTCCGAATCGAGCAGTCCCGCGCGCTCCAGCCGCTGGAACGCTGTCAGCAGCGATCCTGGATTGACCTTGAACACACCGCGCGACACCTGTTCGATCCGCCGCGCGATACCGAAGCCGTGCATTGGCTCCAGGCTCAACGTCTTCAAAATCAGCATGTCAAGAGTGCCCTGGATGACGTCTGTGTTCTGTGCGTCCACGGGGCGATTGTATGGGCCGCTCATCTTGACTGTCAACATGTGATTGACGAGGGTCAAAGGCCAAGGCAAAAGGTAAAACGACAGGGTTGAAGGGACAAAGGGCACGCTCGAGCTAACAACCGAGCTGGAAGCGTAAAGCCGAGCGCTGGAGCTCTGTCCGGCACGCGCCGTGCTTGAGCTGAGATGAGGAGGCCACCATGTTTCGAGCTCTGCTGCGTCTTGTGCTGATTGTGATCGTAATTGCGGCCGCAGCCGCGTTCTTCATGGGGTATCGCTTTGGCGATCATAGGAACGACACGACATCCGAGCGGCCGGTAGCGACCACAGGTAGTACGCCATCAATCGACACCTCGAAGGCACGGGAAACGGGAGCCGCGATCGGCGAGAAGGTCGCCGCGGGCGCGAACCGCGCTGAGAACGCGCTGGAGGATGGGGCGTTGACGGCGAAGATCAAGTCGAAGATGGCGCTTGATGACAGCGTGAAGGCGCTCGACATCAACGTCGACACCAATACCGGTGTCGTGACATTGCGGGGCACGGTTCACTCTCAGGCAGAAAAGACGCGCGCGCTTCAACTTGCCCGCGAGACGGCTGGTGTGAAGTCAGTGGAGGATCGGTTGGTGATCCGGTAGCTTCCGCCTTCAGGCGGACGCACCTCTTCGTCCCATAGCACTGGACAAAGCATCGCCCGTCCGATAGAACGTGGTAGATGCTGCTCAGCGTTTTCCTGGCCGCGACGATCGCGGTCACCGCCCAGCAGCCGTCCACGCCAACCACGCGCCCGTCGGTCACGATCACGCGCGCGGTAACGCCGCCTCGCTTGGAGGACTTTCGCAACGGCGAGCGCCGCGACGGAATGGTGGCCGACGCGTTCCTTCAGCGCGAGCCAGGCGACCTGGTGCCGGCGACAGAGAAGACTGAAGCGTACGTCTCCTACGACACCGCCAATCTCTACGTCATCCTCGTCTGCCACGCGAAGGATCCATCAAAGATTCGCGCGCGTATGAATCGGCGCGAGCAAATCTTCAACGACGATTTCGTCGGCGTCTTTCTCGATACATTCAACGACCGCCAGCGCGCATACATGTTTCTCGTGTCGCCGCTCGGAATCCAAACCGACGGCATCGTCACCGAAGGGCAGAACGACGATTTCAGCTTCGACACGATCTGGCAATCGCGTGGTGAGCTCACCGACTTCGGGTATGTCGTCTCGATCGCGATCCCCTTCAAGAGTCTCCGCTTTCCGCCAGCCACGGGTCCGCAAACCTGGGGCATTTCCTTCATGCGCGGGATCCCGGTGAACAGCGAGAATGATTTCTGGCCTGGCATTACACGCAGCAAGACCAGTTTCACCGGGCAGTTTGCGGATCTTCACGGCCTCCAGAATGTCTCACCCGGCCGGAACATTCAGCTGATTCCTTATGGCACTTTCACGGGAGCGCGATTTCTCGATCGGGACATACCGGCGTACGACACGGAAACAGATGGCCGCGCGGGAATCGATGCGAAGGTTGTCGCCCGCGATTCTCTGGCAATCGATTTCACCCTGAACCCCGATTTCAGCCAGGTCGAATCGGATGAACCGCAGGTCACCATCAACCAGCGATTCGAGGTGTTCTTTCCCGAGAAGCGACCGTTCTTTCTCGAGAATGCCGGGTACTTCGAAACACCGGTGAACCTGTTCTTTTCACGCCGCATCGTGGATCCGCAATTTGGCGGGCGTGTCACCGGCAAGGTTGGAGGATGGGCCATCGGTGCGCTGACCATCGACGACCGGGCCCCCGGTCACGATGTCCAGGCCGACGATCCACTGCACGGCGACCGCACGTTCAACGGCGTCGCGCGCGCGCGCCGCGAATTCGGCGACTCGAACATCGGCGGTCTGGTCACGATGCGCGATTTCGGATCGTCGTTCAACCGGATCGCGTCCGCCGATGCAAGGCTGCGACTCAACTCGCAGTGGTTTGCCCAGGGACAGGCGGCGATCGCCGACACCAAAGACATCGACGGAACGGATCGGGAGGATGCTGCCTATTACGCAAATGTGAATCGCAATTCGCGAGCCTTCTCGTACTTCCTCGACTACACCGACATCGGTAAAGATTTCCGGACTACCTTGGGTTTCGTGCCACGCACGGACATTCGCCAGTCGACACAGTTCGTCTCGTATCGGTGGTATCCGAAATCAGGACGCTTGACGTCCTTTGGACCGAACTCGTTCGTGCAGGGAACGTGGGATCATTCGGGTCAGCTGCAGGACTGGACGGTGCGATTTCCGTTCGAGCTGAACTTCAAAGCGCAGAGTGGAATGTTCTTCCGGCGGCAGCAGTCGATGGAGCGATTCTCCGGCATCGAGTTCCGCGAGCACGAGAACCTCGTCACCGCAAACACGAGTTATTTCCGCTGGATGGACATCAGCTTCTTTACCGCGACCGGGACACGACCGAATTACTATCCGCCGCCGGGAACGCTGCCGTTTCTCGCAAATTTCTGCGATGCTCAACTGAGCCTTACGTTTCGCCCGGTCAACGGACTTCGGCTGGACGAGACTTACATCTATAGTCACCTGGGCACTCGAACCGAACCGGGACGCACGATTTTCGACAACCATATCGTGCGATCGAAAATGAATTACCAGTTCACGCGCGAGTTCTCGCTGCGCGTGATCTTCGACTACAACGCGGTCCTCTCGGATCCGTCGCTGGTTTCGCTCGAACGAACGAAGCACTTCGCTGGCGATGTTCTTTTCACCTACTTGATTCACCCTGGGACCGCGTTCTACGTCGGGTACACCGACGGCTACGACAGTCTTGAGCTCGGTAGCTCCGGCATCGTCGCTATCACGTCCCCCACGACATCAACGGGACGGCAGTTCTTTGTGAAGACGAGTTACCTGTTTAGATTCTGATCTCCGGTTCCCAGTCCAAAAGTACTCCGGAAGAGCTTTACCCATTTACGGCATGACTCGGGCTACAAACCCCCGAAGAGCGCATCGATATGGGCGACTAGTCGGGACTGCCTTTTGCAAGCGGGCCGCCGTGCGGGAAAGGAGCCCATGGAGACCGACAAACCCCTCGAACATGCGCTGCAAGAATGCGAGGACAAAGTCAAACATCTGGAGGAAGAGAACGAGCATCTGCGTGAGTCATCTGACGCATTCGGGCAACTGGCGGAGCGGTTAAACCAGACACTCCAGCAGGAGCGAAGGATGGGGCTCGAACGGCGTCAGTCGCCTCGGACGAACGGCGATCGTCGTAGCGTCACCTTACGTCTCAACCGAGGCACCATGCACGATCAGGAATGACGCCTAATCTACCGCGCGCTCTGGAACGGGCGCCGAGGTGTGAAAGTCCTGGTAGAACCGCGTGACGTAGGAATCGAGTAGCTTACGCACCCGACGCTCGTCGTCTGCCGCCACGATCAGCCCTGCATGATGCCGCTTCTCGATCCGGCGGACGATTTCCGGATCCGTGTATGCGCCCATGTCCGGGTGTTCCTGACGCGCCAGAGAAAGGACGATTCCTGCTGGACGGCGCCGCGATGGCGGAAGCGTGTATTCGCCGCGCTCGCCCGCGACCTCGATTTTTGCCCACTCACGCCACAGGTTGAGGCCGGTCGACGTTTCGACGACGTCGACGATGTAGGCACCCCCGACGCGGGCCGAGGTCTCGAGGAAGTACAGCACGCCGTCGTTACCGCGAATGAATTCCGTATGCGAGACGCCTCGGACTAGTCCGAACGCGCCGAGTACCCGTGCATTGGCGGCGGTCAGCTGCTCGAATAGCGGATCCTTACTCTGAAGCGTTCGGGTCACGAAGATGCCGCCTTCGTGAGCGACAGTCATCGGAGGGGATCCGTATGCGCTCGCGGACGCAAACACGACCTCGCGATTGAACACCAGTGAATCAACATGGAAGACGTCGCCAGGAACGAACTGCTCGAGCACGTAATCCGCTCGCGCATCGTCGAGGCTGTGCAACGTCGTCCACAGATCCTGCGCCGATGCGATCCGCTTGATGCCAATAGCGGCCGCCTGTCCGCGCGGTTTGAGAACCCAGGGGGCGGGCACCGACTCAGTCCAGCCGGTTACCGCTGCGTCATTGGCTACGTGCACGAACTCAGGACATGGGATCCCGGCAGCGCGGGCGCGCGAGCGCATCGCGAGCTTGTCGCGGAACGCGCGCGCCGTCGTCTCGCCCATGCCGGGGATGTGCAGGTATTCGCGCAGCATCGCCGCCATCTCGACGTCGAAATCGTCGAGCGCGACAATGCGGTCGATTCGCTCGCTGCGCGCGACGAATGCCGCTCCCTTGCGCACGTCCTCCTCCGACATGTCACGCCGGACGAAATAGAAGGTGTCGATCGCTTCACGCGGCCAGTCGAAGTCCTTCAGTTTCTCCTCAGTGAGCAGCAGAACGCGGCAACCCTGGCGATGGCACTCTTTGAGAAACTCGTGTCCCTTTCGATAGGTTGCGATGCAGAGAAACGTAAGCATTCAATCCCTAATCACTACTCACTGATCGTGAATCGCTCATCATCGAATCCTCGGATCCGGCTCCCGGACCCCGACAACGTCTTCGAGCGGCGAGCGGCGAGCGGCGAGCAGCGAGC
This sequence comes from Acidobacteriota bacterium, assembly GCA_046734955.1. Classification (GTDB taxonomy): domain Bacteria; phylum Acidobacteriota; class Vicinamibacteria; order Vicinamibacterales; family 2-12-FULL-66-21; genus JALZOC01. Next base: position 59,490 of record JBKPSH010000151.1, read on the forward strand.
AGCGAGTAGCGAGTAGCGAACTAGATATCACTCACAGCTGGCCACCCCGGCACGCTACGCGCGGCGCGGACAGCTCTGACGATCGCCTCCGCGACCACGTCGGCCGCGAGTGCGCCAATGACGGTCAACTGAAGGTTGGGCCGCGCCAGTCGTCCTGTCGACACCGCGAACAGGGAATCACCATCCCCTGTCGTGTGATAAGGGCGAATTGCCCTGGCCGCTCCGCAATTCGCCATCATCGCGACCTTTGTCAGCGGTGTCTTTTCGAGCGTGACATTGGTTGCCACGACCGCGAGCGTCGTACTTCGAAGTGTGGGATCGTCGAGTGGCGCATCGCCACTCACGCCCGACACAATGCCGCGCATGAACTCGACGCTGTCCGCGAAGCGTCCATCCGCGTGCCGCGCTCCGGCCACGATCTTTCCCGATCGCCAATCCAGAATATCGCCCGCGGCGTTGACCACCGCGAGCGCCGCGATCACCACGTCACCAATCTTGATGCTTGCGGTTCCAAGACCACCCTTCATGCCCGTGAGGCCGCGTCCGCGGTGCATTTTTCCGACCGTCGCGCCGGCACCTGCGCCCACGTTCCCTTCCCGGACCGGCGCGGTTGACGCTGCTGCACAGGCCTTGTAAGCAGCGTCGACGTCCGGCCGGATGTGAGGATCGCCAACCGACAGATCGTCAATCACCGCGCTCACAACGATCGGAATCCGCAGCCCGGGGTTGCCCCAGTCGAAGCCCGTTTTGTGCTCTTCGAGAAAGCGGAGCACACCGCCGGACGCGGGAATCCCGAGTACGCCGCCTCCCGTCAAAAACAGCGCATGGATCCGCTCGACTGGGCTCACCGGCTGCAGCATGACGCCCATCGATTCGCCGGGAGCGGAGCTGTTGTAGTCGACGGCGGCTGCCGCCGCCGATTCGAAAAGAATGGCCGTGCAGCCGGTCGGCCGGCGTGTGTCGGTGTAATGACCGACGGTCACGCCGGGAACGTCGGTCAGCGAACCCCCCGACGGAGGTGACGGCTGCAATTGGCTGAACGCAGATGGTAGCGCCGCGCCCACCGCGAGCGTGGCGCCGAACTCCCGGCGAGTGTAGTCGCCCATACGATCCTCCCGCCTGACAGATCGCCCAGATCAGCCGGATCCCCGACCACCAATCCCGGATCCCGACGCGCCAGAGATCAATTACCGGAACGTTGCGAATTCGCCCCGCACGAATCGCGGACGATCAGTTCGCAATTGAGAAGGATATCGCGGGTGGGAAGGTGTGTGCGAGCGACGCGTTCGAGCATCGCTGCCAGTGCAGCATCACCGATCTGCCGGGTTGGCTGGCGCAGCGACGTCAAGGGCACCGGCAGGTGCTTCGCATACTCCACGTCGTCGATACCAACGACCCGAATCTCGTCAGGGACGCGCCGCCCCATGCGAAGTAGTGCCGGGATCAGTCGTGCCGCCGTTCGATCGTTGGCGCACACGATGGCATCTGGAGACTGCGTCGCGACGATAGCAGCAATCGCTGCCTGATCCGACGGATCGACGTGATGAATCATCGCGCGCTCGATCGGCCTGTCCCACCGGTAGAGCGCTTCACGATAACCAGCCTCGCGAGCATCGACCGTGGCCGCGGCATGCGGGATGGCCATGAACGCGACACGGTGTGATCCCAGCTTCAGCACGTGTTCGGTGATGACGTAGCCGGCACGGCGATTGTCGATGCCGACGAGATCGTGATGGCCCCGGCCAGGGTACGGGACGATGGTGCGATCGAGCAAGATCACTGGAATCTTTGCCTCATCCAGCGCTCGCCCGATCCGCTCGTTCACGTCGTCTTTTTCGCTGGATAACTCCAGCGGAGCGAAGAAGACACCTGACACTCGACGATCGATGTATTGCCGGCACAACTCCCACGCTCGTTCCGCTTTGGAGCTGCCCGAAGGACTACCCCAGACGAGCGCGTGCTCGCGCGCAAGGGGAGAAGCCATCATTCCCTGACAGATCGGTTCGAAGATTTCCGTCTCACCCAGATCAGGAATCAGAAGGCCGAAAGACAGGGCGCGCTGCGTCTGCGGATTCTTGACGTAAGTGCCCGACCCGGCGCGGCGCTCGACGAGACCGGCCGCCTGCAGGTCACGAACGGCGCGCCCAACGGTGATTCGCGAGGCTCCGAACGTCCGCACCAGTTCTGCCTCGCTCGGCAGCCGATCGCCTTTCTTCAGCCGCCCGGACTGAATCTCGCGCTTCAGTGCGGAGTACACCTGCTGGTACTTTGGCGAAAGGGCATCTGACGTTGCTGCCATGCGACAAATGATATGACAACTTTGTCGGTTGTGCAACAAATGTGACAAATATTTAAGACATTTATGAATAAACGCTAAGTTGCGCTAGACAGTGCAGAGTCGATATCGTTATGATAACTTTGTATGGTAGATATATCAGCTAACGCCTTGCCAGGGGGAACCATGGGCAACGCCGGGGGACCGAAAACCTTTCTGATCGCGTCGGATTTCGATCAGACACTCAGCTGTAACGACTCCGGAGTGGTCCTGAGCGAACTGATCGGCGCGTCGCAATTCCAGCACAAGGTCGAAGGTTTAGCCCGGAGCAACCTGGTCCAGCAGGGAGGCGAGCTCGCGTACTTGCTTCGCCACGACCCTGAATTCAGAGGCGTCCGTCGCGAGCATCTCGACGAGACCGGCCGCCGCGTGCGATTGCGCAACAACATTCCTGCGCTCCTGGAATTTTTCAACCAGGGAATCGACGGGTATCAGTTCTCGTTTTTCGTGATCTCCGCGGCGCCGCGCGAGGTCATTCAATCCGCACTCGCCGGGATCGTTGCGCCGGACCACATCTTTGGAACGGAACTCGATTACGACCCGCAGTCGGGCGAGGTGCGATCGATCGTTCGAGTGCCGGCCGGCTATGGCAAGGTCGCGGTTGTCGAAGAACTCGAATCGCGCCTCGAGATCCCGCCCGACCGAACCATCTACATCGGGGACGGCAGTTCTGACGTTCACGTGATGTTGCACGTCAACAATCGTGATGGCTTCACGATCGCGGTCTCGGAAAACAAGCAACTGGCGCGGATCGCGAAGAGCACCGTCCTGAGCGACGACGCGTGTTCAGTGATGGTGCCGATTCTGGATCAGGTCCTCGGCTGGACTTCTGGTCAGATCCGCGCGCGCTTCGAATCGAATGGACTCACGCTGCACGAGTGGGAGAAGGCGCGGACCGATCGCATCATCGTCCGCACCGTCGATGCGGTTGCTTAGCATGATCGAGTATCTCGGCTGGATGGCCACCGCTGTTTTCGTCGGCTCGTACTTCTGTGGACCGGCGGCACTCAAACGCGTGCAGATGGTGGGCGCGCTGATGTGGGTGGCTTATGGACTGCTGATCGGTGCGTCGCCTGTCGTGGCGGCGAATCTTCTCGTGTTCAGCGCGGCCGCCATCACCCTCGCACGAGCGCGCGAACGACGGCAAGTTCGTCCGCGTTGATGGTGTGCCCCATCCGCTTGTAGATGCGTTCGTCGACGCGCGCGCCCAGCCTGCGAAAGACATCCGCTGATTCGTGCACCCGTTCGACGGGGATGTGCGGGTCGATATCACTGCAGCCGAGAAACACCGGCGTCTCGAGCATCGCACCCGTATAGTTTCGCGGCGTGTCCGGCGGTCCAATCAACCCGCCACTCAGTGCAATCACCGCTGCATAACGGTTGGCCTTGCGTGCCGCGAACTCGAGGCCAAGACACGCCCCTTGGGAGAACCCAAGAATGATCACTCGTTCGGACGGGTAACCAGCGGCAGCAATCTTCCCGACGAGTCCGGCGATAACATGCAGCGCCGAGGTGAGATTTGGCTCGTTTTGCGGGATCGGTGAGAGAAACGAGTACGGATACCACGTGTTACCGGCCGCCTGCGGCGCGAGATACGCGACGTCCTCCGTGCCTAGCTCGCGGGCGATGCCGAGAATGTCTTCTGCCGACGCGCCGCGCCCGTGAATGAAGATCGCGACCCGCCGCGCTTTGTCGATCGGTACGCCGTACTGCAGCACCGGCTGGCCTTGGTGTGGATCGGTTGTCATTGACACGCTTCAATCTTACCGATCTGACCCACCTTGATGCCTTTCCTTTTCCCTTGTCCCTTTTGCCTTTTCCCTTTTAAAGTGATGCGAAGGGGGAGTCATGTCCGACCGTCGCGCTTTTCTGAAATCCATCGCAGCCAGCGCAGTAGTGGGCGCTATTCGGCCGGCCTTTGGCGCGCAGTCGTCGGCCGGACAAAAGTCCGCATCAACGACGATTCACAAATCCACCCTCATCTCGATGCTGCCGAAGGAGCTGTCCTACGCGGACCGGTTCGCGCTGGCACGCGAAAGCGGGTTCGAGGCCATCGAGATGCAGACGATCACGAAGGACGATGAAGCCGCGGAGATCAAGGAGGCTTCGAAGAAGGCGGGGCTTCGGATTCACTCGGTGATGAATATGGATCACTGGCGGCTGCCGCTGTCGAGCGGCGATCCAGAGGTCGTATCCGGCAGCGTCAAGGGGATGGAGACGTCGATTAAGAATGCGGCGCTGTGGGGTGCGGACGCCGTCTTGCTCGTTCCCGCTGTTGTCGATGCGAAAACATCGTACAAGGACGCGTGGACGCGATCACAGCGCGTCATCAAAGAACGGTTGCTTCCGATGGCGCGCGATATGAAAGTGATCATCGCTGTCGAAGAAGTCTGGAATAAATTCCTGCTCAGCCCGATCGAGTTTGCGAAGTACGTCGACGAGTTCGACTCGCCGTGGCTGAAGGCATATTTCGATGTCGGCAACGTGGTCTTCTACGCGTTCCCACAAGATTGGGTTCGTACCCTCGGATCGCGCATCGTCAAAGTGCATCTGAAGGATTTCAAACTCGATCGACAGAGTGGCCGATTCACGTGGCCGAACATCGGCGAAGGAGATATCGACTGGCCGGAACTCCGCCGCGCCTTCGCCGACATTAATTACAACGGCTACATGACGACGGAACTATCTCGCGGGAACGCCGATGCGGCTGCCTACCTGAAGGATTTGTCTGGGCGGCTGGACCGTTTCCTGGCCGGAGAGAAGCCGATCGCCTCTTAGAAGGGAAAGGGATCTTTCCTTTTCCCTTCTCCCTTTTTCCTTTCACACCAATCACTTCCTGCGCCGGGAAACATTCTGCCGCCGCCAACGTAAGTAATACCAAGTATCTTGTCACGCAAGATATATGGTGCGACAATAATCATATGGCCCGTGCGGAAGACGACCATCGGCGCGGCATCGCTCGCGAGCTCAAGCGTGGCTCGCTGGAGCTGATCGTCTTGCACCTGCTGTCGCACGGAGAGGCATACGGATACGAGATCGTGAGCGCATTGACGGAGAGGACCAACGGCAGTCTCGAGGTCACGGATGGGACGCTGTATCCCGTTCTGTATCGTCTCGAGCGCGCGGGATTTGTTGCGGTCCGCTGGGAGACGCCGCCACGCGGCGTGCCACGCAAGTATTACCGCCTCACGAAATCGGGCCAGACAGAGCTGGCCCGTCTCAGGCACGAGTGGAGTACGTTCGCGAGCGCGATGGCCGCTCTTCTTCGCCAGCAACCGGAGATCACATGAGCATCGAACAGCAATACATCGATCGCGTGATCGCTCAGCTTCCACACGAAGCCACGCTCCGTGAGCAAGTGGCAATGGAGCTGCGAAGCCACATCGCCGAGCGCATCGAGCACGGTGATTCGGTAGAAGGCGCGCTTCAGCAGCTCGGCGACCCGATCGTTCTCGCCGAGTCGTACCTCGCGGCGGTGCCGCTGATTCCGGCGTCGTTCGGCCGCCGCGCCGCCGCGAAGTTCATCGACTTCGTCGTCTACGTCGGTGCCTGCGCGCCGGTCGTGGTGCTCTTGCTCTATCGGTCGCACTTCGGGGCCGCGGTGTGGACGGCTGTTTTTCTGCTGGCAATCGGTTCGCTCTATACATTGCTCGCGGAGTATCGATACGGAAAGACGCTCGGGAAGCACTGGCTCGGGCTCCGCGTGGTGCGCGAATCGGGCGGGCGTATCAGCTTCGGCCAGTCCGTCGTCCGTCAGCTGCCCGCATTCCTCGAGGTGTTCTGGATTGACGTGCTCTTCGCCTTGTTCACGGACAAACACCAGCGTGCGTTCGAGCTCCTTTCGAAGACACGCGTCGTCGTTGCAATGGAGAACCAGTCATGATGAAACAGATGTTGATGACTCCCGCCTTGTTCGGCCTGACCCTGCTCGCGGGTCAGTCGGCTTCGCTCACGCCGCCGCGCGCGGCATCGCTGGATGATGTGGTCGTCGAAGTGCGCGCCTTGCGTGAGGATCTGCATACGATGGCTGAATCCAGTCTGCGAGCGCAGCTTCTCGTCGCCCGGTTGCAGGTCGAAGAGCAGAGGATCGACGGCCTCGCGAAGCAGCTATCAGATACCGAGCAGCAGATGCGCAACCTTGAAGGCGCGCGGAATCCCTGGCTGACTCAGATGTTGAAGGAGTTCGAGAAAGAACCGCGCGAACCTGGCGCTCCAGACATGTTCGCCGGCGTCCGGGCGCAACTCGAGAAGATCGAGAACGGCGATCCGGCGCTCAAGGAACGTCAGGCGTCGCTCTCGCGAATGCTCGCCGAAGAACAGGCGCGCTGGGTCTCGTTCAATACACAACTCGAGGCGCTCGAAAAAGCGGCGGTCGCGTCTAAGAGATAACGGAGGGTACAGAGTTAACAGAGTTCTTCACCACAGAGGGAGCAGACGAAGCAGAGAAACACATTTGATCGCTGCTACCTCTGTTAACTCTGTGGTGAGGGCCCTCCGTTACCTCCCAAAATCCCTGTTAACTCGCGACTGTGACGTGCTGCCGAAGACATGAAAAGATGTCGCGGTAGAACGCGGGATGCTCGCGCCAAGTCGGCGACGAGACGATATTGCCGTCGCGCACGCTTTCGGTTGCAACGTAGCGTCCACCGCCGGCTTCCGCATCGGCCCGCACATGCTCGTAGCAGGTCACGCGCTTGTTCTTCAACAGCCCGGCCGATGCGAGCAGCTGGATGCCGTGGCAGATGGAGAAGATCCATTTCCCCTGCGCATCGAACTCGCTCAGGATGTTCAGCACCCGTGGATTGTTTCGCAGATACTCCGGCGCGCGACCGCCGATGCACAGGACCGCGTCGTAATCCGACACGTTGACCTCTTCGAACGTCAGGTTCGCGTCAATCGCGTATCCGGGGCCTTCCTTGTATGTGTCCCAACCGGGCTCGAAATCGTGCATGACCAGATGCAGCCGGCGCTTCGATGGCGCGGCGACCTTCGGGTCATAGCCTGCTTCCTGAAAACGATGAAACGCGAACCACGTTTCGTACGCCTCGCCGCCGTCGCCCGTGATGATCAAAACCTGTGGCATGGGGGAGCCTCAATTCACCAATTCACTGATTCACAAATTCATCAATTGCAATGATTCGGTATTATAGGCCGCTTGCTAACCCGAATCGTCTGCCTCGTGTTGTTGCCAGGCATCGTTCTGACCGCCGGAGGTGCGTACGCCGAAACCGGTCAGGCCGCATGGCTTCGGTACGCGAGGCTTCATTCCTCGGCGGTCCAGCGTCTTCAGCGCGAGATTCCCCGATCGATCGTCACCTTCGAGTCTGCCGCCCCTGTTCAAAAGGCACGCGAGGAGCTGGTCACAGGCCTTCGCGGCATGGGGGGCATCGACCTTACGGCCGCCGAGCAGTTACCGGCAGAGGGAGCGATCGTTGTCGGGACGCTGACCCGAATCCGACAGGCTTCGCCTGACCTTCTGCCGCCCGGAATGCTTCAACCTGACGGCTTCTGGTTGAAGACGTCGACGAGTAAGGGCGTGCGAGTTCTCGTCATCGCCGGCCAAAGCGATCGCGCCGTCTTGTATGGCACGTTCGCTCTGCTGCGAACGGTTGCGATGGGAGAATCGGTCGCGGCGATCGATGAAAAGGATGCGCCCTACGCGCCCATTCGCTGGGTGAACGAGTGGAACAACATCGACGGGTCGATCGAGCGAGGCTACGGCGGCCGTTCGATTTTCTGGGATGCCGGTCACATTCGCGAGGACCTGAGTCGCGTTAACGAATACGGACGGCTGCTCGCCTCGATCGGCGTCAACGGAATCTCAATCAACAACGTCAACGCCAATCCGCTTGTGCTGTCGTCGGAGTTCGTGCCGCAGGTCGCCCGTGTTGCTGACGTGCTGCGGCCGTGGGGACTCAGCGTCGCTCTCGCGATTGACTTCGGCAGCCCGCAGTCGCTCGGCAAGCTGCCCACCTATGATCCGCTCGACCCGACGGTCATTGCCTGGTGGAAAGCGCGGGTGGATGACCTCTATAAAGCGATCCCCGACTTCGGCGGCTTCGTTCTGAAAGCGGACTCCGAAGGACGTGTGGGTCCCTCGCACTACGGCCGAACCCACGCCGACGCCGCGAATGTCGTCGCTCGCGCGCTTGCGCCGCACGGCGGCGTGATCTTCTATCGCGGGTTCGTCTACGACCATCACATGGATTGGAACAATCCGAAGAACGATCGTGCGCGTGCGGCGTACGACAATTTCCACCCGCTCGATGGTCAGTTCGATGCAAACGCGATCGTCCAGATCAAGCACGGTCCGATCGACTTCCAGGTGCGCGAGCCATCGTCGCCACTGTTTGGCGCGCTCGAGCGGACGAACCAGGCTATCGAATTACAGATCACCCAGGAGTACATGGGGCAGGCGCGTCACACCGTGTTTCTGCCCCCTATGTGGAAGGAGACGCTCGACTTCGATATGCACGTCGGACCTGGTGGACCGTCGCCGGTGAAGGCGCTTGTCGCCGGCAAAACGTACCGGCGCCCGCTTGGTGGATTCGTGGGAGTATCCAACGTTGGCTTGAACCCGACCTGGTACGGGAACCATCTGTCGCAGGCGAATCTCTACGGCTACGGCCGCCTCGCGTGGAATCCCGATCTCACGTCTGCCCGGATCATCGACGAGTGGGCGCGACTCACGTTCGGAAACGATCCGCTGGTTGTCCGCACGGTGACCACCATTCAACTCGAGTCCTGGCGCACCTACGAGAATTACACCGGCCCGCTCGGCCTTCAGACCCTTACCGACATCGTCGGTAACCACTATGGTGTCGCCGTAGAAGCATCCGAGCGCAACGGGTGGGGACAATGGCATCGTGCCGACGACAAAGGTGTCGGCATGGATCGCACGGTGGCAACTGGAACGGGCTACATCGGCCAGTACGCGCCCGCGGTCGCGAAAATGTACGAGTCGCTCGCGACGTGTCCCGACGATCTGCTGCTCTTCCTCCATCATGTGCCATACACCCATCGCCTTCATTCCGGAAAGTTTGTCGTCCAGTACATCTACGACTCTCACTATGACGGGGCTGCAGCCGTCGAGCAGTTCCTCCGCGCCTGGGACGGCCTCAAAGGACACATCGACGACGACCGTTTTAGCGAGGTGCGCGCGCAATTGGATTACCAGGTCGGGCAGTCGATCGTGTGGCGCGACGCCGTCACACGATGGTTTCACCGCGCGTCTGGCATTGCCGATGCGAGGAACCGCGTCGACAACTATCCCGGTCGTCTCGAAGCTGAATCCGCGACGCTGAATGGTTACGTTGTAAAAGACGTGACGCCCTGGGAGACCGCATCCGGCGACAAGGCGGTCGAGTGTACCGCGGCGAGTTGTACCGCGACGTTTCGATACGCGGGTGCTGGCGGACGACGCGACATCACGATTCGATATTTCGATGTGAACACCGGAGCTGCGCGATTTCGTGTGCGCGCTGGCGAGCGCACGCTCGCCGAGTGGATCGCTTCGGATCGCATTCCGACGCGACGGCTCGACGGGTCGTCTTCGTCGCGCTATGTGATTCGCGATGTTTCGCTGAATGCCGGCGACATGATCGTAGTCGAAGGGATTCCGGATTCCGCAGAGACTGCCGCGTTCGACTACGTCGAGATTCAGCTGCACGTGGACCGTAAACAATAGACGTTAACTTCTGAAGGGTTTGATATGACGAGCCGTCGTGTTCAAGTTCTCGCACTGGTGACCGTTGTCGCGGGGCACGTCGCGTTTGCCTCCGCTCAAACCAACTCGCGGAAGCCTGAGAACTGGATGCCGACCTGGGCGACGGCACAGCAGCTTGTTCGGACACCTCCTCCCGCGATTACGCCGGGGCCGACGGTCGCGACCAATGCTCCAACGTCGGGTTTGTCGGCCACGTCCGCTACGGCCCAACGCGGCAGAGGACCTGCCGGCTCCGTGTTCCGCGTCACGGCTCTTTCCAATCAGACCGTGCGCATGATTCTGCGGACGAGCATTGGTGGACGTCGCGCGCGCGTGAAACTGTCGAACGCATTCGGATCCACGCCGGTCCTCGTCGGTGCGGCACATATCGCAAAGCGGGGTACTGGCTCAGCGATCGTTGCGGGCACCGATCGGGCACTCACGTTTGCGGGAAAGGCGTCATTCACGATGATGCCGGGCGTTGTCGCTGTCAGCGATCCGGTAGACATCGACGTCCCCGCGCTCGGCGATCTCGCAGTCAGTCTGTATGTGCCGAGCGACACCGGTCCGCCGACGACACACGCCACCGCCTTGCACACCACCTACATATCGACGGAAGGCGACTTCACGGCCCAGTCCGAGTTCCCACTTGCAGGGACCACGCAACAGTATTACTGGCTGTCCAGCGTAGAAGTTGATGCACCGTCGGATGCCGGTGCAATCGTTGCGTTCGGAGACTCGATTACCGACGGCGCGCGCTCGACTCCTGACACGAACAATTCGTGGCCCGCGCTCCTCGCGGCGCGGCTCGGTGCAGATAAGGCGACCGCGAACATCGCGGTCGTCAACGAAGGAATCGGCGGCAACCGTCTCTTCACAGACGCGACCGGCCTTGCCGGCGTCAGCGCGCTGGCACGGCTCGATCGCGATGCCCTCACTCATCCAGGTGTCAAGTGGCTGATGATTCTCGAGGGGATCAACGACATCGGCACGCTGGCATCCAGCGCGACGACGACGCCAATCACGAAGGACGACTTGATCTGGGTGCTCCAGCAGGTGATCGATCGGGCGCACGCGCACGGGATCAAGGTGATTGGTTGCACATTGACGCCGTACGAAGGGGCAGGTTACGCGCGTGAGAACGGCGAGGCCATCCGATCCGCCGTCAATGACTGGATTCGGAAGTCCGGCGCATTCGACGCAGTCGTTGATTTCGAGGCCGCCACGCGGGATCCGAATAGTCCGAAGCGGTTCAAGCCGGAATTCGACCCCGGCGATCACTTGCACCCGAACGATGCCGGCTACAAGGCGATGGCCGACATCGTCGATCTCTCGATCTTCAAAACAAAAAACTGAACTCGTGCGCTTTTGTGTCAAAAAATTGCAGGCGGTGACGGTATTTTGTAGAACCGGCGGCGCAGTGACGGTATATTGTGCCCGCCATGCCTGAGCTGAGACTACCCATTCCCTGAGACACATGCCTGACGCCACGCGTGTCGCGGCGACGTGTCTCGCGGCGCTGGTCCTCGCTGTTCGGCTGGATCGCGATTGGCTGGATCGTGGTGTTCTGGCGTCTTGGCCACGCCAGCCTGCTCGATCCGGATGAGGCGCACTACGCCGAACTGACCCGGGAGATGCTGCACTCAGGCAGCTGGCTCGTTCCGCTTCTCGACGGAAAACCGTTTATCGACAAGCCGGTCCTTTTTCACTGGCTGCAGGGCGCGTCTGTTCTTCTTCTCGGCGAGACGGAATTCGCCGCACGGCTGCCGACGGCGTTATCTGCCGTCGGCCTGTTTGCAATCACGCGATGGGTCGGCACGGTGCTGTTCGATGCCGAAGTCGGCTCGCTCGGCGCGATCATGTTCGCCACGATCCCGGCAACATTCGCGCTCGCCTCGATCGCCATCTTCGACATGGTGTTCGCGCTGTTTCTCTTCGGCGCCCTTGCCTGCCTTCTCGTCGCGGCGAAGCAGTGCAATCGTCGCACCGAGTGCTGGGGCTATGTGCTGCTAACACTCGCCGTGATGACCAAAGGTCCGGTCGCGCTCGTCCTGGTCCTGTTGTTTCTGGCCGCCGGTTACCTGATGTCTCGCGACACGCGCGCGGTTCTGCGACGGCTTCACTGGACGATCGGGCTGCCCGCCGTTGCGATTGCGGCCTCACCGTGGTTCGTCTGGATGCAGTGGCGATTTGGCGACGACTTCGTGCGCGGCTATCTCCTCGCCGGCAACCTCTGGTACGTGACGCAGCCGATCGAATTCTCCGCCCGAGCCGTCAATCACACGTTCTACATCCGAGCGTTCGCCGGAGCCTTCTTTCCGTGGAGCACGGTTGTCGCGGGCCGCGGCCTGGACGCGTTCCAGCGGCTCCGGCGGAACGAGTCGCTCGAGATCGGCGAACGATTGCTGTGGCTGTGGACGCTCGCGGTGCTTGCCTTTTTCAGCGTTGCCCGCTTCAAGCTGGATCACTACATCTTCCCGGCCGCACCAGCGTGCTGTCTGTTGGCCGCACACGGATGGCGCGAAGCGGCGCGTGACAGCGAGGGGCGGTTGTGGGCGACCCGCTACAGCGTGCTGCTTGTCGCCGGCGTCCTCGTCGTCGGTGGAAGTTTTGGCGGCGTTGCCCTCGCACATCTGAACCTCGCGTTGTCGCCATGGGCGCTCCTTCTGCCGCTTGCGATTTTTGCCGGCGGCGTCGCCCTGCTGTTCCAATCGGAGCGGATCGGCTGGCGCGTGCCGGCCGGGGTTGGCGCGCTGGTTGTGATGCTGCTGGTCAGCTACGCAACGATCGTCGCGGTTGGCTTTCCCGCACTCGAACAGGTGCGGCCGACAGCGCGCGTTGCACGTCAGCTTGCGCGCGTCGCGTCTCCGTCGGCCCCGGTCGGTTTGTACCAACTCGAACGATGGCGCGGCAGCCTTCGCTATTATTTGAACCGGCCTATTCAGCGACTGGAAACAGTCGACGAGGTATCGTCGTTCTTGTCACGACCGGAACCGGTGTACGTCGTCATGCTGCGTCGCGATTTTCTGGCGCTGAGGGAGGCCGGCGCGCCGGTCCATCTCGTCACGGCACACAGGGCCGTGGTCGGCACCAGTGGCCGCGGTCTGCGGCGGCAGCGGTGGGGATTTCTCGTCGTTGCGACGAACGTGCCTCGTCGGCCGCGCGCGGATCGGCAGCCGTCCTATTCCCGCATGCGATGCATGACTGATTAGTCGTTCACAGGATCGCGGGATCGGTTGCGCGGGATCGGCAATCCGATACCTCTGCCGAGAAGCAAGGAGCCAGCAGCCAGGAGCGGCAGCGAAGTACCTATGATCGCGACCGATATAGCGCGACGAGCGCTGCGCCGATCGCCTGAGACAAGTCACCCAATGAGGCGGGCACGACCGTCAGGGTAGCGCGCTGTGGCGGCCACAGGTACGGGGACGCCGTGTCGCGAATGATCTGCAGGTAGCGCGATCGGAATTCGTTCGTGGTCGATTCTGGATCCATCAAACCGCCGCCAATCACGACGAATTGCGCGTCGAGTGCCATCGACAGCGACGCGACATGAAGTCCAAGCGCGCGAGCCTGGAAATCGAAGATCTCGAGTGCGAGCCGATCCCCCTTTTGCGCGAGCGCGCGTAATGCCAGCGCCTTCTGTCGTGATGATCCCGACGCGGATGCCAACTCATGAGTGGGGTGTCGTTTGAGAGCTTCGTCCAGCAGGTAGGGGAGCCCTGCCAGGGTCGTGTACATCTCGACGCAGCCCCACGTCCGTCCGCATCCGCAGGTATACGTCTTCGCATCGAGCAGATGAAGCGGCGCCGGCATGTGAGCCGCTTCCATCCCGGAGATTGTGTCGCCGTCGAGTGGAAGACCGCGGCGATCGACAAACGCACAACCGAGCCCCGAGCCTGGGGCGAGCATGATCACGGACGCTTCGACGTTCCCGCGTGCGCGCTGCGCTTCCGCCACGCCTCCCATGTTTCCGTCGTTGCCGACAATGAGCGGAATGCGGCGGCCGGCGGCACGTTCGAGTGCGCGCTCGTAGCCCGCATGCACATCAAACCCGGCAAAAGTCGCCGGCAGGTTCGGCGAGCGTCCAAACACACCGTAGCGTTCGTACGGGCCGGGGATCGCCAGTCCAACGCCACCGACGTCATTCCATGAGAGACCGTTAGCTTCGAGATATTCCGTAATCGCACCCGCCCACGTCGCCATGAGCGCGTCGGGACCCGCATCTGCATTCGTCGGACGCTGCAGGAGCTTCGTCGACACCGCCTCGCCGTTCTCCCATACTGCCGCCACCTTCGACGTCGTCGCACCGCCGTCGGTGCCGATGTACACCTCACGCCCGCTCATGCCGAAACCCTTTCATCTGCTCGAAGGAGACTATCTTATGCGTGTCAATCGTGACGAGACAACGGAGGAAACTCGAGACAACAGAGTTTCTCACCACAGAGTCAAGAGAGGAAACAGAGAAACCCAAATTGGATCTCCGTTAACTCCGCTACCTCTGTGGTAAGAAATCTCTGTTATCTCCATTGCCCTCCGTTATCTCTACTCCGTCGGCAATCGCTCGATCTTCACAAAGAGAGGTCCCACGCCGAGGAGCGCCACAAGCGTCATGCTGCCAAGTCCGGCGCGATTCACGACCCGGAATCTCACATGTTCACCAGGTGCGGCAGCAAATTCCACTGTCTTCCACACGAGCGTATTGTGCGCGCGGAGCCGGTGTTGCCCCGGTGAAATCTCGCGACTAGCCTGCTGGCCGAACAACAACGTCGCCATTGGCACCCCGTCGAGCGACACCACCACCTGGCGCGTGCCCACGTCGTCGGAGCCGGTGCGGTCGACGGTCAGTCGGGCGCCTGGCGCGATGTCGTCCGTCATGACGCGATCAATGCGCTGCCGTCAAAAATAGATGACGACACCCACCGCCGTCCTTGTCCCGATAATGTCGCCCTGACTCTTTGTCTGAATCGGGAGTAGTTGCGAACTTGTCAGGGATCCACTGTCGTGGCTGTACTGAAGGCCTGCCTCTCCGAACAGTGCAAATTCGCGGCCGAGCGCGTAGTGCCCGCCGAAACTTCCGGAAATCGAATAAATGTCGGTCGTGGATTCGGTGATCGAGGTGGAGCCGCTGGTTCGGCTGTACCCAAATCGCGGTGCCACGTACAGTTTCAGATTATCGCGAAGTGGTGAGAAGAACAGCACGCTGATCCCTGTACCGAAAGTGGAAAAATCAGTGGTCGCGTCGACGAGACTCTGGCTCGAACTGCTGTTGAACGTAAAAGAGATCTCAGGCCTGACGGCGGTACGCTCCGACAGGTGCCAGAGGATCCCAATTGAAGCAGGATAGCCCGCGGTCAGCCCGACATGGCCAGCATCCTGTGCGCTGGCCGTGGCCGCTCCGGCGCTAAACACGCATCCAATCGCAACAATCTTCACAGCTCGCATTGGTCAGACCTCACATCTCACGATCTCGGGAATCCGAGGACCCTATATTCTAAGTTCCAGATGTCCAACGCGGAGTGGCGCGTCGAAGAGCGATCGGCGGGGATCCGACTCGACAAGTTTCTTGCTGATGCGACTCGACTCGGATCGCGGGGACGTGCGATGTCGGCGCTCGAGCGAGGGAAGATCTACCTCAACGATGCTGAAGCGGGTGTTGCCGACGCCGGGCACCGGCTCGTCACTGGCGATATCGTCCGCGTGTGGCTAGATCGTCCCGGAAGCGCGAGAGGCACTCCTCGAACGGGAATCGTAGGTGGGGTCGATATCGTCTATGAAGACGATGAGTTAATCGTCGTCAACAAGCCTGCCGGTATCCTCACGGTACCGTTAGAGCGGCGTCCCGACGCATTGTCGGTTCTCGGTCAGATTGAAAACCGTTTTAGATCCCACGGCCGTAAGCGTGTGTTTCCAGTGCACCGGATCGATCAGAACACGTCAGGCCTCGTCATATTCGCGAAGCACGTAACCTCCCAGCGTGTCCTGAAGGAACAGTTCAAGCGTCGTGAGCCGCACCGAGTCTATTGGGCCGTCGTCTACGGCAGGCCGGACCCGCAAGAGGGAAAATGGCGGGATGTTCTCATCTGGGATGCCAAAGCGCTGATTCAGAAGCAGACTCATCCACGAGATCCGCGCGGGCAGGAGGCGGTTAGCCGCTACAGAGTCCTCGAAGCGTTTGACGAAGCATCGTTTATCGAAGTCACACTTCAAACCGGGCGGCGCAATCAAATCCGCATCCAAGCGCGCCTTCGCGGGCACATGCTCGTCGGTGAAGACAGGTACGTCTACGGACCAGGTTCGCTCCGTCCTATTGAGTTTGGTCGTCAGGCCCTTCACGCGCGAAAGCTGTCGATCCGCCATCCTGTTGACGGGCGCTCGCTCGAATTCGAAGCACCATTGCCATCAGATTTTCTCGAGTTGCTGACTCGGCTGCGCCGCCATCCGTGATCTATTCTCGGATTCGGGAGGATCTTGATGGAACGTGTACTCGGGCGGTTCAGTCCGCAACTGTACGCTGTGATGCGGATCGCCGTCGGCTTGTTGTTCGCTTGCCATGGCGCGCAGAAACTGTTTGGCGTACTTGGCGGTCAACACGTCGTCCTGGCGTCGAAGTTGGGACTCGCCGGCATCATCGAATTCGTCGGCGGTTTGATGGTGGCGATCGGATTTCTCACCGGGACAGCGGCATTCATCGCGAGCGGCGAGATGGCGTACGCGTTCTTCACCGAGCACTTCCCGCGCGGGCCAGTGCCGCTACAGAATGGCGGCGAACCAGCTGCCCTCTACTGCTTCGTTTTCCTGTACATCGCGTCACGCGGTGTCGGCATCTGGGGTGTGGATAAGCGGACGCGAATCTAGTCGATTGCGGATGCGGGACACTTCGCAAATCCGCAATCTCAATCGGCAATCGGCAGTCATCAAAATCCGCAATCATCAGTCAGCAATCCGAAATTAGCAGAATTCACCCAGCCTGCCATCGCCGCACCGCATCCAATGGATAAATCAACATCAGGATGTTGAGAGTCAGGTTGTCGCGGATCCAGTAAGCGAGCAGTGCTTCGATGAGAACTGCAGTGACGATCGTGACCCAGACCGGGAATCGTGCGGCAAGAAAGAAGCCCACAATCATTGCGGCGATGTCTGACACGGAGTTGACGACGCTGTCGCCGTAGTAGTCGAGCGAGATCGTGGCTTCACGATATCGATTGATGATGAAGTCGGTGTTCTCGACCACTTCCCACGAAGATTCGATCAATACTGCCAGCACAAGTCGAGTGCCGACGCTCCATCGTCGTCCTACCAGCCAGAGCAGCGCGTAGAACGCGAATCCGTGGATGATGTGAGTAAAGGTGTACCAGTCGGTCAGGTGCTGTGAGTTTTCCGAGCTCTGCACCACGCCGTGCCAGAGCTTCACGTACCCGCACTTGCAGATCGGCACGCGCCCCATCAACCAAAGCGTCACTGCCGTGACGGTGATGATGGCCAGAACCAGCAACAGTGTCTGGGTGTGTCGTCGGCCAACCGAGCTCATGAATGGCGCGATGTTAACATCGAGAGAGCGAGCGAGGTGTTCATGGCGATCCGTTCTTTCCTCAGCGTCTTTTTGGTACTGCTGCTCGCAGTCGTCGCTTCCGGTTGCACTGTCGTTGGAGGGATCTTCAAGGCAGGTTTCTGGAGCGGCATCATTGTCGTCGTGCTGATCGTCGCGGCTCTTCTGTTTCTCGTGGCAAAATCCCGCGACTGACCGTGGACGAGTCCAAATCGTCTTAGGTACTAGAGTCATAGGACCAAAGCCTTAGACCACTGCGGCCGCCGCTTACATTATTGATGTCCGATCACAAGTGCGCGAGTGCGGGGAGCGTGCTCCTGTACCTGGCCCGCCGCTTGCCTATGTACATGTACCCCAGTCGCTCACGTCCCTGATCGTCTTGTCGTGATGCAGAGGCGGTCCGGCGACCGTCAAGTTTATGGACATCCGGTGCCCACGGTGCGGTTGTGAAGCAGTCCCGGCAGGCCACGAAGACGCACGCGCGTACTATCAGTGCCCGAAATGTAATCGGGTATGGGCGACCACGCTGGCATCGCTCGCGGGAACCGATGGGCCGAGGAGCCGGCGTGGTTCGATCCGAGTTCTTGTCGTCGACGATTCAAATGAACTGACTGGGCTGATCGCCATCTGGCTCGAGGAAGAGGGCTACGCGGTCGTCACCGCTACCTCGGGCCGTGAGGCGCTGGATGCCGCGTCGGTCTACTATCCCGACATCGTTCTGCTGGATCTCATCATGCCTCCGCCGGACGGCTTTGCTGTCTGCGCGGCCCTTCGCAGCTCGCTCCCTCCGCAAGTGATCCTGATGACCGGTCTCAGTCACGCCGAGCACGTCCGCCGTGCCCTCGATCTTGGCGTCGTCGCGCTGCTGAGAAAGCCTCTCACACGCGAGGCCGTTATCGACGCTGTGAATGTCGCCGCCGAACGCTGCCACCGCGATCCGCTCTCGAAACTGCGCTGGCATTTCGGCATGCACCCACGGGCGTAGTGCTGAAAATTCTGATTGTCGATTGCTGAATGCTGATTGAAAGGCAAGAGAGGCCGAGCGCTGTGCGCTCGGCCTAATTCAGCAATCAGAAATCAGCAATCAGCAATTTCAGTATGATTACCCGCCATGAAGCGGCATCGCTGGCTCGCCATCTCCCTTCTCGTCCTTATCCCAATCGCGTATCCGTCCGCGCAGCCGACACGTCAATCGATCACGTCGATCGATCCCGCGCTGTTCAAGGGAATGAGATACCGGCTAGTTGGGCCATCACGTGGTGGACGCGTGACGACGGTGACCGGTGTGCCATCGCAGCCACGGACGTTCTTTATGGGCGTGGCGAGTGGCGGATTGTTTCGAACCACTGACGGCGGTAGCACCTGGACTCCGATTTCTGACGGCAAGATCCCTGTAGGTTCGATGGGTTCGGTCGCGGTCGCCGACTCCGATCCCAACATTATTTATGTCGGCACAGGATCGGACGGCATCCGAAGTAACGTGTCCACCGGCCGCGGCGTGTACCGTACGACCGACGGCGGTGCGACCTGGCAGTTCGCCGGACTGCACGATGCTGGTCAGATTGGCGCGGTCAGAGTCCATCCGACAAATCCCGCGGTTGCGTGGGTTGCCGCTTACGGTGACCCGTTCAAGCGGAACACCGAACGCGGTGTGTTCAAGACCGACGACGGGGGGAAGACCTGGCGTAAGGTGCTGTACATCAACGATGGTGTCGGCGCGATGGACGTCGAACTGCAACCGGGTAACCCCAACGTCGTGTACGCGTGGATGTCGCGGCTCGAGCGAAAGCCGTGGACGATCATCAGCGGTTCGCGTGACGGAGGGTTCTTCAAAAGCACTGACGGCGGAAACACGTTCTCTCACATCACTTCAGGACTTCCATCGGACCTGATCGGAAAAGCTAATCTCGCGGTCACCAATGCAAAACCCGATCGGATCTACGCGCTGATCGAGGCGCTTCCCGGCGGCGGACTGTATCGCTCGGACGACGCAGGGCTGACGTGGACGCTGGTCAATTCACAGGGAGCGCTCGTTCAGCGTCCGTTCTATTACACGACGCTTGGCGCCGATCCCACGAACGCCGACGTGGTCTATGCGGGCGCCGAGAGTTTTTTCAAATCCACTGACGGTGGGAAAACGTTTTCGCTGATGCGGACGCCGCACGGCGACAATCACGACATCTGGATCAACCCGAAAGACGGCAACACGATGATCCAGTCGAACGACGGCGGAGCGAACGTGTCCTTTGATGGCGGACGCACGTGGTCGTCGCAGCTGAATCAAGTGACAGGTGAGTTCTACGGTGTGTGGCTGGACAATCAGTTTCCCTACAGGCTGTACGGCGCCCAACAGGACGACTCGACCGTGATCATCAGCAGTCAGGCGGATCCATTTTCACGCGACGATTGGCGCACCGGTCCCGGATGCGAAACCGGGCCCATCATTCCGCATCCGCAGAATCCTGACATCGTCTACGGCTCCTGCAAGGGGCAGTACAGCGTGATGAATCTCAAGACCGGCCAGGAAAAGAACTATTGGATCGGAGGGCAGTCACTGTACGGCAATCCGGCGCGTGATCTGATCTATCGCATGCAGCGGGTGTCACCAATGGCGCTGTCGCCTCACGATCCGGACGTTCTGTATTACGGCTCGCAGTATGTCCATCGCACGCGCGACAAGGGAGTCACGTGGGAAAAGATCTCCCCCGATCTTACGGCGCACCCCGATTGCTGTCAGGGCGTGAGCGGTGAGCCCATCACTCGTGATGTAACGGGAGAAGAGTTTTACAGCACGCTCTACGCCATCACGGAATCACCGCTCGAAAGAGGCGTTATCTGGACGGGCGCGAACGATGGCCCCTTCTACGTGACACGTGATAACGGCCGAACCTGGACGAATGTCACGCCGAAGGATATGGAGGCAGGCGGACGCGTCCAGTACATCGAGGCGTCATCGCACAGACAGGGATCCGCGTACTACGCCGCATACCGCTACCTGCTTGGTGACTACCGTCCGTATATTTACGCCACCGATGATTACGGCAAGACGTGGAAACGTCTGACTGACGGATCGAACGGCATTCCGGCCGATACTCCAACGCGTGTCGTTCGCGAGGATCCGGATCGCGAAGGATTGCTGTATGCCGGCACAGAGTTCGGAATCTACGTCTCGTTTGACAACGGCGCGCACTGGCAGTCATTTCAGCTGAATCTTCCGAACGTTCCAATCGCCGACATCAAGGTCCATCACCAGGATCTCGTCGTCGCCACCCAGGGACGCGCGTTCTGGATTCTCGACGACATCGGTCCGCTTCACCAGTTCACCACGACCACCACGGCTACAGACGCCCGCCTCTACAAACCGCGCGACGGATATCGGACTCACACGGCTCCAGCGGTCCTCGGGCCGACCATTGATTACTACCTCCCGAGTGTGCCTGCCGGAGCGCTCACGATCGAGATTCTCGACGCCGCGGGAACCCTCGTGAACTCTTATAGCAGCGACGCTCCGGCATCGGGAGCCCGAGGTGATCGCGGGCGCGGCGGTGCGGCTGCCACCGAATCCGACGATCCTGATGCCGCACCTGCGTTCGGCCGCGGCCGCGGAGGCTTCACTCCGCGTGTGACAAAAACTGAAGGCATGAACCGCTTCGTCTGGGATGTGCGACAGCAGGCTGGCATTGTCATGCCTCCTGGATCGTACCAAGTACGCTTGAAGGTTGGCGCGACAGTGCAGACACAGCCTTTCAGCGTGCTGATCGATCCAAATGTCGCGGCAGATGGTGTCACCGTCGCTGATCTCAAGGAACAATTCGAACACAACCTGCGCATGCGTCAGCTGGTCACCGATGCGAATCAGCTTGCGGCTCGCGTCCGCGATGCGCAAACGAAGATGAAAGGAGACCGTGGCGCGGCCGGCAAAGCGAGCCAGATCGACGCCATTGGGGCGAAGCTTTTTACGGAACCGGTTCGCTACGGAAAACCGGGTCTTCAGGCACACATCACCTATCTCGCGGGAATGACCACGGGCGCGGATCAGAAAATCGGCCGCGACGCCCTCGAGCGCTATGCCACACTGAGGAAGGAACTCGGCGCTCTCACGGCAGAGCTCGATAAAATAATGAATCGCTAATCACTGATCACTGATCCCGAATCGCTGATCGTCGAATCGCTGAATCGCTGAATCGTCGAATGGCTGATTCGGGGATTAACGATTCGAGGATTAGCGATTCGAGGATTCGAGGATTAGCGATTCGCGATCAGTGATCAGTGATTAGTGATTCAGAAATCTGGAGAACACCGTAATGAGGAAGCAAGTTATCGCAGTAGTCCTGTCGACCGTGGTGACAGTGCCGTTGAGCGCCGACCTGAAATATACGACGCACATGCAAATCGAGAAGGCCGCGACCGCGACCGACCAGCCGGTCAATCCGATGCTCGGCATGATGGCCGACGCGGTGATGAAGCAGATGGTCCCGGGCGGCGAGGCGGACGTGGTGTACCTGGTGGGCGAGAAGGGTGCACGGATCGAGTACATGCAGGCCGCGATGGGACAGTCGGCAGGCACGATCACGTTGTTCTCGCCGGACGGCACGCTTGCGTTCCTCAATCCAAATGAGAAGACCTACTGGAAAACCACCGTGCAGGCAGCATTGGACGGCATGAAGACCGCGGGGATTCCGACTCCGGAGGTCACCGCGAAAAGAACCGGGCAGTTCGATAGCGTCGCCGGGACAAAATGCGAAGTGATCACGTTCGACTGGAAGATGAATCTGCCGGTTCCAGAGTCGGCGCGGGCCAGCCTGCCGCCTGATTTTCCGATGACGTTAACGATGACCGGCGACAGCTGTACGACGACGGATCAGTACCAAAAGTATGCGGAGATTGTGGCGAAGGGCGCCAACGCGATGATGAGCGCCATGGGTTTCGACAAAATCGCGCAGGGTGGTCTCGTGCTGCGGCAGAAAATGATGCTGATGGGATATCAGATGAAATCCACCGTGACGCAAATCGGGGAAGAGGCGGCACCGGCGAACGCGTTCGAGATCCCGTCTGACTACAAAGAGGTTCCGATGCCGGGCGCGGGCAAGTAGAGCCGCGGCTGAAGGGCGAGCGGAGTGGAGCGAGCGGCGAAGAGCGAGCGTAACCCAGCGACCCAGGCGGGGTGCAGGAGGCCCCGCCGATCATTGATGACTGCGGTGGTGCTGCTTCAGGCCATCGCGCTTGCGCAAGGGCCGCCCGCGCAGAAGCCGGATCGAGTCAGCGTGCTGCGCCCCGCTCGTGTCTTCGATGGCGATGCCATGCACGAGGGATGGGCGGTGCGGGTCCAGGGCGAACGGATTCAGGCCGTTGGTCCCGCTGGGAGCATCGCCGCTCCGGGCGCCACCATCGTCGAACTTCCAGGGAAGACCCTGCTGCCAGGTCTCGTCGAAGGACATTCGCACGTACTGCTTCATCCCTACGACGAGACGAGCTGGAACGATCAGGTGCTGCACGAATCGCTTGGCGTGCGGACCGCGCGCGCAGTCAATCATCTACGCGCGACCCTGATGGCCGGTTTCACGACCATCCGCGATCTCGGGACCGAGGGAGCTGCGTACGCGGACGTCGAACTGAAAGATGCAGTCGAACAAGGCATTATCCCGGGGCCGCGCATGCTCGTCTCGACCCGGGCGATCGTCGCAACGGGAAGCTATGGTCCCAAGGGATTCGCGCTGCAGTGGCGTGTCCCTCAAGGAGCCGAAGAAGCTGACGGCGACGCCCTGATTCGTGTCGTCCGCGATCAGATCGGTCATGGCGCCGATTGGATCAAGGTCTATGCGGATTATCGTTGGGGCGCCCGTGGGGAAGCGTCGCCGACGTTTTCGCAGCAGGAGCTGACGACGATCGTTGAGACCGCGCGGAGCAGCGGGCGGCCAGTGGTTGCGCATTCGACGACGCCAGAAGGCATGCGCCGGTCGATCATGGCCGGCGTCGAAACTATCGAGCACGGCGACGCGGGCACGCCGGAAGTGTTCAAGCTGATGGCCGAGAAGAACGTGGCGTTGTGTCCGACGCTTGCGGCCGGCGATGCAACCTCCCAGTACGCTGGCTGGAAGAAGGGGTCTACTCCCGAGCCGGCGGGTATTACGCGCAAGCGCGCAAGCTTCAAGGCGGCGCTCGATGCCGGTGTCACCATTTTGAGCGGCAGCGACGTCGGCGTCTTCACGCACGGCGACAACGCCCGCGAGCTCGAGCTGATGGTCGACTACGGCATGAAAGCTGATGCGGCGTTGAAGAGTGCGACCTCGGTTGCGGCCCGCGTCCTTCACATGGAGAACCGCATCGGGCTCCTGAAGGAAGGACTTCTCGCCGATATGGTGGCCGTGGATGGCGATCCAACTCGCGACATCACCGCACTCAGGCGCGTGCGCTTCGTGATGAAGGGTGGAACCGTCTATGTTCCCCCCGAACCGTGAGCCTCATGGACAATCCAGAACAGCGAAAGATCCCGACCCGCGCCGTCGTCAGCTGGGTCCTCTACGACCTGGCGAACACGATTTTCTCAATGGGCGTCGTTTCCGTTTACTTTTCGACCTGGGTGCGTGATCAGGTCGGGCCGAAGCAGGACAATACCGTTTATGGTGTGATTACCGCGATTTCGATGGGTCTCATCTTCATTGCCTCGCCCGTACTTGGCGCGATGACCGATCGGGCACGACGACGAATGCCGTTTCTCGTCGTCAGCACGCTCATCTGCGTCGCGTTCACCGCGCTCCTGGCACGATTCGGCTTTTATGCGACGGCGCTCTGTTTCGTCATCGCCAACGTCGCATATCAGGCGGGCCTTCAGTTCTACGACGCCATGCTGCCCGAGGTGAGCCACGAGGGAAACCGCGGCAAGATCAGCGGTATCGGCGTTGGTGTCGGCTATCTCGGGTCGTACATCGCCGTCGGACTCGGAATGGATGCGGTGTTCGGTTCGTCGAACAAGCCATTCCTGTTCACGATGATCGCGTTGTTCTTTCTGCTGTTCGCGTTGCCGTGCTTTCTCTTCGTCAAGGAGCGAGGTAATCCCAACCCGCGAGAGGTGTTCAGTCTGGCGATGCTCCGCGAGTCGACAGCTGAAACGTTACGGACGATCCGATCGGGACGGCAGTATCCGGGACTCGTGCGCTTTCTCGTTGGCCGAATCTTCTACACCGATCCCATCAACACCGTGATCTCAATCATGATGCTTTACACCATCAACGTGGCGAAGCATACAGGGTTGACCGAAGAACAAGGAGAGGACACGGGCAAGCTGATCATGATGACGGCAATCAGCTTCGCCGTTATCGGCGGCTTCGCGTGGGGATGGATCGTGGATCGTGTCGGGCCGAAACGCACACTGAACTACGTGCTGTATCTCTGGGTCGGGGTGTTCCTTCTGGCGGCTGCAGTCGGCATCGTCGGCCTGCCGCTCTTCACCCTGTACATCGTTGCGTGCTCGGCTGGGATTGCGCTCGGCGGTGTGTGGGCCGCCGATCGACCTTACATGCTGCGCCTGACGCCACCGACGCGGATCGGTGAGTTCTACGGGCTCTACGGAATGGTCGGCAGGTTCTCGGCGGTCACGGGACCACTGATTTGGGCGATCGTGACCTGGCTGACGATCACCGTGGTCGGGCTGCCGCCGAACGTCGGTCAGGGGATTGGCGTGCTCGTGTTGCTGGCCTTGATCCTGGTGAGCTACGTGATCCTGAAACCGGTCACCGACGAACCGCGTGACTGGGCCCGGCTGTCGGAGCCGCAATCGGCCGCCGCAGTTGCGGCTCGGTAAAAATGTAAAAGGTAGAAGGTAGTTTATCTTTAGGTCAAGCGCTCTGGGAACGTATGCGCTTGACTTTCTCCTCGCGCTCTCGCTCGAACCGATCGAGATCGCGCCGGAGCTCGCTCTCGCGCTCCTCCAGTTCAGCAGGATCGAACACGCCGGCAATCGTTGATTGATGCATGATCTTGCGTTCGGCGACCTGCGCGTCGTACACGGTTCTGACCTCGGCAATTGCGGCGCGCTGTGCGTCGGTCAACTGCCGCTGCTCGACGCCCGCTTCGGCGTCCTTCTTCCGTAGCCGTTCCATTACGAGATCGATGGCGCTCTTCGGCGCATCTGACATGATCGGTCCTCGTTATTTCTGCGCGGTGCGCGGGAATTGCTGGTCCATCATGGCGGCGTTGTAAGCGAACCATGCCAGGCACAACGCGTTTTGTTTCAGATCCTCTTCCCGCACGCGCTCGTAGGTGTCCACGTTGGTGTGATGTGTACGGACGTCATAGGTGGTGTAGTCCTGGATCGGCGTGAACCCGGGAACTCCGACAGCCTTGAAACTGAGATGATCCGTGTTGGTGATTCCCTGGATCACGTTTCGCCGGGCGCCGACCTCCTTGAGCGGCGCCAGCCACTGATCGAAGAGTGATTTCGCGTCCGGGCTGGTCTCGGAATACCAGCCGTAGATCGGTCCCATGCCCGGGTCGATGTTGAAGTAGACCGACAGCCGCTCGCGTGCTTCGTTGTTCGCGTCGCCGGCGAGGTGCTGCGCCACGTACGCCTTCGACCCAAGCAGATTCTGCTCTTCGCCGCTCCAGAGTGCGGCCCGGATTGTGCGACGCGGCTGCACACCAGTGACCTTGAGAATGCGCATCGCCTCCATGACCGCCGCGGCTCCATCCGCATTGTCGCTTGCGCCGGTGGCGGAGTGCCACGAATCGAGATGTCCGCCGATAAGCACCACATCATTCTTCAATACAGGATCAGTGCCCGGCAGATCGGCAATGACGTTATAGCTGTTCGCGTCCGTGGTCAGATACCGTGATTGGATCGCGACGCGCAGCTTGACCGGTTCTCCTCGCTCGAGGAGTCGCGCGATCATGTTGTAGTGCTCGGCTGCGAGCACCATCATCGGCATCGCGTTCGCGCCGCGATCTGTCCCGAGCACGAACACCGTGCCGTGCTCACTCGCGCTGGCGCGCAACAGCACGCCGGCACCGGCGTCATGAAGCGCCTGGGTCAGGGTGGCCGCGCCCGTTCTTGGCATGGGCGGAGCACCGATGCGAACCGGCGAGTCGCTTGTCGATGGCTGAAGACGATCCTCGCGCACGAATGCCGTCTGTACCGGTTGCGTCAGAATGATTGCGCCCTTGAGACTGGTCGCCATGGCGGCGACCTCCGCCGGCGTCTTTCCTGCGACGGATATTGGTAAGCCAACCAGTTCGCCGTTGGTCGCCGCAGACCACGCCTCCGCGTAGCCAATCAAGGGCATGTAGCGCGGCTCAATCATCTCGATCACCTGACGATCGAGAACCCACCCACGTCCGAACTGCCACGGTTCGAGGCGCGCGTCGCTGAGTCCCCACGACGACAAGGTCGTCTTCGCCCAGTCTGCCGCGGCTTTGTGAGCGGGGGAGCCTGTCAGGCGCGGACCGATTGACGTGACGAACTGGTCGAACGCAGTCATCACGCGGGACTGTTCCAGGGCCACGCGACGCATCTCCGCAAAGATGCGTGCGCCGTCACCCGTGCCGCGTTCCTGCGGGGTGATGGCGATGCTCACGATCAAAGCGGCTGTCGCACCACCGATCACGAGACGATCTGTCATAGGCGAATTATATGTGCGGCTCTGGGCGGCGCGAGTCCGGAGCACCGGTCAACGTGCCGTATACTTCGTTCAGCAAATGCGTCGGTTTTTGAATCGTGCTGTTCTGGCCGGCATCGTCTATGTTCTGCTGACTGTCGCGCTCACCTGGCCCCTTGTTGTTCGACCCGCGAGCATCGTCCCGAACGATCTCGGCGATCCGTTGTTGAACGCGTGGATTCTCGCGTGGGATGCGCGCACGCTGCCACTCACGGCTTCGTGGTGGAACGGTCCCCAGTTCTATCCGGTCTCGGGGACGATGGCATTTTCAGAGCATCTACTCGGTTTAACCATCTTCACGACGCCGATTATCTGGCTCACTGGAGATCCGCTTCTCGCCCACAACGCCGCATTTTTTCTATCGTTCGTGCTATCGGCGCTGTCGGCGTACTTTCTCGCCTACACGATCTCCCGCCGGCACGACTGTGCATTTCTGGCCGGCGTCGCATTTGGATTTGCGCCGTATCGCATGGCGCAGTTCGCACATGTGCAGGTGTTATCTGCGTATTGGATGCCGGGTGCGCTGGCGGCGCTGCATCGGTATTTCGATGGGCGACAGCGGCGATGGTTGATGGTGTTCGCCGCGTCGTGGCTGCTTCAGGCGCTCGCGTGTGGTTATTACTTGTTCTATTTGTCCGTCCTCATCGGCCTTTGGCTGCTGTGGTTTGCGAACGGACCGAACCGGACGCGGGCGCTCATCCATGTGGCGATCGCGTGGGGGATTGCGGCCACGATGCTGGCACCGGTCCTGTATGGCTACTGGAAATTCCAGCGGGCGTACGGATTGCGCCGCGGCATCGACGAGATCACTTCGTTCAGCGCCGACGTTGGCAGCGTGCTCAAGGCGTCAGACAATCTCTGGCTCTGGGGATGGCTGGACGTCGTGAAACATCCGGAAGCGGATATCTTCCCTGGCGTCACCGTTATCGTTCTCATCATCCTTGGACTGACGCTCGGTTGGCGCGAGGCCGCGAAGGAGCGAATCGGTCGTCTCAAAATCGCGCGCGTGCTCGTCGCCCTTTCCGTTTTCTTTTTCGCGATTGCGGCATCGCCGCTGTATTTCGGGCCCTGGAAACTCCAGATCGGCCCGCTGCGCCTCCTATCGGTAGGCACGCCGCACAAACCACTGTCGCTCGGCGTGGCATGTCTGCTCATCGCCGGCGCAATGCATCCGTCTGTGCGGGCCGCATGGCGGCGGCGATCGGCGATGACGTTTTATGCGCTGGCAGCGCTGGCAATGTGGCTCTTCAGTCTTGGCCCGGAACCGACGCTCATGGATCGGCCGATCATCTACAAGGCTCCATATGCGTGGTTGATGATGCTTCCTGGAGTCGAGGGTGTTCGCGTGCCCGCGCGTTTCTGGATGCTCGCGGCACTATGCCTGGCGATTGCGGCGGCGCTCGCGCTGCGGCAATTGACCGCGCGATGGCCCCGTTTCGCGCGCGCGATCCCGGTCATTGCGTGCGCGGGCCTTCTCGCCGACGGGTGGCCGCGACCGATTTTCATGGAAAAGCGACCCGCTCCGCGGCCCGTCCATTCGCGCGTAGTCGCTCGCCTCGATCTCCCGCCGGTGCCGTCACACGACAGCATCTCGTTGTTCCGGGCGACGGAACACCAGCGACCACTCTTCAATGGCTACAGCGGATACTTCGCCCCGCACTATTGGGCGATGCAATACATGATCAAGCAGCACGATCCCGCAGTCCTGACGCGTCTCTCGTCGTTCGGTCCGTTTGAAGTCGTTGTCGATCACGACTGGGATCCGGGTGCGGCCCTGCGGCGGTTCCTCTCGTCTGCGCCGCAGACGTCGCTTGTTTATCAGGACGATCGATATTCAGCATTCAGAGTCGAACGAGGTCCGCATGCCGCAGCGCTTTCGCGACCGCAAGGGCAGCCGCTGCAGATCTCCTCAATCACGGCGCACTGCGGAGAAACACACGCGCGCGAAATGATTGATGGCGACATCATGACGAGATGGGCGTGCGGACGGGAGCAACGCCCCGGCGATACGTTCACCGTCGATCTCGGATCCGATCAAGAGGTGATCGGCGCCGAACTGTTGATTGCTGGATTCGTCGGCGACTTTCCGCGCAAACTTTCGATCGAAACGTCAGCTGACGCCGTGAACTGGTCGATGGCCTGGACCGGTGACAGCGCGCTCGTGACGATGTCGGCTGCGCTGGAGGATCCGCTCAACATCCCGCTTCCGTTTCAGTTCGACATGCGCCGCGCGAGATACCTGCGCTTTACGGAACTGGCGAATGAGGAGACCTACTATTGGTCAGTCGCCGAATTGCGAATCATCGGTCAGCAGCATTGACGAAGGCGATGTTGCGTCGCTGACGAATCGTGGCCGCGAGATGTCGCGGTGACCGGCGCGCGAAAAGCGCACTCGAGGTCGAATTGTTTTTGGTCCTCAGCCGCCGGACAGAGGAACGTTGATTGCAGCTCTTCACGGGTTCCGAGGAGGCGCTATGAGTTTGAGAGACAAATACGCTTACGCAATCTCAACTGCGAAAGGTAAGTTCGACGGGAGTGCTCAGGAGCGTGACGGCAAGCTCCACTTCGTCGGTTCGGTGAAAACAGAAGATGAGAAGAACGAAATCTGGAACGCGATCAAGACGATTCCAGACTGGCGCAACGATGTCGTCGCCGACATCAAGGTCACCGGCGGTGGCGCGTCCGCCGGCGGCAGCACCGCGACGGCAACTGCAACGGCTAGCAAGACTTACACGGTGAAAGCTGGCGATACGCTCAGCAAAATTGCGAAGCAGCAGCTCGGGGACGCGAACGCGTACATGAAGATCTTCGACGCCAATCGCGACCAGCTCAGCAATCCGGATCTCATCAAGCCGGGTCAGGTGCTGAGGATCCCGTAGCCCGGCTGTTCGGCTATCATTGGCCTCCCGGACCAGCGCGCCATATACTGGTCCGGGAGAGACCAGTGAACCCGGCGGAGACGGCTCCTATCGTTCTCCTTGTCGAAGATGATCGTGACGGTCGACGTATGTACGCCGACTGGTTGACTGATGCCGGCTTCCGAGTCGATCAGGCGCACAACGGGTTGCAGGCATTGGAACGGGCATTCGATTCCCGCCCGCACGTGGTCGTGACCGATCTCAACATTCCAGGCATCGATGGGTTCGAATTGACCCGACGTCTGAGGCATGATGCACGGACGCGCGATATTCCGGTGGTCGCGGTCACTGGTTACGCGGCGTTCGCGTCAGATCCCGAACGGGCACGCCGCGCAGGGTGCGACGCGGTGCTGTCGAAACCGTGCTCTCCGGAAGATCTCGAAGCCGCGATTCGCGGCCTCATCCGCGAGCGGTCCCGGCAGGCGTAGCGCACCCGGCATGAGCGATCCTGCAACGAAGCCCCTCATCTTGATCGTCGAAGATTTCGACGATGCGCGGGAGATGTATCGCGACTTTCTCGAGTTCAGCGGCTTCCGCGCCGAGACGGCGCGTGACGGCCGCGAGGCGATCGACAAGGCGCGAACGTTGCAGCCCGACTTGATCCTCA
The DNA here is from genome assembly GCA_046734955.1 of Acidobacteriota bacterium. GTDB lineage: Bacteria > Acidobacteriota > Vicinamibacteria > Vicinamibacterales > 2-12-FULL-66-21 > JALZOC01. The sequence goes on from JBKPSH010000151.1 coordinate 90,251, forward strand.
TGGATCTTTCTCTTCCCGGAATTGACGGGTGGGAAGCGACCCGCTTATTGAAAGCTGAACCCGGCACCAGTCATCTTCTGATCGTTGCACTCAGTGCTCACGCACTCGCGACTGAAGGCGAGCGCGCACGTGCGGCCGGGTGCGATGGTTTCATCGCCAAGCCCTGTCTGCCGTCCGATCTCGTTCAAGAGATTGGCCAGTATCTCAAAGGCCAGCCGACGACACGTGAACGGCGGCCCCGCGCCAGACGCCATTGATGCCCGGCGCTGAAGCGAATCGTGGCGGCATGCCGCGTGTCCTCCTCGTCGAGGATCACGCCGACACCCGGCAGATGTACGCCGAATTTCTCGGCATCGAATTCGAAGTGTTCACCGCCGCCGACGGAATGGAAGCGCTCAGCAAGACGCGCGCCCACGCGCCTGATCTGATCGTGACGGACTTGTCGTTGCCCGGCATGGACGGGTTCGAGTTGATCGCGCGCCTGCGCAGTGACGCGACCCTGCAGTCAATTCCAATCATTTGTCTGAGTGGATATGGTGGAATCGAACACGAAGAGCGGGCCCGGGCCGCCGGGTGCGATCGCATTCTCCTGAAGCCTTGCATGCCCGACGAGCTCGCGGCGATCGTGAGCGACGAGATCGCGCATGCCGCCAAGCGGAGGAAGAACGCGTGAGTGCGACAGTT
>JBKPSH010000152.1:0-9900 GCA_046734955.1 Acidobacteriota bacterium
GCTGTGACTCAAACGGCTTCCCGGAGATCGGATCGGTCGGCGGAGTGGGCTTGGTTTCAAATGCGTCGAGGCTCGGCACGACCAACATGACGCCGTACATCCGCACCCAGTGGCCCGGGAACGAACAGACAAAGGAATACTCGCCTGGCGATGTGGGCGCGGCGAAGTTGATCGTGTCCGACTCGCCACGCTGCACGAGCTTCGTCGCCTGCAGCACCTGTGGAATGTTGGGCACGTAAGCCTTTGCATTTGGATCGGTCGGCGGTGGCAACGTCGCCGCGGCGGTGCCGATGGTATTTACCGAACCGGGTTGCCCGATGACCACGTTGTGCGGCATGGCGTCCGCATTCGTCAAGACAACGCGCACTGGCTTTCCTGCTTCAACCACAAACCATTTGACGTCAAAGAGCATCTGCTCCGGGATCGTCCCAATCGTGATCACTTGCGTGCCCTGATCGCGCAGACTACGGCGCATCGCAGCAGCAGACAAGTCAGGCAGCAGACCAGCGGGCGGCGCATCAGCTGGCGCCGCGGCTGTCGTCGCCGGCTTGCCCAGCGATGTCAACGTCTTCATCGTTTGATCGAACGTGTAATCGATGAAGCGATCCGTCGGGTGCTCGCGGACAGTCATTGCAACTGCCGCCGCATCGGGAGAGGTGAAAAAACTCGTGGCCCGCACGGCCTCGAGACGTACCGCCGGATGCTCGTCGCTCGCCTGTGTCTTCAGCAGCGCAAGCGGGTTCTGGACGCGATCGCGCCAATAGCACAGCACTCGCGTTGCCGCGGCGCGGGCCCACGGATCCTTCGAGCGCAGCATGCGATTCAGCAGCGTTTCGCTGACGCGGTTGTGCCACTGCTGAACCCACAGCGCTTCCATCATCTGGTGTTCGTAATTCGGATCCTTCTGATCGAGGCGGCCCATCCAGGTGTCGAGGGCGCTCAGAACATCCTTCGTGTCGCGCGCGCTCAGTTCGATCTTCGCGCGATAGCGCACACGATCCTCCGGTTCCTTCAGGAGATCGAGCAGGCGATCGATCGGCTCGCCGGCGATCTTCGCCGGCTTCAGCAGCGGTCGGCCGGGATAGGTGACGCGGTAAACGCGGCCGTGCTCGTGATCGCGTGACGTGTCGCGCAGGTTGTGCTGCATGTGGCCGATGATCGCGTTGCTCCAATCGAGGAAATACAGCGCACCGTCGGGGCCGACTTCCGCATCCACGGGACGGAAGTTTTCGTCAGCAGATTGCAGGATCGGATCCGCCTCCGCCCATTTCAGACCGGCCCCGTCCTCGCTCAGGTGATAGTTGAGCAGCCCCCGGAATCCGATCGTGTTGAGGACGATGATGTTGCCCTGCACCTCTTCGGGGAAATGACGGCTCGACAGGATCTCGGTGCCGCCCACGGGTCGGGTACGAACGCTACCGGGCCGCGGCGCCTTGTTGGTCTCCATCGCCGGGTAGTACTTCTTCGTCGAGAACGACGGCCCGTAGTACGGCTGACCACCGGTCGCATCAAAGACGATGTCGCGTCCCCAGTAATCGAAGACGTGCCCATGCGGATTCGGGAAATTCATCGGGATGTAGACTTCGAACTTCGCCGATCGAGGCTCGTAGCGGAACACTCCGCCGTCCGCCTCCCGGACTGTCGGCCCCCACGGCGTTTCGACCTGCGTGCGATGGAAGATGCCTTCCTGGAAGTACAACGCGCCACCCGGATCAAAGGTGAAGCTGTTCATCGTGTGGTGCGTGTCGGCGGTGTCGAGGCCGCCGAGGACGATCTGCTTGACGTCGTACTTGTCGTCACCGTCCGTGTCCTTGAGGAATACGAGATTCGGCGCCTGCGCGACAAGCACACCGCCGTTGTAGAACTCAAAGCCGGTCGGGTTGTTCAGATCGCCGGCGAACACGGTTCGCTTGTCTGCCTTGCCGTCGCCGTCGGTGTCCTCGAGGATGAGGAGCTTGTCGTCCATCGGCGTCTTCGGCTGCCAATGTGGATAGTTCTTCCACGCTGCAACCCACAGGCGGCCCTTCGTGTCGAACGCCATCTGCACCGGGTTGACCAGCTCAGGAAAGTCACGCTCCGACGCGAACAGGTCGACCTTCAGTCCCTTGCCGATCGTCATTTGCTGGATCGCGGCGTCGCCAGGACTGTAGATATGCGCGCCATTTGGCCCCTTGCCGGGCTCGTTCGTCTTCGCATCGATGAATGGCGGGGTATCGGAGTCGAGGACCTTGAGATCCGCAGCCTTCGGATCCGCGGTGCCGCGCGCGATTGCCCAGATGCGCTTGTCGCGATTCGCCGTCATCACATCGAGAACGGACACTTCGCGCTCGAGCACTTCATAGTTGGTCGGCAGGACGTCTTCCTTCGAGAACTGCACGCTCTTGGGATTCACGTCCCGCGGGTTCCCTCGAATGAAGGTCAGGAACGCACGATCGCCAAACGTCGCAAAGCCATCGGTCGTGCGATAACGGTTGAACCAGTGAAAGTTTTTGTCGAGGACGGCCAGACGAAGCGTGTTCAGGTACGCTTCTCTCGGCGCTGGCGCGGCGCCGAACAGATCGCGATCGATGACCTCGGCGATCCGGCGATTGCCATCAGCGTTGAGGTGAATGCCGTTCATCGTCAGCGGCGATTTCGCCGCGGTGTACAACTGACGACTCGGCGTAAAAAGATCGACGAAGCGCACGCCCTTCGCCTGCGCCACTTCGCCCATCGCTTTCGTATACAGCTCGAGCCGCACGTTGTTCTCGCGGCCATTCGGAAGATCGGGATTGTGCAGATCCTCGTGCGCGATCGGGGAGTACACCACGATGCGCGGTGCGGACTTGCCGTTGTATTTCTGGGCCAGTGTGTGATCGATCCAGTCGCCGAGCTGCTGCTTGAAGACCGCGAGACCTTCCTGACCGCCATACGATTCGTTGTAACCAAAGAACGCGAAGATGACGTCGGCTTTCGTGTTCGCGCCCGCGAGCCGATTCTCTTGATAACCGCCAATCGCCGTACCGTTTCCGCTGAGCCACTCATCGGGCGTGCCGAAGTTCTTCGATCGCAGGCGTGTCGCGATCTCGTCACCGCTGAAGCCAAGGTTACGAATGACCAGATCGTGCTTCGGGAAACGCGCGTGCAGGAGCGTGTCGAGCCACCCGTCATACTGCATCCGCTCAGCGAGGGTGTTGCCGATGATGCAGATGTGGTCGCCCGGATTCAGCGTGAACGGGTCCGCCGCTCGCGGGACCGCGGGGATGGTCGACATCAGCGCAACAGCGATCGCGAAGATCGCACTCGTTCGAAGTGTCTTGGTCATGGGGAGATTTTACTGCGTGAAAAGCTGTTCGCTTCTCGCTTCTCGCTTCTCGCAAATTGCGAAAGAAACTCGGCTGGTGACTTGGTCACCATTCCCGAGGAGCGAGGAGCCAGCAGCGAGGAGCTATTTCGGTATCGCCGACTCCCAGCCCGCCATATCAGCAGGCTTCACACCTTTCACAAACCCGCCGAACGCAAAGGCCGAGGGATGGAATGGACCCACAAGGCTAATGTTATTGTCGGGTTTGATGCTGCCCTCCAGCCCCGCGGCCCAGAGAATCGCATTCACGCTCAGGCGGCGGAATCCTTCATTCAGCAGATCCTCCGACGCGCCATGCGTCGTCGTGAACACGCGGCCCGACTTGCCCGATGGACCTGTATAGGTCCGATACCAAGCGACCGGCACCTGCTCTTTGTCTTTCGCCGGCGGCGAGTCCGGCGTCATGCCGTCGAGGATCTGACCGCGCGCGAGCACATGACTGCCCTCGATCGGATTGGCCGTGTAGCCGCCCGACTGCACGTGCACGTCCTTGACGCCCCGCAGAATCGGGTGCGAGGCTTCGGCCGGTTCGAAGATCAGGCGCGAGCTCTGCTTGTGATTCGTGCCGTAATGCGAGACCCACGTCTCACCTAGAATCTGCCGTCCAAACCCACCGGGATAGTCGTCTTTGTTCTGCCAATCGAACCTCCTGAACTTTGCGTCCGTACGTTTGATTTGAAATGCGTGGGTCGCAGTGCGAAAACCGACGACCGGGCCACCACGATCGAGGTAGTCGACGATCTGCTGCATCTGATCGTCGGGGAAATCTTGAAATCGCAGAAACACGACCATCAGATCTGCGGTCTTGAGCGCCTCGAGTCCAGTGATGTTCGAACTACCCGGCTCGATGAAGCCAGTCTTCGGATCGGTGGTGAAGAACATACTGCACTTGAATCCGTAATGCTTCGCCAGAATCCGGGCCAGCGCCGGCAGCGTTTCCTCTGATCGGTATTCATGATCGCCGGCGAGAAAGACGATGTGCTTGCCCTGTCCCGGTCCCTTGTCGCCTTGATAGACGACGAGGTTTGGATTCTGCGCGGCGACAGGCATTGTGAGCAGACAGATGAACGACAACGATAGAAGCAGTCTTTGCATTGCACCAATCGAGGGGACAAGCCGACCTTGTCCCCTTTCCTTTTGCCTTTTGCCTTTTGCCTTTTAAAAGGTGAACCGAATCGCCCCCTGCATGATCCGCGGGTCACGCGCCGCCGTCGCCTTGCCGAAATTCGCGTTGACCTGTTCACCCGCGGGATTGAACTGGGCAGTGGTATTGAGCGTCGACCAGTTCACCTGGTTGAACACGTTGTACATCTCCCAGCGGAACTGGATCCGCTTGCCGCCGCCGATGCCGAAGTTCTTGAAGAACGAAATGTTCGAGAGCACGATCTTCGGCAGCCGGTAGAAGCTGCGTGGCGCATTGCCGTAATCGCCTCGTCCCGTCAGCCGGCTGAACGCCGAGATGTTGAAGTAGCTGCCAGGATGACCGGGTGTCGGATCGCAGTCGTCGCCGCCCGAGCAGACCACATCGCCGTTGATCCGCGGGCGCGTGCCAGCATCACCGCCAGTGAAGTCGAAGTTGTCGGTGGTTGATGTGGTCGCGCCGGCCCAATCGCCGCTGACCCAGGCCGTATCTCCCGACACCTGCCATCCATCGAGCGCGCCACGAGTGAACCAGTTGTCCCACATCCGGCTGCCGCCCGGAATATCCCAGGTGTAATTCACGACCAGGTTGTGCAGCTGCGTCGACTCGTACGGGGCGACGTTCCACGCATCCCCCGGACGGTTCGGAATGTAGGTCGGCGGATCGCTGTTCGGCCCCAGGCTCTGTGTCTTCGCGAGCGTGTATGCGACGGCAAACTGCAGCCCATTGATGTAACGGCGATTCAACTGCACTTGGAGCGAGTTATAGGTTGATGTGCCGAAGTGCGATCGAATGGTGATGTTCTGATAACCTGAGTAGGGCCTCAGAAATTCGTTCGGCTTGGCCGAGTTCGCATTCTGTGGATTGCGATTCTCCGGATGAACGTCGAGGAACCGTGCCTCGTCTGGTACGACGTTGACGTTGCTCGACATCTCACCGTGGCGCATCTGCGATCCGGCGTAAGTGACGTCCAGCACCGTGCCCCATCCGAGCTCGCGTTGAACCCCTGCCGAGTAGTTGTAGCTTTCCGGCGTCTTGGCGTTGCGCTCGATGCCAAATACGTCGCTTGGGCGATTCGAGAAGGCGCCCTGCGCACCAGCCGCGAGCAGTGTGTCCATCGTGCCGTAGAAAATACTCGGCGTGTTCTGCGCCGGGGGATTCCTCGCCATCGCGTCCATGCCATTCGCGTTGACGTGCGGGTTGTGATACAGCCCAAGACTCGAGTGGACGGCCGTCTTCCCGTCGCCGGCCAGATCCCACGCGAGACCGAGACGAGGCTCGGGCTCTATTCCCTGATTGTCACGGAATCCCTTTGGGTAGTTCGGATCGCTGCTGCTGACCATCCCGTTGTAGCGATCGCCGGTGCCGGGAACAAAGCTGCCGACGTAGACGTTCGGCAGCGTCTGTCCCGTCACCGGATCGAGCGCGACGTTCGCACCATTCACAACCGCCGGTTGATACAGACGCGGCGCTTTCGCCGGGTCGTAGCGCTCGGGCACGAACACGGCAGCCGGCTGCGTTGAATACCACGGCGTGTACCACAAGAAGCGCACACCGTAATCGAACGTCATGCGGCGAGTGACCTTCCACGTGTCTTGTGCGTAGAACTCGTCGATGTAGCGCTTGCCGATGACTTCAGAGAACGCATCGATCTCGGTGTAATCGCGAAACACTCCGAGGAGTGCGTTGGCGTAGGCATAGTTAGCCTCGAGCGGATTCGCGGTGTCGACCTGGAAGTTGAACTGACCCGCCCATGGTCCGGCGCCGACGCCCCCTTTGCCTTCGGAGTTCTGCGACAACTCGAAGTAGTAGCCCGCCTTGAGCGAGTGGCTGCCGTGAATCGACGTCAGGCTCGTCCGGAATGATGTCAGCCACGCTTCGCCCTGATCGACGAGTCTGTTGTCGAACGTAAAGTTGGGGGCGTTCGGCAGGCTGGTGCCGAACTGGACTTTCGGGATCACGTTGCGCGGGTTCAGCTCCGGATGGAACTGGCCCACGGTGAACCCAACCGTGTTTCGATTGATTCGCGTCCAGTCCGCTTCCGTCAGCGGATAAAACTGCTCGGTCTGCTGGCGGATGCCGAAGTCGCTCTCCAGCACCATGGTCGGGCTGATCACCTTCGCGTAGTTCGCGCTGCCGCCGCGGTCGGTGTTCAGGTAATGCGTGTTGAAGAACCCCCACTTGTTCGGACCGGCGGTAATCTCGCTGCCGCGCTGATCCGAGTACCAGTCCTTGAATGTGAAGTAGAAGCTGTCGCGCGCCGTCGGCTTCCAGTCGACGCGGACGACGTTGTTCATCTTCGGGTTCTCGGCGTTTTCCTGCGTCGTGTAGTTGAACTGTCCCTGTGTGAACGAGCGATCGAAATTGTTCGCCCGCGGCAGCATGTTCAACAGCGCTTTACCGTTTGAATTGATCCGGTTCGAGGGAATGATGTTGCCGGGAAAGCACGCGGGACCACCTGTAACCGCGTTGCAGGCACCGCTGGCGAGCGGATCCCGAATGAAGATCAATCGCCCCTGGCTGTCGAGCGTCTGCGAAAAGTCTCCTTGCATCTCGCGATCCGTCGGCATCGTCCAGTTGCGCACCGGGCCGGGGCGATTCACAATCGGCGCCTCCAGCGAATAGAAGAAGAACAGCTTCTTCTCGCCTTTACTCAGGCCCGGCACGGGGCCGCCAAGATTCGCACCGAAGGTATTGAAACGATACCTTGGTCTCTTGATGTTCGATCGGTTGTTGAAAAAGTTGTTGGCGTTGAGCGCCTCGTTGCGAAGATAGTGATAGATGTTCCCGTGGTAACTCGACGTTCCGCTCTTACTGATGATCTGCACCTGTCCGCCACCGGCACGGCCGTATTCGGCGCGATATGAATTGAGCAGGACGCGGATCTCGGCGATCGCGTCAAGATTGATCTGCTGCGCCATCAGGCCGCTGTTGCCCACTTCGTTGCCGACGACGCCGTCGACAATGACGTTGCTCCAGTCGCGGCGGGCCCCGCCAACGTTCGGCACCGACGTGCCGAAGCTCATCCCCAGCGAATCGACGGTGTTCTCGTAGCGCACTCCGGGAAGGAGACGCATGATCGAGGTGGCGTCCCGTCCCAACACCTGCACCTGTTCGATCTGAGTCGAGGTGATGACGCCGCTGTGCTGTGTTTCGGCGGTGTTGACATGGGTTCCCTTGGCTTCGACCACCACCGTCTCGCCGATTCCGCCGACCTCGAGCACGAGATTCCCGACCGCAAGCCGCTCGCCGGCGCTGAGGACAATGTTTTTTCGTTCGAGGGTACGAAAACTCTGCAGCGCGACTTTGACCGTATACCGGCCTGGCCGGAGATTGGTAACCTGAAAATCTCCCTTCGAATCGCTGATCGCCTCGCGCGACTCGCTACTGGCTTCGGCGATGACCGTGACGGTCGCGCCGGGAATGACCTGACCCTGTGTGTCTGTGATGGTGCCCGATATGGTTCCGGTGACGGCTTGAGCTGCCGCGAAACAGGGCCACACCGCGGCCCCGGCGACCAGGAGCACGAAGACAAATCCTGCTCTGAGTCTGGACATTGATCCTCCTCGCCAGCGGCGGAACGGCGGTCCGCCGATCGACGAGGCACGTAATAACAAACTTTAACGGTAAAGTAAACCGTCAGATGTGGACCGGATCGATTGCGGACTGCGGACTGACGACTGCGGATTTTGAGATTGCGGATCAACCAATTCCGCAATCATCAATCGCCAATCGCCAATCGACCTGCTAGCCGAGTAGCGTTCGAAGAAATTTCAACCCGTCCTGCGCGAGCGCATCCTGGGTGGGCGCGAAGTTGCGCCAGATGGCTGCGGCGCGCGCGATCGACTTCACCTTGTTGGTGAACGACTCAATCACGTATGGACCGTTGAAGCCGATGTCGCGGCATGCCTGTGCCACTTCCTGCCAGGGCACGTGACCGGATCCGGGTGCGCCGCGATCGTTCTCGCACGTGTGGATCTGCCGCACCCGTTTGCCGGCCGCACGAATCGCATCGCCCACCGAACGCTCCTCGATGTTCATGTGGAAAGTGTCGAGCAGAATGCCGCACGCCGGATCGTCGACGCGATCGACGACCTCTACCGCCTGCGACGAAAGATTGATGAAGCTCGTCTCGAATCGGTTGAGCGGCTCGACGGCCAGGCCGACGCCACGCTCGCCGGCGTACTTCGACAGGTCCTTCAGCTGCCGCACGAGCAGATCGACATCTCGCTTCCGCTCGTCATCGGTCTGCTGCCACGTGCGGCCGACAGCGCTGTAGAGCGGGCCGATCACATTCTTCGCGCCGACAGTCTTCGCGGCGTCAATGCAGTGGCGGACGTACTCCATGCCGTTCTTACGGATGCTTTCGTCTGAGTGGATGAGATCGCGGTCAGGGCCCATCGCTGCGCAGACGCTGACACCGAGACCGTTGGTTTTTGCAACCTCCGCGGCTTGCGCGTAATCGAGATCGCTCGTGCTCTCGATGCCGAATTCGATGAGATCGAACCCCATCTTCTTCACCATCGGCGCCAGCCGGCCGAACTCGGCGGTGTTCACAGGAGAGGTCCAAACCCACGCATTCACGCCAATTTGAGCCATGTAGTCCCTCTATTCAGCTATCGCGCGAGGACAGTAACAAACGCCCACAGAACCGTCAAACGTGCACCGGGAGCCTATGACAGAATAGCCCTCCGTTCACAGGAGTTCACGTCATGCGATTGATGTTGCTTGCCATGATTTCGGCCGCGTTGTCCGCCGCGCCCGCACGCTCACCCGACATTTCGTTCAAGGCGGTGATGCTCGATAACGGTGCGAGCGAGACGGCGGCCGTCGCAGACATCAACAAGGACGGACATCTCGACATCATCTCGGGTGAGAACTGGTACGAAGCGCCATCGTGGACGAAACACAAATTCCGCGAGCTGAATTTCACCAACAACTACTACGACAACTTCAGTGACCTTGCGGTCGACGTCGATGGCGACGGCTATCCGGATCTCGTCCGCGTCACGTGGTTCGCGAAAAAGATTTCATGGTGGAAAAATCCGGGCCGTGCCGCGAAGTCCACCCGCGTGAGCACGAAAGGATCGCCCGCCCCCTCCGCTGGCGGCAACGCCGTGCCGGGAGTTGCGGTGGGCTTCGGCGGTGAAACGCGCACTGACGAGTTCTGGCAGGAAACCGACATTCATACGGGCTTCAACATCGAGTTCGCGGTGCTCGCCGACATGGACAACGACGGCAAAGCGAATGAAGTTGTCGCCCAGGAAAACGGCACACCGCAAGCCTGGTATGAAGCGAAGAACGGCGCGTGGACCGCGCACGTCGTCAGCGACAAGAGCTACGGACACGGCATCGGCACAGGCGATGTGAACGGCGACAAGCGGACCGATATCCTCACGCCGCGCGGCTGGCTCGA
>JBKPSH010000153.1:0-21788 GCA_046734955.1 Acidobacteriota bacterium
CCCTGAACCAGGACGTCGAGACTCGGTGGGTAGCTCGCGCCGCCCATCTTTCGCATATAAAGATTGATGCTCCGAGCGATCTGTTCACCGCGGAAAATCAGTTCCGCTTCCTTCTCGCGCTGCGCCTGCGTTTTCCAGACGGGCATCGCGACCGACATGAGCACCATCATCACGGCAAGACTTACGAGCAAGGCGGCCATGGCGTAGCCGCGCTCGTTGTCTTGACCACCCTCTAAACACATGAGAGTATTATCCTTAGCGTCTCCGATGTTAACACACATGAAGCGCTCCCTTGCCGGTCTTGCCGTACTGTGTCTGCTGGCGGCGACGCCACTGATGTATGCCTGCGACAAAGTGCCGCTGCTTGCACCCACCGGTTCAGTGATCAGCCTGTTTGCTGCGGCAAATACCGTCCCGCTGAACGGCGACGTCGAGATCGTCGCCAACGTTATCGAGCAAGGCACGACGTCGACGCCGACCACACCAACGACCCCAGGCACTGGCACGCCGGGCACAGGAACGACAGGCACTACCAGTACGACGTCTGCGGGAGCCGGAACGCCGGTACAAAACGGCACGCTGGTCTCATTCACGACGACTATCGGTCGAATTGAGCCAAGTGAGGCGCGAACCAGCAACGGGCAGGTGCGCGTGCGCTTCTTCGCTGGTGCTCAAAGCGGCACGGCGACGATTACGGCGTTTTCAGGTGGGGCATCAGGAAAACTCGAGAACCTGAAGGTTGGTGCAGCGGCGGTCGAGCGCATCATCGTCAGCGCCAGTCCACAGACGCTCGCGTGCGGAGGAGGCAGCTCTACGATCAGCGCGCGGGTTGAAGACGTGTCGGGACTGGGACTTTCGGGCTTACCGGTCACATTTACGACCGATAACGGGTCGCTCAATCCTCCGACGGTAACGACGGACGCGTCGGGCGTCGCCACGACGGTGCTCAATGCGCCGCGAACCGCCAAGGTTACCGCGAGCGCGGCGGGCAAGACGGCTGATGTAACCGTCGGGTTGAATCCACGAACAGGCCTCGCGATTACCGCTCCGACCGCGCAAGTTGCTGCGGGGCTGCCGGCGACATTCACGGTGAATGTCGGCACCACTGCGAACATTCAAAATGTCACCGTCGACTTCGGCGACGGCTCACAGCAGTCTCTTGGTGCTATCAGTGGGTCGACGACGATTCAGCACGTCTACAACGAGTCCGGCACATTTACGGTGCGAGCGACGGCTGCGGATGCAGCGGGCTGCAATGAGCAGGTAGCGACTTCCGTCACCATCCTGCCCGCCCAGCCACCGGCGGTGACGATAACAGGCCCACAGAGTGCACGGGTGAATGAGACCGTCCTGTTCACGGCAAATGTAACCGGAGCAACATCGACGATTCTTCGCTACGAGTGGGATTTCGGCGAAGGTGCCAATCCCCGGGCCGTAACGACCACCGGCAACCGGGCAACCACGACCTATCTCACAACTGGCTCAAAGGTCGTAAACGTTCACGTCGTCCAGGCGATCGGTCCTGCTGGTGACGGCACGACGGTCATCAACATCACGACAACGCTTCGTTAAGGCGGTGCGGTAGGGCGGGGTCTTTGAATCCCGCCCTACCTCCGTTGGAATTCCTCCATCACCGCATCATGGAACGCCGGTCTGATCGCGCGTAGCCGCTCGTTCTCGCGCGTCGGATGCACACGATTGGTCAGCAGCACCACGTAGAGATCCTGCTCCCAGTCAATCCACAGTGACGTTCCCGTGAAACCGGTGTGGCCGATTGCAGTCGGCGACATCCGGGATCCGCAAGACGAGGTCGGAAGCATTGTGTCCCATCCGAGCGCTCGCGAAGTGCCGGGAGTGCCGGCACGGTGGATGAATTCTCGAAACGTATCAGGCGCTGCGACCACGCGTTCTCCGGCAATTGTCCGCAAGACGGACTGCGCGAACGCACCGACGGCGCCTGCCGTGCCGAAAAGCCCAGCGTGACCTGCCGCGCCCCCGAGTGCCCACGCGTTTTCGTCGTGCACTTCTCCCCGCAGCGTTCTTCCGCGCCATTCATCGTGTTCCGTCGGGGCAGTGCGTGGTCGCCACGTGCGTGGCGGGTTGTACGAGAGGGGCTCGATCGTAACGAACGCGGCGACCCTTCGGAATTGCGCATTTAATGTCGCAGATGGATCGAATCGCCCGATACCCGCCCTTGTTCCGCGACGAAGATCCTCGAGGATGAATCCAAGCAGCATGAAGCCGAGGTCGCTATAAACCGATTGAGACTGCGGCGCGTACTCGAGCGGTGTGTGACAGATCGCCGGCTCGAACTCGACACGGCCGGTGTGATCCCGGAAAAAGGGGAGGTATGCAGGTAGTCCGGAGTCGTGGGCAAGAAAGTTTCGGACAGTGACTGCCTCACGATCGATGCCGCGCCATTCCGAGAGGTGCGCGGCGATTCGATCCTCCAACCGCAATAGACGATCGTCGACCGCTCGCATCACCAGCGTCGTCGTCGCGATGACCTTCGTCAGCGAGGCAAGATCGAAGATCGTATCGTGTCCAACGGCTGGCGAATCCGATTCGTATGTGAGGTTTCCGAACGCGCGCCGCCAGATGGGCCCCTTTGATCGGCCGACCTCAGTCGTCGCGGCGGGAAATGCGCGATCGAGAATCCCTTCAAGCAGAATCTCCGAGGCGCGATCGAACGGGTCAGGCATTCTCGCTTGCGGGCAACACGAACGACAGTGCGACGGCGAACCCGCTCGTGCACGCGGCGCCGATCAGCGCGTACCAGGTCCAGGCGCAGGCGGTCGCCCACCAGATGTAGGTCACGACGGCAGTGCCGCCGATCATCCCCCAGAGCATTGCCATCGAACCGACGCGACGAATGAGAACACCGGTTAGAAACGCGCCGAGCACAGGCCCTGCCGCAAAGGACAGCACGAGCAGACCTGCATCCAGCACCGACCGATCGATCCATTGCGCGCCAAGCGCGACACCGATCTGCGCAATGCCCCAGCCGATCGTCGCTTGCCGCGACAATCGCATCAGCGTTTCCTGATCCGCGTCGGGTCTCACATACTTTACGTAGAAATCGTTGACGGTCGTGGCGGCGAGGGCATTGATTGAAGGAGAGAGCGCAGCCGCAACAATCGCGGCGATGATGAATCCGGAAATTCCCTGCGGGATGCCATGCACGACGAATAGCGGCAGGATTTCATCCGTTCGGGCCAGCGGCCGCGGCAACGGTGTGTGCTGATAAAAGGTGTAGAGCATGACACCAATGATCAGGAACAACAGGAACTGCACGAAGACGATGAAGCCGCTCAGGATCAGACCTTTGGCGGCATCTTTTGCCGAGCGCGCAGACAGGAGGCGCTGGACGAGGAATTGATCGGTCCCGTGGGTCGCAAGCGTGAGGGCGATTCCGCCGAACAGCCCGGACCAGAACGTGTACACCTTTGCTGGATTGAAACTGAAATCCAAGAGTTGAAACTTGCCTGCCGCATGTCCGGCAGCGGCAACCGTCGACCAGCCGCCGGGAATCTGCCACAACAAGGCGACGAACACGACGAGCGCGCCGGCGACGTAAACGAACATCTGGACCACGTCGGTCCAGATCACGGCAGCAACGCCCCCGCGGACCGTGTACACAATCATCGCGACACCGAGCAGAACTACCGTCCACGGCACTGGCACTGCGGTGACGACTGAGATGACCAGCGCAGTCGCGAAGAGCCGCACACCATCGGCGAGCGTTCGCGTCACGACGAAAATAATTGCCGCGGCGTTTTTGACCGGGGCGCCGAAGCGGCGCTGCAGGAGTTCGTACGAGGTGTACAACTCGCCGCGAAAATACGCCGGGATGAACAGCAGACTGACGAGGAACCTGCCGCAAATGTAACCGAGTGGCAGCTGCAGGAACGTCATGTTGCCGGCATACGCGCCGGCGGGGACGCCGATGAAACTCAACGTGCTCGTCTCGGTGGCGACAACGGTGAAGCAGATTGCCCACCATGGCACCGATCGGCCGGTCAGAAAATAGTCGCGAGTGGTTTTCTGAAATCGGGCGAACCAGGATCCGAACGCGGTAATCGCCAGCAAGTACCCGGCTATGACGACGTAATCAACCCAGGTGAGGACCATCCGTGTTGATGCCGAGGAGGCGTCAGCGGGATCCGGCGGGCGCAGGCGCCGAAGACATAAATGCCGTCCGACCGACGACGGACAAATAGTCGGACTCAGACTGTCGTGAGTTGATCAGGCTGTCGTACGAAAAGAGCACGATGCCGTTGGCGCCGAGCCGCCGTGCGATCTGAATGTTATCGATCGTCTCCTTCGCTGACAGCCGGTACGAACCGATCCCTGCCCACACCGGGCGCGATCCCGCGGCGACGCGTGCGCCAGCGACCTGTTCGGCGAACTGTGACGCCTCAGTTGAATACGCCATCGGGCAGACGACGTCAACGAGGCCGGTCTGCGCCCAGGCACCCCAGTTCTGCAATCGATGGCGCTCAGCTTCACGCACATCGGGCACGACCGCGACGCTCACGAGCGCGTCGGCTCGTTCGCGTTTCACCGTCGCACGCAGGCGAGTGATCAGCGCCGTCATCCGCGAGACCCGGAACTCGCGCCACTGATCAGGCAGCGAGTCGGGGTAGGCGAACAGGTCCTCATGTTCCTGTGCGTCCAGGACGCGCCGTGTCGATTCAGGAAGGTGAGCGCGCACCGCCGCGCGAAACTCGCGAATCGCCAGGCGGCTGTAATCGAACCGGTCATTCGGATAGCGAGCGTAATCGAAGTGAATGCCATCGACCGCGTACCGTCGCACGAGAGTGCGGACGATCGAGTCGACGTAGTCGGCCGCGTCAGGAATGATCGGTGAGGCGTAGAGCCCTTCGATTTCGGCCGACTGCGTACGCGTCCACCGCGCGAGCGTGCCGACATACCCCGGACTATCAGGTTCCACCTTTGCCAGCTGCTGTCCGATGTCTCGAGGCACCATCAGCCATGCAGGATGACGGTAGATCAGGTGTTCGCGCGCGGAAGGAAGTTCGGCCGCGCTGGAGATGAGATTGACATTCATCCATGCGTGGACGCGGAGACCGGCGGCATGGCCCGCTTCGAGCACCGCCGCAAGCGGATCGAAGTCGTCGGCCTGGCGGAGCAGTTCCGTCGCGCGAGGCTCGATCCCCCCGAGATAGTACGCATCACCGCGTCCCCGCACCTGCACGAGCAGCGTGTTGAACCCGTGATCGCGCGCCGATTTCACGAGCGTCGCGATGCTCTGCGGCGTGGCCAGCGAGCCGCGTTGAACCCAGAGGGCGCGTGTTTCGGGAGAAGTGGATTCGGGAGAGGAAAACGCCCTGGTCGAGGATCCCAGAGACGCATACACACTGAGCACGATCGCGAGCGCTGCAGCGGCGCGCGCGCACCCTCCGCTAAAAATCATAAATCGAGCGAATGTAACAGCGTCGAGCGCACAGTGTCAACGAAGCGAACTTGAATTGTTCTGTTCGCGTGCCGGGATCCGGTGTCCGGGATCCGTTATCCGCCCCCGGCGGGGAGCATCTGAAACGTCCATTCGATCGGATCCCGGATCCCGTACAACGGATCCCCGACAAGAATCACCCGTGGTACGATCCGCATCAACAACTCATGACCCACGTGCTCGGGATCGACGCAGGGGGCACCAAGACGGTGTGCCTGCTGGCGGACGAACAGGGAAACATTGTCGCCGAGGCTCGCGCCGGCGGCGCCAACCTTCAGGCGGTCGGAGAACTCGAGGTTGAAAAAGTTCTGCACCGCGTCATGGAGGAGGCGATCGGCAGCCGCGCGATCGTCCCGTCGGCAATCTGTCTCGGCATCGCCGGGGTTGATCGTCGCGATGATTTCGCCGTCGTCAGTTCGATCATGCGCCGCATCGGCTACAAGGCGCGCGTCGTCGTCGTGAACGACGCGCTGGTCGCGCTCGAAGCCGGTGCGCCGGGGCAATCCGGTATCGTCGTGATCTCGGGAACCGGATCGATTTCGTACGGACGCAACGCAAAAGGGGAGGCCGCGCGCGCCGGCGGGTGGGGATACGTGCTCGGCGACGAGGGGAGTGGCTATTGGATCGGACGGGCGGCCTTGCGCGCCGTGCTGCGCCAGGCTGATCGACGTGGTCAGGATACCCTGTTGACCGAGCTGCTGCTGAGACATTTCGATGTCTCGGCGCCGCCGGAGCTGATTCACGAGGTCTACAACAAGGATCTCAAACCCACCGCGATCGGCGCGCTGGCGACATGTGTGCAAACAGCCTTCTCGCAGGGAGACGCCGTTGCAATAGGAATCCTCAGAGGGGCGGCTAACGAACTGGAAATGTTCGCGCTGTCGGTGGCACGCCGGCTCGAACTGGTAGGCGAACCGTTTGTATTCATTCTCGCCGGCGGGATCTTTCGTGCCGTGCCCTGGCTCGAGCAGGAACTCGAGCGCCGGCTGCCGGTCGCCGCGCCTCGCAGCTGGGTCCGCCTGTTGGACCGGGAGCCCGCGATTGGCGCAGTGACCCTGGCGCTGCAGGAAGCACGCGGCGGCGCGATCATTCCCGCTTATAAAGTGGATTGATGCCTGCCGACATCGGGCGCTGTATCAGCACTGGGCGGAGTCCGCGTGTCACCGTCTTCAACCACGACTACGCAGTCGCGAAAGCAGTGGCAAGACGGATGGCAGAGCTCGTCGCGAAAAACAAGCGCGTCGTCTTTGGATTGCCGACCGGCAGAACACCCGTCGGCCTTTATCGTGAGCTTGTCTCGCTACACGCGCACGGGGTCGATTTCTCAGAAGTGACAACGTTCAATCTCGATGAATTCCTTGGAATACCCGCGACGCATCCGGGAAGTTATCGCAGCTTCATGGAGGAGCACCTGTTCTGTCACGTAAACATCAAGCCGGAGAACAGGCATTTTCTGAATGGCACCGCAAGCGATCCGGAGGCCGAGTGCCTGCGGTATGAGCGTGAGATCGCTGATGCAGGCGGGATTGATCTGCAGGTGCTGGGGATCGGCACGAACGGCCATATCGGATTCAATGAGCCGGCGCCAACTCTCGTCGCGCGGGCGCACCGCGTCAAGTTGCGGCCGGAAACACGTCGCAGCAATGCCGCATTGTTTGGCGGAGATCCCTCGAACGTGCCAGCGGAAGCGCTCTCGGTCGGGATGGCGACCATTCTCCATTCCCGCGCTATCGTTCTCCTGGCGACGGGGCGCGCGAAGGCGCCATCCATCGAACGCGTCGTGAACGGGACGATTACGCCGGAGCTGCCAGCGTCATTTCTCCAGCTTCACGACGACGTGGACATCATGCTGGACGCTGCCGCAGCTGAGAAGCTTCAAGCAACTCTCTGAGATGCGCATCGGCTTCTTCACCGATCGCCTCGCGCACTGAATCATGCGCCTTCTTTAATCGTCGCAGTGCCTGCGGAAGCGTCAGGTTGGCGCGCTGCATGATGATCGCTGCCTTGACGTTCCACTTTGCGCGCTTCAGCAGTGCGTCGGCCGCGTCGTAATCAACACCGGTGACCAGGACGACAATGCGCCGCGCCCGATCCTTCAGCTTCTCGGACCCGATCTGCACGTCAACCATCAGGTTGCCGTAGGTCTTGCCAACCTTGATCATCGCGATCGTGGTCAGCATGTTCAGCACCATCTTGGTCGCGGTGCCCGCTTTCAATCGCGTCGACCCCGCAATAATCTCCGGGCCAACCGCCGGCGCGATTTGGAGATCGACGAAGTTCTGTAACTCGGATCCGGGCCAGCACGTGACGAAGATGATCTTCGCGCCCGCCTTTCGCGCGCGCGTCAGCGCTCCGCGGACGAACGGCGTCATTCCGCTCGCCGAGACGCCGATGACGACGTCTTTCTTGCCGAGTCGAAGGCGGGCGAGACTGCGGGCGCCCTCTTCGTAGTTGTCTTCGACGCCTTCCTTGGCGCGAAAGACGGCTTCCTGTCCGCCTGCCATGATCGCCTGCACGAGCGATGGACTCGTGCCGAACGTCGGCGGCATTTCAGAGGCTTCGACGACGCCAAGGCGGCCGCTCGTTCCAGCGCCGACAAAAATGACGCGACCACCTTTGCGAAGCGCCTGGGTGATGATCTCGACGCCGTGCGCAATGCGCTGACGTTCTTTGTGAACAGCGGCGACGACTTTCCGATCCTCGTTCACCACCATGTCGATGATGTCGGGGACCGGAGACTTGTCGACCGAAAGACTGACTGGGTTAATCGCTTCCGTGGGAAGTGATTCCCACTTGGAATGGGTCGGCATGAATACGTCCGTCTACGGTAGCTTGGAGCGCGCTGGCGGTCTGGTGCAACCCCTTACACTACTCCTCGTTACGGACACTGTCAATTGAATCACTCATCACTAATCGCTGATCCTGAATCCCTGATCATCGAATCGCCAATCGTTGAATCCCGAATCGCTCCGATCCGCGGTTCTGACGGGACTGTATCATTCGAGGGACAAGGGATTCAGCGATTCGACAAGGGATTCAGCGATTCGAGGACGAGGGATCCAGGATGAGGGATTCGCGATTCGAGGATGAGGGATTCGCGATCAGTGATCAGTGATGAGTGATTCCGAGCGCTCCATCGACTCGTACGTTGGCTATCTCCGCGATGTCAGGCGGATGTCCCCGAATACGGTCGAGAGTTACGCGCGCGACCTCGCGCTGCTCGCTGAGTTCGCCGACAAGCGCGGCACGCCGGTCGGCGAGCTGCAGCGCCAGGACCTTGAAACGTTCGTGCGGCAATTGATGTCTTCGGGGCTGGCGCCGCGCTCGGTCGCGCGCACGGTCGCCTGCGTCCGTGGTTTCTATCGGTTCGCGGCGACGGAGCAGAAACGCGACAGCAGTCCCGCCGACGATCTCAGGCCGCCTCGCGCCTGGGCCGCATTGCCAAAATTCCTCTCCCTCGAGGAAGTCGACCGACTGCTCGATCAACCCGACACCGCAACATCCCGCGGATTGCGCGACAAAGCACTGATTGAAGTGCTCTACGCGACCGGCCTTCGCGTTTCGGAACTCATCGCGCTTCGAGCCGGCGACCTCAATCTCGATGACGGCTACCTCACGTGCATCGGGAAGGGGGACAAACAACGAATGGTGCCGCTCGGTCACGAGGCCGCCGACTGGGTGCGGCGGTATATTCGCGAAGGCCGGCCGGCGCTCCTGCGCAAGAAGAGTTCACCGTGGCTCTTCGTCAACGCGCGTGACGGCGGTCCGCTCTCGCGCGTCGGCTTCTGGAAAGTGCTCAAGGGGTACGGACTGAAGGCCGGCATCACGCGCGATCTGAGCCCGCACGTGCTCAGGCACTCCTTCGCGACGCACCTACTCGAGCGCGGGGCCGATCTCCGGATGATTCAAATGATGCTCGGTCACGCCGATCTCTCGACAACGCAGATTTACACGCATGTGCTCGAGGCGCGCCTGCGCGCCGCCTACGACAAGTTTCATCCGAGAAAATAGCCACGGCCGGGATCCGTTGTCCCGGATCCGCTGTCCGCGTCGTCCGGATCACGGATCCCGGATCCCGGGTTCCGGATCCCGGGTTCCGGATCCCGATCAGTAGGAACCAAGTATTCGGCGCTCCGTCTATTGAGTACACGCCACAACTGCGTGCTGGGAGGGTCGACCATGGAACGTACGTTCTGGGAGAAGCTCGAAGGAACGACCGAACAGGTCTTCGCGCAGCTTCGAAAACTCGTCGAAGAAGGAAACATTCGTCGGGTGGTCGTCAAGCAGAAGGGAAAGACGATTGCTGAGTTCCCGCTGACTGCCGGAGTCATCGGCGCCGTCATCGCGCCTGTTGCCGCCGCGATTGGCGCATTGAGCGCGCTCATCGCCGACTGCTCGATCGAGGTCGAAAAGACCGTCAACGAAGCGGAATCCACGCCCGTCGTATAGGCCGCCCACCGATGGTCCGAGGTTGCTCGGGTCCCTCTAAGCTGATATATTTGTTCGGTTTTGGTCGCACCGCCGTGCACGGCGGTGCGCCTGCTTCCTCGGGAAGTTCCGAGCAGGTCCCAATGAAAGCGACTGCGCCTGTTCCCGCGCTGTCAAACGCGCGTTCGCGCAGCATGAAGGAGTCTGACACGCATGAGCCGGAAAGGCCGCCATCTCTTCACGTCCGAATCGGTAACCGAGGGGCACCCCGACAAGATCGCCGATCAGATTTCTGATTCCATCCTCGATGCAATTCTCGCGCAGGACCCGGTCGCCAGGGTCGCGTGCGAAACGCTCGTCACCACCGGGCTCGCCATCGTCGCCGGCGAAATCACCACCAATTGCTACGTCGATTTTCAGCGGGTCGTCCGCGACACGATCAAGGACGTGGGATACACGCGCGCAAAATACGGCTTCGACTCTGAGACGTGCGCGGTCCTCTCGACTATCCATGGGCAGTCGCCCGACATCGCGCAAGGAGTCGACCCCGGCGGCGCGGGCGATCAGGGGCTGATGTTTGGCTATGCGTGCACCGAGACCGAAGAACTGATGCCGCTGCCGATCATGCTCGCGCACAAACTCGGCAAGGGCCTGTCGCGTGCTCGACGTGACGGGGTGATGGATTATCTCCGGCCCGACGGAAAGTCTCAGGTCACTGTTGAATACGATGGTGATCGCCCGGTTCGCGTCGATACGGTGGTTATTTCGACACAGCACAGCGATGCGATCAGCAACGAGCAGCTGCGTGAAGACATCACCGAGAACATCATCAAACGCGTAATTCCCGAGAATCTGCGCGACAGCAAGACGCGATTCCTCATCAATCCAACCGGCCGGTTCGTCGTCGGCGGCCCTCACGGTGACGCCGGTGTCACCGGCCGCAAGATCATCGTTGACACTTACGGCGGCGCGGCACCGCATGGCGGCGGCGCATTCTCGGGCAAGGATCCCACGAAGGTCGATCGCTCCGCGTGCTACATGGCGCGCTACGTCGCGAAGAACGTCGTCGCGGCCGGCCTGGCGACCCGCTGCATGGTTCAGCTCGCCTATGCGATTGGTGTGGCCGATCCCGTGTCGGTGTTGATCGATACGTTCGATACCGGGGTCATCGACGACGACAAGATCAGCGAGATCGTGCGCGGACAGTTCAAGCTGACGCCGAAAGGGATCATCGAGACGCTGGATCTGCGACGGCCGATCTACAAGAAGACCGCGGCGTTCGGTCATTTCGGCCGGACCGAGCCGGAGTTCGGGTGGGAGCGTACGGACAAGGCGGAGGCCATCAAGTCTGACGCGGGCCTCAAGAGCGTGGTAGGAGTGAAGGTCTAAGTCCGGCGGCGAATGAAAAGAGCTGGAATACTGACGGCGGCCATCGTGGCCGCCGTTGTTTTTTTTCTGCTCGTCACGCTTCCACCGCAGCCCGCTCGAACGAACGTCGCGGGCGATCCCGCGCTGACACGACGCACGGTCAGCGGCGCATATCACATTCACTCCACACGATCGGACGGCGCGGCGGACAAGGATGCGATCGCCGCGGCGGCATCACGGGCGGGGCTCGCATTCATCATTCTGACTGACCACGGCGACGGAATGCGGACGCCGGATCCGCCGGCATACCTGCATGGCGTGTTGTGTCTCGATGCCGTCGAAATCAGCACGAGCGGTGGACATTACGTGGCGCTCGACATGCGGCCTGCGCCATATCCGCTCGGCGGCGAGCCTTCCGCCGTCGTCGAGGACGTGAGGCGGCTCGGAGGATTCGGCATCGTTGCCCACCCCGATTCACCGAAATCCGAGCTTGGCTGGAAAGACTGGGACGCGCCCTTTGACGGAATCGAATGGCTCAGCGCAGACAGCGAATGGCGCGATGAGTCTCGCGCCCGAATTGGGCAGATCCTTTTTGATTACTTGCTTCGGCCAGCGCCGGCACTCGCATCGCTGCTCGATCGTCCAGTCGCGACGCTCGACCACTGGGATGAACTGATTCAGCGACGTCCCGTGGTTGGCCTCGCCGGTGTTGACGCCCACGGTGGGATTGGGCGTGGCATGGAAGAAGGAGGGAAGCGACGCCCGGCGCTCGGAAGTATCCCGTCGTACGAAGCGAGTTTTCGAGCGTTCACGACCAGAGCGATTCTCGAGCGGCCGTTTTCCGGCGATGCAGCGGCTGACGCGAGCGTCCTTATGGCGGCGATTCGGAGCGGTCGAGTGTTTACGCTGATTGACGCAATCGCCGCACCCGGTTTCCTTGACGTCGAGTCGGAGGGGGGCCGGTCGTGGGTGGATTATGGCATCGGTGATAGCGCCGAGTTGGTCATGGTGCGCAACGGTCGCGAGCACTCGCTGTTGAAGGCTGGCGCGGCCGGCCGATATCAATTGACCAAGGAGGACATGGGAATCGTGCGGTTTGAAGCGCGTGTCCCGAACGCGCCGGGCAAACCTCCCGTGCCCTGGATCGTGAGCAATCCAATCTACTTTGCTCCGTTCGTGATCGACATGCCGACCTTCGCGACAGATGTCGCGGTGCCCTTTGGCTCTGGTGCTGTCTGGCACGTGGAGAAGGATCCGGAAACGCAGGCGACGATAACCACCTCCGGCGGCGAAGTGAAACTCGAGTACACGCTGGCCGGTGGCACGCGGCGTAGTCAGTTCGCGGCAGCGGTCACCGATTTCCAGGGACACGCTCCGATCTTTAAGGCGGTGAGATTCTCAATTGAGGGATCACGCCCCGGACGGGTATCCGTGCAATTGCGGTATCCGACTGGCGGAGGACAGCGATGGGCGAAGTCCGTCTATGTCGACGGTGAGAGACGGGAAGTCATTATTCCGATCGCAGGCATGGTTCCGGCAGATTTTCAGAAGGGGTCGGCCCCCGACACCAGCACCGCGCGCTCACTTCTGTTTGTCATCGATCTGACCAACGCACTGCCGGGCGATGCGCACTCGATCACGCTTCGCAATCTCGGACTCGTGAACTAGCGCTTTTCCTTCCCCGGGGCTATTTCCTGTAACGCCGCAATCAGATCGCTGGCGAGCAATCCGTGACGGAATCCTTCCCGCAGCATCCTGCTCGCGATCTGCCGGGCGACCGCTGCCGATCGTGCGCGGCCGGCTTCCCTGGCGCGCGGTGAGATGAATGTCCCGAGGCCGCGTTTCACGTAGACATCGCCTTCGTGCTCGAGCGTCCGGTATGCCTGCTGAACCGTGTTGGCGTTGACCTTCAGCTCGCCCGCAAGTTTTCGGACGGCGGGCAGCGGTTCGTCGGGTTTCAAAATTCCCACCGAAACGCATCTTCGAATTTCGTCGACGATTTGCCGATACACCGGCCTCGGATCGGACGCATCTATGTCGACTAGCACACCAGTATACTAGCATACTAGTACAGTAGCGGGTTCGCTGTTCGCGGCTCACTGGTCGTTCTCGCTTCTGCCCCGCAGCAATCCGAGCCGCGAGGAGCGAGGAGCGAATAGCTACGTCTTAGTCCTGAGTAGCAGATAGATCGCCGAGGCAGACACAATGATGTTTGGAGTCCATGCGGCGAGAACGGGGGGAAGCAGACCGGCTTTTCCGACCGCGACGAACACGCTCATCAGCAGCCAGTAGGAGAGGGCGAGAACAATCCCGAGGCCGATTCCATACAGCGCGCCGCGGCGACCGGTCGTCACGCCAAACGGAACCGCGAGCAGCGTCATGACGAACGTTACGAATGGAAATGCCAGCTTGCGCTGCAGATCCACTTGCTGCGGGATGACGTTCGCGCCGGTTGCCGCCAGTTCTCGGACTGTTCGCCGGAGCTGCGCGACCGTCATCAAGTCCGCTTCCGCATCTTCCGTTTTGAAATACTCCGGCGCCTCGAGCGGCAGAGACTCGCGTGTAAACGTTCGCCATTTCGGTGCCGCGGCAGCCGTCAACTCCTGAGTCCAGCCGTTGATACCGGTCCAGTTGCCGCGATATTCCGCCGTTGCCGCGTAGGTCTCCGAAGCGAGCCTCCACGCGCCGGGAGCGAGCCGATACACCGTCAGGGACGTCAGCACTTCGTGACGGGGGTCGAAGTAGCCGTAGTGATAGATGCTGCCATCGCGGCCGATCACCCAGCGGCGATTGAGCGGATTGAAGGTCTTCGGCGGACGGCCGCGGATCTGATCGTCGATCGCCGTCGCCCGCCGATTCGACCGCGCGAGAATCTCCTGATCCAACGCAAAAATCGCGGCGCTGAACAGCACCGACAAAAGAACGATAGGCAGCGCGACACGATACAGGCTGATGCCGCAGGCTTTCATCACCGTCAGTTCGCTGGTGCGCGACAGCAGCCCAAACGTGACGAGGACACTGAGCAGGGCCGCGATTGGAATCACAAAGTAAATGAACTGCGGCGTCCGGTAGACGAGCAGCCACATGATCATCGTACCGTTCGCGGTCCCCTTGAATAGTTTGTCCGATGCGTCGATGAACGTAGAAATGTAGAAGAGGCCCACCAGCGCAAGGAACGCCAGGGCGACGACGCGCAGATACATCCCGCTGACATATTGATCGAGAAGACCAGCCGTCCGCAGGTTCAGTTTCGGCAGTCGCACCACAATCACAACATTGCGTTTTCTGCCACCCGGGACGGACGCTTCCGTCGGAGATGCCGACGCGGTCTCGCGCCCTTTGTGCGCCCGCCATCGTTGAGCGAAATGAGGCCCGAGGAGTGCAAAACTTCGCGGCAGTCGGCGACTGGCAAATCGATCGCGCCAGACCAGCGCGCAGACCCCGAAGATGCCCAGAATGATGTTCGGCCACCAGCGCGCCAGGTGCGCGAGTGCAAAGCTGGCGGAGTTCAGCTTGTGAGCGTTTTCAATCGCGCGGTAGTGCCCCTGAGTCTGAGCCTCGGCAAGATACATGATGACGTAGTAAGCGAAGATGACGGCCACGCCGATCACGAATCCGCCCATCTTTCCGTCGCGGGCGACCGAGAGCCCGAGGGCCAGCCCGATGATCGCGAAGACGAAACAGGCGAACGGCACCGAGAATTTCTGCTCCATGAAGATGATTTCGGGATGCGGCGACCACTGCGGATGCCCGGTCAGCTTGTCGTGCATGTCTTTCCGTAAGTCGGCAATCGTCTTCTCGGTAAGTCCTCGCGGCAGTTCCGCCTTTTGAAACACTCTCTCCGGATCGAGCGCCATGGTCACGTCACCGGGAAAGCGATAGGTGCGGGTTTCTCCGGGTTTTCCTGTCGCGTATCGGGTCCCATCAGTCAGAACCAAATCGACTCGGCGCTCCTGCCGGCTCACCACCAGGCGGCCGCGCGAGGCGAGAAAGATTTCTGTCGAATCCGGCTTGCTGGTGTTGGCGACGAGCATGTCCTTCCAGCCGACGCGGTCCTCGGGCTCGTCGCGGGCGTAGAGCACCCAGCCCGGAAAATTCTCGAAGAATACGCGAGGGTGTACGTCGTTTTCGGCCTGCTTTGCGATGACGTCGAAGGTGATTTCCCGGAAGGTCTGGTTCGCATCCGGCAGGGCCTTGATCATGACGTAGAGGGTGGCACCCGCCGCGACCGTCGCCATCAAGAGCACGGGTCTCAGCAGCCTGTGCGGACTGACGCCGCACGCTAGCAGCGCGACCGTTTCCCGATCGCTGGAGAGCCGCCCGAGACCAATCAACAGTCCCGTGAGAAGGGCCATGGGAATGGTAAGGCCCAGGGCCTGGGGAATAAGCGTCAGGACGATGCGGCCTGCAACCGGCCAGGAGACGCCCTTGGCGACCAGCATCTCGAGGTCGCGCATAACCGGCGGAATCTCCAACAGGAACGTGAAAATGACGAGCGACAACAGAAACGGCGGGATCGTCTCGCGGATGACGTAGACATCGATCTTTCGCAGCATTGTTACCGGTCCATTATCGATCGAGCGAGTCGGGATCCGTGGTCCGGGATGCGGGATCCTTTTTTGGATAATGGATTAGGGCGGCAAGCCCTAAACCTCGTCCACAAAACTTCCACAGGCCGGTTTTTCTGGCCAAACATCATGGGTCTGATAATGAGTGTTATGTTAACTAATCGTGGTTCGGTCACCCGGAATCTCGTGCTGCGGGATCCGTGGTCCGGGATCCGGAGTATCGCGGCGTTCGGAGCTTCTCCGTTCGACGCTTCTCGGGTTTCAGCTGTTTGAAATTCCGGTTCCGATCGGGCGCGACACTGTTCGGGCCCCGGTACTGTCACGTCATCTCAACGTCCCAATCGGATCCCGGATCGCGCACAGCGGATCCCGGCGAGAGTCGGTTAGCTTTGTGCCCTGAGCTCTTTGATGATTTCCTGCAGCGCCGCGATCACCTCGTCTCGATCAACTCGAGATTTGGTGAAGCGCAACTGCAGCTTGAACGCCTTGGTGGGCGCCTTGTAACTGAAGACATAGGCCTTCGGTCTACCAGGCTTGGGCTTGGCGGTTTCTTTTCGGGCCGCCTCGCGGGTAATAGCTCCGTCGCGGCCCAATTTCTCGATTAACGCGACCATTTTCTGCGGGTCGCCCTGTCTAACTATCTGTAATAACAGTGACTTGGAGTGAATGTCGGCCAGCCGACAAAGGTTTTTGACCTCTTCGGGCATGTGATTCAACGATAAGGACTCGGTAATCGCCGTCCGTGACTTCCCCAGCCGTCGCGCCATGTCCTCATGGGTGTAGCCACAGCGTTCGGCGAGCGCTTGAAGCGCTTCTGACTCTTCGAACGGGGTCAGATCCTTCCGCTGGATGTTTTCCACGAGCGCGATTTCGATAATCTCGTTATCGTCGACTTCGCGGATCACGATCGGGATTTCGCGGAGCCCGACCTGCACGGCTGCCTGATATCGCCGCTCGCCGGCGACGATCTGGAAACGGCTGCCACGCTGCCGGACGATGATCGGCTCGATGATGCCTTTTTCGGCGATGGATGCCATCAGTTCCGACAGGTCACCCATCACCTGGCGCGGCTGATTCGGATTCGGATCGAGTTGGTCGATCGGGACGATACGGCCGACAGGGGACCCAGCCGAACTTGTCAGGGCTTCAACGTAATGCTCGTCGTGTCGCATGCGCACGGTTTGCGGAAGTCCACGTTTAGGCACGATCCATGACCTCCTCGCACAGCCGGTAATACTCGGCGGCGCCGGTCGATTCGGGCGCAAAGGAGAAGATTGACTCCTTGTAGGCCGGGCTCTCCTCCAGACGGACGCTCTTGGTTATCACGGTCTTGAACACTTTGCTGCCAAACACTTTGTCGATCTGCGAGCGGATATCGCGGCCGAGCGCGGTGCGCTTGTCGTGCATCGTGATTACGACGCCGAGAATGCGCAGGTTGGGATTCGCGCGCGCTCGAACCTTCTCGATGGTTTCCAGCAGATCGTCGGTTCCTTCGAGTGCGAAATAGGAAGACTGAATCGGAATCAGCAGGTGCGTCGCTGCGACGAGCGCATTGACCGTCAACAGCCCGAGAGTCGGAGGACAGTCAATGACGATGTTCGGGTACTCGCTGAGAATCGGGTCGAGCCGATCCTTCAGCCTGAAATGAGCATCGAGCTCGCCAACCAGTTTCGACTCGATTTTTGCCAGCGCGATGCGCGACGGAGCCACCCACAGGTTCGGCTGCGTCGACGGAACGATGACATCCGCGAATGAACATGAAGCCTCGGCGATGGCGTCGTAGACGCTCCGCGTCACCGTTGACATGTCCACATAGGACATCGTGCTGTTCGCCTGCGGATCGAGATCGACGAGGAGTGTCCGAGCGCCGCGTAGGGAAAGGGCCGCCGCCAGGTTAATCGCGGTCGTGGTCTTCCCCACGCCCCCTTTTTGGTTGGCTATCGCAACGATCATCGTGTCAGTGCATGTGGATTCACAGGGAGTGCGGCCATTGTAGGAAGCGTGTGCGGGGGTGTCAATGAAAAGGGCACACGACCAAAGCAGTTTTCCGCGTGTATACGACTGTATAGAGATGAGAAATCGCGAGCAGCGAGCAGCGAGGAGCGCCTACATCTTGTACTTTCCCATCTCGTTCGGGTCCAGACTCTCGAGCCACTTCTGCAGCTCCGAGTCGCGCTTCTCTGGAGCGAAGTCGACGGTCTTCGCGTTGTCGATAACGGTATCCTCGACGAAGATGGGTGCCCGCGCCCGCAGCGCGAGCGCGATCGCGTCGCTGGGCCGCGCGTCGATCGCCATCGACTCCCCGTTCACCAGCAGATAGATCAACGCATAGAACGTGTTGTCCTTCAGGTCCGAGACCACGATTTTCTGGATGTCCGCCTTGAGATCGTGGATGACATTTCGGAGAAGGTCGTGGGTCATGGGGCGCGGGGTGGTGATGTTTTCAATCTGCAGCGCGATCGCATTGGCCTCGTACACGCCGACCCAGATCGGCAGCACGCGCTGCTCGGCTTTGTCGCGCAGGATGATGATCGGCATGCTCGTGATCGGATCCACCATCAGCCCCTTGATCGTCATCTCAATCTGCATGGCGTCGTTTCCCGGTTCGCAGTTCCAAAAGGTTCTCCCAGGTTGGTAGAACCGCGCAGAACCCCATTTTCAAACGTAGGCAGCCGTTAGTCGAGTGTCAAGCGCGACCGACTCACCTCTCAGGCTGTTCGGATTCGCGCCGGTGATTCGTACCGGCATGATCGTTCCGATCTCGTTTCCCGCTCCCGCGAAGTTCACGACCGTGTTCCCGCTTGTCCGACCTGAGAACTCCCATTCGCGGCGGCGGCTTCGAGAGTCGACCAGAACGTCGAACGTCCGTCCGATGGCGGCATTGAAGATCTCCGTCTGTATCCGTTTCTGCAATGCCTGGAGCGCGACGATGCGCTCAGTTTTCTCGCGTTCCGGAACGGCGTCAGGCATCCGTTTCGAGGCCAGCGTGTTTGGCCGCTCCGAATACTTGAACGAGAACATGCTGTGATACCGGACTTTCTCAACGAGAGACAGCGTGTCGGCAAAATCTGCCTCGCTCTCCCCCGGGAACCCGACGATCATATCGGTCGATAACGCGATGTCCGGCATGGCCTCGCGCAACGCGACGACGAGCTCCAGGTAGTGTTCACGGGTATGCCGGCGGCGCATCGCCGCGAGCACGCGCGTCGACCCGGACTGCATCGGCAAATGCAGGTGACGGCAGACGGCCGGCAGATCGCGCATGGCGGCAATCATTCGCGGCGTGACGTGTCGCGGGTGAGGACTCGCAAATCGAATCCGCGCAAGGCCCTCGATTTCGTTCAGTCGTTCGAGCAAGCCGGCGAAATCACATCCGGGATCGTCAGGCGCCTCATAGTGATTCACGATCTGCCCGAGCAGCTGCACTTCCCGTGCGCCCGTCGCGACTGCATGCCTGGCCTCCGCGACAATGTCAGCGGCCGGACGCATGCGCTCGTGACCGCGCGTGTACGGCACGACGCAGAACGCACAGTACTCATTGCACCCTTCGATGATCGTCACGTAAGCCTTCAACGGATCGCTACGTCGCGCAATCCCCAAAGGAAACGACACATCGTCCACCGGATCGATCGCAATCGCCGCGTCGGCTTCCCACCGGCGTGGTTGATCGAGCGCCTCCGTAACCAGGAACGGCAGGCGTTTCAGATTCTGCGTACCGACAATGACGTCGACTGATTTCGAACGTCGCAGAATCTGCGATCCTTCCTGCTGGGCGACACAACCGGTGACGGCGACCACGGGACGGGCTCCGGTCTCCTCACCCATCACGCGAATCTCGCCCAGGCGGGTGAACAGCTTTTCTTCGGCGCGTTCGCGCACACTGCAGGTGTTAATCACGATGACGTCAGCGTCGCGCTCGTCCATCGTCGACTCGAACCCCGCCTGTTCGAGGAGGCCGGCCATGCGCTCGGAGTCGTGGATGTTCATCTGACATCCAAAGGTTTCGATCAGATACTTTCGCGCCATCTATCTTCGCTTTCGCTTTCGCGTTTGTTTCGCTTTCGCCACAAAGAGTTAGCAGAGTTCTTCACCACAGAGTTAACGGAGATAGCAGAGATCAATTGGCTTTTCTCTGTTTACTCTGTTTTCTCTGTGGTGAGGGCCCTCTGTTATCTCTCCAAACACTCTGTTCTCTTCCCAGTCGGAACGCCAGCATCTCGCGCGCACTCGCCATCACCGCGGCCGAGACGTCGCTGCCGCCAATCATCCGCGCGAGCTCCTCTTCCCTTTTGACGCCTTCCACGCGCGCGACGCCGGTTACCGTGCGTCCGGTCCGAATGGACTTCTCGATGTGGAAATGCGTCGAGCCGTACGCGGCAATCTGCGGAAGGTGAGTAATGCACAGCACCTGGTATCTCGAACCCAGCCGCTGCAATCGCGCGCCGACGACGTCGGCGACGGCGCCGCCGATGCCGGCATCCACTTCGTCGAAGATGAGCGTCTTTCCGGGCGCGTCGGTAGACGCAAGAGTCTTCAACGCGAGCATCACGCGCGACAATTCACCGCCCGATGCTATCCGTGCGAGCGGTCGAAGATCCTCGCCCGGGTTCGGGGAGATGTAGAACTCCCCCTCCTCGATTCCGCGATCGGTCCAATCAGATTCGCTGGCTGCGGGCACGAAACGCACGTCACATCGCGTGCGGGTCATGGCGAGTTCGCTTAACGCGTTTTCCAGTGCGCGCGCGAATTTCGCGGCGGCCGCGCTCCGCGCCTTCGACAGCGTTGTGGCGGCATCAACGTACGCCTCTCGCGCGCGCGCAAGTTCCTGTTCTACCGCCGCGACCCGCTCCGTTGCGTGCGCCAAATCGTGCTGCTCGCGTCGCAGCGACTCTGCCTTGTTCACGACGTCGGCCAGCGTGGGCCCGTGTTTCTTTTTCAACCGTTCGAGCTGCGCGAGACGATCCTCGACTTCCTGGAGACGCGCCGGCGATGAATCGATTGCGCCGGCGTACGAACGGAGAAAGAAGGAGAGATCCTCCAGCTGCGATTTCACGGCTGCCCGGGCATCGAGATAGGGAGCAAAGCGGACATCAAGCGCGGCGAGTTCCCCGACCTTCTTCCACACGATGCC
This sequence comes from Acidobacteriota bacterium, assembly GCA_046734955.1. Taxonomy (GTDB): domain Bacteria; phylum Acidobacteriota; class Vicinamibacteria; order Vicinamibacterales; family 2-12-FULL-66-21; genus JALZOC01. The sequence continues at coordinate 20,972 of JBKPSH010000153.1, forward strand.
AAGCGCCGGAAGTACGGCGGCATCCCCTTCATAGAGTGCATCGTACGCATCCGAGCAAAGCCGCTGCAGCTTGTCGGCGTTCGCAAGCACGGTCCGCGTGTTCGATAGATCTTCGTCCTCTCCCGCTTTCGGCGAAATCCGATCGATCTCTCCAAGCTGAAACGCGAGAAACTCGAGCCGCGACGCTTTCTCGCGCTCGCCGATGACCAGTCGCTCCCGCTCCGCTCGGATCGACTGCAATGTTGCAAATCGCTCTGCCACCTTTGAGCGGAGGTCGCCCAGATCTGCGAACGCGTCGAGCACGTCAAGATGCGTCGAGGCGTCGAGCAGAAGCTGGTGCTCGTGCTGGCCGTGCAGATCGACGAGCGGCGCGCAGATGTCCCGGAGTGTCGCACTCGTCGCGAGTGCCCCGTCGATTGACGCGCGGCTTCGTCCCTGCGACGACACTTCACGTCGCACGATCACTTCGCCACCCTCTGGCGTCTCGAAGATCGCCTCGACAGTCGCCGTCTCCTCTCCCGTCCGAACGAGATCGGCCGAGGCGCGGCCGCCAACCAGCAGTCCGACAGCACCCATCAGAATCGACTTCCCCGCTCCCGTTTCCCCGGTCAGGACGTTCAGGCCACGCTCGAACTCGAGTTCAAGCCGATCGATGACGGCCAGATTGCGGACGGCAAGAAAACGCAGCATGAGACGCGAAGTACAATCTTATCAGATGTTTGACAGCGCATAGGGGGCGTGTTACTCTTCAAAAACCCTGCGCTGTCCCAGCGGCGCGACATACGATCGTAGCGGAGGCATGTTTGCGCACGCCCGG
>JBKPSH010000154.1:0-17291 GCA_046734955.1 Acidobacteriota bacterium
CTCGAGCGGTCCGCGGCTGAATTCCACCATGGTCGGCATCAATACGCCCATTCGCATTGGCCAGGCGACCGTCATGCCAGGCGACGTGGTCCTGGGGCGCGACGGCGGCGTGATTTTCATTCCGCCGCAACTCGCCGAACAAGTGGTGCAAACGTCCGAGCTGACGCGCCTGCGCGATTTGTTCGGTCATCAACGATTGCGCGAGGGCAAGTACACCGCCGGCCAGATCGATGCTGCCTGGACGGCCCCCATCGAGGAGGATTTCACTGGCTGGCTGCGGGAAAACATTGACAAGCTTCCCGTGGCGAGAGCGCAGGTGGAGGAGATCCTGAAGCGGCGTCAGAAATAGCGATCGGCGGCCATCTCGAGGCGCTCAATTCGCTCTTAGGTTCATGCGCTTCGGTAATTCCTCAGCAGCGGGCGCCTGTTGGCGCAATCGGACCCGGATCATTGGGGTCGACAGCAGAGGCCTTAACATCCGATGCTGGTCACCCGCAAAGATGGAATCAGGCCGCCTTTAACGATTCCGCCGGGATCACGCGGGTCTTGCGGAGTTGTTGCGAAGGTCGCCCACCGCGTCATTAGCTCGCGCCGCTTCTCGAACAAGTCCGTCCTGGCACTCCGGCGAGCCGCGTGGCTACCGAAGCCACAAACGCTTGCCGGCAATAACTACCGAATTTTCGGCCTTCACCATATCCTCACTTCTTCTTTAGGACGGTCCACTGTGCACGCAGGATGCGAGTCATGCGCTGCGTTTTCTTCATGCGCTCCATTAGCGCAAGCGCAGTGCCGATCGCAGGTGTACGAAAACCCCAATGATTCCGCCAAGAGCATCCGGAAGGCGCGTTTCGAGGCAGCGAGATTCTGGCGACGTGCAGATTAATTGATCCTTATGGCCAGACTGCAGGCCGCACAGTCGCGCTGGGGGCGGCAGCGACCGCTGATTCTTCTTTTCGGCCGGAGGCAGCTCGAGAACATCGGCGTCGATCAGATCAAAGCCGATGAGAGCGCAGCGGCGACGGCTATTGCGCATCCATAGGTTCACCGCACCACGTGAGTTGGTCATCAGCTTTGCCAATCCTTGCCAATCTTCCGAGAACGACCGGAAACGATCGACCACGATCGGAACTTGCGTAAGACTATTGACAGAGATGAAATGCGATCGAAACCGGTCGGCCAAGACGGCGAGGATGCCTCAGGAGCTTGCGGCCGCAAGGTCGTGGAGGTTCAAATCCTCTCTTCCGGATTACCCTCAATTCAATGGTGTTTGGCCGTTCCTGGTGTTTGCGCCTCGCCTTGCCTCCACAGTTCACAGCGCCGTCATCTATGGACATTAGCCGCCGGACCCTGCTCGCCCTGCTGGCGTCGACCGTTTACGCGGGAGGCGGCTCGTCTGCCCGCGCCAGTGTGCGGCAGGGCATCGCAGCGAGGAATGTGAAGCCCGCGCCGCGGGGACAGCCGTCAGGCCGCCCGTTCGCTGCGCGCTTCACCGATGTTGCTGCGCAGGCCGGCCTGACGCAGCCCACCATCTACGGCGGCATCGACAGCAAGCGCTACATCCTCGAGACCATTGGCTGTGGGGTCGCATTTTTTGATTTCGACAACGACGGCTGGCTCGATGCGCTGGTCCTCAGCGGCACCAGGCTCGACGGTGCGCCGCCAGGAACCACCAATCGCCTCTATAAGAACAATCGCGACGGCACGTTCACCGACGTCACCGCGAAGGCGGGCCTGACTCGCACCGGATGGGCGTCTGCAGTCACCATCGGCGATTACGACAACGACGGCTTCGACGACCTGTTCATCACTGGCTACGGCGAGAACGTGCTCTATCGGAACAACGGAGACGGCACGTTCACCGACGTCACCGAGCGCGCAGCGCTTCGGCAGAAAGAGCCGCGTTTGGGATCCGGCTGCACGTGGATCGATTACGACCGTGACGGGCGCCTCGACCTGCTGGTCGCCAGCTATGTGAACACCACGCTCGAACGCCTGCCGCAGCCTGGCGCGAGCGCCGACTGCCGCTGGAAAGGCGTCGCGGTGAATTGCGGGCCGCGCGGGCTCGCCCATGGCTCGGTGCAGTTGTTTCACAACAACGGCGACGGCACGTTCACCGACGTCAGCCGTCAGGCGGGGGTGAGCCGTGCCGCGCGCTCCTACGCGATGACCGCGGTTGCCGCCGACTACGACAACGATGGTTGGCCGGACATCTACGTTGCCTGCGATTCGACGCCGAGCTGGCTGTTCCGCAACCAGCACGACGGCACCTTCCGCGAGGAGGGGCTCGAACGAGGCGTCGCGCTGAGCGAAGACGGGATGGAACAGGCCGGCATGGGCGTCGCCCCCGGGGACTACGATCTCGACGGCTTTCCCGACTTCTTCAAGACGCACTTCGCCGACGACACCAACGGCCTGTATCGCAACGACGGCAAGGGCTATTTCACCGACGTGACGCTGCGCGCGGGGATTGGCGTCGAAACCCGCTACGTCGGGTGGGGAGCGGGCATTGCCGATCTCGACAACGATGGCTGGCCCGACATCCTCCTCGTCACCGGCAACGTCTACCCGGAGGTGGAGCGGACGCTTCCCGCGTACCCGTACCGCACGCCGCGACTGGTGTTCCGCAATCTCGGCAACGGCAGATTTGAGGAGCTGATCGAGCAAGCGGGGCCGGGGATTGCAGCCGAACACGCCAGCCGCGGCTGCGCGTTCGGCGACTTCGACAACGATGGCGACGTCGACGTCCTGGTGATGAACATGAACGAGCCGCCATCGCTGCTGCGCAACGACGTCAGCGGCGGCGGCCACTGGCTGAAAGTCCTGCTGCAGGGCGTCAAGTCGAACCGCAGCGCGATCGGCGGTCGAGTGACGGCGAAGTTTAGCGGACGGCTGCAGGCTCAGGACGTGACGGCGCAATCGAGCTTTTATTCAGTAAACGATCGCCGGCTTCACTTCGGTCTGGGGGCGGCGACGACCGCGGACCTGACCATCCGTTGGCCCAACGGCGGGACGGAAGACGTCACCAATGTCGCCGCCGACCAGTTGGTCGTCGTCCGCGAAGGTCTGGGAATAGTCCAACGGCAGAGTTTAGGACAGAGATAGTTTGGCGCCTGGGACGTGGGAATTTGTGTTGACCTTCCAACCTCCGAGCGCTACTCTCCCTCGCTGAATCGTGGCGCCGAGTAATGCGCCGGATTCATCCCGCCGCCTTCACTACCGGATTGCACGCAGCCGCGCGCGATCGCTCGAAGGGAGGACAGATGCGCGTCCACCGAACCCTGGTCAAAGACCTGTGGCTGGTCTTGGGCATGTCGCTACTGCTCGCGACCACCGCGAGTGCGCAGGTCGACACGGGATCGATCGTCGGGACGGTGAAAGACGCCGGAGGAGGTGTTCTTCCCGGCGCAACCGTCACCATCACTCATGAAGGGCAATCGTTCACGCTGACCTCCGTCACGCGTGAGGACGGCACTTACGTCTTTACTCCTATCCGCACCGGCGCCTACACCATCGAAGTCGAATTCCAGGGCTTCAAGAAGGCGGTGCGGCGCGGCATCACGGTCAGCATCCAGCAGCAGGCGCTGGTCGATTTCACGCTGCAGCCGGGCGGTCTTTCCGAGGAGCTCGTCGTCACGGCGGAAACGCCGTTGCTGCAGACCGGGACGGGCACGGTCGGCGAGACGCTGAAATCCGAAGCGATCGAAAACCTGCCGATCAACGGACGCGACTACACGGTGCTCGCCCGGTTGACTGCCGGCGTCGTGCCGCCGCAGCCCGGCGCGCGCGCGCCGCTGATGTTCTCGGCCAACGGCGTGCGGCCGGCGCAGAACAACTATCTGCTCGACGGCATCGACAACAACACCAGCAACGTCGACTTCCTCAGCGGCGTGGCCTACATCGTCAAGCCTCCGGTCGACGCGGTCGACGAGATCAAGATTCTCACCAGCTCGTTCAGCGCCGAATACGGCCGCGCCGGCGGGGCGGTCATGAACACCACGCTGAAGTCGGGCACCAGTCAGCTGCGCGGCAGCGTCTGGGAATTCCATCGCAACGACGCGATGAACGCCAACGACTTCTTCGCCAACCGCGCGGGCCTCAAGAAAGGCGACTACCTCTCGAATCAGTTCGGCTTCACGGCGGGCGGGCCGGCGATCGGCACCAAGACGTTCTGGTTCGTCGACTACGAAGGCAGTCTGATCAAGCAGGCGCGAACCTGGGTGAGAACGGTGCCAACGGCAATTCAGCGATCCAGCGGCTTCACTGATTTTTCGGATCTCGTTTTGCTGCAGAGCGGGAACATCGCCGCCGATGCGCTGGGCCGCGTTTATCCGCGCGGGACCGTGTTCGATCCGGCTACCACGCGTCAGGTGCAGGCAGGGCAGGTCGATCCGGTGACGGGCCTGGTCGCGACTCAGAGTAGCTTCGTGCGGGACCCGTTCGCCGGCAACCGGATCCCCGGAAGCAGGCTCGACGCCAATGCCGTCAAGCTGATGCAGCTCTATCCGGCGCCGAATCTCGCCGGGTTGAACAACAACTACGTGGTGAACCGCACGAACACCGACGACACGAATGCATTCGACATCCGGGTCGATCACAACTTCAGCAGCAACGACCGGTTCTTTGCCCGCTACAGTTTCTCCAACAATCACAAGGTGCGGCCGTCGCCGTTCGACGGCGACGGTGATGGTGGCGAATTCAGCGAAGGCGATGAGAAGGTGCGCGTGCATGGATTTGCCGCCAGCCAGACGCACATGTTCACGTCGACGCTGATCAACGAAGTACGTTTCGGCGTCAGCCGCGAGCACACCAACCGGATGCCGCCGTTTGGCGCCGATACTGGGAACATCCCGGCGAAGTACGGGATCACCGGCATTCCCCAGGTAGAAGGCAACGGGGGCCTGCCGAACATCGCGGTCTCGAGCCTCTCCAACTTCGGCCACGCGGGCTGGGTGGTCAGCGAGCGCTTCAGCAACACCATCCAGTTCAGCGACAACCTGACCAAGGTGTACAAGTCGCACACGTTCAAGGGCGGCTACATCTACCAGGACATCTTCTTCGGCTCGACGCAGCCGCCCTACGCGAGAGGCGACTACAGCTGGGATGGACGCTACACATCGGTCATCAATCAGGCCGACAACACTACCGCACGCGCCGCGGTCGTGCTCGCACAGATCCCGTCGCTCGTGCCGGGGGGCGTGGACTTCGCCGGTGGCATGAACGTCATCCGCGTCTCACCGTTCGGCGCCGTCGACGCGTTCAAGACGTATCACGGCGCCTATGGCCAGGACACCTGGCGCGTGAACTCTCGCCTCACCGTGAACTACGGCCTACGCTGGGACCTGTTCAGCCGCGAAGAGGAGAAGCAAGCGGAACAAGCGAACATGGTGCCGGGGCCGCCGGCGCAATACCTGATCCCTGCGGAGTGGAAGAACAAACAGCTCTCGCAGAGCTTCGTCAACAACCTGAAGAGCGACGGCATCGAGTTGGTCTACACCGACGAGTTCGGCAGCGGCCTGGGCAAGATGCCGAAGAACAACTTTGCCCCCCGTTTCGATACCGCGTATCAGCTGGCTCAGAAGTTCGTGCTGCACGCGGGATACGGGCTCTTTTACGGAGCATTCGAGAATCGCGGCGGGAATCCGAGCCTCGGCTACAACTACCCGTTCCAGTTCACCCTCCAGTACCAGTCTCCGAATGATGCGTTGCCAAACCGGCTGGGCGATGGATCGCTCGCCAACCTGAGCTCGCGCGACCGCATCGTTCTGGATCCGGTGAACGTCAACGCCAACGGATTGCAGGTCCGGGGCGTGGAATTCGACTACAAGACGCCGCACTACCACAACTACAACGTCACGCTGCAGACCGAAATCATCCCGAATCACTCGATCGAAGTCGGCTACGTCGGCACGCGCGGCCGCAATCTCGAGACCTTTACGGGGATGAACAACGTCACCCGGCTGCTGCCGCCAGGCACCAATCCGCAGCAGTACGTCCAGTTTCCGAATCTCGCGCGCGGATCGCTCCTGGTTCGCACCGTCGGGGTCAGTGACTATGACTCGTTCCAGCTGAAATTCCAGCGTCGGTTTCATGCCGGGCTGGGATTCCTCGTCAGCTACACGTTGAGCGATTCAACGACCAATGCCGGCGACTCGCTCTCCGGCGGCGGCGTCGGCGGTCTTCGGGCGCCGGACGTGGCCGGCTGGAGTCTCGCGAACGACATCGGGAAGTCCGGCTTCTACACCAAGCACGCGCTGGTGTTCAGCGGCAACTACAATCTGCCGGGACATGGAGCGATCCTCGGCGGCTGGCGCGCCAACTGGGTCGCGTCGATCTACAGCGGGCAGGCGCAGACCATCGGCTGTTCGATCACGACCGGGGCGGGCACTGGCTGCTATGCTCTCGTGGTCGGTGACCCATACGGGGGGAGCCACGACGTGAACCAGTTCTACAACCCCGCGGCGTTTGCCAATCCCGCTCCGGTCGCGACGATCGGTCAGCAGGACTTCAGCCCGCTCGGCGGCGGCCGCAGCCAGGTGACCGGTCCGCCGCTGCGGCAGCTTGATTTCGGCGTCGCCAAGCAGTTCAGGATCGTAGCTGGGCGGCAATTCGAGATTCGCGCCGAGGCGTTCAACCTGACGAATACGCCCTCGTTCAACCTCCCGGGCTCGTTGAATTTCCTCGATGCGCGTAACTTCGCCAGCATCACCTCGATGCGCAACGCGCCGCGGCAGTTCCAGCTGGGTGCCAAGGTGTATTGGTAGTCCGCGATTGCACGTCCACGTCGCGCTATTCCTGGTTGGACTGACGGCCGTTTCGCCCGAAGGCGGGACGGCCGAGCAGTCTTCTGCACAGACTCCTCGCGCACCGCAATCGACCTCGGCGCCGGATCCGGCGGCCATCGAACGACAACTTCTCGACGCGGTGCAGCGAGCACCTGATAGCTTCGAAGCCCACCATCGTCTTGCCGGATACTATCTGCGGCAGGGGAAGGTCGCCGCGGCCATTCCCCATTTATTGCGGGCGCAGCAGATCGATCCGTCGCAATACTCCGTCGGCTACGACCTGGCGGTCGCGCTCACCGACGTCGGCCGGCTGGACGAAGCACGCAAACAAATCGCGCGGTTGCAGACCTTGAAGAATTCGGGAGAGGTGCAGAATCTGCTCGGCGATCTAGAGGAGCGCGCCGGCAACCTCGTCGCAGCCGCCGAGGCTTACCAGCGCGCCTCACACATGGATCCGAGCGACGAGAACCTGTTTGACTGGGGCGACAGCCTGCTGCAGCTGCGCGCCTGGGGACCGGCCGAGGAGGTGTTCACAGCCGCAGTCAAGCGGCACCCGCGCTCGGCGCGGCTGCACGTCGGCCTGGGTATTTCGCTGTATTCGCGCGGTGAGTACCGCGACGCGGTCGAGGCATTCTGTGAAGCCGCCGACCTGGCGCCCGCAGACCCCCGACCGTATCAATTTCTCGGCGAGATGTATGGCGTGTCGCCGGAGGTGAACGGCGAGGTCTCGAAGCGTCTGGGCCGCTTCGTCGAGACTCACCCGAAGAATGCTCTGGCGCACTTTCACTACGCAATGAGCCTGTGGAAAGGCAGCCCGGAAGCGCTCGATGCGGACGGCGCGCGGCGGATCGAAGCGCTGCTGAGACGCGCGGTAATGCTGGATCCCAAACTCACGAAGGGATTCTTCGAGCTCGGCGTGCTGCTGGCAGACCAGGACCGTGACACCGAGGCGATCGAACAACTACGCCGCGCGACGGCGCTGGAGCCATCGCTGTCACAGGCGCATTACCGGCTCGCGCAGTTGTACCAACGCACCGGCCGCCAGGATCTCGCGGCCAGGGAGCTGCAGACGTTCCGTCAGCTCACGGGCAAGGGAGGCGAGGACAAGTGAGCACGGTAAACCGGCGCGCATTCATGCAGTCAGTCCTGGCCACAGGCCTGAGCGCCTCGTTCGTCGAGGGCGCCGGCGCTCAGGCGCAAGCCGAGCGCCGCCGCAACGGCTGGATCATCCCGACGAACAAGCCGGATCGATTCAACCTCAAGGTGATGGCGTTCAATCCCATACCCGCTCCCGATCTGAGCAAGTGGGATCTGACGATCGAAGGCGCGGGGGATCCGAACTCCCGTGTGAAGCTGGCCGACCTGGACAAGCTGCCGCGCATCGTCCAGAGCAGCCGCCTCAAGTGCGTGCAGTGCTGGTCGGGCCGCGTCAACTGGGAGGGCTTCCGCGCCCAGGAGCTGCTGCGGCTCCTCGGCGCCAGGACCGACCTGCTCTGGCTTCGCGTGGACTGCGCCGATAAGTACTACGACTTCGTGAAGGTGGAAGACCTGCTGCACCCGCGGACGCTCTTCGCGGTCGGGATGAACGGCGAAGCGCTCAGCTCGGAGCACGGCGCGCCGCTGCGGCTGGTGATGCCAGCCAAGTACGGCTACAAGTCGTCCAAGCTGATCACCAAGCTGACGTTCGTCGACAAGGGCGGCGTGGGACTCGTTGCCGACGGCTGGCCGTACTACTCGGCCAGCGGCGACATACTGGCCGGCGTCGATCATCCGTTCGAGTTCCCCGACGAGACGCGCAAAATCGCAGGTGGCGAGATTGTCGACTATTGATCGCCGCAGCGTGCTGCGCGTGCTCGCGGCATGCATGGCCGATTGGTGGCTGCCGAGACGCGCCATGGCGCACGCCCGACGAACGCCGGCAAAGCCGGAACGCAGGGTGATTGTCGTGACCTTCGGGGGCGGCGTCCGCTACGAAGACACGCTCGCGCCGGAGGGCTGGATTAACATCCCGCACCTCGCGACCGAGCTGGTCCCGCAGGGCCTCGTCTATCCCATGGCGCGTTATGAAGGCCTCACGGGGCACTTCAACTCGACCGGCGCGCTCGTGACCGGGTGCCGCCAGAACGTCGACGCATACGGCAGCGAGGCGCCGGTGACCCCGACGATCTTCGAACTGCTGCGTAAGGAGCACGGGCTTCCACCCGACGAGGCCTGGGTCATCGCGACGAACAAGAGCTTCGGCCTGATGGGCGGCAGCAAGCTCCGCGACTTCGGCGATCCGTTCTCGGCCAACGTGATCCTGCCGAAGCAACTCTTGATCGAGACCATCAAGTCCGCCGTGAGCAGCGACGCCGGGCCGGGCGTCGAAGACCGGCAGGCACTGGCCGCGCAGATGATGGTGGCGCTCGACGAAGGCTACGAGGGCTTCGGCTGGCGCGTGTTCGATTCGGGCCGCGCGCTGGGCAAGGACCTCAAGGCAACGCTTGCCAAGTCCCTGCTGGACTACTTCAACGATCCCACGGTGCCGACGAGCGGCGACGAGCTGACGTTCTTCATGACCAAGGAGATCATGAACCGCCTCGCGCCGTCGCTGCTGGTAATCAATTTCTGGGACATCGACATCGCGCATTACGGCGCGTTTTCCCTCTACCTCGAAGCGATCCGGCGCACCGATCGCCTGGTGCACGAACTGTGGCAGCACGTGCAGTCGCTGCCCGCTTACCGTGATCGCACGACGCTCCTGGTCGTGCCGGAGCTCGGCCGCGACAGCGATATCGCCGGCAACGGGTTCGCCAACCATCGCAGCGGCGACGACTCGTGCCGCCGCGTCTGGCTGGTCGCGCTCGGCGCCGGCGTGCCGAAAGGCGCCGGCACCGATCGTCCTATTCGCACCTTCGACGTCGCCCCCACCGTCGCACGAATTCTTGGCTTCAAGATGCCGGAATGCGAGGGACGGCCGCTCGGCGAGCTCGTCTTCTGAGCTGGACACATGCAGTTCGACGCCAGACTCGGCGGAGAGGCAGCGGCGCTGGCCAGCGATCACGACGTGCAGATGCGCCGGCTGCCGAAGACGGTTCACGCCTTCATCCTCGTCGAGCTGCAGAAGTGGCCGACGCTGTTTCCGGCCGAGCGTCGTTACCAGCGCGCACTGATCGAGCACCTATCCGGCGCGGCAGCCGGTGAGCTGGCGCAGCTGTCCGCAGGGGTTGCCAAAATCGAGGCAATGGCGTCGCTGGGCAAGATCTCCGAGCGTGACCCCGCTCGTTTTCAGGATCTCGCCCAGGCGGCGCTGCGCAAGCAGAGCCTCGTCGCCGCGTGGCGGAGCGAAGTCGACCTGTTCTTCCAGCAGATCGACCCTCAGTTGGAACCACGGTTGTTCCCTCCCGATGCGCCCCGCCGCCTTGTCGTCCAGGTGTACAGCAGCGATATTGCGGTGCAGCGGGAAAAGCTCTGGGCTCGGCTCAGGGCTCACGGGACGCGGATCCCTCTCAGCCTGGACGGCGTGAAGAACCGCGATGGCTTCCTGCGCACGCTCTTCGGCGTACCGTCCGATGCTCTCAACGGCTCGCTGTTCGGCCGGCTGCGCGACGATGCGGGCTTCGCGGCGCCGGACGGCTGGATCGTCGAATCGCACGCGGCGCTGCACGACCTCGTGCTCCAGGCGCCGCGGTCGCCCGCACTCTCGCTGACCGGTTTGAGCTACGAACGGCTGCTGCCATACCGCGACACGCTGATGCGGGCGCTGTTCAGCAAGGTCCAGACCGGGGTCGAAAGCCCCCAGGCGTTTGCCGCGTACGCGCGCAACCTGACGCTCGTACCCGAGCCCGGGACATTGCCCAACCCCGACCCGATCATCCAGGCATTCGTCCGCGACATCCTGCTGACCGGCAACGGCACGCTGTTCGTCAACAACACGTTCGTCGAGTGGGCGGCCGTGCAGGCGCTCCGGCGTGCGCAGCCGCGCCTGCTCGTCGCGCGCTACGGCGTGCGCGACAAACTGAAGCCGTTCAGCAGCCTTCTCCTCTTCTCGCAGCCGAGGGCATCCGATCGCATCCCGCTCATCGAGGACCCGCTCGGATCTTTCATCGACGTCGAGCAACTTTCTTATTACGTCTGGCTGCAGGCGGAGAAGAGCGCCGCCTACCGAAAGAAGACGCTCTACTTGTTCCTCGCCGAAAGCCAGGACGAGATGCTGGCGATTCGCTCGGACGCCCCCGGTCCGGCCGCGTTCGCCCACACCCCGGCGTCCCTTGCCGACGTCTGCGCGACGATGGCACAGTGGCTTGGTATTCGCGCGCCTGAAGGATCCGGACGCTCAATCGCACCGCTGGTCGCCTGACGTCGCACCATAGCTGTCGCCGATTGCGAAGCCGTAGCTACGGCCACGCTATTCGGCGCGCAACGACGTAACAGGATCAACCAGCGCGGCTTTGAGCGCGGGCACCACGCACGCCAGGCAGGCGATCGAAGCCAGCCCGAGGGTCATCATCACGAACGTCGCGGTATCGTGCGGCTGCACGCCGTAGAGCAAGCCTGCAATCAAGCGCGTGGCCGCCCACGCACCAAAGAGGCCAACCACCAACCCCGCCACCACACTCCACATGCCTTGTGCCACCATCATGCGCACGACATTCCAACGCTGCGCGCCGAGCGCCATGCGAATCCCTATTTCCCGCGTCCGTTCCGAGACTGCATACGCGACGACACCATGGACGCCGAGCGCTGCCAGCAGCAACGCGACGATGGCGAACGTGCCAAGCAGCAGCAGGTTGAATCGACGTGGAGCAATTGAATCCGATAGCACTTCCTCCAGCGTCTTGACGTTGTAGAACGACTGCGTCGGATCGATTGCGGAGAGCGCCTTCCTGATCGCGGGCGCGGCGGCGATCGGGTCGCCGTCTACGCGCATCACGAGCGTGATGGAGGAAATCGGCGCGTCCATGTAGTGAAGGAACAACTCGGGCGCAGCGTCGGCATCGATTGCGGCGTACTTCAAATCGCGAGCAACGCCGACGATCGTCCCCAGGCGATTTTGGCCGAGCCACGGTACGCGAATGCGCCTGCCGAGGGGATCGGTGTCCTTGAAATTGCGCCGGGCGAGACTTTCATTGATGATCACCACTCCAGCCGAGTCGAGGTCGTTGAACCATCGGCCGCTCACCAGCGACATCCCCAGCAACGGTCCAAAGTGGGGGGAGATCGAGCTGAACGGCGCGGCGCGCCTCTCGCGCTCGCCCGGCGGGGGATGCCCTCGCCCTCCCTGATGACAAGCATCATCGATCCACGCCCCGTTGTGATCGCGGCGTCGCGAACTCCCGGCATCGATTTCGCTCTCGATAGCAGGGCCCCGGCGAAGTCATGGCGCACCTTCTGCTCGCGGTACTGAGGACCGCGAATGTCCAGGCGCATCGTCAGGATCTGATCCGGCGCAAAGCCGGCGGGATAGCTCGTCATCCGCCACACGCTCTTGAACATCAGACCCGCCGCGGCCAGCAGCACGATCGTGAGTGCCACCTGCAGGGCGACCATCGTACGGCCGATGATCATCACCCGACGTGATGCTGACAGGTTGCGACCTGCTTCTTTCAACGCTTCGTGCACATTAGTCACGAGCAGCGCGAGTGCGGACGCGATTCCAAACAGCAGTGCCGTTCCGATGGAGATGGCCGCGGCCACCACCAGCACGCCAAAATCGAGCTGTGTTTCGGTGAGACGTGGAATTCCGGCGCCGATCACCGCAATGACGGTGCGGACGAGCCACGACGACAGCAACACGCCCCCGATGCCGCCCAGCAACGCGTACGCAAGGCTTTCAGCAAACAACTGGCGGATGATACGTATCGGTCCGCTGCCGATGGCCATTCGCAACGCAATCTCCTTGCGTCGCTCGGCGGCGCGCGACAGGAGCAGGTTCGCGACGTTGGCGCAGGTAATCAGCAGCAGCACGAACGAGGCGGCCAGCAGGATCCCCAGCGCTCGCCGCGACGGACCAACAATCTTGTCTTGCAACGGCATAACGACGACCGAAGTCGTGCCAAAGGGTGTCGGGTGGTCGCGCTGTTGCCGGCTATGAATCGCGTCGATCTCGGCGCGCGCCTGCTCGATTGTGACGCCCGCCTTCAATTCGCCGATCGCCTGGTAAATACGCACGGCTGTCGTTGGCGTGATGGCTTGCGGTGGGGGATCCACTCGCAGCATTCGATAGGCGCCGGGTTCGACGGTGTCGAGATCCACAATCACGCCAAACGTCTGCAGCTGCGGGTGATAGGTTTCGGGAAGGACCGCGGCAATCGTTGCAGGCTGCCCATCGACGCTGACTGCCCGACCGATCACGCTCGGATCGCTCTGAAAAAGGTCCACAAAAACGCGGTGCGTAATCGCAAGCGCTGGTGAATCGGTATCACGTGGCAGCGCGCCGAACACTGGTTGCGCGCCGGTCACGTCCCAGAACCCTTTCGAGGCCGAAGCGATGCGCAATCGTGATGCTTCACCACCGACCACCACCGTCGCATCGCCGTTGTCATAGGCAATCATGTGCTCCAGCGATGTGGCCTGCGACTGCCAGACAGCCCAGTCGATTGAGTTCATGATGTCGCGCGAGGAATCCTTGGCACGCGTGCTGAGCCACACCATGCGCTCTGGATGCGCGTAGGCAAGCGGCCGGAACAACAGGGCGTTGACGACGCTGTAGATAGCGGTGGTGAGCCCGAGGCCGAGCGCCAGCGTCACGACAATCGCGAACGAGAAGGCGGGATTGCGGCGCACGTATCGCATCGCGTCACGAATATCCTGCCGTAACCGATCGAGCCAGCCGGGAACCCACACCGCGCGCACATCCTCCTTGACGCGGGCGACGTTGCCGAACTTTCGGATTGCGGCCGTGCGCGCTTCGTCTTTGCTCATCCCGCGGGCGACGTTGTCGTGCGTTTCCGCTTCGATGTGATCGCGGATCTCGCGATCGAGATGGTCGAGGTCTGGCCGTCGAGGGGTCATCACGCAGGCTCCGCGCAGGATACGATGGTGAGGCTATGCGCGCTCACCTAGAATGTCAAGGTGAAGTCGTTGGGCAGTCAGCACTTTCAGCATGAGCAGAAAACGACTCGTGCCCATGGTTCGAGTGGGACATGATACAACCGACTCTTGGTGGTACCTGTCCCTTCAACTTCTCGGAGAGAGCACTATGACGCGGCCATCACTGTATCGTTACCTCTCGGCAAGTGCGCTGACCATCCTGATCGCCCTCCCCGCCGGCGCTCAAAGCATCGTCGGGAAGGACAAAACCGGGCCCGTGCCGAACCCGGTGAACCTCGACGTGTCGGGAATGTTCCAGGCTAAGTTCGTGAGCGTGGGCGACGACATGTTCATCGGCGGGCAACCGACGGAAAAGGCCCTTCGCGAGCTCAGAGCCAAGGGCGTGACGACGGTCGTGAATCTGCGAATGCCGGAGGAGATGGCGCGAGTCGGGTTCGACGAGGCGGCGCTCGTGAAGGAGCTCGGAATGAAGTACGTCTACATTCCGATGCGCGGCACCGCCGACCATCCGTACGGGCCGAAGCAACTCGACACCTTCGCGGCGGCGATGGCGGATGCCGACGGCAAGGTCCTGCTCCACTGCACCATCGCCTGGCGCGCGAGCCATCTCTGGGCCGCCTACCTCATTCGTGAGCGAAAGGTTCCGGTGGCAGACGCGCTCGAGCAGACGCGGATGATCAACCTGATGGACAACATGCGTATGGGTGATGGAGGTCTGCAGCCACTCGAGGGGTTTCTCGGACGCGCCGTCCCGGAAATGGGGCATCCGAAATGAATGGTACTTACCCACCCACAGCGTCCGGTAACTGGACTCGTCCCATCTTTCCAGATCCCGGAGCAACCAAACTGCTATAGTCTACGTCCCAATATGTAGGGACACTTAGTATATGTTCAGCGCTGAATTGAAGAAGGGCAGCACCGAGATGCTGGTGCTGTCGCTGATCGAAGAGCGTCCGCGCCATGGCTACGAGATCGGCAAGCTGATCGAGCAGCGATCCGGCGGCCGGTTGAAATTCGCGCTGCCGACGCTCTACCCGACGCTGCTCCGGCTGGAAAACCGCGGCTGGATCAAGGGCCGCTGGGTCGAGAAGCCCGGCGAGCGCGAGCGGTGCTATTACCGGTTGACCCCTGAAGGCAGACGCGTACTCGATGAACAGCAAAAGACGTGGATCGCGTACGTGGCCGCGGTGAACGACGTCATGGGAACTGGCCGTGCGTAACTGGGAGGCGTTCGTCCGCGAACGGCTGCAGCTGCCTGCCCACGCGCCGATGCGCGAAGCGCGCATCATCCGGGAGCTAGCCGCGCAGCTCGAGGACTTTTATCGCGAGGCGATCGCGCGTGGCGCATCGGACGGCGAAGCCGACACGCATGCGTGCGCGCAGATTCGCGACTGGCAGCGGTTGTCGCGCGACGTCGCGCAGGCCGATCGTGCCAACCGGCAGCCGCGCGTGGAACGAATTGCGGATACGGTGACGGACCTGGGACAGACGCGTGGAGGAGGATTGAAGATGCTCGCGGACTTTCTGCGCGACACGCGCTATGCGGCTCGCCAACTGATCAAGACGCCGGCATTCACCATCGTCGCCGTCCTGACACTCGGGCTCGGTATCGGCGCCACCAGCGCGATTTTCAGCGTCGTCAACGCTGTGCTGCTGCGGCCGCTCCCGTATCCGGAAGCAGAACGGCTGGTGCGCGTGCACGAGATCGTGCCGCAATACGGACTGTTCTCGGTCGCGCCAGCGACATTCCTGGACTGGCGGCAGCAGAATTCCGTCTTCGAGCACATCGCCGCCTATAACACCGGCAGCACGACGATCGCAGGAACGGAGGGGCCCGAACGTGTGCCGAGCGCCTCAGTGTCATGGGACCTGTTCGAGCTGTTGAAGGTAAAGCCCCTTCTCGGGCGGACCTTTACGGCGCAGGAAGGCACACCGGTCACGCAGACCGTGGCAATCATCAGCTACGGAGCATGGCAGCGGCGCTTTGGCGGCGATCGATCCGTGCTCGAGCGGCCGGTCACCCTGAACGGCATGTCGAGCACCATCATCGGCGTGATGCCGCCGGATTTCTACTATCCGTCGCGCACCATCGAGATCTGGACGCCGCTCGCCTTCGATCCGGCGAACGCCACGCGTGGCGGGCACTTCCTTGGCGTCGTCGCGAGGACTAAAGCCGGCGTCTCCATCGAGTCCGCGAATACCGAGATGAAAACGATCTCGGAGCGACTCGCCGCGCAGTACCCGCAACAAAGTGCGAACGAGTTCGCGAAGGTCGTGCAGCTCCTGGAGAATATCGTCGGCGATATCCGTCCGGCGCTGCTGACGCTGCTCGCGGCGGTAGGCATCGTCGTGCTGATCGCATGTGCGAACGTCGCCAACCTGCTTCTCGTGCGCGCGTCGGTGAGAGAGAAGGAGATCGCGATCCGCGCCGCGCTCGGCGCCGGCGGACGCCGTCTCTGCCTGCAGATGTTCGCGGAAAGCGTCGTGCTCGCGGTTGCAGGCGGCACTCTCGGACTGCTCCTCGCGTATCTTGCAATTCCGGCAATCAAGTCGCTCAGCGCCGCCAGCATTCCGCGAATCGCGGATCTGTCAATCGATGTCACCGTGCTCGCGTTCGTCACCGGCGTCACGCTGCTCGCCGGGTTGATTTTTGGTCTTGCGCCGATGTGGCACGCGTCGCGCACGACGCTCGGCCATGTGCTGAAGGAAGGTGGACGCACCTCCAGCAGCGCTGCCGGACGCTGGGTGCGAAACACGCTGCTGGTTGCCGAAGTTGGACTGTCGATCGTTCTGCTGGTCGGCGCGACGCTGCTGCTCCGCAGCTTCGCGAAGCTCACCAGCGTCGATCCCGGCTTCCACCCGGAGCGTGTCCTCACGTTTCAGGTGTCGCTGCCGAACACGGCATATCCCGAACCGCACCATCGCGCGGCGTTCTTCTCGACGCTGCTCGAGAAGCTGGACGCGCTGCCCGACATCGCCTCGGCGGGCATGGTGCAGACGCTGCCGATGCGCGGCGACTACGTCCTCTCGCTCACGTTCGAGGGTCGGCCCGCACCACCGCCGAACATGGAGCCCTCCGCCAACTATCGAGTCGTGAGCCCGCAGTACTTCGATGCCCTCGGCGTCCCGTTGTTGCGGGGCCGGATATTCAACGATAAGGACACCGATAAATCACCACAGGTGGCCATCGTCGATCAGGCCTTCGTCGATCGACACCTCCCTGACGAGAATCCAATCGGACGCAGGATCGACATCGGCAACGGCGGCACAGGCTCCAGCGAAATCGTCGGCGTAGTTGGCAACGTGCACCACGAGGGTCTGGACAGGAAGCCCCAGCCGACGATGTACGTGCCATACAGGCAAGACATCTTCTCGTCGATGTGGATCATGGCTCGGACTAGCGGGAATCCAACGCGGCTGGCGGGATCGGTGAGGCAAGTGATGCGCGAGATCGATCCTGCCCTGCCGGCGTTTCGC
>JBKPSH010000155.1:0-9705 GCA_046734955.1 Acidobacteriota bacterium
CGATTGGATCGTCGACGCGGGCATGCTGACCGTGACCTTCCTCGAGCCGATTGCCGCCGACACGTCATTCCTCGTTACCGGCGAGGTGCATCTGTCTCGCGAAGGATCGATCGCCGTGCCGCTCGTGCGTGTCCCATCGGCGGATCGCGAGACCGGGGGTGTTGCCGTCGATGTCGTCGGCGCAGGGGAGATCGGCGAGCGACAGCCGCGCGGCCTCGAGCCCGCGGATCCGTCGGACCTGGGTGACATCATCGCCGGCCGTGAGTCGCCATCGATGGCGGCATTTCAGTTCACACCGGTCAAGGGAGAGTCGCCCCGTGCTCTGACGTTGCAAGTGTCGCGCTATTCGCCGCAGGCGGTGCTCGTCGCCAACGTTGAAGAGGCGCGTTACGACGCGCTCGTCGGCGAAGACGGCAAGTCGTTGATCCGCGTACGGTATGCAGTGCGTAACAACCAGCGCAGTTTTCTCGCCGTTGCGCTGCCTCCACAGGCGGTGCTCTGGAGTGCGTCGCTCGCGGGCCGTCCGGTTCGTCCCGGGTTGACGGCGGACGGTGCGCTTCTACTGCCGCTCGAGAAAGGACGCAGCAATCAGGAGGCGCCGACATTCGTCGTCGAGATCACCTATCTGCAGCGCGGCGACGCGTGGGGCGAGAGGGGAGGCGCGCACGTCGAGCTCGCCGCCGCCGATCTGCCGATCGCGCGGACCGGTGTGACGCTGCATTACTCGCCCAACTACGCCATCGATCCGCGGCCGGGAACGTTCCGCGTTGCAACCGATCCGGGTCCATGGAGCGCGAACTTGAGGGGGATGCCCGAGCGCGTCGCCGCGACAGCGCCGCCGTTTCCACCAGCAGCGATCGGAGATCGCGATGGCAAGGATCTTCAGGTGCTCATGGATCGCTATCGGAAGGAGGCGGGCCGCACCGGACAGGGCACCGTGCCGCTCGCAATCGATTTCCCATCCGTGGGGCCGACCGTGTTTCTGGCGGCGGAGCTGACTCAGGAATCGCGCCGGACGTCGTTGGACATCGATTATCGCAAGAGGGGAGGTCGCAAATGACACTCGCCATAGCGTCAATCGCTCGACGCGCGTTCGCGGCTCTGATCCTGGTGCCGGCTGTCGCCGGTGCGCAGGACGCACCCCGCACACTCGGACCCGCCGGCACGGTCACGCTGTCACGGACCGAGTACGATCGTCTTCTCGATCTGGCGAATCGCAAGCCGAGCCCCCCTGACATAGCGCCGGTTGCCGCGGCATTGACACGCGTCGACATCAGCGTGCGCGTGGATGGAAGCGTCGCACGCGCGACGATGCTGGTCGAAGGTGAAGTGTTTCGAAGCGGCGTCGCCAAGGTCCCATTGATCAAGGGTGCAACGCTGCTCGACGCGCGAGCTGAAAACCGGCCGCTGCCTGTCGTGGCAGAAGGAGATCTTCACGTTGCGTTCCTGCCGGGTCCGACCACGTTCGCGGCGACGTTGGAAGTCGGCACGCCGGTTTCATTCACGCCCGGCCGCGGCGTATTCATGCTGCCGGTTCCGATTGCCGGCACTGCGACGGCCGTCATCACAGTCCCGGGCGACCAGACGGAGGTTCACCTGTCGCGCGGCATCGTGCTGCGGCGATCGTCTGCGAACGGCCGCACGACCATCGAGGCGACGCTCGATCCCGGCACGCCTACCGAGGTGTGGTGGTCGACAAGAGACAACGTGCCAACGCAGCCAAATGCGCGCAACCTACAGTTGCTGTCCGACGTGAAGACACTCGTCACAATCGGTGAAGCGGATGTGCGGCTCCTGACCTTGCTGGACGTCACGATCGTGCAGGGGGAACCTTCTCAAATCGAACTGACACTGCCAGCGGGTTACGAAATCATCAGTGCGAGCGGGGCATCGCTCGAGCGCACCGAGAATAGCCCGAATCACGTCATGCTGTTCGTGACCAACCCGGCGCAGCGGCGGCATCAGTTCCTGATCAGTCTGGAGCGGCAGAACAGCGGTGGTTCGTTCAAGCTCGAAACGAGCTTCCCCTCGATGACGGCGGCACGGCGTGAAAGGGGTGAGGTGGCGGTCGAGGGTGTTGGGACACTGGAGATCGCGCCGGCGACGGTTCCGGGATTACGACGCATGGACGTTCGTGAAGTCGATCCCGCGCTTGCATCCGCGGCGCGGCAGTCACTGTCCGCGGCATTTCGTTATCAGCGCACTGCGGACGGTCCACCGACGCTGACGATGGACGTCCGACGTTTCCCCGACGCGGCCGTCCTCGCGGCTGTCGTGGAGCACGCTGTCGCAACCACGCTCGTGACTGCTGAAGGGCACGCGTTGACCGAGATCATGTTGTGGATGCGCAACCGCGCGCAGCCGTTCATGAAAGTGGCGCTGCCCCAAGGCGCGTCTCTCTTGTCGGTCGAGGTTGGTGGTGCACCGGCAAGCCCGGTCGAGGGTAAAGATGGGAGTCGCGTCCCGCTGCTGCGGCCCGGCTACCGTCCCGACGGTCTCTATGCAGTCTCGTTCGTCTACCTGCACGCCGGAACTCCATTTGCCAAGAAAGGCGACATGCAAATGACGTTGCCAAAGATGGACGTGCCGGTGAATGTGCTCGAGTGGGAGTTGTTCGTGCCGGATCGGTATCGCGTCGATCGGTTTGACGGGAACATGGTCGCGGCCGATTTGTTCGATTACGTGATGATGACCGGCGGTGGCCAGGGGACGGGTTCGGGGTTCGGGCTGGGCGCCGGCGGTGTTGCCGGCGGAATTGTGGGACGGCCAATGTCCGCGCTGCCCGGTCAAATCGTCGGACATATTGTCGACTTGAACGGCGCTCCAATTCCTGGCGTGACGGTGATCGTGCAGGGTGGCCGACAGCGTCAACAGGCGGTCACAGACGGTTCGGGAACGTACGCACTCTCGGGATTGCCGTCCGGACCACTCGTCGTAGAGGGCCAGATGTCGGGATTCAAGAATGTGCGCCGCTCAGTCGTGTTCGACCAGCGGCCGCGGCAGTTAGACATGACCATGGAAGTCGGCGGAGTGACCGAGACGGTCACCGTGAACGCGGAGGCGCCGGTGATCGACACACGCACGGCTGAAACGGGCATTTTGTTCAGGAACCCCGACGCGTCTCAGAGTGCTGCGCAAGCGCAGACACAAGGCAGCAAGGCGCGCCAGGCGGACACTACGCCGTCGGTCAACGTACAGAACCTGCAGCGGCGCGCGTCCGGTGTACTGCCAGTGCGCATGGAGGTACCGCGCGCGGGCACATCACACCGCTTCCTGAAGCCGCTGGTGATCGATGAGGCGAGCGTCGTGTCGTTTCGATATAAGAGGCGATAGCCGGATCACCGCTTGGGCTTAGTCGCCGAAGTGAAACCGCCCTGATTCGGCATTTTCACCTTCGGAAGCGATGTCGCATCCATCACTGCATCGGCGGCGATGATGCCGTTGAGGTGCAAGAGGTATGCGGTCACGGCATACGCCTCGGCGTCACTGAGTGAGTGCGGCGCGGGATACGGCATCGCGCGCCGCACGTAGTCGAACACCGTCGTCGCGTATGGCCAGTAGCTACCGATCGTCTTGACCGGCGACGCGGTAGTGAGCGTCCCTTGTCCACCGACGAGACGATCGTTCACTCCATTAGCGCCCTCGGGGCCGTGACACATGATGCATTTCGCCGCGTACAGTTCGGCACCCTGTTTCGGGGTCCCCGAGCCCGCCGGCAGACCCACGCCGTCGGGTCCAATACTGATGTCGATCGCAGCGATCTCCTCAGCACTCACCGGCACTCCGAGTTCCGGGCCTTTCGGCGCCGGCGGACGCGCTGACGTCTGACGCTCCGGTGTCGCTTGCTGCGACGCCGTTTGAGCTGCGCGGACGACGCACGGCATGGCAAGAACTGCGGTCATGAGGGCGGAGGCAAGCTGCGCCAACGACGAACGTCGTTGATTCTTCGTTCTACACGTACACATTCCGCACCTCTCCGGCAGCCGACACCGCCCAGCTCTGGACCGCATGATAGTGATATCGATACGCGGCACCGCGTTTACCGAGCAGCGTGTCGCGGGTTGGTTGCACAGCATTGGTGTCGTCGATCGCGCGGCTCATCAGCACGGCGGGCCCACCGTTCCACTTCCACGCCATCCGAAAACGTGTAAATGCTTTCGACAGAACGGGCGCTGACAATGCCGCGGGTGCCCACGTCTTGCCACCGTCAGCGGACACCTCAACTCGGCGAATCCGGCCCGCACCGGACCACGCGAGACCGCTGATCTGATAGAGACCAGCTCCCTGCATCTTGAGGCCACCGCATGGCGACGTGATGATCGACTTCACGCCCATTGGAAATGTGAACTGCATCGCGGTGCCATCGGGCAACAGGTCCGTGTATTTCGACGTCTCGTCTTTCGTCATCAATGGCGCGGCGGTGATCTTCAGCCGCCGAAGCCACTTCACGTTTGTGTTGCCCTCCCATCCCGGCACCACGAGGCGCATTGGATACCCGTTCTCCGGCCGCAAACGCTCGCCGTTCTGATACATCGCAATCATCACGTCGTCGAGCGCCTTGTCCATCGGGATACTGCGACTCATGGCAGCAGCGTCGGCACCTTCAGCGAGCACCCACGTTCCTTCCGCGCGGACACCCACCTCGTCGAGCAATGTGCCGAGTGGCACGCCAGTCCACTCTGCACATGACACGAGCCCGTGCAGGGCGCCAGCTCCGGCCTGAGGCGGTTGTGCGGCATACAAAGCGGTGCTGTTGCCGGAACACTCGACAAAGTGGATGCGAGAGATCAGTGGATAACGCGACAGCGTTTCAAGATTGAAGGTCAAAGGACGGCGTACCAGACCGTGGACGATCAATCGATGCTGTGCCGGCGGGATGTCAGGCACACCGCTGTGATTGCGCTCGAAGTGAAGCGAGTTCGGCGTAATCATCCCTTCGAGGAACTCCAATGGCGCGCGTGACGATCCGCTGCCAGTGGTGCCCGCCATCGGAGGGCCAACGATACGCTGAACGCTCGATTCATGCGGCGATCGTTCGCCATACGGCCGCAGTGGTGCACCGGGCGCTTTCATCCACTCGGGCACCTTCTGCTGCGCGGAGAGTGGGACGGCTTGCAGCAGAGGCAGGCCGACGCTGCTGGCAATAAACAGCCGGCGAGAGAGCAGCCCGTTGCCCGCGACCGGTCTGAGATCATGTGTCTTGACGATTGACATCCTGGGGTCCTTCCTCGGCAGATACTATCTCGCATCAAGGCATCGATATATGTTGATTATCAACACGTGATCGGTATGTGTTGACTCTTATACGAGAGGCCTTACGACAACTGGTGACGGGGTGCTGTCCGCGACGCGCACGGGATTGCGGAGCGGACGACCGAACCCGTCGAAACCGACCTCCATGACGTCGCCGTCGGCCAGGCGCACGCCGTCGCCGAAGCTCAACGCGCATGCGCCGAAGTAATGGACGTGCACGTCGCCGGGACGGCGGTGTGCATCGAACTTGAAGTGGTGATGTTCGATGTTGCGCAGGCTGTGGCTCATCTCCCGCTCGCCGGTGACAATGTTCTTCGACCACAGGAGGTCGCCACTATGTTTGATGGTAACCGTGCCGGTGACCGACTCGAACTGCGGATCGACGATGAGCTCCGGCCCGATCGCGCAGGTGCGCAGTTTCGATCCCGCGAGGTTCAGATAATTCTTCCGCTCGAACACGTGATCGGAGAACTCGTTGCCGATGACCATGCCGAGACGATGCGGCACGCCGCCGTCGTCGATCACATACACACCGGCGACCTCCGCCTCTTCGCCGCCGTCTTCGGCGAAGGCGGGCACGTCGAGCGGCTCGCCGTGCGCGCGGAGGATCGTGCCGTTTCCCTTGTAGAACCACTCGGGCGGGACGCCGACTTCGCCGGGTGCAGGCTTGCCGCCAGCCAGACCAGACCGGAACATCTTCATGCTGTCGGTCAGTTCCGATTCGGCGGCCTCGTGCATCTGCTGACGATTGGCGGCGCTTCCGAGATGTGTGAGGCCCGTGCCGCTCACGAGGCAGCGCGCCGGCTCGAGCGGATGATCAATCGGCGTCAGCAGCCGCCACTCGGATCTACCGGCATAGATGGCGTCGTAGTCGAGCGTCTCGACCAGCGCGCTCTTTCGCACGAGGTCAACGAGCGTTGTGCGCGTAGCAATTGCCTTTTGTGCGAGATCGAATACCGACACGAAGCTGTCGATCACGTGCAGATGTGGTTCGCCGCAGAACGCAACCGCACGTGTATCGGCGCGACGAATCTGGACCAGGCGCATCATGGCTGCAGCCGGTCGTCCATGGTATTACATGACGCGTGTTCTTCATGCCACTGCACTGGCACGTGGCGATGCTCGTGTCTTTCGCGTTAGGCTTTGGCGATCGAGAAGACGCAGTCGAGAATAGTCCTCCTGCTGGAATCCCTGGGGAACCGCAATGTCGGATGATGCCACCGATCCTTCCCAAAGCGCACCGCTCGACCCGGAGTCGACGTTCTCCTTGATCAATCGCGCTCGCGACGGCGACGAGGAAGCTCTCGAGCGGCTGTTTGCGCGACACCTCAAGCCCTTGCAGCGATGGGCGAGCGGTCGCCTGCCAAAGTGGGCTCGGGATGTTGCCGACACCGACGACCTTGTCCAGGACACGCTGCTCAAGACGTTTAGGAGAATGGAGAGTTTCGAGCCCAGGCGAGTGGGGGCGCTGCAGGCGTATCTGCGCACGGCCGTCCTCAATCGCCTGCGCGATGAACTGCGTCGCCAAGGCCGCCAGCCGGACTCAACGAGTCTCGACAGCATCGAAGTCGAAGCCGCTGAGTCGCCACTCGACGCCGCTATCGGGCGGGAGAGAGTCGACGCATACGAAGCAGCGCTCGAGCGGTTGAAGCCCGAGGAGCGGGAGGCGATCATCGCGCGCGTCGAGTTGGGCTACAGCTATGAAGAGCTCGCTGTGATGCTGGACAAACCGACCACGGAAGCGGCGCGCAAAGCGACGCAGCGTGCGCTGTTGCGTCTCGCCGAGGAAATGAAGCGTGGACGCGAGCGAACCGACGCTTAGCGAACTCGCCGGGGCCATTCTGGATGGCACATCGGTCGATTGGGCGATGGTTCAATCGACCGCTACCGAGATCGAGCGTCCGCTCGTCGAGGAACTGCGGGTGCTGGCGACGCTTGCGGACTTTCATCGGCAACAACGCGCGGATCACGAGTCGGCCCTCCCGCCACCGACATGGGGACACATTCGCATACTCGAGCCGCTTGGCAGGGGCGCGTTCGGTCACGTCTACCGTGCCTGGGACACCCGCCTCGACCGCGAAGTTGCGCTGAAGCTCCTGCCGGCGCAGTCGGCATCCGGAGACGAGCGCGCGTCCTCGATCATCCAGGAAGGCCGGCTCCTGGCGCGCGTCCGTCATCCAAACGTTGTCATCATTTACGGCGCCGAGCGCATCGGGGACACCGCTGGTCTCTGGATGGAACGGCTCGACGGCGAGACGGTCGAACAGCGGCTCGCACGAGGGTCCCCGCTGAAGCCGTCCGGCGTGATTGAGATTGGAGTGCAGATCTGTGCGGCCGTGTCTGCGGTCCACAAGGCCGGCCTTCTGCATCGTGACATCAAGGCTCAGAACGTGATGCTCGTCAACGACGGCCGCGTCGTGCTGATGGATTTCGGCACTGGCTGGGATACCAGAGATTCGCGCGTTGCCGGTTCGTTGGCAGGCACGCCGTTGTACCTCGCGCCGGAGTTACTCCACGAGAGCCCGGCAACGGTTCAGAGCGATGTGTACAGCATCGGCGTGCTGCTGTATCGCATGCTCACGGGGAC
This sequence comes from Acidobacteriota bacterium, assembly GCA_046734955.1. Classification (GTDB taxonomy): domain Bacteria; phylum Acidobacteriota; class Vicinamibacteria; order Vicinamibacterales; family 2-12-FULL-66-21; genus JALZOC01. Next base: position 7,841 of record JBKPSH010000155.1, read on the forward strand.
ATACCCGGTACCTGCCCGCAGCGTTTCGGAACTGCGCATCGCGCATGAACAACGAGAACGTGGCGGAATCGCCGGCGCTCGGCCCGACATCCCGCGACGGCTCGCACGCATCATCGATCGTGCGATCGATCCACGTCCGGAGCACAGATACGGCAGTGCTCACGCGCTTGCAACCGCTCTCGGTGCGCTCAAACCGCGTGCATCCGCCATCCCACGCAAGTACGCAATGACGGCGGGCGTTGCCGTTGCGCTGGTTGCCGTGTGGGTGGCCGACCGACGGATGCGCCAGGAGAGAGAACCGATCTCCCAGGCGGCTTCGTTGACGGCGACTCTGGCCAAGCGGTCCGAGGCTCCGGCGATTGCAGTGCGTCCGTTCAAGAATCTCACGACCGAGGCAGGCGGCGAAGAGTTTGCCGATGGATTCACGGAAGAAGTCATCAACAGTCTTGCGGCGAATGAGCATCTGCAAGTCCGGTCTCGCACGTCGAGTTTTGCCTTCAAGAACAATCCACGGGATTTGCGAGACGTGGCCGCGCGGCTCGATGTCGGCTTCGTGCTCGACGCGTCGATTCGGCGTTCAGGAAACCGGCTTCAGGTGGACGTGGAACTCCGGCAGGCCTCCACGGGTGTGATGCTCTGGAGCCAGTCATTCGACACCGAGATCGGGAAGGTGTTCGCCGTCCGCGATGGCATCACTCAACGTGTCGCCGAACGGCTTGGAGTGCAAGGTGCGGTCAGCCACCGTGCGTACGATCTCGACCCACAAGTCTACGGACTCTATCTGACCGGGCGAGCGCTGGTGAGTCGCCGTCTTGTCGCCGGCCCGCAAAAGGCGATCGAGTACTTCCAGCAGGTCATCGCCATTGCTCCGGACTTCGCGCCGGCGTACGCAGGGATAGCCGATGCTTACGCTCACCTGTCGCTTCCTACGTATCAGGGGATACCGGCCGACAAGGCCCAGGGGCTGATGCGGGCTGCAGCGTTCAAGGCGCTCGAACTCGATTCCGATCTCGCGGACGCACACGCGGCCATGGGAATTGTTGCCGCGCGTGATCTCGATTGGTCAAGCTCGCAGCGCGACTTTCAAGAGGCGATCGCGCTCAATCCGAGTCTCAGCCAGGTCTACACGAACTACTCCTTCTTCACACTTCGACCGCTGCGGAGATTCGAGGAAGCAGAGCAACTCCTCAAAGTGGCGCTAAAGAGCGATCCACTCTCGCTTGATGTCTGGCGGGAAATGGGGCAGCTGTACTTCACAATCGGACGATACGACGAGGCGATCGATCTCTTGCACCGCGTGCGAGCCGTGGATCCCGAATTTCCTGCAGCCGATGTCGTTCTCGCCAGAGCGCTCGCGTGTAGCGGCCGCGTCAACGAGGCGCTAGCGCTCTACGACGCAATAGAATCGCATGGGGCTACTGGCATCCCGACGGCTTCTCGTCCCCCCGAAGGCGTCCCCCACTATCGGGCTTACGCCTATGTGAAGGCGGGCAGACGATCGGACGCTGAACAACTGGCCGCTGAGAACGACCAGTATCCCTATCGGGCGACGATTATCTATGCGTCGCTGGGCGATGCCGATCGGGCATTCGAAGCGCTGCAACGGACGGCCGATCGCGAGCCACAACGGATCCCATTGCTGCTGACCTGGCCGGAGATGGCTTCGCTCCGCGGTGATCCACGGTTTGCCGCCATCCAGAAGCGATTCGGCCTCCAGTGACGACAGCGCTACCAATCCAGCTTCATTCCAACTCGCGCGATCCGTGGGGGGACAATGCTCAGCGGTCGGAGGAAAGTGCCGGACGCCCAGCTCGTGGTCTGCTCCGGGTTCGCATTGAGCAGGTTGAAGACATCGACAAATCCGG